>JBEKWO010000024.1:0-46873 GCA_049512975.1 Xanthobacteraceae bacterium | reverse complement strand
ATCAGTTGCAGCGCCACCGTGAGCAGGCCGCAGATCAGGATAATGAGCAGGCGATATTTGCTCATGCCGATGCCGAACACGATGAAATGGCCTTGCAGGGCCTCGGGAATAAGCACGAATTGCTGCGAAGAGCCCATCACGTAATCGACGGCCGCGACCGACATGAACACCAGCCCGATCGTGAACAACACCTGGTCGAGATGGCTCCTGCGGTAGACGTGGACGTAGAGCGTGCGCTCAAAGAGAGCGCCGAGCGCCGCCGTGACCAGAAATGCGATCGGCAGCCCGAGCGCGAACGGCACGCCCAGACGGTTGACCAGGATTACCGTGCAATAGCCGCCGGCCATGGCGAAGGCGCCGTGCGCCAGATTGATGAAATTCATCAGGCCGAGCGTGACAGAAAGGCCGCATGCCAGCACGAAAAGCAGCATGCCGTAGGCTAAACCATCGAACAGGATCGTCAGCATCAGTGCCCCATTCTCCCTCTCCCGCTTGCCGGGAGAGGGTGGGGTGAGGGGGCGTCGCCGCCACGCTCAGAATCACGGCGAGGCCCCTCACCCGCCGCGCTTCGCGCGACGACCTCCTCCCCCGCCGGCGGGGAAAGGTGAATTACTTCTGCTCCGCGGCCTTGATTGGATCCTTGATGGCCGGGAAGGTGGCGAACTCGACGTTATAGAGCTGGCCGTTCTTTTTCTCGACCTTGCGGATGTAGATGTTCTGAACAATATCGCGCGTCTGCGGATCGATCGAGATCGGGCCGCGCGGCGATTCCCAGGCCATGCCCTTCATGGCGTCGATGAGCGAGTCGCCGTCGGTCTTGCCGCCGGTCTTCTTCAGCGCCTCGTAGATAAGGTGCATGCCGTCATAGGCGCTGACCGCCATGAAGTTCGGCCGCATGCCGCCATTGGCTTTCTCGAACGCGGCAACGAACGCCTTGTTGGTCGCCGAGTCGTGATCGGCCGAGTACATATGCGCCGTGACAGTGCCGATCACCGCGTCGCCCATGCCGTTGAGCAGGTCGTCATCCATGGTGTCGCCGGGGCCGATGAGCTTGATGCCTGCCTTGTCGAGGCCGCGCTCGACGAACTGCTTGACGAAAATGCCGCCTTGCCCGGAAGGAACGAAGACGAAGATCGCATCGGGTTTTTGGTCGGCGGCGCGTTGCAGGAAAGGCGCGAAATCGGGACTGGCGAGCGGGAAGCGGATTGCCTCGAGCACCTCACCGCCTTTTTTCTTGAATTCGGCCGTGAAGGATTGCTCGGAGTCGATACCAGGCCCATAGTCGGAGATCATCGTCACCACTTTCTTGATGCCGTTGTCCGCCGCCCAGTCGGCCATCGGCACGGTCGATTGCGCCATTGTGAAGCTGGTGCGCGCAATGTAGGGCGACCGTTCGGTAATGATCGAGGTGCCGGCCGCGGTGACGATTTCGAGTGTTTTGGATTCCTTCGACAGCGGAGCGACCGCGAGCGCGGTTGGTGTGATGCCGAAACCGGCAACGAACGCGACCTTTTCATTGACGATCAGCTCCTGCGCGATGCGCTTGGTATTGTCGGGCACCGCGGAGTCGTCCCTGACGATGAGCTCGATTTTCTTGCCGGCGACGGTGTCGCCGTGCTGCGCCATGAAGAGCTTGATCGCTGCGGATTCTTGTTTGCCGGTCGACTGCTGCTGGCCAGTCATCGGCAGGATGAAGCCAATTTTGACGGTATCTTGGGCGAACCCACCGTCCGCCACGGAAAGCCAAAGCGCGGCGAGGGCTGCCGCGACAACGTAGCTACGCACCATGGATTCCTCCCTGAACACGGCGATTTTGAGCGCCTCAACCGGGCATACCAACTCCGGCGGGCTCGTGTCCAGACGCAGGTTGTCTCAGCGGCCGCGGTCGCGCCGTTCAGCAGGCCGATTGCCGGCTGGTCTGTGAGATCTCTGCAAGGCAAGAGCGCGGCACGGACGGGCGTGCAAAAACTGAAGAGGCCCCAGCTTATGCCGGGGCCTCTGGCCAGAGGAGTGGGTCTGCGCCCACAATCGTCCGTCAGCTACTGCACGGTCTCTCCATGCAAGGCGAGATCGAGACCTTCGCGCTCGACGTCCTCGCTGACGCGCAGCCCGATGACCATGTCGACGATCTTGAGGATGATCAGGGTCACGACCACGTCGTAGACGAAGACGCTGCCGATACCGATGAGCTGATTGATCACCTGGCCGGGATTGCCCTCGATCAGGCCGGCGGTGCCGCCGTAGGCCTCGATGGCGAACACGCCGGTGAGGATAGCGCCGGTGGCGCCGCCGACGGCGTGCACGCCGAACGCATCGAGCGCGTCATCATACCCGAAGAAGTGCTTAAGGCTAGTGACCCCCCAGTAGCAAACGATGCCGGCGGCGACGCCGATGGCGAACGCTCCCATCGGGCCGACGAAGCCGGAGGCCGGCGTAATGGCGACGAGTCCGGCCACTGCACCCGAGCAAATACCGATGACGGTCGGCTTGCCGCGCATCATCCACTCGACCAGCATCCAGGTGAATGCTGCCGTCGCGGTGGCGATGTGCGTCACCGCCATCGCCATGCCGGCCTGCATGCCGGCACTCACGGCGGAGCCGGCATTGAAGCCGAACCAACCGACCCACAGTAGCGAGGCGCCGATCAGCGTGTAGACCATGTTGTGCGGCGGCGCGATGTCCTTGCGCTTGCCGAGCATCAGCGCCGCCATCAGTCCGGCGGTACCCGAGTTGATGTGCACCACCGTGCCGCCGGCGAAATCGAGCACATGGATCTTGGCGTCGGGATTGGCACTGTTGAAAATGCCGTCCGGTCCCCACACCCAATGCGCGATCGGCGAATAGACGAAGATCGCCCACAGGCCGATAAACCAGAGCATGGCCGAGAACTTCATGCGCTCGGCGAACGAACCGGCGATGAGCGCCGCGGTGATGATCGCGAAGGTCAACTGGAACATCGAGTAGACGGTCTCGGGGATCGTCGGCGCCAGCGGATTGGGATTGCCGATGCCCTTGGCAATATCGCTGACAATGCCTTGGAGGAACGCGCGATCGAGCCCGCCGATGAACGGCGTGCCGGCGCGGAACGCGAGGCTATAGGTGAAGAACAGCCAAAGAATACTGATGAGGCAGGTGATGGCGAAGCTTGTCATCACCGTATCGCCGACATTCTTCTTCCGCACCATGCCGCCGTAAAACAAAGCGAGGCCCGGGATGGTCATCATCAGCACGATGGCCATCGAAGTGAGCATCCAGGCGGTATCGCCGGAATTGGGCGCGCAATTCGTCAGCGTCTTGGCATCGCAGGCGGGCGGCGGAGCCTCGGCCGCCGCCGGTGCGGCTTGCGGAGCCGCGGTGGGCGGCGTGGCTGCCGCCGGCGTCGCCGAAGTCTGCGCGTAGGAAGCCTGGAAAGTCGGCACGCTCAGCACGACGGCAAGCGCCAGCGCTCCGGCGAGCGCGAGCAGCCCCGCACGCGAGAATGTCTTCAAGGTCATGATGTCACTCCTGTCCGTGGAGATGGAGGTGCGGGGTTTGCTAAAGGGCCGCGGCATCGAGCTCGCCGGTGCGGATGCGGACCGCATGGTCGAGGCCGAACACGAAGATCTTGCCGTCGCCGATCTGACCGGTTTTCGCCGCGGCACTGATCGTCTCGACGACCTTGTCCACTTGATCGGACCCGCAGGCAATTTCCAGCTTGATCTTCGGGAGGAAGCTCACGGCATATTCGGCGCCGCGATAGATTTCGGTGTGGCCCTTTTGCCGCCCATAGCCCTTCACCTCGGTGACGGTCAGCCCCTGAACGCCAATCTTGGTGAGGGCGTCGCGGACGTCGTCGAGCTTGAAGGGCTTGATGATGGCTATGACGATCTTCATTGGTTCGATCTCCTGTGGAATCGCCCATTTCGCCGTGCACTACCGATCGGGCAGACCGGCTAAAAGGCGATGACCGCGCAGGAACACGCAGCCCCACTCGCGGCAATTACCGAGGCGCTCTAATCAAGCGCCGTGCCAGTTGCGGTGAGGAGCCTTAATGCGTTGGTAATCAAAGACGATTGGAACTTCTGCCGACCCCGCCCATCGCCACCGAAGGGGCATCGCCGGGGTGGCCGCCCAAATACCGGACAGAATGCTTAAAAACTAGGCCGGGAGGATGCCGAGCAAGTTATTGCAAGGCCTCGCCATGTTGCGTGACGTCCAAGCCTTCGATCTCGCTCTGCTTATCGACGCGCAGCGGGATGAAGACCGAGATCGCCTTCAGCAGCACAAAGGTGGCGGCAGCAGACCACGCCAAGGTCACCGCGATGCCATAGAGCTGGATCAGCACTTGGGAGCCATTTCCCTCCAGCCACCCGGCGGTACCGCCGACCGCACTGACGGCGAACACGCCAACCAGCAGAGTGCCGGTCGCGCCGCCGATGCCATGAACGCCAAACACGTCAAGCGAGTCATCGTAGCCCCAGAACTGCTTGAGTCTGGTGCAGCTCCAAAAACACATCGCGCCGGCGATGAGACCGATGATCACGCCATGCCAGGGCAGCACGAAACCGGAGGCCGGCGTGATGGTGCCGAGCCCGGCCACGGCACCGGAAATCATGCCGAGTACCGATGGTTTGCCCCGGGTCCACCATTCGAGCGCCATCCAAGTCAGAGCACCGGTCGACGCAGCGAGATGCGTCGCGAGGATCGCGAACACGGCCCGCGAATTAGCAGCAAGCGCCGAGCCGCCGTTGAATCCGAACCAGCCGACCCACAGCAGTCCGGTGCCAATGACCGCCAGCGACAAATTATGGGGCGCGAAATTGTCGCTGCCGTAGCCGCGCCGCGCGCCCAGCACGATAGCGGCGACCAGACCGGCAACGCCGGCGTTGAGATGCACCACCGTGCCGCCGGCGAAATCGAGCATTCCGGCCGCGGCGAGAAAGCCGCCACCCCAAACCCAATGGGCAATCGGGACGTAGACCACGATCAGCCAGAGCGCGACAAACCACAAAAAGGCCGAAAAACGCATGCGATCGGCGACCGAGCCGGCAACGAGCGCCACAGTAATCACGGCGAAGGCCATGTGGTAGAGCATGAACAGTGCTTCGGGAATCGTCTTGGCAAAAGGACTGACCGCATCCATGCCCATGCCGCGCAGCAGAACGCGGTCGAGCGTGCCGAGCAACGGCGCATCGCCGCCGAACGCGAGCGTGTAGCCAAGGCCGGCCCACAGGATCGAACAGAGCGCCGTCGCGACAAGACTTTGCGCCATGGTCGCAAGCACGTTCTTCTTGCGCACCATGCCCGCGTAGAACAGCGCGAGGCCCGGAATCGTCATCATCAGGACGAGTGCGGTCGCCGAGATCATCCAGGCGGTATCGGCCGGATCGATTTTCGCTGCGGTTTGCGCCAGGGCCGAAGTCGAAGCGAATGCCGTAGCCGCCCCGGCGGCGGCCGCAGCAGCAATCGATACCACCCTCATCATCAGTTCCCCGGAACCCCTTTTGACGTCAGAGCGCGCCGGCGTCGGTCTCGCCGGTACGGATACGGACCGCCTGCTCGATCGGAGCGACGAAAATCTTGCCGTCACCGATCTGACCGGTCTTGGCGGCGGCGCTGATGGCCTCCACCACTTTGTCGGCCTCGTCGGCCGCGACAGCGATCTCGATGCGGATTTTCGGCAGGAAATTCACGGCGTATTCGGCGCCGCGATAGATTTCGGTATGGCCCTTCTGCCGCCCGTACCCTTTGACTTCGGTGACGGTCATGCCGCGGATGCCGATAGCGGTCAGGGCGTCGCGCACGTCTTCGAGCTTGAAAGGCTTGATAATCGCGATGACGAGCTTCATGGACCAATTCCTGGGCACAGCGGTGCAGCGCGGGATGCCTACGATATCGGCATCTCGACCAGACACTAAGCAATTTTATCATCCAGCTGTGAGGGCGCGGTCTTCCCCCGGTGCATAACTCGGCTGGCCGCTGTTAGGCTGGCGCGGGACGGCGTTGGCGCAGCAGACCCTCCTGCGCCACTGAGGCGACCAGCGTGCCGTCGAGGGCAAAGATCAAACCGCGAGAGAAGCCGCGAGCACCGCTGAGGTTGGGGCTGTCCTGGGCGTACAGGAGCCACTCGTCGGCACGAAAGGGGCGGTGGAACCACAGCGCGTGGTCAAGGCTCGCTGCCATGATGTCCTGGTGGAAAACGGTACGGCCGTGCGGAATGAGCGCCGCATCAAGGAGCGTCATGTCCGAGGCGTAGGCCAGCACGCACTGATGAATCGCCGGCTCGTCGGGCAGGCGTTCGGTGGCGCGAATCCACATGTGGAAGCGGCCGCCTTCGAGCTTCTCGCCGAGATAGCGGCCATATTCGACCGGCCGCAGGTCGATCGGCCGCTCGCGGTCGTAATAGCGCCGCACGGGATCTGGCATGAGCGACAACACCCGATTCCTTGCCTCGGCCTCGTTGCGCAGTTCGTCCGGCTTCGGCACATCGGGCATGGGGAACTGGTGCGATAGCCCTTCTTCCGCGCCATGGAACGACACTTCCATCGAGAAGATCGCACGGCCGTGCTGGATCGCCATCACGCGCCGCGTGGTGAAGCTCCTGCCGTCACGAATGCGATCGACCTCGTAGATGATCGGCACCTTGGGATCGCCGCCAAGAAGGAAATAGGCGTGCAGCGAATGCGGCGGCCGCTGCGCCACGTCGTCCACCGTACGGCAGGCCGCAACCAAGGCCTGGCCGATGACTTGGCCGCCGAACACGCGCTGCCAGCGCGATTGCGGCGAGCGGCCGCGGAACAGGTTCACCTCCAGCGGCTCGAGATCGAGGATGGCGAGAACGTCCTGCAGAGCGGAAGGCATGCGTGAGGTCCAATCTATGCTGGCGAAACCACGGCAAAGCGGCCGCGATGATCATTCGCAGGTTTGCCGGCCGATGCTATGCTGCCCGTTAGTGTCCCGATTTCGAAGTTCGCACGTGTATGCGGTATCCTCTGATGCGAACTTCGAAATCGAGGGACACTAGCAATTTTATCCTTCTAGTGCGGTTTTGGATTTGAAGTTCCTACACGAGTTTGCCGCCTGATTGTAGGAACTTCAAATCCACCGCACTAGCTGTGGTCCAGAAACGGGGATCGGGGATCCGTACAGGCTCGCGTTTCATGAATAGCGCTGACAATCCGATCGACGTGCTGATTGCCGGCGGCGGCTTCGCCGGCCTTACGCTGGCCATCGCGCTGCGCCAAGCACTGGGGCCGCAATTCTCCATCACCGTGGCCGACCCGATGCATGGCCGCAGCCGCGCCGATGACGAGCGCGCATCGGCGATCGTCGCGGCGGCGCGGCGGTTGTTCGAGACGCTGGACGTTTGGCAGAACGTGGCCGCGGAGAGCCAACCGATCCTCGACATGGTTATCACCGACAGCCGGCTCGGCGACGCGGTGCGTCCGGTCTTCCTCACCTTCGCCGGCGAGCTCGAGCCGGGTGAGCCTTTCGCCCACATGATCGAGAACCGCTACCTGATCGCCGCGCTGGAAACGAAGGCGAGAGATGTCGGGGTGGCGTTCCGCGCCGCCGCCGTCCGCAAGGTGACGCAGGATGGCGAGCGCGTCGCGGCGGAGTTGAATGACGGAGCCGTGTTGAACGCGCGGTTTCTCGTCGCCGCGGACGGCGCGCGCTCGTCGATCCGCGAGCGCGCCGGCATCGCGGTTCACGGCTGGAACTACGGCCAGTCGGCCATCGTGACCACTGTCGGCCATGAACGCGATCATGGCGGTCGCGCCGAGGAGCACTTTCTGCCGGCCGGGCCGTTCGCCATTCTCCCGCTCAAGGGGCATCGCTCGTCGATCGTGTGGACTGAGACGACGCGGGAGGCGGAACGCATTGTGGCGTTGCCGGATGACGCGTTTCATGCCGAGCTCGAGCAGCGTTTCAAATTGCATCTCGGCGAGATCACGACGGTCGGCGCGCGGCGCGTCCATCCGCTCGGTTTTTTCGTCGCGCGTTCGTTCATCGCCGAGCGCATTGCGCTCATTGGCGACGCCGCCCACCTCATTCATCCGATCGCCGGTCAGGGGCTGAATATGGGGCTGAAGGACGTCGCCGCCCTCGCCGAGGTGATCGTCGACGCCGCTCGGCTCGGCCTCGATCCGGGCGCCCCGACTGTGCTGGAGCGTTATCAGCGCTGGCGGCGGTTCGATACAATGACCATGGGGCTTGCCACCGACGGGCTCAATCGGCTGTTCTCCAACCACTCCTCTGTGCTGCGTCTTGCCCGCGATGTCGGCCTCGGCATGGTCGATCGCGTGCCCGGCCTCAAGCGCCTGTTCATCCGCGAAGCCGCCGGTCTCGCCGGCGAGGTTCCGAAATTGCTGCGCGGCGAACTGCTATAGAGCATGTTCCCGAAAAGTGGCTCCCGGTTTTCGGAATAGATCATGCTCGAACAGAAGGCCATGCCGTTCAACCATATCGCGGTCATCGGAGCCGGCGCCTGGGGCAGCGCGCTGGCGCTGACCTGTGCGCGCGCTGGCCGGCAGGTGACGCTATGGGAGCACGACGCCGCCAATGCCGCGCAGCTGGCAAAAAACCGCGAAAGCCTGTTCCTGCCGGGCGTCCGCATCGATGACAGAATCGTCATTGCCGGCGACCTGGCCGAGGCCATGCGCGCTCAAGCGATTCTGCTCGTGGTACCCGCGCAGGCGGCGCGCGCCGTCGCGACAGCGCTGACGCCGTTGCTCGCCGCGCACACGCCCGTGATCGTCTGCGCCAAGGGCATCGAACGGGGGACGAAAAAATTCATGACCGAGGTGATCGCCGAATGCGCACCCAACGCGGTGCCGGCGATTCTGTCCGGGCCGAGTTTTGCCGCCGACGTGGCGCGCGGCATGCCGACGGCGGTGACGCTGGCGGCGAGCGACGATAAGCTCGCCGGCGACCTGGCGCGGGCGATCGGCTCGGCGAGCTTCCGTCCTTACCATTCCACTGACGTGCGCGGAGTCGAGATCGGCGGTGCCGCCAAGAACGTGCTGGCGATTGCCGCCGGTGTCGTCACCGGCCGCGGCCTCGGCGCCAGCGCCGCGGCGGCCCTGACCACGCGCGGCTTCGCGGAGCTGGTGCGCTTCGGCACAGTCTACGGGGCGAAGGCGGAAACGATGATGGGCTTGTCCGGCCTCGGCGATCTCATTCTGACCTGTTCGAGCCCGCAATCGCGCAACTTCACCTTTGGCGTCAATCTCGGCCACGGCCAAAAGCCGGACGCGATCCACGCCGGCCTCGCCGAAGGCGTGTTCACCGCTTCGGTGCTTGTTGACATGGCGCGCGAGCGCGCGGTGGACATGCCGATCTCGTTTGCGGTCGCTGCGCTGCTCGAAGGAAAAATGAGCGTGGACGCGGCGATCGAGTCACTGCTGACGCGGCCGCTGAAGGCGGAGGGATAGATCATGGCCTACTGGCTGATGAAGACCGAGCCGGAAGAATTTTCCTGGGACGACCAGGTCAAGCGCGGCGCCAAGGGCGAGCCGTGGAGCGGCGTGCGCAATTTCACCGCGCGGCGCCATCTCAAGGAGATGAAGAAGGGCGAGACGTTCTTCTTCTATCACACCGGCGCCGAGAAGCAGGTGGTCGGCATCGGCGAAATAATCCGCGAGGCCTATCCCGACCCGACGGCCGAGAAGGGCGAGCCTTGGGTCGCCGTCACCACGGCTGCGGTCGAGCCGTTGGCCAGGCCGGTGACGCTCGCCGCGATCAAGGCGGAGCCGAAGCTGAAAGACATGGCGCTGGTGAAATACGCCCGCCTCTCGGTGCAGCCGGTGATGCCGGAGGAATGGAAGCTCGTCTGCAAGATGGGCGGCGCGAAGGCGTGACCTTCTGCCGTAGGCGTGGCCCGCCCGGCCGCACTTCCCGGTCAACGACCCAGACATGGCCTTGTCGCCCGTCGCGCCGTCATCGCATAATGCCGTGGGAGAACGCTTTAGGCCGGCCCCCTTCGAGGCTCCCCCGACCAAAGTCGGGGATCGCACCTCAGGGTGACGGGCTATAGGTGGCATTAATTTCGATTGGTATTGGTCAGCCCGCGTCGGGCCGCGTGCGCCTGGAGGACGAGATGTCGGAGAAGATCTACGAGATTCCCGCCGAGTGGACGAAGCGCGCTTTCATCAACGAAGCCGAGTATAAAAAAATGTACCAGCGCTCGCTCGCCGATCCTAACGGCTTCTGGGGGGAACACGCAAAGCGCATCCATTGGTACAAGCCCTTCACCAAGGTCAAGAATTCGTCCTTCGATCCGCATCATATCTCGATCAAATGGTTCGAGGACGGCTCGACCAATGCGGCCTATAACTGCATCGACCGGCACCTGCACACCCGCGGCAACCAGACCGCCATCATCTGGGAAGGCGACGACCCCAAGGAATCCAAGAAGATCACGTACCGGGAGCTGCACGATCACGTCTGCCGCTTCGCCAATGTGCTGCGCAACCGCAACGTCGGGAAGGGCGACCGCGTCACCATCTACCTGCCGATGATCCCCGAGATGGCCTACGCCCTCCTCGCCTGCGCGCGCATCGGCGCGATTCATTCCGTGGTGTTCGGCGGCTTCTCGCCGGATTCGCTCGCCGGTCGCATCGAGGACTGCAAGTCCAACGTCGTCATTACCGCCGACGAAGGTTTGCGCGGCGGCCGCAAGGTGCCGCTCAAGGCCAATGCCGACGCGGCCATCGCCAAGGTCGGCGGCGTCGACCACGTCATCGTGGTCAGGCGCACCGGCGCGGCGGTCGACATGACCCCCGGCCGCGACGTCTGGTACCACGAGGCCGCCGATATGGTGACGGCGGAGTGTCCGTGCGCGGAGATGAATGCCGAGGATCCGCTGTTCATCCTCTACACCTCGGGCTCGACCGGAAAACCGAAGGGCGTGCTGCACACCACCGGCGGCTATCTGGTCTACGTCGCCATGACGCACCAGTACGTGTTCGATTATCACGACGGCGACATCTACTGGTGCACCGCCGACGTCGGCTGGGTCACCGGCCACAGCTACATCGTCTATGGGCCGCTGGCGAACGGCGCCACCACGCTGATGTTCGAGGGCGTGCCGAACTATCCGACCGCGTCGCGGTTCTGGGAGGTGGTCGACAAGCACAAGGTCAACACCATCTACACCGCGCCGACGGCAATCCGCGCGTTGATGCAGTCGGGCGATGCGCCGGTGAAGAAGACCTCCCGCGCATCCTTGCGGCTCCTCGGCACGGTCGGCGAACCGATCAATCCGGAAGCATGGGAATGGTATCACCGCGTGGTCGGCGACGGCCGCTGCCCGATCGTCGATACCTGGTGGCAGACGGAAACCGGCGGCATCCTGATCACGCCGCTGCCGGGCGCGATGCGGCTCAAACCCGGCTCGGCGACGCTGCCGTTCTTCGGCCTTATCCCGCAGATCGTCGATGCCGAAGGCAAGGTGCTGGAGGGGCCGGCGCGCGGCAACCTCTGCATCGCCGATTCCTGGCCCGGAATGATGCGCACGGTCTATGGCGACCATCAGCGTTTCGTCGACACCTATTTTAGCGCCTATCCCGGCAAGTATTTCACCAGCGACGGCTGCCGCCGTGACGCGGATGGCTATTATTGGATCACCGGCCGCGTCGACGACGTGATCAACGTCGCCGGTCATCGGCTCGGCACCGCCGAGGTCGAATCGGCGCTGGTCGCGCATCCCAAAGTGTCGGAGGCCGCAGTCGTCGGCTATCCGCACGACATCAAGGGCCAAGGCATTTACGCCTATGTCACGCTGATGTCCGGCGAACAGCCGACCGAAGACTTGCGCAAGGAGCTGGTCGGCTGGGTGCGCACGGAGATCGGGCCGATCGCCTCGCCGGACCTGATCCAGTTTGCGCCCAACCTGCCGAAGACGCGATCGGGCAAGATCATGCGCCGCATTCTGCGGAAGATCGCCGAAGACGAGTACGGCAACCTCGGCGACACTTCCACGCTCGCCGACCCGGCAGTGGTCGACGACCTGGTCAACAACCGGCAGAACCGCAAGAGCGCGTAAGTCTTCACCTCTCCCCGGTGGGGAGAGGTCGACTTTCGAGCGTAGCGCGAAAGTCGGGTGAGGGGGTTCGCGACGGATCCGCGCACCCGCGGCGCGCATCCCTTTCAAATTTGCGAAAACTTTACCGTGTTGATCGCGCGATGCTGAGCCGCGCGGCCGTTTCCATTAAGATCGTTCGCGGCCGTGACCCGGCGGAACTGTCACTGGGGTGTTTCGGGGTGGGGACTTCGACAATGCCAGCGAAAATTCTGGTTTGGGCCGCGCTTGCGGCCATCGCCGGCGCATTCGCGCTCGCGCCGCGACCGGCGCATGCGCACGGCGACGTGGTGACGATGAGCGGCGACTTTCAGCCGGGGACCATCGTCGTGCGCACCAGCGAGCGGCATCTCTATTATGTGCTCGGCCGCGGCGCGGCGATCCGCTATCCGGTCGGCGTCGGCCGCGCCGGCAAGCAATGGTCCGGGACGTCGCAGATCAGCGGCAAGTACCTCCGCCCGGCGTGGGCGCCGCCGCCGGAAATCAAACACGACAAGCCGTCGCTGCCGGACCTGATCCCCGGCGGCTCGCCGCATAACCCGATGGGTGTCGCCGCGATGACGCTCGCCGGCACCAATTACGCCATCCACGGCACCAACCAGCCGAGCTCGATCGGCCACTTCGTATCTTACGGCTGCATCCGCATGTTCAACGAAGACGTCAGCGACCTCATTGGCCGCGTCAGCGTCGGCGCTCCAGTTGTAGTTCAGTAATCAGTGATCAGTAATCAGAGGAGCGTGGCCGGGTGCGCCGTCTTCGCGCGTCTGTCTGATTACTGATATCTGATGACTGATCCCTGACATCAGCACCAACTCCCGCGCCTTCCGCCATCGTAGCTGCGCGCCCAGCCGCCGTTGAGCAGCGCTGCGGAAACGTCCGCCGTGTCGCGGGTGGCGACGGCGGCATCGACACGCCCGCCATATTTGTCGATCCCGACCCGCGAAATCGTCACTCCGCCCGCCGCCAGGATCGTTTCCAGCGCGGCACGCGCGGCTTGCGCCTTGGCGTACTCGTCGGCGCAGCGGGCGTGCAGCTCCGGCGCGTCGACCCCGCGCAGCCGCACCTTGGTGTCGACGCTGAGACCGGGCCACACCTGGACGCGGGCCTGAAACGTGTCGCCGTCGATGATGCGCACCACCTCGGCCGGATAGACGGTCTGCAAGTCGAACTTGTGCGAGTTCGTGCCGACCGATGCCGCTGGCTCGGCGCCGCTCGCAGTAGCAGCGCGCGCCGTGTCGAAGGATGTCGCGCTTTGCGGCAGCGACGATGGCCGCACCATCGCGCCGACTGTAACGCCAAGCGCAAAAATGACTGCGGCTGTGACTAGCGCACCGCCATGTCGCTGGCGGGCGAAAGCTGCAAAGGACGGATGCGGCATGCTTCACTCGCAATGAGTGCATCGCATCGGAAAGCAATCAACAAGCGTGGGATTATATTCACTAAATGGGGAATAAAGTCAAGATCGCGTAGGCGACCGACGCCGCTCAGGCCCTAAAAATCCGACGTCAGACCCTTGATCTCCCAGTCGCCGTAGCGGGTCGGTTCGGGACCGTCGCGGCCGCGGATTTCCTTCGGGCGATCGGATGGCCCGCGGTCACCTGCGGCGCGGCGCGCCGCCGCCTCGGCGAGCGCGCGTTCGGCTGCCGGGCTGAGCGTTCGTTGCTTGGTCTCGGGCTTCCCCGCGCCATCGCTGGCGGACGATTTTGGCGGTTTCGGATCAGGCGGCGACATGACCTTCACTTGGCGCAACCAGCGCTCGACTGCAAGGCGGCCCTCGCCCGTGGCAGGCAATCCGTGCCAAGACGGCCTCGATGGACGCCGCGCCAAACTCATCCGCTCCTCCGAGCAGCCACACCGACGCCGTGCCTGGCCTCGCCGCCCGGCGCCTCGCCGCCGACATTCTTGACGCCGTGCTGCGCCGCCGCCGCCCGCTCGACGATGAGCTCGAGGCCGCCGCCACGCGCGCCGCGCTGAACGGCCTTCCAGAGCGCGACCGCGCGCTGACGCGGGCGCTGGTCGCGGCCGTGTTGCGCCGGCTCGGCTCGCTGCGCCATCTCCTCGGTCTTTTCCTCGATCGCGGTCCGCCGAAGGAGGCGCCGCGGGTCGAGACCGCGCTCCTTCTCGGCGCGGCGCAGATCCTGTTGCTCGACGTGCCCGACCACGCCGCCGTCGATCTCGCGGTCCGGCTCACTCAGGCGGACCGCCACGCCGCCCGCTATGCCGGTCTGGTCAACGCCGTGCTGCGGCGGATCGCGCGCGAGGGCGCCGAGCGGCTGGCCGGGCTCGACGCCGCCGTGCTCGACACGCCGGAATGGCTGATGGCGCGCTGGATCGCGACTTACGGCGAGGCGACGGCGCACGCCATCGCCGCCGCCAACAGCCGGGAGCCGGCGCTCGATCTGACGGTCAAGAGCGATCCCGAACTGTGGGCGGCGCGGCTCGGCGGCCGCGTGCTGCCGACCGGCACGGTGCGTACGATCGCACATGGCGCCATCACCGCGCTGCCGGGCTTCGCCGAGGGGGCATGGTGGGTGCAGGACGCCGCGGCGGCGCTGCCGGTGCGGCTGTTCGGGAACGTGAGCGGGCTTCGCGTCGCCGACCTCTGTGCGGCGCCGGGCGGCAAAACCGCGCAGCTCGCGGCCGCCGGCGCCCGCGTCACCGCCGTCGATCGCGCGCCGGCGCGGCTTGACCGGGTGCGCGAGAACCTGACCCGCTTGTCGCTTGCAGCCGATCTCGTCATCGCCGACGTGGCGGAATGGACCGCCGAACCGTTCGATGCGGTGCTCCTTGACGCGCCCTGCTCCTCGACCGGCACCATCCGCCGCCATCCCGACGTACCGTGGCTCAAAACCCCTGCGGACATTGCCAAGCTCGCCGCCTTGCAGCGCCGATTGATCGAACGTGCGGCGGCGCTGACCAAGCCGGGCGGTACGCTGGTCTATTGCACCTGCTCGCTCGAGCCCGAGGAAGGCGAGCACATCGTCGCCGACCTGTTGGCGCACGAACCGAGCCTGCGGCACGCCCCGATCGCCGCGGCCGAGGTATTCGGCTGTGGCGAGTTCATCACCAAAGACGGCGACTTGCGTACCCTGCCCTGCCATTTTCCCGATGCCGAATCGCGGCTGGCGGGCGTCGACGGTTTCTACGCCGCGCGACTCGAAAAACGATAGGGTTTACGACAAAAAAACCGCCCGTTGGCCGCTGCTCCACCATTCCGTTATGGTGAGAATCGGCGGGAGGCTGTCGCTTCCGCCCGGAGGGGCGAGCGCGGGAATGGCGCGCGTTTCAATCGCGAACCATGCGAAACTGTCATGGCTGCTGCTGCGCGGCCGGTTGCACCAACTCACCGGGCGGCTCAACGGCCATCCGCTGCTGCGCTGGCCGCTGCCCGCTCTCAAGGCCGATCGGCTCTTGATCGCGCCACAGGATTTGCGCACCGCCGACGCCACGCTGGCGGCCGAAATCTATTCCGCCCGCTTTGCCTTCGCCGGCAAGGTCGTGGTCTGTGACGACCGCTCGGTTTTCGAGATGGCGCCGCCGTCGGAGGAATGGGCGACGGCGCTGTTGGGCTTCGGCTGGTTGCGCCACTTGCGCGCCGCCGAATCCGGCATCACCCGCGCCAATGCCCGCGCCTTGATCGACGAATGGATCACGTTGCAGGGCTCATGGCATCCGCTCGCCTGGCGCGCGGACGTGCTATCGCGCCGCGTCATTTCCTGGCTCAGCCAGGCGGCGCTCGTCTTGCAAGACGCCGACGTCCGCTTCTATCGGCGCTTCCTGCGCAGCCTGGTCCGCCAGGTGCGCTGTCTCCGCCTTACCGCCGGCGATGCCCGCCGCGGCGTGGCCCGCCTGCAGGCTGCCATCGCGCTCGCCTATGCGGCGCTCTGCATTGCCGGCCAGGCGCGCCACATCAAATCCGCGACCGAGCGGCTCAAGCGCGAACTCGAGGCGGAGATCCTTCCCGACGGCGGCCATGTCAGCCGCGATCCCGGAGCGATCATCGAGGTGCTGCTCGAGCTGTTGCCGCTGCGCCAAGTCTACGCATCGCGCAACATCGCGCCGCCGCCGGCGTTGCTCAACGCCATCGATCGCATGATGCCGATGCTGCGCTTCTTCCGCCATTCCGAGGGAACGTTTGCGCATTTCAACGGCATGGGAGCGACGCCGGCCGAGCTGTTGCTGACGCTATTGGCCTATGACGAGACCCGTGGCGCGCCGCTGTCGAACGCGCCCTATTGCGGCTACCAACGCCTCGAAGCCGGCGGCGGCGTCGTGATCATGGATAGCGGCCGCGCGCCGCCGCTCGAAATGAGTCTGGCGGCGCATGCCGGCTGCCTGTCGTTCGAATTCTCTTCGCCGCGGCAGAATCTCATCGTCGTCAATTGCGGCATGCCGGCGACCGCGCGCGAGGAGTGGCGGCCGCTGGCACGGGCGACCGCGGCGCATTCGACGGTCACGTTCAACGACGCTTCGTCCGCCGAATTCGTCGACACGCCGGCGTTCCGGCGGGTGCTGGGCGGCTCGCCGATGCTCGGCGGACCGAGCCATGTCACCGTGTCGCGCGAGGAGCGGCCCGATGCGATCGTGTTGCGCGCGGCCCACGACGGCTACGCCGCCCGTTTCGGCGTCGTGCATGAGCGCACGCTGATGCTGGCGGCCGATGGCACGCGGCTGCAAGGTGAGGATTTGTTCCTCGCAGCCGACGGTGCCTCGCAGCTGCGCACCAGCCAGGACCGATTCACGGTGCGCTTCCATCTGCACCCTTCGATCAAGGCGACGCGGCTCACGGACAGCCACGGCGTGCTGCTTATGATGCCGAACCGCGAGGTCTGGCGTTTCAGCGCTGGCGAGGATCGCGTAGATCTCGAAGACAGCGTGTATCTTGCCGGCAATGATCGCCCGCGCCGCGCCGCGCAAATGGTCATCAGCGGCCACGCGCGGTCGGCGCCGCGCGTGACCTGGAGCTTCCAGCAGGCCAATGCCGGCGCTATGGCAAGCGCCGGCGCCGCGCGCCGCGCCCGCGACGACGAACCGAGGCTGCCGTTGTGATGCCGAAAGACTGCCGCTTTCACCTCTCCCCGCTGATCTCGGGCGTAGCCGAGTGCAGCAATTCTATAGTGACCGAAGCCGGCAACATCCGACTTCGGTGGAGAGAGGTGTTACTAACTGCCTGATCGCGGCTCGGCCGGAATGACGCAATGAAATCGCTGGTGTAAAGACGGCACCATGACCGAGCATCTGCGCCGCGCAATGCGCGCCCTCATTTCCGTGTCCGACAAGTCCGGGATTGTCGAATTCGCCCGTACGCTCGCCGGCTACGGCATCGAGCTCGTTTCGACCGGCGGCACGCGCAAGGCATTGAGCGATGCCGGCCTCGCCGTCCTCGACGTCTCCGACCTGACCGGGTTTCCTGAGATGATGGACGGTCGCGTCAAGACCCTGCACCCGGCGGTGCATGGCGGCCTGCTCGCCATCCGCAACAATCCCGCGCATGCCGAAGCGATGACCGCGCACCACATCCGCCCGATCGATATTCTGGTCGTCAATCTCTACCCGTTCGAAGAAACCGTGGCGCGCCGCGCCGATTTCGCGACCTGCGTGGAGAATATCGACATCGGCGGCCCGGCGATGATCCGCGCCGCGGCCAAGAACCATGACGATGTCGCGGTCTTGGTCGATGCCGGCGATTACGCCGCGGTGCTGGAGGAACTCGCTCGCTACGGCGGGATGACGACGCTGGCGCTACGCCGCCGGCTCGCCGCCAAGGCCTACGCGCGTACCGCCGCCTACGATGCGGCGATCGCCAATTGGTTCGCCAACGAGCTTGGCGAGGTCGCCCCCGGCTACCGCACCTTCGGCGGCCGGCTGATCGAGTCATTGCGCTATGGCGAGAACCCGCACCAAACGGCGGCGTTCTATCGCACGCCGGAGCTGCGCTTTGGCGTTGCGACCGCGCGGCAGGCGCAGGGCAAGCAATTGTCCTACAACAACATCAACGACACCGACGCGGCTTATGAATGCGTTGCCGAGTTCGATGCGGCCCGCACCGCCGGTTGCGCTATCATCAAGCACGCCAATCCGTGCGGCGTCGCCGAGGGCGATGATCTGCTCGACGCCTACCGCAAGGCGCTCGCTTGCGACCCGGTCTCGGCGTACGGCGGTATTGTCGCGCTCAACCGCACGCTCGATGCGGACGCGGCCCGCGCCATCACTGAAATCTTTACCGAGGTGATCATCGCGCCGAACGCGACCGCCGAAGCCGTCGCCATCGTCGGCGCCAAGAAGAATCTGCGGCTCCTTCTCGCCGGCGGCCTGCCCGATCCGCGCGCCAAGGGACTGACGGCCAGGACCGTTGCCGGCGGCCTCCTCGTGCAGTCGCGCGACAACGCCGTCGTCGACGGCATGCAGCTGAAGCCGGTGACCAAGCGCGGGCCGAGCAATGCCGAATTGCGCGACCTGCGCTTTGCCTTCCGCGTCGCCAAGCACGTCAAGTCGAATACCATCGTCTATGCCAAGGATTCGGCGACCGTGGGCATCGGCGCCGGGCAAATGAGCCGCGTCGATTCCGCGCGCATCGCCGCGCGCAAGGCCGAAGACGCCGCCAAGGCGGCCGGCCTCTCCGAGCCCGCCACCAAAGGATCGGTGGTCGCCTCTGACGCGTTCTTTCCGTTCGCCGACGGCCTGCTCGTCGCCATCGAAGCCGGCGCCACCGCGGTGATCCAGCCCGGCGGCTCCGTGCGCGACGACGAAGTGATCAAAGCCGCCGACGAGCATGGTATCGCCATGGTGTTCACCGGCACGCGGCATTTCCGGCACTAGGACTCAAGCCCCTGCCGTCTTCAACAGGGCTTGGCGGTCGATCTTTCCAGTGCCGGTCTTGGGAAGGTCGTCCATGAACTGGACGATCCGCGGATATTTATAAGGCAGCAATGTTTGTTTCACGTAATCCTGCAACGTCCTCGTCGCCACCTCGGCGTCGCGAGCCGTGTCGTTCAACACCACGAAAGCCTTCAGCGTCATGCGCCGGTCAGGCAGTTCGATCGCAAGAACGGCGCATTCCCTGACGGCCGGATGGTCGGCAAGACAGAGTTCGACCTCCGTTGGGTAGACCCATTGGCCGGAAATCTTGACCAGTTCGTCGGCGCGGCCGCGGAAGAAATAGAAGCCGTCGGCGTCGCGCGCAAAACGATCGCCGGTATAGATCCAGCCGCCGTCGCGTATGCCCTCTGCGGTCTTGTCGGGCCGGTTCCAATAGAGCGGGGTATTGGAATCGCCACGCACCCACAAAATACCCTCGCCGCCGTCGGCAACGTCCTTGCCGTCCTGGTCCTTCAGCGCGAGCTCGTAGCCTGGAACGCGTACACCCGCTGCGCCAGGCTTTTTCTTCTCGACCGTATTGGAGAGATAAACGTGCAGCACTTCGGTTGAACCGAGGCCCTCGACGATCTCAAGCCGCGTCAATGTCTTCCACGCATTGAACACCTCGGCGGAAAGAATTTCCGCCGCGGAGATCGCCAGCCGAATCGATGAGAAGTCCGCTGCGCCGGCTTCCGGCGCTTTGGTCAGGGCGGTATAGAGCGTCGGCAGTCCGAAGAACACGGTGGGGCGATAGCGCGCGATTGCTTCGAAGATGTTTGCGGGCTTCGGCTGTCCCGGCATCAGCAGCGATGCGGCGCCCGCGCAATACGGAAACGTGATCGAGTTGCCGAAGCCGTAAGCGAAGAAGATCTTCGGCACGGAAAAGCAAATATCGTCCGGTTTGAGCTTCAGCACGCTACGGGCATAAGAGAGGTCCGTGTACGGCATGTCGTGCTGCAGATGCACGATCCCCTTCGGCCGGCCGGTCGAGCCGGAGGAGTACATCCAGAACGCCATTTCGTTGCGATGGGTGTCCGCCGCTTCCAGCCTGTCGGAGAACGCCGCAAGCCAGGAGCTCGCAGTGATCGTTCCGACCGGGCCGGCGCCGCCGGCTTCGCCGTTGACCACGATCAGCGTCTCCAGCAGCGTATTGGCGCAAGCCGTCGCGTTAAATCGATCGCAGAAAGCCGCTTCGGCGACGGCGACCCTGGCGCCGGAGTCGCCGAGATAGAACTGCAGCAGGTCAGGCGGCGTCAGCAGATTGATCAGAAGCGGCACGAGCCCGGCGCGGACCGCGCCGAAGAATGCCGCCGGATAGACCGGCGTGTCATCGAGAAACAGCAGCACCCGATCTCCGCGCACGAGGCCAAGTGACTTAAAAGCGTTGCCCCACCGCGCGGCGTCAGCGCATAGTTCGGCGAAGGTTCGCCAATCCGCCGGCCCGGTCACGGCGAGACGATCGCCGCGGCCGGCTGCGAGATTGTGAAACAGAATATCGCTCGCATTGTAGCGCTCGGCTATCTTGAAATTGATTTCCCGCGCCGCCGCCCCGTCAGGCGGCACCGCATCGGCGATCGGACGCGTGGCGGTCGGCTCGGTCATCGCCCGATCTCTGACAGTCGAAACACGAAGGGGGATGGATGTGCGGCGTCATAGTGCGCCATGAAACCGGGCGACATCGCCCGCAGCCGCGCGGGGTCGATGCGGCCGGAGCGCGTAATATAGCTGAAGGCGAAATCAAGCGGCGCTAGCGACATGTGCGCGGGAAAATGCTCGTACCACTGGGCGCTGGTCTTTGCGGCTTCCACCAGCGTAGCGACGATGGGCCGCCGCTCGGCCTCGTAACGGGCAAGACCGCGTTCAATGTCGCCTTCCGCCTCCAACGCCTTGACCAGCGAAATGACGTCTTCCATGGCGAGCCGCGTGCCCGAGCCGATGGAGAAATGCGCGGTATGCAGCGCATCGCCGATCAGCACCAGGTTGCGGAAGTGCCAACGCTCGTTCCACAGCCACGGGAAGTTGCGCCAGACCGATTTGTTGGAAATGAGCGGGTGACCGTCGAGCGTGCGGGCGAACACTTTTTCGCAGATTGCCTTCGACTCCTCGACGGTCTTTTCGGCAAAGCCGTAGCGGTCCCAGGTTTTCCGATCGCATTCGACCAAAAACGTGCTCGCATCGGGCGCATAGCGATAATGGTGGGCGTTGAACGTGCCCAGATCGGTCTCGACGAATGTCTGGCTCAATGTGTCGAAAGCCTTGGTCGTGCCGTACCAGGCAAACTTGTTGTCGGCGTAGCTCAGCGAGGTCTTGAAATCGCCTTCGCAGGCGCGGCGCACGACGGAGTTCAGGCCATCGGCGCCGACGACGAGGTCAGCATCGCCGACCTCGGCGAGGGATTCGACGAGCTTGCCGAACGTGAGCTCGACGCCGACCGAGCGGGCGCCTTGCTGCAGCAGGTGCAGAAGTTTCAGCCGGCCGATCGCCGAGAAACCGACACCATCGAGCACAACCTGCTCGCCCTTAAGATCCAGCGTCATATTCCGCCAGGTCTCCATGTGGGGGGCAATGAAGTCAGCCGTTTCTGGATCGTCGGCGCGCAGAAATTCGAGCGCCCGCTCGGAAAATACCACTCCGAAACCCCAGGTCGCGTCGGCAGGGTTCTGTTCGTACAGCTGGATGTGCGATTGCGGGTGGCGCTTCTTCCAAAGGTAGGAAAAGTAAAGGCCGGCAGGGCCGCCGCCCAAAACGGCAATGCGCATGCGAGCGTTCCCACCCAAGCGAGGATCCCGGCGAAACGATCCTCGAACAGATTTGAATTGTAGCAACCTCGAGCGCGGCCTCAAACCGGGGATGCGGCGGCCGGTGGGCTTACCGGCACGCGGCGACTTAGGCATTAGCCGGGACGCGCCCGGCCATGACGAGGTTGAGAAATAGCCGCCGGAGCGCGATCACACCGCGCCGGTGATCCACTGTTCAAGCTTCTGCTTGGGTGCAGCGCCGACCTGACGCGAAGCAAGCTGGCCGCCCTTGAACAGCATCAGCGTCGGGATCGACATGATGCCGAACTTCGCTGCGATGCCGGGGTTCTCATCGACATTGAGCTTGACGATCTTGACCTTGCCGTTGAGCGACTTGGAAATCTCTTCGAGCGCGGGAGCGATCATCCGGCACGGGCCGCACCACTCCGCCCAGAAATCCACCACGACCGGCTCGGTCGCCTTGAGCACGTCCTGCTCGAACGTCGCGTCCGTCACCTTGTCGACCATGGAAACCTCGCTTTTTCGAAGAATCGGCAGCCCGTGGGCATTGAACCTATGAATGGCCCCGGAGGGCGTCAAGACAGCTTCACTGGGGCGTGACCTGCTCCCAACGCTTAGCTCACAAGACTGGCTCACACGGCTTGGCTCATGATTGCGGCGAGCGCCGCCTCCATCGCCGCGCCGGGAACCTCCATGACGTTCGGCCCCTCGGTGAAGATCAATGCGGCGCGAATCGTTTTTTCCGGGTAAATGCGCGCCAGCACGGCGCGGTAGAGCGCGAGCTGGGCGACGTAGGCGTCCGGCACCTCGGCAAGCCGGCGCGGCGCGATCCGATCGGTCTTGTAGTCGGCGATCAGGACCGTCTCGCCTGTCACCGCCAACCGGTCCACCTGTCCGGAAACGGCGACCACGACGCCGTCGGGGCGCGCGATCCGGCCGACGATCGGCACTTCGGCCCGGCTGCCCGGCGCGAACACGTCGGCAAAGACCAAATCGTTGAGGATGGTCAGGACTTGCCGCGCGATCTCGGCCTGCTCGGCGGGCAGGAAATCGGCCGCAGCGCCCTTGAGATACCGTTCGATGGCATCTTGGCGGCCGGCCGGCGGGATGTCGGGCAGCGATTGCAGCAGCCGATGAACGATGCGGCCCCGCGCCAGCGCGTTACGGCGTTCGGCGGCGGAGGCGGTCGCGGGCACAGCAACGCGGCCGATGTCCTCCGCGAACACCGAGGAGGGCGACAGTGATACCAGACGCGGCGCTTCGACGGCAGCCGGCTGAAAGAGCCATGGCGGTATGTCGTGTCGGTCGGCGTTCGCCGCTTCGGCCGGCGGCGGCTCGGCCTCGGTGATTTGGCCGGGCATCGGCTTGCGGTAGCGCAAGACCTTTTCTCCGCATTCATCTTCCGCGACCAGGAACGGCTGCAACGGCTCATAGACAAGATTGTACCAGCAGTTTCGCGGCGGACGGTTGAGACCTTCGGCGCCGCAAATAATCAGCCGCTCAGCGGCCCGGGTCATGGCGACGTAAAGAAGCCGCCGGTATTCGTCCTCGGTTTCGGAATTCGCGCGCAGGCGCGCAGTGGCCACCTGATCAACGTCATCGGCCTTGCGGCCGGCCCAGATGATCGCACCGTCGGCCAACTGCAACAATCGCGGCGGCTTGATCACCGGCGGCGTGATGGTATCGGCCAGGATGACAATCGGCGCTTCCAGGCCCTTGGCGCCGTGAACGGTCATGACGCGCACTTCGTCGCGCGCAATCTCCATGTCGCGCTTGACCTCGGCGCGCGCGTCCCGCAGCCAGGTGAGGAAGCCTTGCAGCGAGGGCGTCTCCCGCCGCTCGTATTCGAGCGCGACATTGAGGAATTCGTCGATGGCGTCGTTGGCTTCGAGGCCAAGCCGTGCCAGGAAACGTCGCCGCGCACCGCCCTGGCCGAGCAGGCGCGCGTAGAATGAGAACGGCGGCTCGCGCCGCGCCGCCTGTTCCAGTGCATTTAGCTGCGCGGCGGCTTTGGCAAAGATCGGGTTGTCTCCCGCCTTGCGCGCGAGCGCCGCACGCAGCGAGGCGCGGCCGCGGTCCCAGGCGACCGCAAATAAATCGTCGTCAGAGAAGCCAAACAGCGGACTGCGCAGCACGGTGGCCAGCGCCAGATCGTCCTCGCCCAACAAGAGCGCGTCGGCAAGTGCCACGAGATCCATGACCGCGATGTGCTCGGTGAGCATGAGGCGGTCGGCGCCGGCGACTTCGACGCCCTGATTCTTCAGCGCGCGGATGATTGCCCCGAACAATTCGCCGCGCTGGCGCACGAGGATGAGTACGTCTCCATAGGACGCCTTCCTCTCATCGACCATGCGCCGGACATTGCGCGCAATCCGGCGAGCAAGTTTCACGCGCGAGCTCGTCTCGCTCACGGTGTCGAAGGGCGCGTCCCAGCCTTCCTTGCTGTTGTCGCGCTGATCGGGCTGTTCCAGTTCCCAAAGCTCGACCACGCTTGGCGCAGCGCCCGGCAGCGCGTTATGCGGCGGGAAGCCACCGTTATCAGAGGCAGAGACGCTGGCGGCCATGCCCGCGGGCGCGAACACTTGATCTACCGCTTCGAGGATGGCTTCGCCGGAGCGGAATGAATACTCGAACCTGCTCTCGACGAATTTCAGGCCGCTCTTGTCGTGCGCGCTTTTGAAATGGCGCCGCATATTGTCGAATTCCTTGGGTGCGGCTTGCTGGAAAGAATAGATCGATTGCTTTTCGTCGCCGACCGCAAACATGGTGCGCGTGACGCTACGCGCGCCAGCGCCGGCGGTGAATTCCGCGGTGAGGCGGCGGACGATGTCCCACTGCTTGTGGCTCGTGTCCTGCGCCTCGTCGACCAGCACGTGATCGATGCCGAGATCGAGCTTGTAATGGACCCAAGCTGCGCTGAAGTCGGACAGAAGCGCCAGCGCCTTGTCGATCAAATCGTCGTAATCGAGCAGGCCGCGCCGCTCCTTCTCGACGTGATACCGGCTCAACACCTCATGCGCGACCGTGGCGAGCGCGGCGCTGCGGTCGCGGCTGAAAACGGCGCGGCGGCGCTGGAGCAGCAGGTAGACGCGCTGCCGTTCAGCTGCAAGGCGCTCGATCAGCGCGGCGTCGTCGATAGCGCTGGTGACGACGGATGCGCGGGGCGTGCGTCCACTGCTCACGCTGGTGCAGAAAATATCGAGGTAGGTCTCGATGCGCTCTGACCCGGACAATGACGCTAGACGCCGGAAGCGCTCCGACTGCTCGCGATCGGTCTTGCGTCCGGACGCAAGAGCTTTGGCGATCGCCGGCCATTCCGACGGCGCGATGATTTCACCCGAAAAGTAGGCGGCTTCGATCGCCTCGATGCTGTCCGACCGATCGACGCCGAGCAGTTTCGACAAATTTGCAGTGGCCGCCTCGATGCTGCCCGCACCGTTCACCCAGCGCATCACTGCGTCACGCCTCCCGATCGCTTCGCGCACCACGTCACGGAAGGTCTGGTCGGCCGCCGCGGTCATGGCGGTATCGAGAGCGCGGGCAAGTTTGCTGCCGGGGCTGCGCGCGCCGTCGAGCAGCACATTGAGCGTCAGCCGCTCCAAAAGTTCCGACTGCTCGGCCTCGTCGAGCACGGAAAATCGCGCGGCGACGTCCGCCTCGAACGGAAACTGGTGCAGGAGCTGGGTGCAGAAGGCATGGATGGTCTGCACCTTGAGCCCACCCGGCGTTTCCAGCGCGTTCGCGAACAGCCTCCGCGCCAGCGCGCGGCGCTGGGCGTCGGGCGAAAAGCCAGCGCTATCGTGGATGGCCTTATCGAGCTTGCCGTCGTCATAAGTCGTCCATTCGGCGAGCGTGTCGAAGACGCGCTTCGCCATATTGGCCGCGGCAGCCTTGGTGAAGGTGATGCAGAGGATTTTCTCCGGCGCGACGCCGTTGAGCAGCAGATTGATCACGCGGCACACCAGCACAAAGGTCTTGCCGGAGCCGGCATTGGCGGCGACCCATGCCGAGATACCCGGATCGGAGGCCTCGCTCTGCTTGCGCTTCACCTCCTCCGGAATTTTGTCGGACGTTATCATTCGCTGCCCCAGATGTCGTCGAGCTCGCCGCCGCTCGCCGACCATTCCTTTACCCGCGCCAGATGGTCGTAGTCGCCGTAACGGGTGGCCCACATCGGATTGACCAGCGAGCGATAGGGCTCATTATCATCGTCGAAGCGCTGGGCCAGCGCGGCGAGCTTTTGGAGCGCGTGATCGGCTTGGCTGTCGGTTGTCCCTTTCTCGAATTCGATCAGCTTCGGCTCGCCGGGTAGCGCACCACCCTTGAGCAGCACATAGCCGACCTGCGCCACCGAGCTGCCGCCGGCGATGTTCTTGAATCCTCCCTTGCGCAGGATCGCGGCTTCGAGCGTGAGCTGCGGCGCAAGCCCCGTGCGCACCTGCCTTTCAGTGCGCGCCGAGCCGGTTTTGTAATCGAGAATGATGTAGCGGCGATCAGCGTGCCGCTCGATGCGATCGGCGCGCCCGGTAAGCTTAAACACGCCGTCCTTCAGCGGAATGTCGATCTGGCCGGAAATCTCGGCGGCGATTGCCTTGATGCCGGGACGCCGCAGCCCCTCCCAGGCGACAAACCAATGAGCAATGCGCACGAACCGCGGCCACCAGAAGGCGCTGGTTTCCGGGAAATCCTCGAGCGGCGCGAAGTGTGGCTTGCCGAGCTCGATGAGAACCGCCGCGGGGTTGTCCGGTAGGGCACTGGCGTAAC
The DNA here is from genome assembly GCA_049512975.1 of Xanthobacteraceae bacterium. Taxonomy (GTDB): domain Bacteria; phylum Pseudomonadota; class Alphaproteobacteria; order Rhizobiales; family Xanthobacteraceae; genus BOG-931. Next base: position 20,431 of record JBEKWO010000024.1, on the reverse strand, counting down.
GCTGCGTGAAATCGCCGACCGCGTTGTGAATGATGGTGCCGCGCTCGGCGGCGCCCGGCGACATATCGACCGGATCGAGCGGCGCTAGCCGCAAGATGTATTTGGCGTAGATCGTGTAGGGATCGCGCAGCCAATCCTCGATTGCCGTCACCGAAAGCCGCTTCGGCCGCGCTGCGCGCGGCGGTTTCGGCGCCGGCTGCGGTGCGGGCACAACCTTCTGGGGCCGGTCGAGTTCGCGCGCCCAGGCGAGATACGCGCCACCGCGATCGACCGCCGTCTGCCAACGCGCACCGGCGATAGCCGCGAGCCGCTGGACGAAACGCGACGGCACGGTGGGCGTGCCAGCGACCTTGGCCGAGAGGCTCAGGATCACTTCGCGCGCGCCGAGCATTTGTGCGAAGTCGTGGGCGCTCAGGCCGACACGCCGCTCCGGTTGATCGAGGCCGAGTTGCTGTCGCATCGGCCGACTGAGCCACGCGTCGGAGCGGCTTTCCGGCGGCCAGGTTCCTTCGACCAGGCCACCAAGCACGACGCGGTCGATGTCGGTTAGACGCGCCTCCACGGTGCCGAGGATGCGCACGCGCGCGTCGGACTGCGGCGGCGGCCTTACCTGGAGGCCAGCGAGCACCGCGGCGAAAAGCTCGGCATAGTCGGACGCATCGACCACGAGATTGGCGGCAGCTTCGCTGGTGGCGAGTTCATCGAACGCTTCGGCGAGCTTGGCGCCGTCGGCGCCGGCAAAGGCGGCCTCGTGGCCTCCCTGCCGCGACAAGGCGGCCACCACGTCGCGGTGGCGCGCGACGATCTCGCTGAGCCGATGCGATTGGTTGGCGCCGCCCTCAAGCGGCAAAAGGGCGGTGCCGAGCTTGACGACGAGATCGGCGGCGCCCGCCAGCTCGCTTTCACCGAGCGTGATGCGCGGATCGGACGGATGCAGATCTGAGGATTCCTTGCGCCGGAATTTTTCCAGTTCGGCGCGGAAGGTTTGGAGCGCGTGCGCGAGACCGTCGCTGCCGGGACGTGGGCGCGGCCCGCGCAGGACGGCGCGCTCAAGTGCGGCGGCGGCACGCCCGTTAGCGTCCATACGCAGCAGCGGATGCTTGAGCAAGGCCAGCAAGGGGACCGGGGCAAGCCGGCCGAGCGCGGTCTGGGCCGCAAGGCGTGCGAAAATCCCGGCCGGCGTGTCGGCGAGCGCTTCTCCGCCCGAATCTTCCGCCTCGATGTTCCAGCGGCGGAGTGCCGCCAGCACGCGGCGCCCAAGCGCGCGGTCAGGCGTGACCAGCGCCGCCGTCTTGCCCTCGTTCACGGCTTCGCGTAGCGCGACCGCGACGGCGAGCGATTCCTCCTCGGCATCGGCCGCCTCGATCACACTGATGCTTCGCAGGACTGCGTCGACTTGTGCGCCGAATTGTCCGTCGGTGGGCAGCTTCGACCACAGGTCCGCCGTGGACGCCGGGCGCAGCACTTCCGAAGTCAGCCGCTCGCGGCCGCTCGGCTCCGCCAGGTTTTGCACGGCGTCGCGCGCGACGCCGATGCGGGCAAGCAGCGCCTGCAAGGCGAACTGCGGATGTCCCGGCGCTGGCGCGATGTCCTTTGACGCATCGCCCGCGATCAGCCGCCAGGACGCCTCGTCGAGATCGGTATCGAGGCCGGGCAGCACCACGGCGCCGTGCGGCAAGCGGGCGATGGTCGCGATCAGTTCGGCGGTCGCCGGGATCGAGCCGGTCGAACCCGCCGCGATCACCGGCGCTTCGGTGCGACGTGCAAGCCGCGCGGCTTCGGCTTTGATCAGCGCATCGCGGCGCTTCGCCGGTTCCATCAATCCGCGCTCGCGCAGAATCTGCGGCCAGCTGTCGCGCGCGATCTCCAGGAACCGCAACGTGAGCTGCCAGTAAGGATCGAGAAAATCGGGAACCAGGCCATCGAGCTTGTCCCAAGCCACGCCGCGCGTCGTCATGTCGTCGATGAGCCGGGCCAGATCGTCGGCGAGCGCGCAGGCCGCCGCCGGCGTCTGTGCGACCAGCGGCGTGCCGCTCGCACCGTGCAATTCGGGAGAGTTCGCCCATTTGCTGATCAGCCCCGCAAGCATCAGGCGCCGTTCCAGGCCGCCGAGCGTCGGCGGCAGCGCCAGCGCGTCCGCCGCGATGTCGCCCGTTGCCGCTTCGGCAAACGCGATCTCGTCCTCGTCGATATCGCCGAGCGCGACGATGCGCGGCAGGATCGCCGCATCGCTTTTCAACACGTCGAGAAAGGCATCGCGCGCCAGCCGGCAGGCGCGCCGCGTCGGCAGGTAAAGCGTGACGGCGGCCAGCGCGAGCGGATCATCGGCGACGCGAAAGCCGAGCCCGCCGCCGGTTAAGGCGCCGATCAGCGTCGGCAGAAACGGCGCCGATGGCGGAATGGTGAAGACGCGAGCGGACATATCGATGATCGATTCGCAATCAGCCGTCATTCCCGCGAAAGCGGGAATCCATAACCACTATCAAAGCGAGATTTTGCTCGACCTGTGATTATGGGTCCCCGCGTCCGCGGGGACAACGACGAGGTGGCACTGAATAGCAGATTCTAATGCGCGGCGGCGAGCGCCGCCTCCGCGGCCGCGACCGCTTCCGGCGTGCCCACATGCATCCAAAGGCCCTCGAGGCGCAAGCCGAACAGCCGGTCCATGGCGCCGGCGCGGTCGAACAGCGGCGTCAGCGGAAACGCGCCCGCGGGCGCGGCGGCAAACAGCGCCGGGCTGAGGATGGCGGCGCCGGCATAGACGAACGGCACCACCTCGCTTTCGGCGCGGCGCCGTAAGCGGCCATCCGGCAACATGGCAAAGTCGCCGCGGCCGGTGTAGCCGATGCTCTCGGTCGTCGGCGCCAGCAACAACAAGGCATCCATCGTTGCGGGATCAAAAGCATCGGCCAGCCGCACGAAGTTGGGCTTGACGCCGTCGAGCCAGACCGTGTCGGAATTAACCAGAAAGAACGGCGCGTCGCCCAGCTGCGGCAGCGCCTTGGCGATACCGCCGCCGGTGCCGAGCAATTCCGCGCGCTCATCGGAGATGACGATGTGCGGGCGCTTCCGCGACGCCAGATGGCGTTCCACCGCGTCGGCGAGATGATGCACGTTCACCACGACGCGCTCGATGCCGGCATCGGCCAGACGATCGAGCGAGTAATCGATCAGCGACTTGCCGCCGATCTGCACCAGCGGCTTCGGGACGTGGCCGTTGTGCGGCCGCATGCGCGTGCCGAGGCCGGCCGCCAACACGATCGCACGGTTCGGCTTCATGGTTTTACCGGCCACGCCAGATCATCTCCGATTCGCGCCATCATAACCCATCTCTCGATGCACCTCTTGGCGGCAGGTTGGCGGCATACCAGGCCTTGAGCGGGGCCAGCGCCGGATGCGCCAGCGACCGCCACAAATAGGTCAACAGGCGGGGCATATGACGCAAATATTGCGGCTTGCCATCGCGCCGGTCGAGCCGGGCAAAGATACCGAGAATCTTGGTCGTCCGTTGCGCCGCGAGCGTTGCGTACAGCTTGGTGAAGGAGGAGGCGTCGAAGCGCTGATCCTCGCGGCGCGCGCGGACATAACGGCTGAGCAAAGCCACTTCCAGCGATTCGGGGACGTCGACGCGCGCGTCCTGCAACAGCGAGGCCACGTCATAGGCGGCCGGACCGAGCAAGGCGTCCTGAAAATCAAGGAGCCCGATCCGGGCGACGTCTTCGCGCTGCGGCAGCCACAGCAGGTTGGGCGAATGATAATCGCGCAGCACCCAGGTGGGGGGCGCTACGATCGCCGACGCGAGCGCCTGCCGCCACAACGCGACGAACTCTTTGTGCACGGGCTCCGCCGCCGCGGCACCGGCACTGACCAGATACCAGTCGAGCAACAGCTCGGCCTCGATCAGAAACGCCTCCATGTCGTAGCGCGGCAGGCGATAGTCCGGATGCGACGGCACCGGCAAAGTTTCCGGCAATTTTCGCCGATGCAGTGACACCAGGAGATCGATGGCGGCTTCGTAGCGCGCCTCGATCGGCGCCGGCGGATCGCCGCCGACGATGCGCTCATCGCCGAGATCCTCCATGATGAGAAGCCCGCGGTCGAGATCGGCGTGCAGGATCGTCGGCGCCGAGAGGTTGCGCGCGCGTAGCCCCGCCGCGATGGCGACGTAGGGAACAACGTCCTCGGCGAGGTGGGCGATCGCGCTGTAAGGCTTGCCGTCGCGCACCGGCGGCCCGTCGGGCCGCCGCGGCGCGTTCATCAGCACCGTCGTCCGATCGTCCAGCTTGAGGCGCTCGAAGATGCGGGTGGAGGCATCGCCAACCATGCGCTGGCGCCGCGCCTCGCCGAAACCGGATTCGTCGACGAAGGCGCGCAGCTGCGGAATGCGCTCCGCGCGCGCCGCGAACGCGCCATAACCGACGACGCGCGCGTCGCGGACTTCGGCGCCGAGTTGCGGCGCCAGCGTGAACGTGATGTCGAGGCGGTCGGGCGGCAGCAAACCGGCGGCGCGATCCGGCCATTCCACCAGCACCACGGCGCCTTCGGGCAGGTCTTCGAATCCAAGCTCCGCCAGCTCGGCCGCGCCCGAGAGCCGGTAAAAATCGGCGTGGACCAGCGCAAAGCGCGGCAGTTCGTAGCTTTGCAGCAGCGTGAAGGTCGGGCTCGGCACTTCGATCGTGGCGTCGCCGGCGAGTTGGCGGATGAGCGCGCGCGCGAACGTCGTCTTGCCGGCGCCGAGGTCGCCCGACAGCGTCACCAGATCGCCGGGCTCAAGCGCCGCGGCGATGTCGGCTGCAAAACGTTCCGTCGCCTCTTCGTTGGCTAAGGTGACGGTGAAGCTGGCGCCGCCGGGGGAAGTCGGAAACATGGCGTTATTCTTTAATAGATTTTTTGGTGGCGCATGATCTTTTCCGAAAACCGGCTCCCACTTTTCGGGATCATGCGCTCAGCTTGACAGCCGCCCGGAGCGGGAACGTGCACGTCACCGTGGTGCCTTCTCCGACCACCGAGGCGATGTTGACCGTGCCGCCGTGCAGCTCGACGAACGAGCGCACCAGCGAGAGGCCGATTCCGGTGCCGCGATGGTGCGAGCCGAGCGAATGGGTCTCGAACCAATCGAATACCTTTTCCAGGACCTCAGGCGGAATGCCCGGACCATGGTCGGTGACCGCGAAGACCAAGGCATCGTCGCGCCGCTCCGCCGACAGCGTGATGGTACCGCCGGCGGGCGAGAAGCTCACGGCGTTGGCCAGGAGATTGAAAAGGATCTGCCGCACACGACGCTCGTCGGCGGCGAAGCTGCCGATGTCGTTTGCGGCGCGGATGTCGAGCACGAGACCGGCGCTGACCAGCCGGTCCTGAACCCCTTCGGCGGCCGCCGCCATGGTGGCGCGGATGTCGACCGGTCCGAGATTGAGCTGCATTCGGCCGGCGTCGATGGTCGCCAGATCGAGGATGTTGTTGATCAGCGCCAGCAGCGTGTTGGTGGAGACCGTGATGTAGTCGAGATATTCGCGCTGCTTCGGCGCCAGCGGTCCGGTACCCGGGTCGCCGAGCAGATGGACGAAGCCGATGATGTTGGTGAGCGGAGAGCGCAACTCATAGGACACGTGGTGGACGAAATCGATCTTGATCTTGTCGGCATCCTCGAGCGCCTCGTTGCGTTCGCGCAGCGCGCGCTCGACGTTGACCGAGTCGGTGACATCGTGGAACCTCACCAGTGTGGCGCCGTCCGGCAGCGGCACGGTCCGGCAATCGACTACACTGCCGTCGCGCCGCTCCAGCCGTCCCGCTATCGCCTCGCGGCTGTCGATCGCCGTGACGACTTGGCGCAGCGCTTGCCAGATGGCGTCGTCGCCGTGCAACGGCCGGCATAGCGCCGTGAGGGTTTCGATATGCGGCCGCGCTTCCAGAGCTTGCGGCGAAAGCCGCCACATGCGGGCGAAGGCGGAATTGTACAGCCGGATGCGGCCGTCGCTGGCAAACACGGCGACGCCTTCGGCGAGGTTGTCGAGCGTTTCGCCTTGCACGCGGATCAGTTCCTCGAACCGTCGCTCCAGATCGAGCCGCTCGGTCACGTCGTTGAACAGGTAGGTGACGCCGCCGTCGGGATTGGGGGTGGTGACGACGCGCAGTGTGCGGCCGTCGGGCAGATGCCAGGTCTGCTCCTGCGCCTCGACGGCGCTGTAGGCGGTGTGCAGCTGCGCTTTCCATTGCCGGAAGTCCCGCTCTTCGGGCAGCTTGCGGGCGGCACGCAACGCGTCGAGCACCGCCGAGTCGGTCGGCTCCTGCTCGAGATACGAGGCGTCCAGATTCCACAGCGCGCGATAGGCGGCATTATAGAACGTCAGCCGGTGATCGGCGCCGAACATGGCAACGCCGGTGGAAAGCGCATCGAGCGTACGGCGGTGCGCATCGACCATGCGGGCGAGCGCGCTGCGCATGGTTTCCGCTTCAGTGGCATCGATAGCGAGCCCGGCGCTGCCGGTCTCGGTGCGAAAGTCGAGCACGTCGAAGCTGCGCCGCGTTCCGGCGACGACCGCCGGCAGCCGGCCGGCATAGGCTCCGCCGGCGGTGCGCGCCCGCGCAATGTTCTCGCGCGCCGCGCTGTCGAGCAGCTCCAAGCGCCGATCAACCGCGTCGGCGGCATTGAGCGTTTCGACCGCGCGCGCATAGGCGGCATTGACGAAGGTCAGCCGACCGGCCGCATCGCGCGTCCACACCGGCGACGGCAGCCTTTCGATCAGCGTGCGCAGCGACGCGACCTCGCTCAGCAGCGCCTCATGACGCTCGACGAGATCCAACAAATCGCGCTTGAGGCTACTGGCGTCCTTGAGCCGCAGCACGGCGCGCCCGGCGATGGCGCGGCCTTGCGCCTCGATCGGACGACCGGCGAGCGTCGCGAAGCTCATCGAGAAGGCTTCGCCACGCGTCCGCAGCGCGTCGACCGCCTGCTCCATGGCACTTGCCTTGGCGGCAGGAAGCCAACTGCCGAAGGCCAGCACGCGGTGCGGCGCCGAGACGCCGACCACGGCAGGATCGCCCTCGATGCTCGGTTCGTCGGACCCCGGCGGCCAATCCACCATCACCTGCGGCTCCGAGGCCAGCAGAGCGTTGGCGCGGTCGAGTTCGGCGCGCAGCGTCGCGATCTCGTCGTGCGATGAGGCTTCCAGCCGCGCCGACCGCGCGCGCGTGCGCACCAGCAGGATCGCGGTGACGACCGCGAACAGCAAGAGCCCGACCAGCAGCACGAACACCGCGATCTCATGGCGGTCGATGCTGCGCGAGGCGCCGACGACAAGTTCGTGCAGCGCGAGGCTGGGCTTATCGGCGGCCCGCGCCGGCGCCGCCCAAACGGCACCAATAGCTATCGGAAATCCGCCGAGCCACGGACGCGTCGTGCCCCCGCTCCTCCGGATCGTGTCCGGCATGCCCCTTCGCCTCTGCTGGCCGCCACCGCCATCGCCAGCGGGTCTATCGCGGGCGAACCCGCGAATCGCCCGACTTTACTCTCAAGCGGAATCGCGCCGAAAGAGTTCAGATCGTGAACGGCCGGCGCCGGAAGTTGCGTATGCCAGCGTCGCCGGGCACGATCATCATTTTTTCGAAGCCGTTCCGGTAGAGCCAAATCCGTCGGTGGCCCGCTCGGTCGCCTCAAGATTAGGCGCTTCGACAAATCTGGCGCGTTGGACCGGCGCGATGACCATTTGCGCGATGCGCATGCCGCGGCGAATGACGAACGGCTCGGTGCCGAGATTGACAAGAATAACTTGTAGTTCCCCGCGGTAGTCGGCGTCGACGGTGCCGGGGGAATTAAGCACGGTGACGCCGTGACGCAGCGCGAGACCCGAGCGCGGCCGGATCTGGGCCTCGTTGCCGGCAGGTAACGCAATGGCGACGCCGGTGGGGATGGCCGCGCACGCTCCGGGCGCAAGCGCAAGCGGCGCCTCGGCCGGCACGGCGGCAAGGAGATCGAGCCCGGCGGCGAGCGCGCTCTGGTATTCCGGCAACGGCAAATCGGCGCCGTGCGGCAGCCGCACAATGCGCACCTCGACGCGTTCGTCGCTGCTCACTTTTTGGTTTCCTGAAACGCCGTGGCAATCCGCTCGATCAGCGCGCGCGCCACGTCATTCTTCGACTGCGGCGGCCAGGATTCGACGCCGTCCGCGGTGACAACGTGGATGGTGTTGACGTCGCCGCCCATGATTCCGGTTTCTGGCGACACATCGTTGGCAAGAATCCAGTCGCAGCCCTTCTTGGCGAGCTTGGCCTTGGCGTTGGCGATCACGTGATCGGTCTCGGCGGCGAATCCGATGACCAGCCGCGGCCGGTCGGACTTGCGGTGGGCGATCGTCGACAGGATGTCCGGGTTCTCCACTAGTTCGATCGTCGGCGCCTTGCCCTGTTTCTTGATCTTGTTTTGGCTCGCATGCCGCGGGCGCCAGTCGGCGACGGCGGCGGCGAATATGGCGATATCGGCCGGCAGCGCCTGCTCAACCGCCGCCAGCATCTGCTGCGCGGTTTCCACGTGCACCACAGTCGGCCCCGGCGGATCGGGCACGTTCACCGGACCTGAAACCAGCACCACGTCGGCACCGGCCGCGGCCGCCGCCGCGGCGACGGCGTGGCCCTGCTTGCCCGACGAACGGTTGGCGATGACGCGCACGGGATCGATGGGCTCGGCGGTCGGTCCCGACGTCACCAGCACGCGCTTACCGGTGAGCGGCCCGGGGCGGCGCATGATCGCCTCGACCGCCGCGGCGATTTCGAGCGGCTCGGCCATGCGGCCGATGCCGGTTTCGCCGCGCTCGGCCATTTCGCCGGTATTCGGACCGACCACACGGACGCCGTCGGCCTTAAGCCGCGCAAGATTGCGCTGGGTCGCCTTGGCCGCCCACATGTGCGGATTCATCGCCGGCGCGATCAGGATCGGCTTATCGGTCGCGAGCAGGACGGCGGCGGCGAGATCGTCCGCCCGACCGGCCGCGATCCGGGCCATGAGGTCGGCGGTCGCCGGCGCCACCACGACCAGATCGGTGTCGCGCGCCATGCGAATATGGCCGACATCGAACTCGGTGCGCGGATCGAACAGATCGGTATAGGCGCGTTCTCCGCAGAGCGCGCCGACGGCAAGCGGCGTGACGAAATGCTGCGCGGCGGGCGTGAGAATGCAGCGCAGCGTGGCGCCGCGTTCCTGCAAGCGCCGAATGAGATCGAGCGATTTATAGGCGGCGATGCCGCCGCCGATGATCAGCAGAATTCGCGAAGCACGCAGGGCCGTGGCGATGGGCGACGTTCCGTCAGGGCGTTCAAGTCCGGCGCCTGGCGGGCGCGCAGCCGGCTCGTGAACGGGGGTACCGAGGTCGTCTGGCTCGCCCTCGCCGGTGGCGCCGCGCAGGATGGCGCGCACCTCGTCCTCCATCGAGCGGCCGTGTTGGGCGGCGCGGACGCGGAGCCGCTTCTTCAAGCGCTCGTCAAGTTTGCGGACGGTGAGGCTACTCATGGCTCTTGGCCGGTGGTTTCAGCTCATCCTAGTCGATGATTGCACTGCAATCAATGCAATCACATGAGCCGGAAGCCGATCCACAGCAACAGCGCCACGATCACCCACAAGGCCGCGACCATCCAGCGGTTGCGGCGGGCTTCGGCTTTGCCGATTTCGGCGACAGTCTGCGGCGACAGCACCAGACCGTCGCGGGTGATCTCGTCGAGCTGATCGAGCACGCGGGCGCCGCGGGTCAACAGGCCCGGCGCGTTGCCGATGAAGCGCCCGACCTCGGTCGCGCCGTGCGCCGCGCTTTCGAGCTGGCCGGCGGGACCGAGATTGCGCGTTATCCATTCGCGCACCACCGGTTCGGCGGTCGACCACATGTCGAGCTTGGGATCGAGCGAGCGGGCCACGCCTTCGACCACCACCATCGTCTTCTGCAACAGCAGCAGCTCCGGCCGCGCGCGCATGTCGAACAAACCGGTCACCTCGAACAACAGCGTGAGCAGCCGCGCCATCGAAATATCCTCGGCGGTGCGGCTGTGGATCGGCTCGCCGATGGCGCGGATGGCCTGCGCGAAGCTTTCGATCGAATGCGCCGGCGGCACATAGCCGGCCTCGAAATGAACCTCGGCGGTACGGTAATAATCGCGGGTGATGAAGCCGTGCAGGATCTCCGCCAGAAACAGACGCTCCTTCGCCCCGAGCCTGCCCATGATGCCGAAATCGACCGCCACGAGCCGGCCGTCGTCGTCGACGAACAGATTTCCCGGATGCATGTCGGCGTGAAAGAAGCCGTCGCGCAGCGCATGGCGAAGAAACGACTGGATCAAGGCACGGGCAAGCTTCGGCAGGTCGAAGCCTTTGGCCTCCAGCCGCGCCCGATCCGACAGCGGCGTGGCGTCGATCCATTCAAGGGTGAGGACTTCCTTGCTGGTGCGGTCCCAGTCCACCGTAGGCACGCGGAAATCCGGATCGTCCTTGGTGTTCTCGGCCATCTCCGAGAGCGCGGCCGCTTCCAGGCGGAAGTCCATCTCGACCGTGACCGAGCGCCGTAAGGTGTCGACCACTTCAATGAGCCGCAGCCGCCGCGCTTCGGCGGAAAAATCTTCGGCGTGACGCGCGACAAAGGTGAAGGCGCTTAAATCGGCGCGGAAGCGATGTTCGATGCCGGGCCGCAGCACCTTGACGGCGACGGCGCGCGTCCCCGTCGCGGTCGCGATCTCCGCCCGGTGCACTTGCGCAATCGAGGCGGCGGCGACAGGCGGGCCGAAGCTTGAGAAGACCGCGCTGACCGGCCGCCCGAACGAGGCGGCCACGGCGGCTTCCGCTTCCTGTTGCGGGAACGGCGGCATCTGGTCCTGCAGCCGCTCGAGGTCGCGGGCGAGCGCGGCGCCGACCACGTCCGGCCGCGTCGCCAGGAATTGGCCGAGCTTGACATAGCTCGGACCGAGCCGCGTCAGCGCCACAGACAGCCGCGTTTCGGCCGCTCCGCTCGACGGCCGCTCGATGAGGCGCGCCAGCCGCAGCAGTGGCCGCGCCGCGGGCGGCACGATAGCCGGATCGATGACGCCGAAAACGCCTTCGCGGGCGAACACGAAGCCGGCGCGGCCGAGGCGGACGAAATGCGCGGGAGCGGAAATCACAAACGCCAGCCGGAATGAAGCGCCACGATGCCGCCGGTCATGAGTCGGTAGGAGACGCGGGCAAAGCCCGCCGTGCGCAGCATGTCGGCGAATGGCTGCGGCTTGGGAAAGCGGCGGATCGATTCCACCAGATAGCGATAGGATTCGGCGTCGCCGGCGACGACGCGGCCGAGCTCCGGAATGACATTGAACGAATAGGCGTCGTAGAGCGTATCGAGGCCGGGGACATTCACGGCGGAGAATTCAAGGCAGAGAAATCGTCCGCCGATCTTGAGCACGCGGAATGCTTCGGCCAGCGCCCGATCGATGCGCGGCACGTTGCGGATGCCGAAGGCGATGGTCGCGGCGTCGAAGCTGCGGTCCTTGAACGGCAGCGCCTCGGCATTGGCTTCGGTGAATGTCACGGCGTCGGCGTGGGAACGCGCGGCGGCGCGCTCGCGCCCGACGGCGAGCATGTCCGGATTGATGTCGCAGACGGTGGCCCGGGTGTCCTTGCCGCCGGCTTCGATCACCCGCAACGCCACGTCACCGGTGCCGCCGGCGATGTCAAGGAGCGCAAATGGCCGGCTTTTGGGCGGATTCACCGCCGTCACCAGCGCATCTTTCCAGGCCCGGTGCAGCCCGAACGACATCAGGTCGTTCATCAGGTCGTAGCGCTGCGCCACGCTGTGAAATACGTCGTCGACCAGGGCCTGCTTGTCGGCAAGCGGCACTTGGCGCGAACCGAAATGCGCAGATTCTGCCATCGCTTCTTCTTCCTATCAGCTAAACCATAGCGCGGCGGCGGCGGCGGCGCTATGTCTGCCGAAATTAACCATGCTGCGGCCGCAACGGTCGATTGAGCAATGCCCGAACTCCCGGAAGTCGAGACGGTACGTCGCGGTCTTGCGCCAGTGATGGAGGGCGCGCGCTTCGCCAAGGTCGAGGTGCACCGCGGCGATCTGCGTTGGCCGCTGCCGAAGGATTTCGCGCAACGCCTCAAAGGCCGGACCGTGACCTCCGTCGGCCGGCGGGCGAAATATCTTCTCGTCGATCTATCGTCCGGCGACGCGCTCATCATGCACCTTGGCATGTCCGGCTCGTTCCACGTTTTCCGCGGCGGCGGCGGCGGCAAAGCGCTCGGCCGCTACCACCACGAACGGGCGCGGCACGCGACCCACGATCATGTCGTCTTTCATATGTCCTCCGGCGCCATCGTGACCTTCAACGACCCACGCCGCTTCGGCTCGATGAAAATCGTGCCGCGCCGAGAGCTCGACGCCGAGCCGCTCCTGAAAAACCTCGGCCCCGAGCCGCTCGGCAACGCCTTCGACGCGGCGATGCTGGCGAGCGCCTGCCGAGGAAAGAAGACGAGTTTGAAGGCGGCGCTGTCCGACCAGCGCGTCGTGGCCGGTCTCGGCAACATCTATGTCTGCGAGGCGCTGCATCGCGCGCGGCTGTCGCCCAAACGCATGGCCTCGACCATCGCCACGCGGACCGGCGCGCCGAACGAGCGCGCCGAGCGTCTGCTCGAAGGCATCAAGGCGGTGCTCAACGACGCCATCAAGGTCGGCGGTTCGTCGCTGCGCGATCACAAGCTGACCGATGGCGAACTCGGCATGTTCCAGCATCACTTCCGCGTCTACGACCGCGAAGGCGAAAAATGCCCGACGCCCGGCTGCCGCGGCACCGTCAAGCGCATCGTGCAGAATGGGCGCTCGACGTTTTATTGTCCGGTATGCCAAAAGTGAAAATCACCTCTCCCCATCGAACTCGGGTGTTCCCGAGTTCGGCAATATTAAGTGACCGAAGTCGGAAACATCCGATTCGGCTGCGGGGAGAAGGAGGCGGAGGCCGAGCCAGGACCGAGAGGACCCCATGAACTACGAGACCATCATCGTCGAGACGCGCGGCAAGGTCGGACTGATCCGGCTCAATCGTCCGCAGGCGCTGAACGCACTCAACAGCGCGCTGGAGCGCGAGTTGGACCAGGCCCTCGACGCGTTCGAGGCCGACGCCGCTATCGGCTGCATGGTGATCACCGGCTCGGACAAGGCGTTCGCCGCCGGCGCCGACATCAAGGAGATGGCGGACAAATCGTTCGCCGAGGCGTTCCTGGGCGAGTTTGTGTCAAGCTGGGACCGCGTCGCGCATATGCGCAAGCCGGTCATCGCCGCGGTCGCCGGCTTCGCGCTCGGCGGCGGCTGCGAGCTCGCCATGCAGTGCGATCTGATCATCGCCGCCGACAATGCCAAATTCGGTCAGCCCGAGATCAAGCTCGGCGTCATCCCCGGCATCGGCGGCACGCAGCGCTTGACCCGCGCCGTCGGCAAGGCGAAGGCGATGGACCTCATCCTCACCGGCCGCATGATGGACGCGCAGGAGGCGGAGCGCTCGGGCCTCGTGGCCCGCATCGTGCCGCTGGCGAGCCTGGTCGAGGACGCCGTCAAAATCGCTGAAACGATCGCGTCGATGTCGCTGCCCTCGGTGCTGGCGGCGAAGGAGGCGGTCAACCGCGCCTTCGAGACGTCGCTCGCCGAGGGCGTGCGCTTCGAACGCCGCGTCTTTCATTCGCTGTTCGCCACCGCCGACCAGAAAGAAGGCATGGCAGCCTTCATCGCCAAGCGGCCGCCGAAGTTCGAGAATAAGTAGCAATGAGCGTCACGCTGTGCGAAGTTTGAAAAAGTTGCGCGCTGTGAGGACGTCTGATCGACGCGACAGGTCGGTTGATGTGCATCAATGAGCCGCGGGCTTGCGCAGCTAATAATTTAAATTTTAATCACGGCGAACGAACGGCCGTTAGGTCGGCCTATCTTCCAGCTGCGGAAGAGCGTTCTGGCGACCAAAACCGCCGCTGAGGTCATCTACGTTATTTCGAACGCCCGCCAGGGACTTTTGCTATATCCCGAACTCCGGACGTATTAAGCCACTGAGAAAATCGATGTATCGTACAGGAAGGCCACACCATGCCGAACCAAAAAACATTGGATGATTTCGTGGCGCTCGTCGTCAGTGGAAAGCACGATGAAGCACTCGAACGCTTCTACACCGAAGACGCCACGATGCAGGAGAACCTGGGCGACGTCCGCAAGGGCCGCGATGGCCTCGTCGCTCGCGAACGTGCTACTATGCGCCGTTTCAAGGAAATTCGAACCACCTGCGTGAATCCGGTCTTCGTGTCTGGAGATCTTACGGTCGTCCACTGGATCTTTGAATTTGTGCGCGCCGACGGCAGCGTTATGCGGATCGAGGAACTGGCCCATCAGCGCTGGTGGAGCGAAAAAATTGCGGAAGAGCGATTCTATTATGACCCGGGCCAAATGAAGTAGTGCGTGCGCCTCCGCTAACCGTGAGAAGCGCTCACTTCCTCACGCAGATCACGCGCACCACTGATTGCTCCACGGCGGTCACGCCGGTCGCGGCGGTCGCAGGCGAAATGTGATGCTCTTGCAGGAAAGCGCGGACGGTCTCGGCCGACACCAAGGTTGCGGCCGGGCCGTCGCCGCCACTGCCGGCGACGACGGACGGGTTGAGGTTCACCATGCCGGCAAAGCGCCCGCGCGTGTCGAGCGCTGCCGCGCCGGAAAAACCGGGCTTCGGCGCCGGCGCGAGAGCCTGCGCGGTGAGGCTCGCCGCAGCGCGCGTCACCGCGCCGCCGCCCACCTGAGCCAGCGGATCGGCGACGCCGACGAGCGTGAGCTCGTTGCCTTGCGCGCTATCGCCGCTGTCGGCGCCAAGCGCCGCGGCGATGAGGTTGCGCGCGCCATAAAGGCGGATGAGCGCGAGATTGTTCGCCGGGTCCGCGGCGACGCGTTCGGCGTGCCCAAGACCGGGCACGGTGATCGCCTGGCATTCGTCGGTGAGGCGCGCCGGCGCGAGCAGATCGCCGTCGCTCGTCACCGCGATCGCGGTCCCGTACTCGACCGTTCGCCGCAGTCCCGGCAGCGGCGCAGCATTGGGGTCCGGGAATCCGGCAAACGAACTGGCGATCGCGACCGCAACGCGGCCCATGATGCCTTCCGTGGCCTGATCGTAGAGGATGCTGACGCCGCGCACCTCGCCGCCACGCGCGTCGGCGCGGACGACAAAGTTCTTCAGTCCCTGAACGCCGACAATAACGAAACTGTCGGGCTTGAGCGCGCTCGAAGTGACTTGCCGGTGTGACGCCTTTTTCTCCTCGTCGAACAGCGCCGGCAATGCCGCCTCGGTCAGGTGAAAAGTCTCGATCTGAATCTGTCCCTGCGCCGAGGTCCAGCGGCTGCCGGTGCGGGAAACACCGGCGCGGGGCACGAGTTTTTCGGGCAGGCCGAGACGCGCGCCGCTCCCCGCATCCTCGATCAACCGCCAGCCGACGGCCTCCGCCGGAAAATTCACGGCCGCTGGCGAACCGCGGTCCAGCATGGCGAGACTGCCGCTGTCCTTGTCCTTGTTCCTTTTCTGGGTCGCCTTGCCGCGCCTCTGGCGGCGGCCATGTCCGGCGGTTTCGTCAGGGGGCGCGGCAGCCGACGGCCGCGCCGCTACGCGCGATTTTCCAGCTGCCGGTTGTTTCAGCGCGGTCCGGTGTACGGCGCCCTGCGCCGCCATGGTCACGGTCGCCTTGCGCACATGGGTGACCTTGGCGAGCGCCGGCGCCCACGCCGCGCCCGCGATGAGGCCGCCAATGATGATCGCCACCCTCACGTGCATAATCACACCCGCCGTCGACCGCCGAGCGTAGCCGAACCGTACACCAACGCCAATTGCAGCGACGAAAACGCCGCGCATCCAAATACCGGCGAAACCTTGCGGTGGCCGCGGGTTCCATTCAAGCTTATGTTGACGTCATGTTGAATGCCGACGAACTCGAACGCTATGCCCGCCACATCGTGCTGCAGGAGGTGGGCGGGCCGGGGCAGGCCGCGCTGCATCGGGCGCGGGTGCTGGTGATCGGCGCCGGCGGGCTCGGCGCGCCGGTTATTCTCTACTTGGCCGCTGCCGGGGTCGGCACGCTTGGCGTGATCGACGACGATGTGGTCTCGCTGTCGAACCTGCAACGCCAGGTGATCCATGCCACGCCGGATGTGGGCAAGCCGAAGGTCGAGACCGCAGCGGCGATGATCGGCCGGCTCAATCCTCACGTCGCCGTGGAGCAGCACCAGGTCCGGCTCGATGCGGCGAACGCGCTCAGCCTGATCGGCGGCTACGACATCATCGCCGACGGCTCGGATAATTTCGCCACTCGGTATCTTGTTTCCGACGCCTGCTATTTTGCCAAGAAACCGCTGGTGACGGCGGCGCTCGGTCCGTTTGACGGCACGCTCACCACCATCCGCGCCCACGAGCGCGGCGCCGACGGCAAGCCGAACCCGACCTATCGGTGCCTGTTTCCGGAGCCGCCGCCGCCCGGCACGGTGCCGGCCTGCGCCGAGGCCGGGATTCTCGGCGCGCTTGCCGGCGTGGTCGGCTCGATGGCGGCGCTCGAAGTGATCCGCGAAATTGTCGACTTCGGCGAGGGCTTGGTCGGCCGCCTGGTCATGATCGACGCGCGCGCGATGCGGTTCGAGACCTTGCGCTACGCCTGGGACCCGGCGAACCCGCTGTCCGGCGAGCACGCGACCATCCACGATCTATCGATGCATCAGTGACCGTCATCGCCGGCGAAGCAAAGCGAGGCTACTTGCTCCAGGTCGCCAGGATGGTCGAGCCTTTGAGCACCGACCATTTGTTGTCACCGGCGGCGACGACCGTGAAGCAATTTTCCTTGGCGCCTTTCCAGGTCGTGCAGAAGCCGTCCTTCGACAGCTTCCAGGTGCCCTCGCCGCGGTGGCCGGTGCCGATTGGCACGCGCTTCATCTTGCCGTCCGCCGCGAACGTCATCTTGAATTTGACGTTGGAAGGCGTCGCGGCGGTGAACGCCTGGCCGTTGAAAAATGTCGCCTGAATATCGCTCGGCGAAAGTCTTGCCGCGGGTGGTGCAGCAAAACCCGACGTCGCGAAGAAGAGGCCCAATGCGCCGCCCGCGACCACGCCGGCAATCCCTGTACGCATCGCGCACCTCCGCAGCTCGTGATTCGAGAGAGTGAGATGATAAGCAATTTCCACGACTATGCCGATACGCTCATTCACCTTGCCTGCCCATGATAGACGCTGTTCGGCCGCATGTCGGTGGCGGAAGCGACGCGGTTCGACATGTTGAAGAAGCCGGCAACGGCGGCGATGTCCCAGATATCGCGGTCAGTAAAGCCGACGCGACGCAAGCCTTCGCGATCCTCCTCCTCGATCAGCCACGGCTCGACGGTCAGTTTGACGGCAAAGTCGAGCATGGCGCGCTCGCGCGCCGACAGCCGCGCGGCGCGGTAGTTCATCGCCATCAGTTCGCCGAGCCGCGGATCGCCGGACAGCTGACGCACCGCGGCGCCATGGGCGACCAGGCAGTAATAGCACTCGTTGTGCGAAGATACCGCGACCGCGATCATCTCGCGCTCGAGCTTGCTCAGGCGCGACGGCGCCAGCATCAGGTCGTTATACAGGGCGACGAAGGCGGCGAGCTTCGCCGGGTCGAAGGCATAGGCCTTCAGCACATTGGGCACGAAGCCGAGTTTTTCCTCGCATTTGGCGAAATAGGCGGCCATTTCCGGGGAAAGCGGCGCCGCCGGCAGGTTGAGCGCGGTGATCTTGGTGTCATCGTCTGCCGCGGCGCCGGCGCGCGGCTTGGTCGCGCGGTTGGGGGTGGCGGCTTTGCTGTTGCGCTTTACCATGGTCTGGGTGTCCCTGCTGTCATGCCGCGGTCAGACGACAGACGATAGAGTGAGTTTATAATGTTGAGTGGCGCATGGGCGCGTCGGGCGAGTAAAATCGCATCGTATCGCGTTGCCTGCCAAAAAGGGAAATATGAACGTCCAAGATATTCCCCGCCCTGAGGACGATGCCGCCGCCCAGACGCTGATCGAGACGGCCGCCGCCCTGCTGGCCGAGCGACGGCGCGACATCCCGCCGGATTTCCTTATCGAGATGTTCGGGCACGCGGTGCCTGACGACCTCGAGCGCTACCAGCCGGCGGAGCTCGCCGGCATCGCCGAGCACGCGTGGTCATTTCTGCTGCAGCGCAAGCCGGACACGCCGAAGATAGTCTTCGCGCCGGCCGGCGCGAGGCCAGCAATAGCGGTGCTCGAAATCCTCAACGATAATATGCCGTTCCTCGTCGATTCGGTTGTCGGTGAGCTCAACGAGCGCGGCGCCGACATTCGTCTTTTGGTCCATCCGGTGTTCGCGGTCGAGCGCAACGAAGCCGGAAACCTCATCGCCTTTAAGGGCACACACAAGAGCGCCGGCGCCCGCGAGAGCTTCATTCACATTCATATCGAAGGCATGGAGGATGCGGCGCCCCGGGCGGACATCGTGCACGCGCTCGAAGAGGTTCTCGCCGACGTCCGCGTCTGCGTGCAGGACTGGCGGTCCATGCTGGCGCGCGTCAACGAGGTCGCCGCTGAGCTCAAAGCCAATCCGCCGCCGCTTCCCGCCGATGAGATTGCCGAAGCGATCGAGTTTCTCCAATGGGTAGCGGCGGACAATTTCACCCTGCTCGGTGCGCGCGACTACGCCATTACCGACAGTGAAGCTGCGCTCGAACCGGAGTTCGAGACCGGTCTCGGCCTATTGCGATCGCCCGAGATGCGGCTGCTTCGGCGCGGCAGTCAGCTGGTGACCATCACGCCCGAAATCCGCGAATTCCTGAAAGAGCCGAAGCTCATCATCATGACCAAGGCCGCGGCGCGCTCGCGCGTGCATCGGCGCGTTCCCCTGGATTACATCGGCGTCAAGTACTTCGACCATGAGGGCAGGGTCGTCGGCGAATGCGTGTTCTGCGGGCTATTGACCTCCACCGCCTACACGCGTTCGGTGCACGCCATTCCCTATCTGCGGCGCAAGGTCGACCATGTTATCAACCGCGCCGGCTTTGATCCGGGCAGCCATTCCGGCAAGGCCCTAGTCAACGTACTGGAGCACTACCCGCGCGACGAATTGTTCCAGATCGACGAAGAGACGCTCCATCACTTCGCGCTGGCGATCTTACAGCTGGATGAACGTCCGCGCGTGCGGGTATTGCCGCGGCGCGACCGTTTCGACCGCTTCGTTTCGGTCCTCGTCTACATTCCGCGCGAGCGCTACGACAGCCAGATCAGGGCGAGGATCGGCGATTATTTTGCCGCCGCCTTCAAAGGGCGCGTGCGCGCCTTTTATCCGTTTTTCCCGGAAGGTCCGCTGGTGCGCGTCCACTTCATCATCGGGCGCTACGAAGGCGAGACTCCCGTCGTCGATCGCGCCACTCTCGATCGCGCGGTCGAAGCCATCGTCCGGACCTGGGTCGACGGCCTGCATGACGCGCTGTTCGCCGGCCCCGACCCGGCGGCCGGGCGTGCTTTGTTCGCCCGCTACGACGACGCCTTCCCGATCGACTACCGGGAGGTCTACCCGCCGGCGGCGGCGGTAACCGATATCCACGTCATTGAGGCGCTGACCGCCGAGCGCCCGTTGGGCGTCGAGCTTTACCGCGGTTCCGCCGCCGAACCGGCGAGCGCCGGGCTCAAGGTCTTGAGTCACAGCCGCCCGATTCCGCTCTCCGAGCGCGTGCCGGTGCTGGAGAACATGGGTTTCCGCGTCGTCGACGAGCGCACCTACCACATCCAGCCGCGCGACGCGGCCGATGTCTGGTTCCATGACATGACGCTGGAGAGCGCGTGGGGCCAGCCGTTCGAGCTCTCCGCGCTCAAGGAGCGGATCGAGGCGTGCTTCCTCGCGGTGATGGGCGGGCGCGCGGAAAACGACGGCTATAACGCGCTGGTGCTCGCGACCGGGCTCGTCTGGCGCGAGGTCACGCTGATCCGCGCGCTGTCACGCTTTCTGCGGCAGGTCCGGGTGCCCTACTCGCAGGATTACATGTGGGCGACGTTGCGCAAGCACGCCGCCATCGCAGCGCAGATCGTGACCTTGTTCCATACCCGGTTCGATCCGGATCTCGATGTGCCGCCGGATGAACGCGCGGCGCGCGAGCTCTACATCGCCTCCTCGATCGAAACCGCATTGCAGGCGGTCGACAGCCTCGACGAGGATCGCATCCTTCGCCGCTTCGTCAACGCCGTCCAAGCCGCGATCCGCACCAATTTTTATCGCCCCGACCGCGGCGGACAGGACCTCATTGCGGTGAAGTTTACCAGCCGCAAGCTCGACGATATGCCGCTGCCGCGGCCGCTTTACGAGATCTTCGTCTATTCGCCGCGGGTCGAGGGCGTGCATCTGCGCTTCGGCAAGGTGGCGCGCGGCGGCATCCGCTGGTCCGACC
>JBEKWO010000023.1:0-48119 GCA_049512975.1 Xanthobacteraceae bacterium | reverse complement strand
TTTGCCCGTTCTTCCATCGCTCCCACAGCACGGCCTTCTGCGCTGCCGTGAACCAAATCCGTGACGTCACCATGGCACACCTCCTCACCTCGTAAGATTAGAAGGTGTTGCGCTGATCGGTTGAATCGCCCCCCCTGAAAGCGGACTGTCGCGTGAGGTCCTAGTTTAGTGGGGCACAAGATTAAGGGGATGCCGGTCATGCCGGGACACAGCCTTTGAAGCGCGCTTGGCGAAAGTCGCTTTGCCTTTTGCGCTCTTCGCATGAGGAGCTTGCCGATCATGCCGGGACACAGCCTTTGAAGCACGCTTGGCGAAAGTTGCTTTGCCTTTTGCGCTCTTCGCATGAGGAGTTTGTTTTTTCAAAGGTGGCTGGTCCACGGGCAGAGAGGGAGCCATAACCGCGTGGCATGCTGCGGATATCAGATCCTTGTGGGACACAAGACACTGAAACACTCGTTCTCGGTCGGGGATGGCGTCCTGGCAAAATTGAAATGCGTCATCCATGCACGCTTGCCGTCCGTCCTGAGTCTGCGCAAGCGCGACCGTGGTCCCGTTCAAGGCGATAACAACGACGAGCATGATTCGCTGCTTCACAGAGGCCCGTCTCTTCGCTCTACAGCCATGTCGACCTCCCCCGGGGTAATCCGAGGGCCACAAGATTATGGTTCACCGGGTACAGAGTCTATGGAGGCCACCCATGTCGCTTACGGGTCAACAGCTGACATGAGCGGCGAAATTGCGATGTCCGCTCCTCCCCCCCGATAGCTGACTCAACGGCTGCGCTCCGATGCGGAATCATTGTCCTCACTTCGCCCGTACATAAATCCGCCAGCGACCGTCGCGATTTTCCGCCAAGCGATAATCGGGGCTCGCGGCGAACGGGTCGTTGTTCCAGGCCTTGTCCTGCGGCACGAGGACGACAACCTCGCAGCCATATTGTTCGCCATGTCGCTCACGTCGGCTGTGGTGCCCTCGCCGGCGAAGACGCGGATGACCTGGGCGTTGATCGCCTCGCGGCGCGGCGGCGGCAGCGGCGCCAAGGCGAGCGCCAATTCGCGCCCGGCAAAGCAGGAACTGCGGTTGGCGAACAAAGCCCAGGAAATGTTCACCGGCCAGGGGGTGACGTCGCGGAGGAACAGCGGATTGTTGGCGACGCGCGCGCCGGGCGCCGTGTAGCGCAGTCGCCAGCAGCGCGCAGAGCGCAGCATTCAACGGTGACGCCATGGTCGGTCCGGGGCGAATCTCGCGAGGAACGGTCTATCATGGCTACGAACCGGTGCCGCTGAGGTCAGGTGCAAGCGCGGTCACCGCCATAGTGACCCACCGTTGACATTCGTCCTCGTTTGCGTTACTTCATTGCGAATCTTGCCCGTCAAGGACGTCGGCCGGGTGACGCCGGCCGATGGGGCAGGAGCGGTTCCCGCGGGCAGGGGCTCGTCACCTCCGCTCCCGGGCGGCTAACGGGAAAACGCCCGGCCGGCACGATGACCGGTCTGCGACTTTGTCGCTGGACTGGGATAGGTCGCCTTCAGGTAATGCCTGGAGGATGCCACGTCCCAGGAAGCGCGTTCTGGAGCTGAGCGGCGGCGTTGGTTCGCGGCCGCAAGTACCGCGGTGGAACGCCGTCAGGCGAGCGCGCCACGTTTGGCGCGAGCCGCATCTGCTGATGCGGACCATCGGAAGACATGTGCCTGGCGGCGTTCTGCTTCCTTTATTTGTTGTGGGGTGGGTTGAGCGAAGCGAAACCCACCGCAAGGACATGGTGGGTTACGCCGCTTTGCGGCTAACCCACCCTATACGCCGAGCATGATCGAGCCAAAAACCGGTCCCACCGCCGGTTCAGGCGTGACGCGATGGTGCTCAGCGGAGCTTTGACGCGTTGTACGGCATGCCTCGGGCGCACATCGCGTCGCGAGAAGGCAATTTTTTTGCGTCATTGCGAGCGAAGCGAAACAATCCAGCTCCCCGGTATGTGCTCTGGATTGCTTCGTCGCGGAGCCTGTCATCGGGCCGGTCCGGGGTCCCCATCGCGCTAGCGCGATGGGGTGCCCCGACTTCGGGCCGGACCCGTTGGCTCCTCGCAATGACGGTGGGGAATCGCGTTGCGACGGGGCCTATCGCGGTTTTGAGCCGAGCGGCATGCCCCGTCACCGCAACCCTCTCCCCGCTCCGCGGGGAGAGGGGGCCGGCCTCACCGAATAAGGCGCCTGTTCAAACGCTTCGCGCGTTCATACGTTAAGGAACGGAGCGGAGGCCTTTTTGCTATGCCGATAAGCAACCCGATGAACAATATGAGCAAGCAGACCCGGTTTCACATCGGCTATTGGGTCGCGGCGATGATCGGTCTCCTGATCCTGCAATACGTTTACGTCTCCGCGCAGAAGGTCGTCTCGATCCCCTACAGCCAGTTCGAGCAGCTCCTGCACGACGGCAAGATCACCAAGGTCGCCGTCTCCGACCGCTACCTGCAAGGCACGCTGAAAGAGCCGCTGGACGGCAAGAGCGAGTTCGTCACCACCCGGGTCGATCCGCAATTCGCCACCGACCTGCAGAAATACGGCGTGACCTATTCCGGGGAGGTGGGCAGCACGTTGCTGCAGGACCTCCTCTCCTGGGTCGTTCCGGCGGTGCTGTTTTTCGGCGTCTGGATGTTCTTGTCGCGGCGCGTGACGCAGGGGTTGGGCGGCGGCCTGATGTCGATCGGCAAGAGCAAGGCAAAAGTCTACGTCGAATCCGATACCGGCGTTCGCTTTGACGACGTCGCCGGCGTCGACGAAGCCAAGGACGAGCTGCACGAGATCGTCGAGTTTCTGAAAAATCCCGAGCAATACAGCCGGCTCGGCGGCCGCATGCCGAAAGGCATCCTGCTGGTCGGCCCGCCCGGCACCGGCAAGACGCTGCTGGCGAGGGCGGTCGCCGGCGAGGCCAAGGTGCCGTTCTTCTCGATCTCCGGCTCCGAGTTTGTCGAGATGTTCGTCGGCGTCGGCGCCGCCCGCGTGCGCGATCTGTTCGAGCAGGCGCGGACCAAAGCGCCGGCCATCATCTTCATCGACGAGCTGGACGCACTCGGCCGCGCCCGCGGTTTCGGGGCGTACGGCGGCCACGATGAGAAAGAGCAGACGCTCAATCAGCTCCTGGTCGAAATGGACGGCTTCGATGCGCGCAGCGGCCTGGTGATCCTGGCGGCCACCAACCGTCCAGAAATCCTTGACCCGGCGCTGTTGCGCGCCGGCCGCTTCGATCGCCAGGTGCTGGTCGACCGGCCGGACAAGAAGGGCCGCGTCGAAATCCTGCGCGTCCATCTGCGCAAGGCGAAGCTCGCAAGCGACGTCGAGCCGGAAAAAGTCGCGGCGCTGACGCCCGGCTTCACCGGCGCCGACCTCGCCAATCTCGCCAACGAGGCGACGCTGTTGGCCACGCGCCGCGGCGGCGACGCCGTGACCATGGCCGATTTCACCAACGCGGTCGAGCGGATGGTCGCGGGTCTGGAAAAGCGCAATCGCCTGCTTAATCCCAAGGAGCGCGAGATCGTCGCCTATCACGAGATGGGGCACGCGCTGGTCGCGGTGTCGCTGCCCGGCACCGATACGGTGCACAAGGTTTCCATCATCCCGCGCGGCGTCGGCGCGCTCGGCTACACCATCCAGCTGCCGACCGAAGACCGCTTCCTGATGACGCGCGAAGAGCTCGAGAACAAGATGGCGGTGCTGCTCGGCGGCCGCGCCGCGGAGCTTACCGTGTTCGGGCATTTGTCGACCGGCGCCGCCGACGATCTGCGCCGCGTCACCGACATCGCGCGCGCCATGGTGACGCGCTACGGCATGTCGGAGCGGCTCGGCAGCGTCGCCTACGACCGCGATCCGCGCAGTTTCATGACCGGACCCGATTTGCCGTCGCCGCAGCGCGAGCAGGATTATTCGCCGGAGACCGCGGCCACCATCGATAATGAGGTTCGCGATATCGTGCACTCCGCGATGGATCGCGCGCTGGCGACGCTGCGCGAAAAGCGCGACGTTCTGGAGCGCAGCGCCCGCAAGCTTCTGGAGAAAGAGACGCTCGACGAGAAGGATCTGGCGGAGTTGATCGGCCCACCGGCCGGGCCGCCGATCAGGGTCGCGGCGGAGTAGGCGGGTCGGTCTCTTCTCAGCGGTCGGCCGCCGGAGTAGTGTTACGGCGACAATTGGCGTTCGTGAGTTTGTCGCTGGAAACACTAATAGGCGGCCGTCATTTCATCGGGAGCTCGGTCGTGGGTCGATCGCGCATCGTGGTACTAGCGACCGTGGCGCTGATAGGCGGCGCGACCGCCGCCCAGGCGGGGCCTTGCACCACGCAGATCGCGGAAGTCGAGCGGTATCTCGCGCGCATCAAGCCCGGCCCGAAAAGCGGCCCGACCGCTCCGCAATCAATCGAAGCCCAGCTTCATCACCAGCCGACGCCCGGTTCAGTGCAGGCCGCCGAGACTAAGGCGCGCGCCGACGCCGACGCGGCCCTCAATCGAGCGCGCAAGGCTGACGCCGAAGGTGATTCGCGCGCCTGCACCAACGCGCTCGAGGAAGCCAAGATGCTGTACGGGCTGGAGTGAAGGCCCTCAATACGCCTCTTCCGTATAGATCGGATCGACCGAGCCGGCCCACTTGCCGTGAAATTTATTCAACAGCTCCTGCGCCGGCGTGGTGCCGCGCGCGAGGCGATCCTCCAGCACGTCGAGGAAGTGGGTCTCGTCTCGGCCGCTGACGTCGAAGCGTTGGCGGCGCGCCAAGCCGGCGCGCGCCAGTTTGAGAACGTCGGTCGCGAGCGCGAACAAGGTGCGACCGCCGATCATGGCGGCGAGGCCCTGTTTCGGCACGGCGTCGCGGAGTTGCTGACGCTCGACGGCGGTCCAGGGCTTGACCAGATCCCAGGCGGCATCGAGGCTGACATCGTCATAGAGAAGGCCGGCCCAAAACGCCGGCAGCGCCAGCAAATTCGGCAGCGTGCCGGAGTCGGCGCCGCGCATTTCCAGATAGCGCTTGAGCCGCACCTCGGGAAAGATCGTGCTGATGTGATTCGCCCAATCGGAGATCGTCGCGCCCGCGCCGCGCAGGCCGGGCAATTTGCCGGCCATCAGATCGCGGAACGAGCGGCCGGCGACATCGATATATTCGTCGCCGTGCTTGACGAAATACATGGGCACGTCGAGCGCGTAATCGACCCAGCGCTCGAAGCCCATGCCGTCCTCGAACGCCCACGGCAGCATGCCGGTGCGGTCCCTGTCGGTATCGCGCCAGATTTCCGCGCGGAAAGACAGAAATCCGTTCGGCTTACCCTCGGTGAACGGCGAGTTGGCGAACAGCGCCGTCGCCAGCGGCTGCAGCGCGATCGACACGCGCAGCTTCTTGACCATGTCGGCTTCCGAGCAAAAATCAAGATTGGTCTGCACCGTGCAGGTGCGATACATCATGTCGAGGCCGAGCTTGCCGACCTTCGGCATGTAAGCGGTCATGATTCTGTAGCGGCCCTTCGGCATTTTCGGCATTTCGGCAAGGGGCCAGCTCGGCGTCATGCCGATGCCGAGAAAACCGATATGCAACGGCTGGGCGACCTCGCGCACCTGCGCCAGATGCGCCATCAGTTCGCGCGAGGTCTGGTGCAGGGTTTCCACCTGCGCGCCGGACAATTCGAACTGGCCACCCGGTTCGAGGGTGATGGCGCCGCCGCCGGTGACGTCGAATAGGCCGATGACGTTTTCGCCTTCCATGATCGGCTGCCAGCCGAGCAGGTGCTGCATGCCTTCGAGCAAGGTGCGGATGCCGCGTTGTCCCTCGTAGGGCACCGGCCGGTGTCCTTCGAGCGTAAACGCGAATTTTTCGTGCTCGGTGCCGATGCTGAACTGCGACTTCGGCCGAACGCCCTGCGCGATCCAATCGACGAGCTCGTCGCGTCGCTCGATCGGCGTCAGGTCGACTTGATCACGCGCCATGGGATGCGGGATGAATGGGCCGCGGTCTTCGATATGCGGCGATGATCGTCACGCCGCCTTGCGCTTTTCCGACGGGAAGCGGCCGTAAAAGGTCTCGCCCTTCTTAGCCATATCGCGCAAGAGCTTGGACGGCTTGAACCGGTCACCGTATTTTTTCGCCAGTCCGCTGCACAGCTCGACGAAGGCCTTGGCGCCCATGCCGTCGATGTAGGAAATAGTCCCGCCGGTGAACGGCGCAAAGCCGAAGCCGAGGATCGAGCCGACATCGGCCTCGCGCATGTCGGTGACGACGCCTTCCTGGATGCAGCGCGCCGATTCCAGCGCCTGGATCGCCAGCAACCGATGCTTGAGTTCTTCGACGTCGATGGTGTCGGGATCGAGCTTGGTGGCTTGCAGGTCGGCGAGACCGGGCCACAGCCGTTTCGGCCCGTTCTGCGGGTAGTCGTAAAAGCCTTTGCCGTTCTTGCGACCATAGCGGCCGCGCTTTTCGACCATTTCCTGCAGCAGCACCTTTTGCCGCTGGTCGATCGCCTGCGGACCGAGATCGGCCTCGGTCGCCTTCAAAATCTTCCAGGCGAGATCGACGGCGACCTCGTCGTTGAGCGACAGCGGGCCGACCGGCATGCCGGCTATGCGTCCGACGTTCTCGATCATCGCTGCCGGCACGCCTTCGGCCAGCATCAAATGGCCTTCGCGGATGTAGGTACCGACCACGCGCGACGTATAGAAGCCGCGCGAATCATTGACCACGATCGGCGTCTTGCGGATGGCGCGCACGTAATCGAGCGCGACGGCGAGCGCCG
This sequence comes from Xanthobacteraceae bacterium, assembly GCA_049512975.1. GTDB lineage: Bacteria > Pseudomonadota > Alphaproteobacteria > Rhizobiales > Xanthobacteraceae > BOG-931. Next base: position 41,357 of record JBEKWO010000023.1, on the reverse strand, counting down.
CGTCGCCGGTCTTTTTGCCCAGGATGACCTCGACCAACATCATGCGATCGACCGGCGAAAAGAAGTGAATGCCGACGAAACGCCGCACGTCCTTGAACGCGGTGGCAAGCGAGCTGATCGGCAAGGTCGACGTGTTGGATCCGAAGATGGTGTCCTTGCCGATCGCTTCCTGCGCCTTGGCAATCACCTCTTCCTTGATCTTGCGGTCCTCGAATACTGCCTCGATGATGAGATCGCAGCCTTTGAGTACCGCATAATCCGGAGTCGCGGTGATGCGGGCGAGCACGGCGTCGCGTTCGGCGGCGGTGGTGCGGCCTTTATTGACCTGGTCGGTCATCAGCTTCTGCGAATGCGCCTTGCCCTTGTCGGCGGTTTCCTGATCGCGGTCGATGAGCACCACGTCGATGCCGGCGAGCGCGCTCACGTAGGCGACGCCGGCGCCCATGAAGCCGGCGCCGAGCACGCCGACCTTCTTGATCGGCCGCGCCGGCACGGTGGCCGGACGGCGCGCGCCTTTGTTGAGCTCCTGCATGGAGACGAACAGCGAGCGGATCATCGCCGCCGCCTCCGGCGAGCGGAGAATTTTCGCGAAGTAGCGCGTCTCGACGCGCAGCGCCTGATCCATCGGCAGCTGCAGGCCCTCATAGACGACCTGGATGATGGCGCGTGCCGCCGGATAATTGTCGTAGGTTTCGCGCCGATACAGCGCGTTCGCCGCCGGCCACACCATCATGCCGGCCTTCGAATAGACCGCGCCGCCCGGCAGCTTGAAGCCGTCGGTGTCCCACGGCGCTTTCGCAGTGCCGCCGGCTTTGATCCAACCCTTGCTCTTCGCAAGGAGGTCGGCGGCCGGCACCACCTCGTCGACGAGCTTCACCGCCTTGGCTCGGTTGAGGCGAAGCTGGTCGCCTTTCAGCAGGAATTGCAGCGCGTCGGCCGGCGGCAGCATGCGCGCAATGCGTTGCGTGCCGCCGCCGCCCGGAAACAGACCGACCTTGATTTCGGGAAGCCCGAGCCGCGTCTTGTCGTTGTCGGATGCGATGCGATGATGGCAGGCTAGCGCCAGTTCCAAGCCGCCGCCCATGGCAGTGCCGTTGATCGCCGCGACCCAAGGCTTGCCGCAGGTTTCCATGCGGCGGGCGATCAGCGACAGCTTGCGGCTTTCTTCGAACAGAAATTTGTTCGCCCCTTCCTCGCCTTTCGATTTCCTCAATTCTGCGAACGTGCGGCTTTGCGTCTCCAGCATGCTCAAATCGGCGCCGGCGCAGAACGCCTCCTTGCCTGAGGTGAGCACTGCACCCTTGACGGCGGCATCGATCGCCACCCGCTCGACGATCGCCGCCAGCTCTCCCATCACTTTGGCGTCGATCACATTCATCGACCGACCCGGCATGTTCCAGGTGATAACGGCGATGCCGTCGGTGTCGGTCTCGAAGCTGAAGTTTTGGAAAGTCATACGCATCTCCCGTTTGTATCTTTGTTCGCCTCGCCCCAGCGGCAGAGGGAAAATTACTTCGAATACGGCGTGCCGTCCTTGTGGGCGTAACGCATACCGTTTTCATCGCGAATCACGAGCAAGTCGACGTCCGGATATTCGGCGCGCTCGTGCTTCGATCGGGTGCCGATTTCGAGGTACACTGCGTTACGGGTCGACCTGTTGACCAGATGGTGTCCGTTTCTGACATTGGCTTTGAAGCCCGCAGCATCGCCTGGCCGCAGCACTACTTCGCCGTCGTCTTCGATCAGCACCACTTCGCCTTCAAGGATATAGACGAGCTCATCTTCCCTTTCATGCCAGTGCCGCAGCGCGGAAGCGGCGCCAGGCTTAAGCGTCGTAAGATTGACACCGAACTGGTCGAGACCGGCGGCGTTACCCAGTCGCTTGCGCTCGCGGCCGACGACCGCGCGGTTGAACGGCTCCGGATAGCTCGAGCGGTTGTCAACCGGCAGCTTGGCGATGTCGATCTTGGGCATGCCGCGCGCTCCTACTTCACCGCTCACTGCGTGCGCGCAAAGATATTACACCCGCTCGATGATGGTTGCGGTGCCCATGCCGGCGCCGATGCAGAGCGTGACCAGCGCGGTCGACAGACCGCGCCGCTCGAGCTCGTCGAGCACGGTGCCGAGGATCATCGCGCCGGTGGCGCCGAGCGGATGGCCGAGCGCGATGGCGCCGCCGTTGACGTTGATCTTGTTGGGATCGATATCGAAGGCCTGCATATAGCGCAGCACCACGGAGGCGAACGCCTCGTTGAGCTCGAACAGGTCGATGTCGGCGAGCGTCATGCCGGCCCGTTTCAAAACCTTCTTGGTGACGTCGATCGGGCCGGTCAGCATGATCGCCGGCTCGGTGCCGATATTGGCGAAGGCGCGCACCTTGGCCCGCGGCTTCAAGCCCGCTCGCTTGCCGGCGCGGCTGTTGCCGAGCAGCACCGCGGCGGCGCCGTCGACGATGCCGGAGGAATTGCCGGCATGGTGGACGTGTTTGACGTATTCGACTTCCGGATGCTTCTGAATGGCGACAGAATCGAAGCCGCCCATCTCTCCCATCTGCACGAACGCGGGTTTGAGCGACGCCAGCGATTGCATGGTCGTTTCCGGCCGCATGTGCTCGTCCTTGTCGAGGATGGTCAGGCCGTTGACGTCCTTGACGCTCATCACCGACCGGCTGAAGCGGCCCTCGCTCCACGAGGTTGCCGCGCGCTTCTGGCTCTCGACCGCGTAGGCGTCGACATCGTCGCGGGAGAAGCCGTACTTGGTCGCGATCAGGTCGGCGGAAATGCCTTGCGGCAGGAAGTACTGCGAGACCGCGATCGACGGATCGACCGCCCAGGCGCCGCCGGACGAACCGATACCGACGCGGCTCATCGACTCAACGCCGCCGCCGATCGCCATATCCTGCTGTCCGGCCATGATCTGCGCTGCCGCAAAGTTGATTGCGTCGAGACCGGAGGCACAGAAGCGATTGATCTGCACGCCTGGTACGCTGTCGCCATAGCCGGCGACGAGCGCCGCCGTGCGGGCGATGTCGGCACCGGCCTCGCCGACCGGATCGACGACGCCGAGCACGACGTCGTCGACCATGGTGGGATCGAGATCGTTGCGGCTTTTGATGGCGCCGAGCGCCTGGCTGGCGAGGTTGAGCGCGGTCACCTCGTGGAGCGAGCCGTCCGCCTTGCCGCGGCCGCGGGGCGTACGCACGTGATCATAGATGAAAGCGTCGGGCATAGCGTCTCCTCGCGATGATAACCTCTCCCGTTGCGGGTGAGGGCGGCCAGCGGCAACGGCCGCGAAGCCGGATGAGGGTCCGGGAGACCGGACATCTCCCATATAGTCCAAGTTCTGAGCAATTGCAGCCGGCGACCGGCGGCTATGCGCTCACGAGAATAAGCGGGCCAACGTCTAGAACGCCTCCGCCGGCAAAGCCATCGTCGACGCGGCTCCGGCCTTTATGCGCGCGAGGTGCGTGGCGCAGGCCGGCAACATGCGCTCCGCGAAGAAGCGGCCGGTGGCCAGCTTCTCCGCCATGTGCTCGCCGCCGCCGTTGCCTCCCGCCGCGGCCTTCGTCTTCGCCCCATCGATGATCAGGCACCACATATAGCCGAGCGCGACCAAGCCGAAGAGGTGCATGTAATCGGTCGAGCCGGCACCGGCATTCTCCGGGTTGCCGAGCGCGTTCTGCATGAACCACATGGTCGCCTGCTGCAGCTCGCCGAGCGCCTGGCCGAGCGGCTTGACGTAAGGCGTCATCGTTTCGTCGCTGCCGCGCTCCTTGATGTAGGCAGACACCTCGGCGAGGAACGCCTGCAAGGCGCGGCCGCCGTCCTTCGGCAGCTTGCGGCCCACCAGATCAAGCGCCTGGATGCCGTTGGCGCCCTCGTAGATCATGGCGATGCGTGCGTCGCGCACGAACTGCTCCATGCCGTGTTCGGCGATGTAGCCGTGGCCGCCAAACACCTGCTGCGCCAGCACGGTGTTGGCGAAACCCTGATCGGTGAGTACGCCTTTGATCACCGGGGTCATCAGGCCCATATGGTCATCGGCGCTCTGCCGCTCCTTGGCATCGCCGGAGCGGTGCGCGATGTCGCTCTTGAGCGCGGTCCACAATACCAGCGCGCGCGCCGCTTCGTTGAACGCGCGCAGGGTCATCAGCATGCGGCGCACATCCGGGTGCACGATGATCGGGTCGGCGGGCTTGTCCTTGAACTTCGTTCCGGTTAGGGCGCGCCCGGCGAGCCGCTCCTTGGCGTAGGCGGCGGCGTTCTGGTAGGCGACCTCGGACAGCGCCAGCCCCTGCACGCCGACGCCGAGCCGCGCTTCGTTCATCATCACGAACATCGCGTTCAGCCCGCGGTTCGGCTCGCCGACGAGCCAGCCGGTGGCGTCGTCATAGTTCATGACGCAGGTGGAATTGCCGTGGATGCCCATCTTCTCTTCGATCGAGCCGCAGGACACGCCATTGCGCGCGCCGGCGGCGCCGTCTTGGGTCGGCAGGAATTTGGGGACGATGAACAGGGAAATTCCTTTGACGCCTTGCGGCGCGCCTTCGATCCGCGCCAGCACGAGATGCACGATGTTGTCGGCGAGGTCATGCTCGCCGGCGGAGATGAAAATCTTGGTGCCGGTGATCTTGTAGCTGCCGTCCGTCTGGGGCACCGCGCGCGCGCGCGTAAGTCCCAGATCAGTGCCGCATTGCGGCTCGGTCAGGTTCATCGTGCCGGTCCATTCCCCGCTGACGAGCTTGGGCAGGTAGAGCGCCTTTTGCTCGGGCGAGCCGTGAACCATAAGTGCGGCCGCCGCTCCCTGCGTGAGGCCTGGGTACATGGCAAAAGCCATGTTTGCCGAAACCAGGAACTCGCTAATCGCTTGCGAGAGCACGCGCGGCAGGCCTTGGCCGCCGAATTCGGCGGGCGCCGAGGCGCCGATCCAGCCGCCCTCGGTCAGGCGCTTGTACGCATCCTTGAATCCCGTGGGCGTGGTGACGCTGCCGTCGTTGTGGCGCTTGCAGCCTTCCTTGTCGCCGACGCGATTGAGCGGCGTCAGCACGTCCTCGCAGAATTTTGCGGCTTCCGCGAACACCGCCTCAAGCAAATCGGGCGTGGCGTCGGCAAAGCCCGGCAAGTTGTTGTAGCGATCGATGTGAAATACGTCGGTCAACAGGAACATCACGTCATCAACGGGAGCCTTGTAGCTCGGCATAATCTCGCCCTCCGTACCGCGTCCGCCAGCGCCAGCCGGCCCGGACGGTATAGCCTAGCCTATTTGCGTCAACGGTGGGACAGCCGAGGAAGCAGGCACAGGCTCGTCGTGGCGAGAGGCAAGGTTTGCCGGTAACCGTGACGAGACGCGGCTTTTTTAACGGCTTATTTACCGTATTCCTGAAAAGTCGACCCCAAGACAGAAAACCGCGCCCTCCGCGTCGTCTGCTCGCGGCATCGGCTCGAAACACTGGGCACATCCTGCTCCTCATGTGATTTGGGACGTGAGCATGAAATCGGGCGGTCCGTGGAATCTTCGAGGTCTTCGTCCGGAAGCGCGTGAAGCTGCACGCACCGCGGCGCGGCGATCCGGCATGTCGGTCGGCGAATGGCTCAACAGCGTGATCAAGCCGGCTGATACGGAGGATCGCGAGTTCGCGCCCTCCGCCGGTTTCGATCGCGACGCGGACGATTCTCGGCGCCAGAGCGTCGGCTCCGACGATCGGCAGCGCGGCGGCTACGGCGATGACGCCGACCGGCGCGGCCGCCGGTCGGATGATCGGCGAGGCGCAAACTTCGCGGAGCCAGAACCGGATCGCCGACCCCGCGACGCCTCCTGGCGTGAGCGCAGGTCGGACGATCAGTCGCGCCAAAACCTCCGCCCCGACGTGCGGGACCAGGATCGCCGGCAACTTGACGCCGCGAAGCTCAGTCACAATCGCTCTTGGGACGATCAGTGGCGGCCGAGCTTCGGTTCCGACGATCGAGGCCCGCAGGGCCCCCGCACTGATGCCAATACGCACGATCACGAGCGCCGGGCGGACGATCGATGGCGCCCGGTCTTCCGCGCCGAGGAGCGGGACCACGACGATCGCCCGCGTGACGCCGATTGGCGCGATCGCCGCGGTGAATCGGATGAGCAATTGTACATGAACTTGCGCAGTGACGATCGGCAATGGCGTCGCCGGCAAAGTGACGAAGACATTCGCGGTCGCGGTTCCATGGCGGAGGCGCCGGTCCGCGGCGAAAGCGGTCATGGGGAGCGCCGCAGCGAAGCCGCCAAGCGTCCCCTCCCGCAGCCGGATCGCTTTGATGAACAAATCGACCGCCGTCCGCCGCAAGACAATCGCCAAGACGATCGCAAGGTGTCGTTCGACCAAGCCGTAGCCGAGATCACGGCCCGCCAGCGCGCGCTTGATAGCGAGGCTGCGGCCGCGATCAAGACGCGCCGGCGCGTACTGACCAACCTTGCCGCCAATCTGGACCGGCAGCCGGACGACTTCAGCGGTTATGCAGAAACCGATCGCTTCGCTGAAGCTGAAACCGTTCCGGAGCCGGCGTTCACACGGCCGCAACCGCCGCCGATCCTGCCGCGCGAGGACGTGTTCGACGAGCCTGCCGCGGGAGCCGCCTTCACGTCACAGCCGCCGCCTTTGCGCCTTCGGGAGGAAAGCGTCTCGGCCTGGAATGCGGGCCCCCAATCGGAGAATTCGCCGGCACCGGCGCTCGACCTCAGCGACCTGCACCAGCAACTGCGCCAGATTACGGCGCGGATCGAGGCCTTGCGGCCGGCAAGCGACCTCGAAGCCGCGATCAATGGGCTCCGTGCCGAACTCGCCGAGATCGGCCGCTCGGTCACGGAGGCGCTGCCGCAGCGCGCCGTCGAATCGCTCGAGATCGAGATCAGGGCGCTGGCCCAGCGCATCGACTACGGCCGCCAGTCCGGTATCAACGCGGCGGCGCTTGCCGGCCTCGAGCACGGATTGGCTGACGTTCGCGAAGCGTTGCGCGCGCTGACTCCCGCTGAAAGCCTGGTCGGGTTCGACGAGACGGTGAGGGCGCTAACGAAGAAGATCGAAGTGGTTTCAGCCAAGGACGATCCGGCCGCGCTGCAGCAGCTGGAGACGGCGATCGGCGCCTTGCGCGGTATCGTTTCTCATGTCGCTTCCAACGACACGCTGACGAAGGTCGCGGAAGACGTGCGAGCGCTCTCCGCCAAGGTCGACGAGATCGCCACCAGCGCGGCGAGCGGGCGCGCCCTCTCGGCGCTGGAGAACCGTATCGATCTGTTGGCCACCGCGCTCAATAACTCAACCGCGGCGGGCTACGCGGTCCCTCGCGAACTCGAGCGACTGCTTGCCGGCCTGATCGAAAAGCTCGAATTGGTGCAGCTTTCGCACACCGATCACACCGCGCTCGCCCATCTCGAGGACCGCATCGCGATGCTGGTCAAGCGGCTCGATGTCTCCGACGCGCGCCTCGGCCTGCTCGAGGGCGTCGAGCGGGGGTTGGCCGATCTCCTGGTCTATATCGAGCAGCTGCGCGGGGCCAACGCCGGGGGTGAGACTGTTACCCAGGCCAACCCGGCTGACGTCGAAGCGATCGAGCACGAGATTGCCGAAATCAAACAAACCGGGCGCCGTACTCAAGATTCACTTGAGGCCGTGCACGGCACCGTGGAGCACGTCGTCGGCCGCCTGGCTATGATCGAAGCCGATATGCGTGGCGACAAAGTCACGGCCGCGCCGGCCGAGCCGTTGCCGGCGAACGAGCAAATGCTCACGTCGCCGTCGCTCGATCCGTTGGCGATGCCTGCGACGTTCATTGTCCCCGCCGCTGCGCCGGCGGAACCCGAGTCTGCCGCGAATTGGCCGGCCGCGTCGCGGCAGCCCATCGAGCCCGACTTGCCGCCGGATCATCCGCTGGAGCCGGGCTCGGCCGCCGGACGCTCGCGCCAGTCGTTGTCAGCCGCCGAGCGGATCGCCGCGTCGGAAGCTGTTGCGGGGTCGAAGCCCCCTGTGATCCCCGATCCGGGCGCCGGTAAACCCGATTTCATCGCCGCCGCGCGCCGCGCGGCGCGGGCAGCCGCCGCGACCAAGGCCAACGAGGGCGCTAAAAAGGTCGGCGCGGAAGGTCCCGCTCAGCCGAAAACGCTGACCGAGCGCCTGCGCACCTTGGTCGTCGCCGGCGCCGTCGTCGTGATCGTTCTGGGCTGTTTCCATATTGCTACGCGGCTGTTCCAGGATGGCGGTTCGGGGGCGCCTGCGCACCCGCAAGCCGAGCCGCCGCAGGTGCAAACCGAGCCCCCAAGCGCGCACACCTTGTCGCCGCCGCAGGTGGAAAAGCCGTCGGTTCCAGCCGTGCCCGTGCCGAAAGCCAACCCGACCAGTCTGCCGACACTTCCGCTGCCGCTGCCACCGCCCGGCACGGATGCCGCACGGAATCCGGTCGCGCCGCCGTTGGCAAATCAGGCACCGACAACAGGCGGCGAAGCCGGGCAGCAGTCCCTCTTGGAAAATCCCGCCGCGCCGTTCGCCATGGCCGCCAGCATACCTGCCGCCGCCCACGCTGACCCGGCCAATGGATCCACCGCCGGATGGACGACAGCGCCGGCGAGCGACATCACCGGCACGCTGCCGACTCTATCGCCGCCGCATTCCTCGACAATCCCGTCTCCGGCGATCGGCGACAAGCTGCCGATCGCCATCGGCGGACCGGCACTGCGCGAAGCGGCGCTCGCGGGCGACGCCTCTGCCGCGTACGAGGTTGCCGTTCGCTTCGCCGATGGCCGGCTGGTTCCGGCGAACAACGAGGAAGCCGCGCGCTGGCTTGAGCGCGCCGCCAAGAAGGGGTTCGCGCCGGCGCAGTTCAGGCTTGGGGCGCTCTATGAAAAAGGCCTCGGGGTGAAGAAGAACCTCGCCGCGGCGCGCGACCTCTACCGTGCCGCCGCCGATAAAGGTCATGGCAAAGCCATGCACAATCTAGCCGTGCTCTACGCGGAAGGCGTCGACGGCGCGGCTGATTATCGCACGGCGGCGCAATGGTTCCGCAAGGCCGCGGATTACGGCATCGTCGACAGCCAATACAACCTGGCGATCCTTTACGCGCGCGGCGTTGGGGTGGAGCAGAATCTCGCGGAAGCCTACAAGTGGTTCTCCCTGGCCGCCAACGACGGCGACAACGACGCCGCCAAGAAACGCGACGAGATCGCCTCCCATCTCGACCAGCAGTCGCTCGCGGCCGCGCGCTTGACGGCGCAGACTTGGACCCCGCAGCCGCAGCCCGCGGACGCGATCACGGTGAAGGCGCCGGCGGCCTGGGACCTGCCAGCAAACGGTACGTCCGGGGTTAAGCCGAAAGCGCGAGCCGCCAAGGCGGTCGCAACAGACGCCACCAAGGTCAATTGAGCCTCGGCTGATCGTCGGCTGATCATTACGCAGCGCCGCGAAACGGCGGGCCAGAATGACGCGGCGGAGCGATCACATCTGCGCGCACGCGCCGGCGGACGGTATGCCAGGACGCGGCGCGCGAGTAGAACGGTCCAAACCGCGTATCCCACATCCGGCAGCCGATCCGTGCAAATCTTCCTTCCGATCGCCGACATTCCCGTCAACGTCTTTCTTGTGCTGGCGATGGGCCTGGCGGTCGGATTCATCTCCGGCATGTTCGGTATCGGCGGCGGCTTCCTGATGACGCCGCTTCTGATCTTCATCGGCGTGCAGCCGGCCGTGGCCGTGGCCAGCGTCACGACGCATGTGGCGGCGTCCTCGTTCTCCGGCGCGATCGCCTATTGGCGGCGCAACGCCATCGACGTCACCCTGGCGCTGACTTTGCTGGCCGGCGGCATCATTGGCAGCGCCGGCGGTGTCGCGCTATTCACCTGGCTGCGCGCCCAGGATCAGCTCGACCTGGTCATCGGGCTGTCCTACGTCACGCTTCTAAGCATCGTCGGCGTCTTGCTGGTCGGCGAGAGCGCCCGCGCGATTATCCGCGCTCGCCATGGCAAGCCGGCCGAGTTGCGCCGGCCCGGCAGCCATGTCTGGTTCCACGGGCTGCCGTTGAAACTGCGGTTCAAGCGTTCGAAAGTCTATGTTTCAGCCATCCCGGTGCTGGTGATTGGCTTTATCATCGGCTTCATCGGCGCGATCATGGGCATCGGCGGCGGCTTTCTGCTGGTGCCGATGCTCATCTATCTGGTACGGGTCCCGACCGTCACGGTGATCGGCACCTCGCTGGTCTTGACCTTCCTCACCATGGTGTCGACGACCGTACTGCATGCCGCGACCAATCACCTGGTCGATGCCGTGCTGGCGCTGATCCTGATGGTGGGCGGCGTCATTGGTGCGCAGTTCGGCGCCCATGCCGGGCAGCGCATTCGCGGCGAGTGGCTGCGCCTGCTGCTTGGCCTTCTGGTCCTTGCCGTCGGGTTGCGCTTTGCAGTGCAGCTCGTGTTGCAGCCTGAAGATCTGTACTCGATCCGAGCCATCGGGGGCGGGCCATGAGTTACGCGCGCGTCGCGGTGCTCGCGCTTGCGGGTCTCCTCGTCAACGCCGGCTCGGCTTCGGCGGAACGCCTTATCGCTTCGCTGACCAATCATCACGTGATGATCACGTCGAACTATACCGGCGTGGAACTGGTGCTGTTCGGATCGGTCGAGCGCGACGCTGCGGCCGCCGGGCGGCGCGCGCCGTACGATATCGTCGCCACCATCACCGGGCCGCGGGAGCCGCTGCGGACGCGGCGCAAGCAGCGCGTGCTCGGCATCTGGGTGAACACCGCGGCGCGCACGTTTGTCGATCCGCCTTCCTACCTCGCCGTTCTGACGAGCCGCCCGCTCGACGCCATCACCAGCGCCGAGAACGCGCGGCGGCTGCAGCTCGGCATCGCCAATACGCCGTTCCCGGAATTGATTAACAACGATATCGGCGAGGTGAGCAACGACCCGTTCCGTGCCGCGCTGGTGCGGCTGATGCGGGAGCGCGGGCTCTACAGCGAACAATCGAATGCGGTGACGTTTCTGACGCCGACCCTGTTCCGCGCCGCGATCTCGCTCCCGGCCCAAGTGCCGATCGGCAGCTACATGGTCGACGTCAAGCTGTTTGCCGACGGCAACGTGATCGCGCAAACCGATTCGGCGTTTGAGATCGTCAAGGTCGGCTTCGAGCAATTCGTGGTCAATGCCGCGCGCGACCACGGCCTGCTCTACGGGCTTGCGACCGCCCTTATGGCGCTCTTCACGGGCTGGATCGCCAGCGTTGCGTTCCGGCGAGACTGATTTCAATCCGGCAGGCAGCGCTCTGCGGCGACGGCAAACAGCCGCTGCGTGCCCAACAGGTGCGCGGTGAAGGCGAGCGTGCCGAACAGACCGAAGATCGCCCGGTCGCGGACGTTGAGGCCGCCGGCATAAGCCCCGAATGCCGGCATGACCAGCCGCCGCCCGTCGCTGGCAAAGCAGCGTCGGCGCACCGCGCAGCCGCGCTGCGCCACGCGCGCCAGGGGATGCAGATGGCCGGCGATCTCGCCGTCGCAGGGATCGGGCGAAGGTTGGTGACGGAACATCAGCGGGCCCAGCGCCAAAACGTCGGCGAAACGGCCGCCGATCGTGTCGGGCGGGTCGGGGTCGTGATTGCCGGCGATCCAGATCCAGTCGCGGCCGCGCTGCAGCACGGCGAGCGCCGCACGATCGCCGCCGCTCATGCGCGCCGGTCCGTGACCGTCGTGAAAGCTGTCGCCCAGCGCGATGACAAGACGCGGCGCATAGCGCTCGATCAGGCGCGCCAGCCGCGCCAGGGTCGTCGCCGTATCGTAAGGTGGCAACAGTACGCCGCGTTTGGCGAAGGCCGAGCCTTTTTCCAGATGCAGATCAGCGACGACCAGCAGCTGTTCGTCCGGCCAGTACAGCGCGCCGGCCGGATCGGCGACGAGCGTCGTACCGGCGAGGGTGATAGGGGAATCTTGCTCCGGATTCCCGCTTGCGCGGGAATGAGCGAAAGAAGCGCCATCCCTCACTGCATCGCCTCCTTCACCAATTCGTCCGCCGCTTCGGCGAGGAGCGAATCGGCCGCTTCGCCGTAAACCGTCTCGCGCCCGATCTCCAGCATGACCGGCACGGCGAGCGGCGACACGTGGTCGAGCGCTTTATGGACGATTCGCCCCCGGATGCGCGAGAGCATATCGGCGAGGCGGCGCACGTCGAGAAGGCCGGTCGCGGCGTCGGCCCGGGCGGCGCGCAAAAGCACGTGATCGGGCTGGTGGCTGCGCAGCACGTCATAGACCAGGTCGGTCGAGATCGTGAGCTGGCGCCGGGATTTCTCCTGACCGGGAAAACGGCGCTCGATCAGGCCGGCGATGATCGCGCAATTGCGGAAGGTGCGTTTCATCAGCGCCGATTCGGCGAGCCAAGCTTCGAGGTCGTCGCCCAGCATGTCCTCATCGAACAGGTCGGCGAGCGCGAATTCGCCGCGCGCGACGCGCAGCGCCACGTCGCCGAGGCCCCAGACCGCCAGCGCGTATTCATTGCCGACAAAGCCGAGCGGCCGCAGCCGCGCTCGTTCGAGTCGCCGCGTCAGCAGCATGCCGAGCGTCTGATGCGCCAGCCGGCCTTCGAACGGATAGCAGACGAGATAGTGCTTGTTGGCGCGCGGAAACGTTTCGACCAAGAGCTCGCGGGCGCCGGGCATCTGCGAACGCCATTCCTGGATTTCGAGCCATTCGCGCACCTGCGCCGGCAGCTCCCGCCATTCTTGCGGATGGGCGATGATGTTGCGCACACGGGCGGCGAGATAAGTCGAAAGCGGAAATTTGCCGCCCTCATAGGCCGGCACCTTGGGATCTTCGGCGTTCGAACGCGAGACATAGACCTCGTCCTCGACCATGGCCTCATATTTGAGGATTTCCCCGGCGAACACGAAAGTGTCGCCCGGCACCATGGTCTCGACGAAATATTCCTCGACTTGGCCCAGGAGCCGGCCGCCGCGCGGAATCATCTTCGACGCCCGCGAGCGCACGAGGCGAACCTTCAGCATGTCGGCCTCAACGATGGTGCCGACATTGAGCCGGTACCGTTGCGCAACATTGGGGTGCGCGATGCGCCAGCGGCCGTCCTTGCCCTGCCGGATGCGGGCGAAGCGCTCATAGGCCTTGAGCGCGTAGCCGCCGGTCGCAACGAAATCGACCACGGCAGCGAAATCCGGCCGCGTCAGGCCGGCATAGAGCGCGGCGGTCGTCACCTCGGCATAAAGCTCATCGCTGAGGAACGGCTCGCCGCAAGCGCAGCCGAGCACGTGCTGCGCCAGTACGTCGAGCGCGCCGATGCGAAGCGGCGGCGTGTCCTGCGCATTCTCGGCAATGGCGTCGAGCGCGGCGCGGCATTCGAGCACCTCGAAGCGATTCGCCGGAATAAGCACGCCCTTCGAAGGCTCGTCCATGCGGTGGTTGGCGCGGCCGATGCGCTGCAGAATGCGCGAGGCACCCTTGGGCGCGCCGACATTGATAACGAGATCGACATCGCCCCAGTCGACGCCGAGATCGAGCGAGGAGGTACAGACCACCGCGCGCAGGCGGCCGGCCGCCATCGCGCCTTCGACTTTGCGCCGCTGCGCCACGTCGAGCGAACCGTGGTGCAGCGCGATGGCGAGATTGTCGTCGTTGATGTGCCAGAGTTGCTGAAAAATACCCTCCGCCTGGCTGCGGGTGTTGACGAAGACGAGCGTCGTGCGGTGCGTCTTGATGAGCCGGTAAATCTCGTCGAGCGCGTGGCGCGCCGAATGGCCGGCCCAAGGCAGCCGCTCGCGCGTGTCGAGCATGGTGACGTCGGGTGTGGCGCCGCCCTCGGCAACAATGAGATCGGCGCGGGCTGCGCTTGCGGCGTCGGCGTGTTGCGGCACCATAAAGCGGGCGAGTTCGTCGGGCTCCGCGACGGTCGCCGAGAGACCGATGCTGGTGAGGTCTTGGGCGAGACGAAACAGCCGCGCCAGGCCGAGCGAGAGCAGATCGCCACGCTTCGAAGTCACCAGCGCGTGCAACTCGTCGAGGATGACGCGCTTGAGCGAGCCGAACAGATAGGGCGCGTCAGCTGAGGCGAGCAGCAGCGCCAGCTGCTCCGGCGTGGTGAGCAAAATCTGCGGTGGGTCGCGGCGCTGACGCTGGCGCTTGGAAGCCGGCGTGTCGCCGGTGCGCGTCTCGATGCGGATCGGCAGGCCCATCTCGACGACGGGCGTTTCCAGATTGCGTGCGATATCGACGGCGAGGGCCTTGAGCGGTGAGATGTAGAGGGTGTGCAGGCCGCCCTCGCGGCGCACGTCGCGGCCGGCCGAGATGAGTTTTCTTTGTTCTCCGCTCGCAGCCGGAGAACCAGCGGGACCACTCAATTCCACCAGGCTCGGCAGGAATCCGGCCAGCGTCTTGCCGCCGCCGGTCGGTGCGATCAGCAGCACTGAGCGGCCGGCCTGCGCCTTGGCCAAAAGTTCGAGCTGATGGGCGCGCGGAACCCAGCCGCGGCTGGCAAACCAGCGTGCAAAAATGTCCGGCAGAACCGCGGGACGCTCAAGAACGGTCATTCGACAGAAGTAACGGCCGCTTGCGGCGCGGTCGAGGCCTGCGCGACTACGACAAGGCTGTCCACCGGCACCCCTTTTTCGCTGCGTACCGAAACTTCGGAAAGAGACGCGAGGGCGAGCCCGGCATCTTTGAGCGCGCGGCGGATGTACGGCTCGCCGTGGGCATAGCGCAGTGTCGGCAAAAGCATCACGCCGTCGCCCGAATAGGTTTCGACCGTGAAGGCAAAAAAACCGCCAGGCGCAAGCCCGCGCGCGACCGCCGCCAAGACCGGGCACAGATCGTTGATATAAACGAACACGTCGGCGGCGAGCACGAGGTGATATTTCGCGGCATTGCGGGTCTCGCCGCCAAGAAAATCCATAAGGTCGGCGGTGACGAGGCGGTCATAAACGCCTTTCGCCGCGGCCTGCCTGATCATTGCCGGCGAAAGATCCACGCCGACCAGCCAATCGACGAGGGGGCGAAAAGCGGCGCCAGCGAGTCCGGTGCCGCAGCCGAGATCGAGCGCGGAAGGAAAGCGCAGTGGCCGTGCCGCCGCATGCATCGCCTGTTCGACGGCGTCACGCAGGATCGCCGGCCCGCGATAGGCGAGTTGCCCGGTCAGCGCCGCGTCGTAGCGCGCGGCGTACTGGTCGAACAGGCGGCGGACGTAAGGTTCGCTCATCGCCGGGGCGACGTCGCCGCATCCGAGCCGGGCGAGCTGGAGCCGGGCGCCGAGATAATCCTCGGGGTCGGCGTCGCGGGCCTTTTCGAATGCCGCGATAGCGCCGGCGCGGTCGCCGAGCCGGTCACGGATGGCGCCGAGCGCGAACCAGGCGGTGGCGAAAGCCGGCGCGAGTTCCACGGTCTGCGAGAGGATATCGGCGGCACCGGAAAGATCGCCGCGGACGGCATGATCCAGCGCCCAGTGGTAGCGCCGGTCGGCGATGAGATCGCCGGAGGAGACAAAGAGCGGGCCGGTATCGGTCATGCTGTGCTCGCGTCCCGAAGGGGAGTGATTATTTATCACTCGCATGCGTCCTGAAGACATTCTCGCGTTAACGCCGGCCGGTGTGTGCTGCAAGCTCGGCGGCTTCCATATCGACCCCACCCGTCCGGTCGAGCGCGCGCTGATCACGCACGCCCATTCCGATCATGCCCGCGCCGGTCATGGCGCGGTGCTGGCGACACAGGAAACGCTTGATCTTATGCGGCTGCGCTATGGCGAGAATTTTGCCGGCTCGATCCAGCCAGCGCGCTACGGAGAAAGCGTCAGCCTCGGCGGCGCGAAAGTCACCTTCCATCCCGCCGGTCATGTGCTCGGCTCGGCGCAGATCGCGGTCGAGGCGAACGGGCTGCGTCTTGTCGCTTCCGGCGATTACAAAAACGTTCCCGATCCGACCTGCGCGCCCTTCGAACTGGTGCCGTGCGATGTCTTCATCACCGAAGCGACGTTCGCGCTGCCGGTGTTCCGCCACGGCGATGCCGACGGCGAGATCGCGAAACTATTGCACTCGGTCGCGCTGTTCCCGGAGCGCGCACATCTCGTCGGCGCCTATTCGCTCGGCAAGGCGCAGCGCGTCGTCGCACTGTTGCGCAAAGCCGGCTATCAGGCGCCGGTCTATTTGCATGGCGCGATGGAGAGCATCACCCGCTATTACGCCGGCCGCGGCATCGCGCTCGGCGAATTGCGAGCGGTGCGCGGCGCCAGCAAGGCGGAGCTTGCCGGCACGATCACGCTGTGCCCACCCGCGGCCTTGAACGAGATTTGGGCGCGGCGCTTTCCCGATCCGGTGACCGCGTTCGCGTCGGGCTGGATGCGCATCCGCGCGCGGGCGCGCCAGAACGGGGTCGCCCTGCCGCTGGTCATTTCCGATCACGCCGATTGGGATGGGTTGACCGCGACGGTCACGGCCACCGGCGCCGGCGAAATCTGGGTGACCCACGGCCAGGAGGACGCGCTGGTGCACTGGTGCGCCACGCGCGGACTAATGGCGCGGCCGCTCGATATCGTCGGTTATGGCGAGGAGGACGATGAAGCCGTCAGTTCGGGGCCGGCCGAAAGGGTTGGCGAGGCTGAGGCATGAACCGCTTCGCCGAACTTCTGGACCGCCTGACTTACGAAGGCGGCCGCAACAACAAGCTGCGGCTCATGACCGACTATTTCCGCTCGACCGCCGATCCGGAGCGCGGCTGGGCGTTGGCGGCGCTCACCGGGTCGCTGAGCTTCCCGCATGCCAAGCCCGGCCTGATCCGCAATCTGATCGCCGAACGCACCGACCCGGTGCTGTTCGAACTGTCCTACGATTACGTCGGCGACCTCTCGGAAACCGTCGCGCTGATGTGGCCGGGGCCGACACAGCAACGGGGAGAGGTGAATGCGCCGAGCCTTACCGCAGTCATCGAAACCCTCTCCACGCTCGGCAAGGCCGAGTTGCCGGCGCGGCTGGCGCGCTGGCTCGATGCGCTCGACGAGACCGCACGCTGGGCGCTGATCAAGCTCGTCACCGGCGGGTTGCGCATCGGCGTTTCGGCGCGGCTCGCCAAGGCGGCGGTCGCGGCGCTCGGCGCTACCGATGCGCAAGATATCGAGTTGCTCTGGCCCGGCCTGTCGCCGCCTTATATCGAGCTGTTCGCCTGGCTCGAAGGCCGGGCGGAGAAACCGGCGAGCGGCGACCCGGCACCGTTCCGCCCGGCAATGCTGGCCCATGCGCTCGACGAGCCGGACCTCGCCGGGCTCGACCCCGCCGAATTCATGGCCGAATGGAAGTGGGATGGCATTCGCGTGCAAGCCGTCGCCGCGCGGCATGACGGGCGGACGGTCGCGCGGCTCTATTCGCGCACCGGCGAGGACATTTCCAAGAGCTTCCCCGATCTTCTCGAGGCGCTGCGGCTGCCGGGCGCGATCGACGGCGAGCTCCTGGTCATGCGCGAGCATCGTGTGCAATCGTTCAACGTCCTACAGCAGCGGCTCAATCGCAAAACTGTCACAACCAAGCTCATGGCCGAGTTTTCCGCGCATCTGCGCGCCTACGATCTGCTCGCCGACGGCAAGGAGGACCTTCGCGAGCTTCCGTTCGCCTCGCGCCGTACGCGGCTCGAAGCGTTTGTCGCGCGGCTCAACGAGCCGCGCGTCGATCTTTCGCCCCTTGTCCCTTTCACGACTTGGCCGGACCTCGCGGCCGCGCGGAAAAATCCGGCGGCGGCTGGGGCTGGCGCCGATGCCGACGCGGTCGAAGGCATCATGCTCAAGCGGCGAGACGCCCTCTATATTCCCGGCCGGCCAAAGGGGCCGTGGTGGAAGTGGAAGCGCGACCCTTTCATCATCGACGCGGTGCTAATGTATGCGCAGCGCGGCCACGGCAAGCGGTCCTCCTTTTATTCCGACTACACCTTCGGCGTCTGGACCCGCGGCGACGAGGGCGACGAGCTGGTGCCGGTCGGCAAGGCCTATTTCGGCTTCACCGATGAGGAGTTGTTGCAGATCGACCGCTTCGTGCGCCGTAATACGGTTGACCGCTTCGGTCCGGTGCGCGAGGTCGTGCACCAGCCGGATCAAGGCTTGGTGCTTGAGGTCGCCTTCGAGGGACTGCAACGCTCGACCCGGCACAAATCCGGACTGGCGATGCGGTTCCCGCGCGTCAACCGGCTGCGCTGGGACAAGCCGCCGGGCGAAGCCGACCGGCTGGAGCGGCTGGAGACCATGATCGCGCGGATCGAACAGGGACGCATGTCGTGAGCGGACGCCGCCGTCACCCGGCCCCTTCCGCCAGCTTGCGCCGCGGCCGGATGAACGATCTCGACGCGCTACTCGCGCTCGAACAGGCCGTCTTTACGGTCGACGTGCTGTCGCGGCGCAGCCTCCGCCGTTTTCTCGCTTCCCCCGGCGCCGCGCTGATCGTCGCCGAGGAGTGCGGCAGGTTAGCCGGCTATGCGCTGGTGCTTTTTCCGCCGCGCTCCCGCATGGCCCGGCTTTATTCCATCGCCGTCGCCCCCCATGTCGGCCGGCGCGGCGTCGGGCCGCTTCTTCTGGCGGCGGCGGAGAAGGCAGCCAAGCGCCGAAAGCGGCGGGCGATGCGTCTCGAAGTCCACGAGCACAATACAAGGGCAATTGCGCGTTACGAAAAATCCGGCTACCGCCTGTTCGGCAGGCATCGCGCCTATTATGACGACCGCGGCGACGCCCTGCGCTTTGAAAAACCGCTCGGTCCGGAACCACGGCGGCGACCGGCCGTGACAGCAAAAAAATCTGACTTGCAGGCGCGAATCGGTTTTCATGGGGGACATCGCGGACCGCGCAGTCGCAATTCGGTTCGTTCCCGGCTATGACAATTTGTGCCTTGCCTAAATTCGCACGCATGATCGGCCCGCATTCGCAAAGTGCTTTCGACTGGAAGGGGACCCATCCATGACCGGCTGGGTCATCCTCGTCGATCAGCCCCGCGATCTGCCCAACGCCGAGACCCCGCACAAGGTCATCACCACGACCGAGTACTTGGCGCGGCCTCGCCTGTTCGAGATCGGGCGGCCGAAGCTCGTCAACCTGGCCCGCTCCTACGCCTACCAGTCCAAGGGCTATTACGCTTCGCTCTTGGCCGAGGCGCGCGGTCATCGCGTCGTGCCGACCGTCGAAACCATGCTGGAGCTGCGCGAGCAGAAGCTCTACGAGCACGCGCTCCCCGAGCTGGAAGACGAGCTCAACCGTTGCGCCCGCCGCGCCGACTTCCAGCCCGACGCCGAGCTCAGGCTGATCGTCTGTTTCGGCATCGCCCGCGACCCGCGCTTCGAATCGTTCGGGCGGCTGCTGTTCGACTGGTTCCGCTGCCCCGCGCTGGAAGTGATCGTCGACCCGGGCGACTGGCTGTCGATCGACCGCATTCGCCCGCGTAACATCACCCGGCTCGCCAATGGCGAAGCCGAATTTTTCCGCGAGTCGCTGCACAATCATACCAAGCGCGAGTGGCGCGATCCCAAGGCCAGGGCGGTCGCCAAATACGACCTCGCCGTGCTCTACGATCCGAACGAGAAGATGGCGCCGTCGTCGCACGCCTCGATCAAGCATTTTGCGCGCATCGCCGAGAGACTGTCGGTCGACGTCGAGCCGATCACCAAGCGCCAGCTTGCCGAACTGGCCGAGTTCGACGGGCTGTTCATCCGCGAAACCACCTCGATCGACAATCACACTTACCGCTTCGCCCGTCGCGCCTGGCAGGAAGGCATGCCGGTCATCGACGATCCGATCTCGATGATCCGCTGCACCAATAAGGTGTTTTTGGTGGAGTTGCTCGGGCAAAACCAGGTGCCGACGCCGCCGACCGTGATCCTTGCGGAAGATACCGATCTCTCAAAGGCGATCGACGAGCTCGGCCTGCCGCTGGTGGTGAAGATTCCCGACGGCTCATTCTCGCGCGGCGTGCACAAGATCGAATCGCCCGCCGAGTTCAAGCGCGTCAGCGATGAACTGTTTGAGGAAACCGACCTGCTGCTGGCGCAGAAGTTCTTGCCGACCGAGTTCGACTGGCGCGTCGGCGTGCTCGCCGGCGAGCCGCTGTTCGTCTGCCAATACCGCATGGCGCGCGGGCATTGGCAGGTCGTGAAATACCGACCTGACGGCTCTTCGCGCGAGGGCGGCTTCCGCGCCTTCGATCTCGATCAGGCGCCGCGTGAGGTGATCGATATTGCGGTCCGCGCGGCGCGGCCGATCGGCGAGGGCTTCTACGGCGTCGACCTCAAACAGACCGACCACGGGATCGTGGTCATGGAAGTCAACGACAATCCCAACCTCGAGCATGGCATCGAAGACGTCGTCGGCAAGGATGAAATCTGGATGCGCGTGCTGCGCTGGTTCATCGATCGCTTCGAGCAGTGAACGGGATCGCCGCGCCGGCCTTGGTCACTTCTTCGAGGGGCCAGCGCGCGAGTGGCGCGGTGCTCATCGGGTCGGTCAATCCGAGCGCGAGCCGCTCGGCGCCGGCCCAGGCGATCATGGCGCCATTGTCGGTGCACAGCGCCGGCGGCGGCGCAACGAGCGTCGTGCCGACCTCGAAAGCGACGCGGTGCAGGGCTTTGCGGATCGCCTGATTGGCCGCGACCCCGCCGGCACAAACCAGCGCGGTCGGCGTGCCGACTCGCTCGCGGAACATCCGTAGTCCGGCGCGCAGGCGGTCCATGACCACGTCGCCCACCGCCTGCTGGAACGAGGCGCAGAGGTCGGCGACATCCTCATCGCTCAATGGCGCGATTTTCTCGGCTTCGAGGCGCAGCGCGGTCTTGAGGCCGGAAAGCGAGAAATTTGCGTCATGGCGCCCGGCCATCGGCCGCGGCAGCGCAAACCGCTTGGGATCGCCGCGCGCCGCCTCCTTCTCCACCAGCGGTCCGCCGGGGAAGCCGAGGCCGAGCAGCTTTGCGGTCTTGTCGAAGGCTTCGCCGATGGCGTCATCGACCGTGCCGCCGAGCCGCAGGTAATCGCCGACGCCGAGCACGCCGAGGATTTGGGTGTGGCCGCCGGAAGCGAGAAACAGGCAATAGGGGAACGGCGTGGCGTCGGTCAGCCGCGCCGTCAGCGCGTGCGCCTCCAAATGGTTGACCGCGATCAGCGGCTTGCCGTGCGTGAGCGCGATCGCTTTGGCCATGGTCAGGCCGACGATGACGCCGCCGATCAGGCCGGGACCGGCCGCCGCGGCGACGCCGTCGAGCGAGGAAAAGGAGTGGTGCGCATCGCTCATTGCCTTGGCGATGACGGTATCGAGTGCCTCGACATGCGCGCGGGCGGCAATTTCCGGCACGACGCCGCCGAACGCGGCATGCTCGTTGATCTGCGAGAGAACCACGTTGGACAGAATGCGGCCGTGGCCCGCCTCGGTCCGTTCGACCAGGGCAGCGCCCGTCTCATCGCAGGTCGTCTCAATGCCGAGGATGATCATGTGTGTACGATAGGCCGTGCCGTCATTGCCTGGCCCTGAACGCCGCAAGGCGCGCCTGCCGATGCAATCCCAGGATTCATCATATATCTGGTTGCTTCTCCGCCTCGCGCTTGCAATGACGGCGGCCTAGCACTTGAAGGTCCTATGGCACAATCCTCGACCCTGACCGCCATCCTCCGCATCGGCTCCCGCGGCTCGCCGCTGGCGCTGGTCCAGGCGCGCGAGGTCAAGAGCCGCCTTGCCGCGGCGGCGGGCCTTGACCCGGAGCGGATCGAGATCAAGGTCATCCGCACCACCGGAGACCTGGCCCAGGACCGGCCGCTCGCCGACGCCGGCGGCAAGGGGCTGTTTGCCAAGGAGATCGAGGAAGCGCTGCTGGCGGGCGTCATCGATCTCGCCGTGCATTCCTCGAAGGATCTTCCCACGATCCTGCCGGCGGGCCTGGCGCTGGCGGGCTTCCTGCCGCGCGAGGACGCGCGCGACGCGTTCATCAGCCGCAAGGCCAAGGCATTGCGCGATTTGCCGCCGGGATCGACGGTCGGCACCGCGTCGCCGCGACGGCAGGCCTTTGTGAAGCGGTTGCGGCCGGACATTGCGGTCGTGACGCTGCGCGGCAATGTCGAAACGCGGCTGCGCAAGCTCGATGCCAGGGAAATCGACGCCACGCTCCTTGCCGTCGCCGGCCTGAAGCGGCTTGGGCTATTGTCGGCGGCAACCGCCATCCTCGAACTCGACGAGTTCCTGCCGGCGGCCGCGCAGGGCGCCATCGGGATCGAGACGCGCGCCGACGACACCGCGACGCGGACGCTGGTCGCTATGATCGACGACCGCGACACGGCGACCGCTATTGCCGCCGAGCGCGCCTTCCTCGCCGTGCTGGATGGCTCATGCCGCACGCCGATCGGCGGCCATGCTGTCGTGCACGGCGGCAGCATCCGCTTCCACGGCATGATCGCAAAACCCGACGGCAGCGAGTCGTTCGAGGTGGCGCGCGAAGGGGCACGCGAGCAGGCGGTGGAGCTTGGCGCCGATGCCGGCCGCGAATTGCGGGATCGCGCCGGCGCCGACTTTTTTCAGCAGAACTGAAGCGGTGCGCCTTCTCCTTACCCGTCCGCAGCCCGACGCCACGCGCACCGCAGTCGCCTTGCGCGCCCTCGGGCACGAGCCGATCGTCGCGCCGCTTATCGGAATTGAGGTTATATCCGAAGTCGATCCCGACGGGGGACCGTGGGCCGCGATTTTACTTACAAACGCCAATGCGTTGTGGGCTATTGCCGGGTTCGCATGGCGCGACGATTGGCGCGATCTGCCTATTTTCGCAGTGGGCGATCGGACCGCACAAGCGGTTCGCGAAAACCGCTTCACCGCAGTCACTTCAGCCGGCGGCGACGTCAACGATCTCGCCAATCTGGTTGCCGCCCGTCTCAATCCGCCGGCGCGGCTCCTCTATCTTACCGGAGAAGACCGCTCCGGCGATCTGGCCGGCACGCTGCGTGCGCGAGGTTTTGTCGTCGACATGGTGGTGGTCTATCGCGCGATGGTGGCCGAAACGCTGCCGGCCGAGGCCGCCACGGCTCTAACCAGTGGAATCGACGGCGTCCTGCACTACTCGCGCCGCAGCGCCGAAACGTATGTGAGCGCCGCGCGCGCCGCAGGCTTGCTCGCAAGCGCGTTGAAGCCCATTCATTTCTGTCTCTCCGCCCAAGTTGCGGAACCTCTCGCGCAAGCCGGTGCCTCAGCCATCCGCATCGCGCCGCGACCGGTCGAGACCGACCTCATCGGCCTTATTCCCTCGCCTTGAGGCCGCGCGCTTTTGTCGCTTGCCTGCCGGGGGTCGGTGGATCGCGAAAGAATGCGTTCCGCGTCACGCCGGTACGACCTCCGACACCGATCCTTTCTTCGAATTAATGTCGTCTCCAGGTCGTCGTAACTTGGCTTGACCATCTTATTCCGAAGGGCCGCTGGGCCACTTTACATTCCTGGAGATGTGTCATGACTGGAAACTCTTCAAATTCACAAAAGCCCAAGGCCCTCACGGCCCGCAGAGTGACGCTTTTGGCAACCGTCGCGGCGCTGGGCGGCGCCATGTTGCTCGCCGGCCCGGGCGGTTACTGGCCGTCGAGCCTCGGCTGGACGTCGGCCGCGAGCGCCGCCATCACGGATAGCGCAACTCAGCACCCGGCCGGCTTCGCCGACTTGGTCGCCAAGGTCAAACCCGCAGTCCTCTCCGTGCGCGTCAAGATCGACGCCGCCAGCGATCCGGAGCTGATGAAGGAGATGCACCAAAACAGCGATCAGGAGGCGGTTCCATTCGAGCCCGGCTCGCCGATGGAGAAGTTCTTCCAACAATTCGGCCAGCAGTTCGGCTCGCAGGGCATGCCGCACGTCCGGCCGCATCATGAGTTCGTCACCGGCGAAGGCTCCGGCTTCTTCATTTCGCCGGACGGCTATGCGGTGACCAACAATCACGTCGTCGATCATGCGAAGTCGGTGCAAGTCACCACCGACAATGACGCGGTGTATACCGCCAAGGTCGTCGGCACTGACCCGAAGACGGATCTGGCGCTGATCAAGGTCGACGGCAAGAAGGACTTTCCCTACGTGAAGTTCGCCGACCGCTCGCCGCGCGTCGGTGACTGGGTCGTCGCCGTCGGCAACCCGTTCGGTCTTGGCGGCACCGTGACCGCCGGCATCGTTTCGGCGCGCGGTCGCGACATCGGCGCCGGACCCTACGACGACTACATTCAAATCGACGCGCCGATCAACAAAGGCAATTCGGGCGGACCGGCGTTTAACGAAGAAGGCGAAGTGATCGGCGTCAACACGGCGATCTACTCACCGTCCGGTGGCTCGATCGGCATCGGCTTCGACATCCCGGCGGACACCGCGAAAATGGTGGTCGCGCAGCTCGAGAAGAGCGGCCACGTCACGCGCGGCTGGCTGGGCGTGCAGATCCAGCCGGTCACCGCCGGCATCGCCGATAGCCTCGGCATGAAGAAGGCCGAGGGCGCCCTCGTCGACGAGCCGCAAGCCGGCAGTCCGGCGGCCAAGGCCGGCATCGAGTCAGGCGACGTCATCACCGCGGTCAACAGCACGCCGGTGAAGGACGCCCGCGAGCTCGCCCGCACGATCGGCATGATGGCGCCGAACAGCACGGTCAAGCTCGACGTCGTTCGCAAGGGCCAAGAGAAGACCATGTCGTTGACACTTGGCGAAATGCCGAGCGAGCACATGGCCAAAGCCGACACCGAGCAGGCGCAACCGAGCAGCGGCGTGCCGCAGCTCGGCCTGTCGGTGGCGCCCGCCACGGAAGTGTCCGGTGCCGGCGGAAAGGGCGTCGTGGTCACCGCGGTCGATCCGGACGGGCCTGCCGCCGAGCATGGCTTGCAGGAGGGCAACGTCATACTCGAGGTCGGCGGCAAGGCTGTCGCTGATGCCGGCGATGTGCGTAAGGCGCTCAGCGAGGCGAAGGCGCAAGGCAAGCACGATGTTCTCGTGCGGGTGAAGGTCGGCAGTGCAACGAGGTTCGTCGCTCTGCCGCTCGGTAATGCCTGACGATAGTGGTCGTATCCCCCGGTCGTGCCGTCGCCACCAGGCACGACGCTGATGGCGGCCTATGAGGACGGGCAAACCCTCTAGCCCGTCCTCTTCGCGTCGGTCGCGAGCCGGTGCGGCGCGAGCGCATTTCGAAACTTTATTTCTACTTCCAGCGGGCGGCCACGCTGGCGCGATTGTGTCGCTCTCGCGGCGTCGGCCCGGCGTGTTGCCGCCATGGCTTCCGCGTACTATGCCGTGACGGCGAGCCGGCCGAGGTCTCGAATCGGTCGCTTGCCCTGGAGAGCGTATGACGAGCGAGCCCGATAGCACACCGCGCCGACGGCCGCCGACCATCGATCTGACGGCAAAGGAAGTCGAACCGGAGACCCCGAGTTCGATGCAGGAGTCCGCTGCGGACGCCGCCGAAGATCGCACGACGCACAAAGAGGCGCCGGGCGAACCGAACCATGCGCATTTTCTCGCGCGTGTCAGTCCGTACGCCGTCGGCGCCCTGGTCGGGGCGGTCGTGCTGGGCGCGATCATGGCCGGATTCTGGATGGTGGGCCTGGTTCCCCCGCAGCAGACGGCAGCAGCCCCCGGCGCGCAGGGCGCAAAGGCCGCTTCCACGGACGAGATCTCGTCCCGGCTTGATAAAATCCAGCAGGCGCTGCAAGCGCCGCACGCCGACCAGGCGCTCGCCGCCCGCGTGGCGGCAGCGGAAGCTCAAAGCAAATCGCTCGGCGACTCGCTGGCTGCTCTCAATCGCCGCCTGGATGAGGTCGCTGCGGCATCCCAGAGCGTGCTCGCGCAGGCCAAAGCCGCGGCGGCCGCGGCGACGGACGCAATGACGAACGCGGCCCGGACCGGCGTTGAGCAGAGCGACATCGACGCGCTCAACAATCGCATCGCGGCGCTCGACAATCGTATCGCGGCGCTCGAAAGCACGATGAAATCCCTCTCCACCGACGCGCAGCGGCCGGCGAGCGCCGACGACCGCGCGGCTCGGCTGACGGTCGCCGCCGAGGTGCTGCGTGCCGCAGTCGAGCGCGGAGCGCCATACCAGGCAGAGCTTGCGACGGTGGCGACGCTCGGCGCCGACCAGACCGCGACGGCGCCGCTCGAGCTGTTCGCCGCCGACGGCTTACCGAACGCCGCCGCTCTCGCGCAGGAGTTCGCCCTGCTCACGCCCTCCTTGCTGCAAGCCTCGGGTGCTGCGCCGCGTGAGAGTTCCTTCCTCGGGAACCTGGAGGCCCACGCGCAAAAACTCGTCCGCATCACGCCCATCGAGGCGCCAGCCGGCGATGATCCTTCGTCGGTGATTGCGCGGATCAACATCGATGCCGCCCGCGGCGACATCGCTGCCGCGCTTGCCGGCATTGCCCGATTGCCGGAATCGGCGCGGACGCTTGCCGCCTCTTGGGTCAAGAAAGCCGAGACGCGCGAGGCGGCGCTCGCCGCGAGCCGCCGCATTGCCGCCGACGCGCTCGCCGCGATCGGCAGGCCGGCGCCGCAATGATACGCGTCATCCTTTTCCTGATCATCGTCGGCGCGCTGGCGCTCGGTGTGGCGTGGCTCGCCGATCGCCCCGGCGATGTGGTGATCACCTGGCAAGGCTGGCGCATCGAGACCTCGCTGATGGTTTTGGGCGCGGCGCTGCTGGCGGCGCTGGCGGTGCTGGCGCTGTTGTGGAGCCTGTTGCGCGTATTTTTGCGCTCGCCGTCCAGGCTGCGTGCGCATCTGCACCGTCGCCGCGGCGAGCGTGCCTATGAGGCGATCTCGCGCGGGCTCATCGCTGTCGGCGCCGGCGACCTCGACGCGGCGCGCAAGCACACCGCCGACGCCAAGCGCATGGCGCCCGCCGAACCGCTGGCACTTTTGCTGCACGCGCAGGCCGCGCAGCTTGCTGGCGACCGCGAAGCGGCCGACAGCGCTTTCCGCGCCATGGCGAGCCGCTCCGATACCAAGGCGCTGGGGCTCCGCGGCCTCTTCATCGAGGCGCATCGCCGCGGCGATCACGCCAGCGCCCACGCGCTGGCCGAGGAAGCGGGGCGGCAAAATCCCTCGCTCGGCTGGGCCGGCAAAGCGGTGCTCGAAATGCGCTGCGCCACCGGCGATTGGGCCGGCGCGCTCGCACTTCTTGAAAGCAATAAGCGCGCGCTCGACAAGGAGAGCTACCGCCGTCAACGCGCGGTGATGCTGACCGCACGCGCGCTCGCGCTGGAGGAAACGGACCGCGACAACGCCAAGGCCTTTGCGCTCGAAGCGGCGAAGCTGGCGCCGACTTTGGTGCCGGCGGCGGCGCTCGCCGGACGCACGCTCGCCGAGGGCGGCGAGCCGCGCAAGGCGCGACGTATCCTCGACAAGGCCTGGCTGGCCAATCCGCATCCGCATCTTGCAGAGGTTTATGCCCAACTTCGCTTCGGCGACGCCGCGCGCGACCGCCTCAAGCGTATGGAAGCGTTGGCGCAGAAGGTGCCCGGCCATGTCGAAGGTGCGCTGGCGCTGGCGCGCGCCGCGATCGACGCGCAGGACTACGCCAAAGCCCGCGCCGCGCTCGCGCCGCATCTCGCGGCGCTGACCAAGCGGGTCGCGCTATTGATGGCCGAGCTCGAGCGCGCCGAGCGAAACGACGAAGGCCGCGCACGCGAATGGATTGCGCGGGCGGTCCACGCCGCGCCCGATCCGGCGTGGACGGCCGACGGTCACGTTTCCGATCGTTGGCTGCCGGTGTCACCGGTCAGCGGTCGGCTCGACGCTTTCGAATGGCGCGTGCCGCTTGCGGGTATCGCGAGCGCGGCAACGGTGATTAATCCGCGGCCCTCCGCGGCTGCGCCGGTCGCGGCTGCGCGTGAGCCGCGCAGCGACAGCGCCCGGATTGCGCATGACAAAGACGCCGGGATAATCGCAGACGCGAAAGCGGCGATACCGGTCGCTGCGGCCGAACCTGCGGCCGTCCCGCCCTCGCACCGGCGCCGACGCCCCTCCGAGCCGAAGCCCGAAGCGGTGATTCCGCTGGTGCATGCGCCCGACGATCCCGGTCCCGATGCGATCGAGGAAAACGAGCCGCCGGGCGAGCAGGAAAACGGCGGCTGGCGCAAGATTTTTTGAGCAAAAGCGCGGAACTTGCCAAATCACCGTCGTAAGTGCATTATAGCGCATGAACTATAATGCATAAGAGCGGATGATCGTGGCCAAGCCGACAACAAAGACCACGCCAGGCGAAACGCCCGTTCGCGGTCCGCAAAGCGAAGCGACCCACGCGGCCGCGTTCCTCGCCGCGATCGGTGACGAAGTACGGCGCCACCGCGCCAAGCGCGGCATGACGCGCCGGCAATTGGCGCAGGCGTCGCTGACCTCGGAGCGGTACCTGGCGCAGATCGAGAGCGGCGCCGGCAATCCATCCGCCAGCGTCCTGCACGCAATCGCGCAGGCCCTCGATCTTCCTATTTCTGCGCTTTTGCCGGAATCCGGTGCGCGCACCGCGGCACTGGACGTCATCCTCGATCTCGTCATGCAGCTGCCGGAAGGCGAATTGCCGGCACTGGCCAAGGAGATCGAGG
The DNA here is from genome assembly GCA_049512975.1 of Xanthobacteraceae bacterium. Lineage (GTDB taxonomy): Bacteria > Pseudomonadota > Alphaproteobacteria > Rhizobiales > Xanthobacteraceae > BOG-931. Next base: position 12,821 of record JBEKWO010000023.1, on the reverse strand, counting down.
CGCACGTCATGCGCGCCGGCGGTGCCGATCGCGCCCGGCGCATTGCGCTGGTCGGCCTGCGCGGTGCTGGCAAGTCGACGCTCGGGCGCATGCTCGCCCAGCGCCTCGGCTGGCCCTTCATCGAGCTCGACCGGCGGGTCGAAGAGGAATACGGGGCGAGCATTCCCGATCTGATCGAGATGGCGGGCACGGCGACCTTCCGCCGTCAGGAGCGCCGTGAGCTGCAGCGCGTCATCGCCGAGCACGAGGCCGCCGTCATCACCACCGCCGGCGGTATCGTCGCAAACCCCGAGACCTACGCTCTGCTTTTGCGCGGCACTCACACGGTGTGGGTCAAGGCGCGGCCGGAAGAACATATGAGCCGCGTCATGGCGCAGGGCGATTTCCGTCCCATGGCGCAGAACCGGCAAGCCATGGCCGACCTCGTGGCCATCCTCGAAGCGCGGCGCGCCGACTATGCCCGCGCCGAGGCCGAGGTCGACACTTCAGGCGATTCCATCGAGCAAAGCTTTGCCAAGCTTTTGCAGATCGTGACCCCGTTTGTCGGGGAGCGGTAGCCATGACACTGCCGGACGAAGGTTTTCTCGATCTGCCGCCGCAGCGGCTCGAGTACCGCATGATCGGGCCGCGGCCCGATGCCGCGCCGACCATCGTGATGCTGCACGAGGGCCTTGGCTGCGTCGGCCTGTGGGGCGCATTCCCGGAACAACTGGCGGCGGCGACGGGCGCCGGCGTGTTCGTTTATTCGCGGGCCGGCTACGGCAATTCAAGCCCGGCAGCGCTGCCGCGGCCGCTGTCTTTCATGGACGAAGAGGCGCTCGACGTGCTGCCGCGCCTGCTCGCGGCGATCGGATTTCAGCGCGGCATCCTGTTCGGGCACAGCGACGGCGCCTCGATCGCGACCATCTACGCCGGCAGCGTGCAGGATCACCGCGTGCGCGGCCTTGTGCTCATGGCGCCACATTTTTTCACCGAGCAGATGGGGCTCACCGAGATCCGCCGCGCGGGCAAAGCGTTTGCGGCCGGCATCTTGCGCGACAAGCTCAAACGCTGGCATGCCGACGTGGACGGCGCGTTCCGTTCCTGGATCGAGCCCTGGCTCAATCCTGGCTTCCAGAAGTGGGACATTACCGAGGCGCTCGGCTACATCCGCGTGCCGATCCTGATCCTGCAGGGCGCCGAGGATCAATACGGCACGCTCAAGCAGGTCGCTGCGGCAAAAGAGGAATGCTTCTGCCCGGTCGAGGTGGCGATCCTGCCCGGCGCCCGCCACTCCCCGCATCGGGACGCGCCCGTAGCGACCCTCGACGCGGTCGCCGGCTTCACCAACCGGCTCTTGCGCGACCATCACGAAAGCGACATCCGGCCCGGCGCCGGGTTGCGGTCTGATGCATTATAGTGCATATAGGTCACGAAGACGTTTGTGAATTATAATACATATTGAGGAACGCTGTATGGCTGACGCCCATGCCCCCGAGCGTCCGCTGGCCAACGGTCAGACGCGAATCGACTTCCAAACGGAGCCGGCGCGCTACCGCCATTGGCGGCTCGCGATCGACGGCGAGGTCGCCACGCTTTTCCTCGACGTCGACGAGAAGGGCGCGCTGTTCGAAGGCTACGATCTCAAGCTCAATTCCTACGACCTCGGCGTCGATATCGAACTGGCCGACGCCATCGAGCGGTTGCGCTTCGAGCATCCGCAGGTGCGCGTCGTCGTGCTGCGTTCGGGCAAGCCGCGTGTGTTCTGCGCCGGCGCCAATATCCGCATGCTGGCAGGCGCGAGCCACGCGCACAAAGTCAATTTCTGCAAATTCACCAACGAAACGCGCAACGGCATCGAGGATTTGAGCGAGCATTCCGGGCTTGCCACCGTTTGCGCCATCAACGGCACGGCGGCCGGCGGCGGCTACGAGCTCGCGCTCGCCGCCGACCACATCATGCTGGTGGACGACGGCTCGTCGTCGGTGGCGCTGCCGGAATTGCCGCTATTGGCGGTGCTGCCCGGCACCGGCGGGCTCACGCGTGTCGCCGACAAGCGCAAAGTGCGCCGCGACCATGCCGATGTCTTCTGCACCACCGAGGAGGGGGTGAAGGGCAAGCGCGCGGTCGAGTGGCGGCTGGTCGATGAAGTGGTGCCGGGCTCGAAGTTCGATGAAGTGGTTGCGGCGCGCGCACGAGAATTTGCCGCCAAGTCCCGGCGCAGCGCCGCAGGGCCGGGCATCGTGCTCACCCCGCTCACGCGCAGCTTCACGGCGAACGGCGTCGATTACAGCTCGCTCGCCGTCGAATTCGACCGCACGCGGCGCATCGCCACGATGACCCTGCGCGGGCCGGCCAATCCGCCGCCCGCTTCAGCCGACGCCATGCTGGCGCTCGGCGCCGAGTTCTGGCCGCTCAAGCTCGCCCGCGAACTCGACGACGCCATCCTGCACATCCGGCTCAACGAATTCGACGTCGCGGCGATCGTGTTCAAGTCCTCGGGCGACCCCGCCGAGGTCGTCGCTTACGAGCATTTCCTCGACGCCAACACGGATCACTGGCTGGTACGCGAGATCCGCCATCTGTGGAAGCGGGGGCTCAAGCGCATCGATCTGACGTCGCGCTCGCTGGTCGCTCTGATCGAGCCGGGTTCGTGCTTTGCCGGCACGCTGGCGGAGCTGCCGTTCGCCAGCGACCGTTCCTACATGCTGCTCGGCCGCCGTGACGGTGACAACAAGCCGCCGGCAACGATCGCGCTGACCGAGGCGAATTTCGGTGCGTATCCGATGTCGAACGGGCTGACGCGCCTGGCGAGCCGCTTCCTCGCCGATCCGTCCCAGCTCGTTTCCGCCAAGGCCGAACTGGACAAAATGCTCGACGCCGAGACCGCTCAGCGGCTCGGGCTGATCACCTTCGCGCTTGACGACATCGATTGGGACGACGAAGTGCGCGTCTTCCTTGAAGAACGCGCCAGCTTTTCGCCCGACAGCCTCACCGGCCTCGAAGCCAATCTGCGCTTCGCCGGGCCGGAGACCATGGAATCGAAAATCTTCGCCCGCTTGAGCGCGTGGCAGAACTGGATCTTCCAGCGCCCGAACGCGATCGGCGAGCAAGGCGCGCTCAAGCGTTACGGCACCGGCCAGCAGCCGGTGTTCGATACGCGCAGGGTGTGACGATCAATTTATCCTTCCCGGCAAAGCGGGTGAGGATGGAGACGGACAGGAGCGGCCCATGGATATCGAAAACGTCGACTACACGACCAAGATCCCGAACAACGTCAATCTGGCCGAAGACCGGCAGGTGCTGCGCGCGCTGGAGAGCTGGCATCCCGGCTATATCGACTGGTGGAAGGACATGGGACCGCAGGGTTTCCAGGAGGCGCTGGTGTATCTGCGCACCGCAGTCTCGGTCGATCCGAAAGGCTGGGCCAAGTTCGACTATGTGAAGATGCCCGAATACCGCTGGGGCATTCTGCTCGCGCCGCAGGAAGCCGATCGCAAGATTCCGTTCGGACGGCATTACGGCGAGCCGGCCTGGCAGGACGTGCCCGGCGAGTATCGCGCCATGTTGCGCCGCCTCATCGTCATCCAGGGCGATACCGAACCGGCTTCCGTGGAGCAGCAGCGCTATCTCGGCAAGACCGCGCCGTCGCTCTACGACATGCGCAACGTCTTCCAGGTCAACGTCGAAGAGGGCCGGCACCTGTGGGCGATGGTCTACCTCTTGCAGAAATATTTCGGCCGCGACGGCCGCGAGGAAGCGGCCGAGCTGTTGCAGCGCCGCTCCGGCAGCGCCGACAAGCCGCGCATGCTCGGCGCCTTCAATGAAGCGACGCCGGACTGGCTGTCATTCTACATGTTCACGTTCTTCACCGATCGCGATGGCAAGATGCAGCTCGAAAGCCTGGCGCAATCGGGCTTCGATCCGCTGTCGCGCACCTGCCGGTTCATGCTGACCGAAGAAGCGCACCACATGTTCGTCGGCGAGACCGGCGTCGGCCGCACCATCCAGCGCACCTGCGAGGCGATGCGGGCGGCCGGTATCGAGGATCCCACCGACATCGAGAAAGTGCGCAGCCTTGGCGTCATCGACTTGCCGACGATTCAGAAAAAACTCAATCTGCACTACACGCTGTCGCTCGATCTGTTCGGCTCGGAGGTTTCCACCAACGCCGCCAACGCCTTCAGTGCCGGCCTCAAGGGCCGTTTTCAGGAAACCAAGATCGACGACGATCACCGGCTCGAGCATTCGATCTATCCGGTGCTCAAGCTGGTCGACGGCGAGATCAAGCGGGTCGACGAGCCGGCACTCACCGCGATCAACATGCGGCTGCGCGACGACTATACCGCCGACTGCCAGCGCGGCCTCGATCGCTGGAACAAGATCATCGCCAAGACCGAAGTCGGCTTCAAATTCGAACTGCCGCATGTCGGCTTCCACCGCCAGATCGGCGAGTTCAAGGATGCGAAAGTCACGCCGGCCGGCGTGATCGTCGATGAAGGGACCTGGAACCGCGATGTCGGCAAATGGCTGCCGTCAAGCGTCGACGGCGATTTCATCGTCAGCCTGATGCAGCCGGTGTCCGAACCGGGCCAGTTCGCCAACTGGATCGCGCCGCCGCGCCTCGGCATCGACAACAAGCCCGGCGATTTCGAGTACGTGAAGATCGCGGCGTGACTGTTTCCTCCCCCGCTATGCGGGGGAGGAATTGTCGAGCGGCCCCTCCCGCAGCCGCGCGAGGTCGAAGCGGTCTACCTCGCGCAGCAATTCGACGAACGCGTCCGCGCCGCGGGCGAGCGCCGCCTCGCCCTTGGCGGCAGTCGCCAGCGTAGCGTCGCCGATCGCGCCAGTCGTATGGAGGTCCTGTGTCATCCAGGCAAAGCCGGCCGGGCGATAGGCGCCGAGCCACCTGAACTCGCGCGCCATATCCACCGTGGCCGGCGTCGCCTTGGCCGCCTTCTCGCTGCGTACCGTCTCCGGCATCGCCGCGAGCATGAGCGAGGTCTCGATGTCGCCGCCGTGAATGCCGTGCTTTTTCTCCTCACCCGAAAATGTGTTCTCCGGGTAGCCGAAGCGGTGCCAGCCGACGGTGATGGCCAGCATGCGAAACCGCGTGCGTAAATCGCGTGCCACCAATTCCATCGCCGCGACATTGCCGCCGTGGCTGGTGATGAGAACAAGTTTGCGCAAGCCTGCCCGCGCCAGGCTCTCGCCGAGCTCGGTCCAGGCGGCGATCGCGGTCGCCGCCGACAATGACAGCGTGCCGGGATAGGCAAGATGCTCCACGGAGACGCCGATGCGCTGCACCGGCAGGAAGGTCACCGGAAGCTCGTCGGGGAGGATCTTGCCAACCCGCGCCAGGTAGGCTTCGGCGATGAAGGTGTCGACGCCGAGCGGCAGATGCGGCCCGTGCTGCTCCACCGCGGCGAGCGGCAGCACCGCGATCCAGCGTGCCGTGGCGGCGCCGGCCTCGGCAATCTCCTGCCAAGTCATCTCCATCCAGTCGCGTTTGGGTAGCGTCATTGCGGCTCTCTCCGGTTCTCTCGCCAAGCGTGCCGCGGCTCTGGCATTCGTTGGAGCACGATCCTATCCGAAAACCGGTAGCCACTTTTCGCGATCATGCCCTATTGTCGCGGCGCTGACGCGAAGGAGCAACGGATGTCGTTCGCAAGGATGTCCCGCATAGCGGTCACTGGGCTAGCCGCCCTTGCCGCGGCAGGGATTGGGCCGGCGTGTGCGGAAACGCTCGACAAAGTCACTTTCGGCACCAACTGGGTGGCAGAGGCCGAGCACGGCGGCTTCTACCAGGCGCTTGCCGACGGCACCTACCGGAAATACGGCCTCGACGTGACCATCGTCCAGGGTGGCCCGAACGCCAATAACCGCATGCTGATGACCGTCGGCAAGCTCGATTTCTTTATGAGCGCCAACACGCTGCAGGGCTTCGACGCCGTCGCGCAGAATGTGCCGATCATCGACGTCGCCGCCATGTTCCAGAAGGACCCGCAGGTGCTTCTCGCGCATCCCGATCCGGGCATCAGCAAACTCGAAGATTTGAAAAAACTGACAATCTTCGTCTCGCCGGAGGGAATGACGAGCTATTACCAATGGCTCAAGGCCGATTTCGGCTTCAAGGACGATCAGGTCAAGCCGTACACCTTCAATCCGCAGCCCTTCATCGCCGACCAGCACAGCGCCATGCAGGGTTACGTGACGTCGGAACCGTTCGCCGTCGAGAAGGAAGGCAAGTTCAAGCCCATTATATTTTTGCTCGCCGATCAGGGATTTTCCGACTATTCGACATTGATCGAGACGCGGCGCGAGCTGGTCGAGAAAAAACCCGATCTGGTGCAGCGCTTCGTCGATGCCTCGATCATCGGCTGGTACAACTACCTTTATGGCGACAACGCTGCGGCCAATACGCTGATCAAGCGGCAGAACCCGGAAATGACTGATGCATTGCTCGCTTACTCGGTCGCCAAGATGAAGGAATACGGCATTGTCGATTCCGGCGATACGCTCATGCTCGGCATCGGCGCTATGACGGCCGCGCGCATGAAGGATTTTTTCGACAAGATGCTGCGCGCCGGCGTGGCCAAGCCGGGCCTCGATTACCGCAAATCCTACACGCTGCAATTCGTCGACAAGAAAGTCGGGCTCGATCTGCGGCCCAAGCAATAGCGATACCGATGCCGCCGGCGACAGCATTTCATGGCGCACCCCTCGTCGCGCTGCGCGGCGTCGGCAAGGCGTTTCCCAACGGCGTGCGCGCGCTCGCCGGGCTCGATCTCGACGTACGGCCGGGCGAGTTCGTCGCGCTGCTCGGTCCCTCGGGTTGCGGGAAATCGACTGCGTTGCGCATCGTCGCCGGCCTCAGCGAGCCAACGGAAGGCGCCGTCGAGTGGGCGCAGGCGGTCACCCCGGTTCAGAGCGAAAATCGGATCGGCTTCGTGTTCCAGGATCCGACGCTGATGCCGTGGGCCTCGGTCTTTGACAACGTGGCGCTGCCCCTCAAGCTGAAGGGCATGGGAGCCGACAAGGCGGCTCACCGCGTCGAGCCGGCACTCGACCGCGTCGGATTGCGAACGTTCAGCCGCGCCTATCCGCGGGAATTGTCCGGCGGCATGCGCATGCGCGTCTCCATCGCGCGCGCGCTGGTCACCGAGCCGCAGCTTCTCTTGATGGACGAGCCGTTCGCGGCGCTCGACGAGATTACGCGCTTTAAGCTCAACGACGATCTGCTGCGGATGTGGCAGGCGCTGCGCACCACCGTCATCTTCGTGACCCATTCGGTGTTCGAGTCGGTCTATTTGTCGAGCCGCGTCGTGGTGATGGCGGCGCGGCCAGGCCGGGTCTTCGCCGAGCTTGCCGCCGACGCTCCTTATCCGCGCGACCAGGGTTTCCGTACCTCGCCCGAATACGCCGCGTTCTGCCGTCGCGTGTCGGAAGCGCTGAGCAGGGCCATGGCGGCGGTAGGCGAGCCATGAAGGCGCGGGTCTCCGCCGGCGAGCGCCGCGACCGTGCGCTGCGCATTGCCTTGCCGATCGTGGTGCTGGCGCTCGGGCTCGCGGTCTGGGAATTGGTGGTGCGGATCGAGGACATTCCGCCTTATGTGCTGCCGGCGCCTGGAAACATCCTGCGCACGCTCACCTCCGACTGGGATTTGCTGTCGCGATCGCTTCTGGTGACGCTCATCACCACCTTCGAGGGCTTCTTGCTGGCGGCGGCCGGCGGCGTCGGGCTCGCGGTGCTGTTCAACCAGTCGCGGCTGGTCGAATATTCGCTCTATCCTTATGCGGTGATCCTGCAGGTCACGCCGATCGTCGCCATCGCGCCGCTTCTTCTCATCTACCTGCCGCAGCACGCGGCGGTTCTGGCCTGCGCCTGGATCGTGGCGTTCTTTCCGGTGCTGGCGAACACCACGCTCGGGTTGAATTCGGTCGACCGCAATCTCGCGGCCCTGTTCTCGCTCTACGGCGCTTCGCGCGGCCAGGTGCTGTGGCACCTCAAGCTGCCCTCGGCGCTGCCCTATATCCTCGGGGGCTTGCGTATCGCCGGCGGATTGTCGCTGATCGGCGCGGTGGTCGCCGAGATCGCCGCCGGCTCGGCGGGCGCCGGCTCTGGCCTTGCCTATCGCATCGCCGAATCGGGCTACCGGCTCAACATCCCGCGGATGTTCGCGGCGTTGCTGCTGCTGTCGCTCGCCGGCATCGTGATCTTCTATCTGCTCTCGCTGATCAATTACCTGGCGCTGCGGCGCTGGCATGAGAGCGCGCTGGAGGCGGAGCATTAGCAGCCGGTGTCGGGCGGCTCCCATGCTTGCGTCAAAGTGTCCAGCCTCGATCGTCGAGAATCCCTGCGGGCAAAAGAAAACAGACTTGACCCGAATGGCGCATTCGGAGATCAAGACCGCGCCGCGGCACCTCCGGACGCGCCCGGCCGGGATTTTGAGCATGATCCGGAAAAGTGGACACCGGTTTTCCGAAAAGATCATGCTTCACTAAACAACGTCCACAGGAGTGCCGACCAATGCCGCAGAATGCCTCGCGTCTTCCCGGGCGCCATTTCCTGCAAATCCCCGGGCCGACGCCCGTCCCCGACCGCGTACAGCGCGCCATAGATATGCCGCTCATCGACCAGCGCGGCCCGGAATTCGCTGCGCTCACCAAGCGGGTGCTGGAGGGCATCAAGACCATCTTTAAGACCACGCAGCCGGTTATCATCTACACCGCGACCGGCACCGGCGCGTGGGAAGGAGCGCTCACTAACACGCTGTCGCCCGGCGACCGGGTGCTGATGGTCGAGACCGGCCAGTTCGCGACGCTGTGGAAGGTCATGGCGGAGCGGTTGGGATTGAAGCCCGAATTCATCAAAACCGATTGGCGCGTCGGCGCCGATCCGAAAGTCATCGAAGAGCATCTGCGCAAGGACAAGGCGCACGAGATCAAGGCGGTCTGCGTGCTGCACAACGAGACCGCGACCGGCTGCCTGTCACCGATCAACGCGATCCGCAAGGCCATCGACGCGGCCGGCCATCCGGCGCTGTTCCTGGTCGACACCATCTCCTCACTGGCTTCGACCGATTACCGCCACGACGAATGGGGCGTCGATGTCACCGTCGGCGGCGCGCAGAAGGGCTTGATGATGCCGCCCGGGATGTCGTTCAACGCCGTCAGCGAGAAAGCGCTGCGCGCATCGAAGACGGCCAGGCTGCCGCGGTCGTTCTTTTCCTGGGACGACATGCTGACGATGTACAAGCAGGGCTTCTTTCCCTACACGCCGGCGACGCAGATGCTGTACGGCCTCGATATCGCGATCCAGATGCTGCACGAGGAAGGCCTCGATAACGTCTTTGCGCGCCACGACCGGCTCGCCGAGGCGACGCGCCGCGCGGTGCGCAGCTGGGGTCTCGAAATCCTATGCCGCGAGCCGAAATACTATTCGCCGACGATCACCGCCGTGCTGCTGCCCGACGGCCACGATGCCGATCAGTTCCGCAGCGTCGCGCTCAACACGTTCAACATTTCCTACGGCGCCAGCTTCGGTCCTTATGTGAAAAGGTTTTTTCGCATCGGCCATCTCGGCGACATCAACGACGCCACGTTGATCGGGGCGCTGGCGGCGACCGAAATGACACTGAAGCTCGCCGGGGTGCCGCACAAGAAGGGCGGCGTGCAGGCGGCGATGGACTACATCGTATCAGCTCAGGCCGGCGGCGCGCGGGCGGCGGCGGAGTAACGGGTTTACGCCAGCGGCACGGCGGCGACGTGGTCTTGGAACGCCCGTCGTGCCGCGATCGCCGCGTACCAGCGCTCGAAATGCGGCAGCGGCGGCCGCTCCGGCACCAATTGGCGATAGCGATAGGCCATGACGCCGACGGGAATGTCGCCGTAGGAGAAGGCGTCGCCCGCCACGTAGGCGGTCTTGGCCAGCTCGCCGTCGAGGATCGTCATCGCCGCCGTCGTTCGCTTTTTTGAGTCTTCGATCGCGGCGTGATTGCGCTTTTCCGGCGGGGTGCGGATCAAGCCCCAGAAGCATTCGAAGATCGCCGGCGCAACGACGCTGAGTTGCCAATCCATCCAGGCGCTGGCGCGCGCCCGGGCGCGCAGATCGGCCGGTTCCAGCACGCTGGCGCGATGCTTGGCGGCGAGGTAACGCACGATCGAGTTCGATTCCCAAAGCAGGAAGCCGTCCTCCTCTTCGAGCGTCGGCACCAGGCCGTTGGGGTTCATGGCAAGATAGGCCGGCTCGCGGTTCTTGCCGAACGGCCCGCCGATATCGATGCGCTGGTGCGGCAAGCCGATCTCGCCGACCGCCCACATCACCTTCTGCACGTTCGCCGAGGTGTTCCGCCCCCAGATTTTGATCACCTGTGTTCCTCCGTGCGACCTAATTTGGGTCCATGCTGACTAGCCGAGAGCGTGGCGCTGCCGTATGGAATGCCGGGTCAAGCGCGGCAATGACGGACTGGCGGTGTGTCAATCGAGCCGGCGCGCTTCCTCGGGCAGCATGATCGGGATGCCGTCGCGGATCGGATAAGCGAGCTTGGCCGCGCGCGAGATCAGTTCCTGTTTTTCCGCGTCGTATTCGAGCGGGCACTTGGTCAGCGGGCAGACCAGGATTTCGAGCAGCTTCGGATCAATACTGCCGGCAGGATGGTCGGGTGGCGTGGACATCGGCGACTCCGGTTTGGATCGGCGGATAATAGGCTTCCCCCCGCCCAGCGGGGATATTCCTTTTACTGCAGCGACGTCTCGCCCGATGTTTTGCTCTTGGCGAGCTCGATCTCGGTGACGGCGACCAGAATCTCGGCGCGAGTTTTCAAATCCGGCGCCTCCAACATGGCCTGCTTCTCGGCGGCGCCATAGGGCGACATCATCGCCAGCGCATTGACCAGGGCTTCGTTGGGCGCGTTTTCGATGCCTTCCCAATCGGCCTTGAGATTGTTGGCCTTGAGGAAATCCGCCAGCGCCCGCAACAGCGCCTTGCGATCGACCTCGTCCTCGCCCTTGCGCGCAATGAAATCGGTGACGAAGGGCTGATATGTGACCCGGCATTGCCGGTACGCGGTGGTGACGGCAAGCTCTGCCTCGATGCGGAAACGCGCGATGCCGGTGAGTTGGATCAGATAGCGGCTATCGCTGCTCTCGGCCAGCTGCGTGATCCGCCCGACGCAGCCGACGCGAAACAGCTGCGGCTTGGCCTGGTCCGGTCCGGGATGCACCGGATCGGGCTGGATCATGCCGATCAGGCGCGATCCGGAGCGGAACGCATCGTCGATCATCGCCAGATAGCGCGGCTCGAAGATATTGAGCGGCATCTGCCCGCGCGGCAGCAGCAGGGCGCCCGGCAATGGGAATACCGCGATCACGGCGGGGAGATCGTTGGGCCCCTTGTAGATCGCATTGATCGGCATGTCGTGCTCCGCATGCGACCGAACGCTTCTCTTCCCGCGCAGCGCCGGGATGAGAGGCTACGCGAACAGGATCGAGGACAGCCGCTTGCGGCCGTCGATCGTGGCTTCGTCGGTCGGACCCCATGCTTCGAAGAACTGGACGAGCTGCTTGCGGGCGCCGTCGTCGTTCCATTTGCGGTCACGCTTGACGATGCTGATGAGCTGATCGAGGGCGTCGAGCCGGCGACCCTTGCCGTTGAGCGCCAGCGCCAAATCGAAGCGCGCCTGATGGTCCAGCGGGTTGGCGGCGACTTTCTGCTCCAGCTCGGCGACGGGCCCGAGCGTCTTCACCTGCTCGGCCAATTGCAGCGCGGCTTGCGCGGCGGCGACGGCGGATTCGCCGCGTTTGGAATCCGGGATCATGGCCAGCGTCTGCCGCGCCTGGTCGAGCGCTCCGGTCTCGACGTAGCAGCGCGCCAGGCCGGCGAGCGCCTGGACGTTGCTGTTGTCCTCGGCGAGGAGCTGCGCATAGAGGTTCGCCGCGCCGGCGGGATCGCCGTCGGCCAGCGCCGCGTCGGCGGCGTTGAGCAGATCCTTGGTCTCGCCGCCGACGTTGCTCTTGGTGAGGCGATCGAGAAATGCGACCACTTGGCTTTCCGGCAGCGCTCCCATGAAACCGTCGGCCGGCCGGCCGTCGACGAAGGCAATGACCGCCGGAATGGACTGGATGCCCATCTGGCCGGGAATGGCCGGGTGATCGTCGATGTTCATCTTGACGAGCTTGACCTTGCCCTTGGCGGCGCGAACCGCCTTCTCGAGCACGGGCGTCAGCTGCTTGCAGGGGCCGCACCACGGCGCCCAGAAATCGACCAGTACCGGCTGCCGCTTCGATTCCTCGATAACGTCCTTGACGAAGCCTTGCGTCGTCGTGTCCTTGACGAATGCGTCCGCGGCGGCGGTTTGAGCTTGCTGCAACATGTGGCTTGATGCGCTTTCCCTTTTCGACCCGGCGGGGCCGCAATTTCCCTTATTCGCTTGATAAATGGGGAGAACCGGGCCGAATGCAATCTCGATTCAGACCGGCGCGGCCCGGAAAAGCGATCCAGCCCAGGCCTTGCGAATGCCGCGTGAAGCGACCGATTCCCGCCAGCGGAACCGATGAAGCTCCAGTCCTTTTGGACGGGTCGGGAGAGAGCCATACCAGGAGGTCACAATGAAGAAGATCGCCCTAGAGGAGCATTTCATTACGGCTGAGCTGTCTCAGTATTCCATCGGTCAGCATTCGGTGCAGTCCATGGGCGGGGCGGGCGGGCACTCGGCGGCAAAAGTCAGCCAGCGGTTCGCCGAGCAGCTGGTCGAGTTCGACGGCATGCGGCTCGAAGCGATGGACAAGGCCGGCATCGAGCTTTCCGTGCTCTCCGTCACCACGCCCGGCGTCCAGGCCGAG
>JBEKWO010000022.1:0-49472 GCA_049512975.1 Xanthobacteraceae bacterium | reverse complement strand
GCCGCCGCCAGAACCATCGAAGCCCTCATCGCAGCAATCGCCGAAGCCCTCACCAAGGTTAGTCCGCAAGAGTGCGAAAACTACCTCACAAACCAAGGCTATCGCCGCCAATTATGAAAGTGCTCTAAGTGGCTGCCGGTTAGCCGCCCGGATTGCGTGCCCACTTAAAATTTGCGAGCGCGGTCGGACGCAAAACCGGTGACCACTTTTGCTGACCGCGCTCGTGGCGCGACGGTTTAAGCTCTCCTCCCCCGCTGCGCGGGGGCGGATGCAGTGGCTACAACTCCAAATCCCAATATTCGCTCACCACCGGGCGGCCCCAACTTTTATGCCGCTCGGTGCGCATAAGCTTGAAACCGGCTTGCTCATAGATGTGCCGCGCGGCGGTGAGCACGCTATGGGTCCATAGCGTGATCTTCTTGTAGCCGGCGCGCCGCGCGAAGCGGATGCTTTCTTCGGTCAGCCGCGCGCCGAGCCCGCGCCCGCGCGCTTTCGGATCCACCAGTAAAAGGCGGATGCGGGCGATACTTTTGCTATCCTTCACCAGCATGATCGAGCCGACATTTTCGCCTTCCACCTCGGCGATCCAGCAGCGCTCGCATTTCGCATCGTATTTGTTGACGAAGTCGGCGACGATCTGCGCGCACAGCCCCTCGAACGGCTCGATCCAGCCGTATTCCTCGGCGTAGAGCTCGGCGTGGCGCTTCACGATCCAGCCGAAATCGCCCGGCTTGGGCCCGCGCAACAGATAGTTGCCGCGCGGCTTCGCTAGCTCGGCCGGATACGGCTCCAGCAGGTTCTCGATCGTCGACATCGCTGCGACCAGCCGTGACCGGTCGGCAGGCTTGAGATTGTCCAGCGTGTCGCCGGCGTCGCGTTGCGAACGCTGTTGCAACGGCGCAAACGCCTTGCGGCCGCGCGGCGTCAGCGCCAGATGGCTTTGCCGGGCATCGCTGGCGGAAACGCTGCGTCGGATCAATCCGCGCTTTTCGAAGTTGCGCAGCACGCGGCTCAAATATCCGGCATCGAGATCGAGTGCGCGGCCGATGCCGCTGGCCGTCGGCGTATGGCCGCCGGCGATCTCGTAAAGCACCCGTGCCTCGCCGAGCGAATAGGGGCTGTCGAGATAGGTCTTGCGCAGCACGCCGAGCCGCCGCGTATAGAAGCGGTTGAACCGGCGCACGGCGGCGATCCGCTGCCGGCGTTGCTGGCTTGCCGTCATGTCCTGCAGGCTGAGGCAAATACTTGACTTAGTCAAGTATTTGCGGCGTTGCCGTGAAGGCGCCGGCGGCAAGCGTGACGACCCGCCGCCGGCCGATCCGGCGCAACAGCTCGGCCTCGGGATCGGCGGCGGTTTCGGAATGCCCGCCGAGCCGATCGTAAAGCTGTTTCGAGATCACGAGCCCCTGCTCGGCACGCGGTCTTGCTCTGAACGCAGCCGCGACGATAAGCGACAACGCATCGCGAAGCGACGGATGCGCGCGAATTCCCCGCCGGAATACGGCAACGCGCGGATTGCGCGCGGCTTGCTCCAGGAAGCGGCTCGCTTCGCCGGGCCAGCCGGCCTCAAGAATTGTTCCGGGCTGCAGAAGCAGCAGCCAAGGGGCGCGTGCCGCCGCAGCCCCTGCCCTGAGCCGGCGCGCCAGCGGGCCTTCCAGGACCGTGAAAGTGCATCCGGCAATGTCGGCGACCTTGGCGGTGTCGTCGCGCGAGCCGCCGTCCACCACAAGCACTTCGCTGACGAGACCGGCGGTCGCTCCCGAAACGAGCGCGGCCAAGGTCGGCACCAGGGCCCGCTCGGAATCGTGAGTCGCGATGATGACGCTCAGCATTCGTTGCGCATCGCGGGTCCGGCAGGGTTGGAGGTGTTCCGGGCGCAGATTTACGGCCGGCGGCGGCTATTTCCAAGCTTTTCCTCGGTCTCACGAAAAGTTGTTCTTGTTTTGTTCGAAGACGGACGTTAGCTTTAGACCATGACCCGTACGTCCGCCTTGAAACGCCCGCCGGCGCCGCTGCCCTCCGCGCCGGCGGGCGAAAAGGGAACCGCCGTCGACCGCGAGCGCCGGCGCGGTCGCGGCGCGCATTCGAATGCGTCAGGGCGCTACGAGCCGGTCGCCCGCGTCGCCTTCGACGACGGCTGGCAAAACCTCGACGACCTGCCGCCTTTCAAGACCAGCGTGACGGTCGATGCGACCCGGAAGATCATCACCCGCAACGACTCTCCCGACATTTCCTTTGACCGCTCCATCAATCCGTATCGCGGTTGCGAGCACGGCTGCGTCTATTGTTTCGCGCGGCCGACCCACGCCTATCTCGGGCTGTCGCCTGGCCTCGATTTCGAATCGAAGCTGTTCATGAAGCCCAACGCCGCCGAATTGCTGGAACGCGAATTGTCGGCGCCCGGCTATGAGCCGAAAATTATCGCCATCGGCACCAATACCGATCCTTACCAGCCGATCGAGCGCCGCTACCAGATCATGCGTCGCATCCTCGAAGTGCTGGAGCGCGCCGGGCATCCGGTCGGCATCGTGACCAAATCAGTGTTGGTGCTGCGCGACCTCGATATCCTGGCGCGCATGGCCAGGCGCGATCTGGTCAAGGTAGCGCTGTCGGTGACGACGCTCGATGCGAAATTGGCGCGCACCATGGAGCCGCGCGCCGCAACGCCGGCGCGGCGGCTGGAGACGCTGCGGCAATTGGTCAAAGCCGGCGTACCGACCTCGACGCTGGTCGCGCCGATCATCCCGGCGATCAACGACGCCGAGATCGAACGCATTCTTGAAGCCGTGGCGGCAACCGGCGTGCGGCATGCCGGCTATGTGCTGCTGCGCCTGCCGCTGGAAATCCGCGACCTCTTCAGCGAATGGCTCAAAGAGAATTTTCCTGACCGCCACAACCACGTGTTCAAGCTCATCCGCGATACCCGCGGCGGCAAGGACTACGATTCGACTTGGGGCAAGCGGATGACCGGCGCCGGTCCGATCGCGTGGATGATCGGCCGCCGCTTCGAAGTTGCCTGCGAGCGGCTCGGCTTCAACGCGACCAGCGTCAAGACCACGACCGAGCATTTCCGGCCGCCGCAGCCGGCGACGCAGCAGCTCAGCCTGTTCGGCTGAACTCCGGCCCTCGTCCGCTGCCCGCATTCCGCGAAATCATCCCCGCTATCCTTTTGGCGCGCGCTCCGCGTTGCGGATGGAGCCCAGGCATGGTCATCATGGACCATGAGTCGGACGCAGACCAAGGCGGCGCCATGCCTGCCGCTCGACGAGGAGGTGATCCGGCCGACGTTCCGGCGCGAGCGCGCGGCGCTCAAGCGCGGGGTGTGGCCGGTTGCCGGCTGCGATGAGGCCGGACGCGGCCCGCTTGCCGGGCCGGTCGTCGCTGCGGCCGTCATTCTCGATCCCGATAATGTTCCACGCGGTCTGGACGACTCGAAACGGCTGACGCCGGAGCGGCGCGAGGTTCTTTACCAGCGCATCTGCGCGCGAGCGCAGGTGGCGGTGGCCATGGCGCCGCCGTCCCGCATCGATCGCGACAACATTTTGCGCGCGTCGCTTTGGGCACTCGCTCGCGCCGTTGCCTCGCTGCCCGTAAAACCGCGTCTGGTTTTCGTCGACGGTCGCGACCGCATCGACGCCGGCTGCGATTGTGAGGCGGTCATCGGCGGCGACGGGCTGGTCGCTTCGATCGCCGCCGCCTCGATCGTCGCCAAGGTGACGCGCGACCGGCTGATGACCTGCCTCGGCGCGGCGCATCCGGGCTATGGCTTCGAGCGCCACATGGGCTACAGCGTGCCCGAGCACTTCGCCGCGCTCGACCGGCTCGGTCCGACGATCCATCATCGCCGCTCGTTCTCGCCGGTGGCGCTCGCGCTCGGCGAGCCGGGTGCCGATGCGGATGATCTCGTTGTCGGGGTATTGCCTCTGTAAACTGCACTCCGCCCATTCGCCCCCTTCAGGGGAGGCAAGGGGATTTTCTCGCTTGCTCCCTCGCTGAGAGGGTTGGCTAGGGTATCGCGCCGGGCCGATGTTCTACGTACCCCTTTACATTGAAGCGCTGCGTTCGCGGCCGGCACTGGTGTTCTGGCTGGCAACCCTTTCGCAGGCGGCGCTGTGGCTGGTGGTGCCGTTGTTGTTCTACGCCGCGCCGCCGAGCGAGCTCGCGCGGCTGCTCGCGGTCGGCCATGAGTTCCCGCTCACCGGCGATTTTGGGCCGCCGCTCGCCTACTGGCTCGCGGAGATCGCGTTTCGCGCGGCCGGCCTGTTCGGTGTCTATGCGCTGTCGCAGATTTGCGTGATCGCGACCTATTGGTGCGTGTTCGCGCTCGGCCGCGAGATCGTCGGCCCCACCCACGCGGCCATGGCGGTGCTGCTGATGGTCGGCATTCTGGTGTTCACGGTACCGACGCCAAATTTCGGTCCGCCTATCCTTGCCATGGCACTCTGGGCAGCGGCGCTGCTGTTCTACTGGCAGGCCGCGATCGAAGGGCGGCGGCGGTCATGGTACCCGCTTGGCGGCGCCGCTGCGCTCCTCCTGCTCACCAGCGACGCCGCCCTGATCCTGCTGGGGACGCTAGCGGTTTTCACGGCGCTGAACACCAGCGGGCGCGCGGCACTGCGTCCGATCGAAGCATGGATCGTCTTGGTCGGACTTGCTGTCGTGCTGGTCGTCGATCTCTTCTGGCTCAAGGGCGTTGGCGACGTGTTGGCGACGACGCTTGCGCGGCTGCGCCTCGCCGGTATGGCCGGCGAGAATACGGCGGCTTGGGTGCGGCTCGCGGGCGCGCTCGTCCTCGCTCACGCCGGGCTTGCCATTCTGGTGGTGCTGGCGAGCGGCTGGCCGCGAACGCACGCCGATCTGGCGCCCGCCATCGCGCGCGCGCCGGTCGTTCCTTTCGCCATAACTTTCGTGAAGGTGTTCGCGCTCATCCCAGCTCTGCTGGCGACCGCCATCACGGTGCTGCTCGGGCGGCGGCTGCAGATCGGCGGCGCGGCGCCGCTCCTGGTGCTGTCAGGACTTGCGGTCGTGGTCGCCGCCGGTGAGTCCATCGCGCTTCACCATCAACGCACTCTCGGGTTCGCCTGGGCCGGCTTGCTGGTCGTGCCGGCGATCCTCGTTCCCGCTGCGATTGTTCTCTTGCCGTGGACCGTCGAGACCGATCTCGCGATCGCGCAGCCGGCGGCCGCCATGGGCCGCTTCTTTGCCGACGGTTTCGAGCGCCGGACCGGGCACCCGCTCGCCATCGTCAGCGGCGACACCCGCATCGCCGCGCTGGTGGCGCTCGCCGCGCCGAGCCGCCCTGAAGTCTATTTTGCCGCCGACCCCGAGCGTTCGCCTTGGGTCACCGCGCAAGACATTCGCGAGAGGGGCGCGGTCGTGGTCTGGCCCGCCGCCCCGACGACTCCCGAACCGCCGCCCGCGATCAAGGCGCGTTTTCCCGACCTCATTGCCGAAGTGCCGCAGACCTTCGCGCGGCCGGTACGCGGCCGGCTGCCGCCGTTACGGATCGGCTGGGGGATGATCAGGCCGGCGAGCGCGCCGGCGGCAGTGCCGGCAGCGCCGCAATAATGGTCGCTAATGATAGGCTGCGCCCTCGCCGACTTTGCCGCCCCGCAAGCCCGATCGTGAAGCTCGGAAAGATGATGTGAAACGAGATGGTGAAGGTGAATTGCAGCCGCGACAGCAGAACGGGATCAAGCTCCATGGTGTGAACTCCGTCTCACGCGGTCGTGGAATTCCCACGACAAGGGCGCGTCAAGCGTATCGGCATGTCATGAAACAAGCCGCCATCGCCAGCACACCAAACGAGCTATGCATTTTCGACCGTATGATTGACTTGATCAAGTCGGCGTAGCACGACTTTGGCGAAAATTGATCGCCATCAATTTGTCGTCGCGTACTCAAGGAATGGAAAGAAAGAGCCTCAAGAGCGGAGGGTCGGACGCCATGAATGCCAGCGCCTTTTCGTCATGGCAGCTTTGGGCCGTGCTGTCGGCGGTGTTTGCCGCACTGACGGCGATATTCGCCAAAATCGGCGTGGAGAACGTGAACTCCGACCTTGCGACTTTCATCCGCACTATCGTTGTGGTCGCCGTCCTGGGATTGATCGTCTTTGCCACGCGGCAGTTCCAGAACCCGGCGGAAATCTCCGGACGCACATATCTGTTTTTGCTGTTGTCCGGCCTCGGCACCGGCGCGTCGTGGTTGTGCTATTTTCGCGCGCTCAAGCTCGGCAATGCCGCGCAAGTCGCGCCGATCGACAAATTGAGCGTGGTTCTCGTCGCCGTCTTGGGTGTGCTGCTTCTTGGCGAGAAGCTTTCAGCGGTGAACTGGCTCGGCGTGTTGCTGGTTGCCGGTGGCGCGATCCTGGTGGCGATGCCCTGAATTCGGCCAAGCTATTGCGCGAGCGCCTTTTTGATCGCCAGGAAATCGCGCCAGGCCAGCCGTTTCTGCAGCGGGCTGCGCAGCAGAAAGGCGGGGTGGTAGGTCGCCAGCGCGCGGATCTCGCGGCTGCCGGTGTCGAATTTGAGCCAGCGGCCGCGCGTTCGTGTGATCCCTTCCTTGGTTTCGAGCAAGGTCTGCGTCGACGGCTGGCCGAGACAGACCAGGATATCGGGGTCGGCGAGCTCGATCTGGCGGCGGATAAAAGGCAGGCAGATGGCACTCTCGTGCGGCGTCGGCGTGCGGTTGCCGGGCGGGCGCCAGGGCACGATGTTGGCGATGTACACTTGCGTGCGATCAAGCCCGATCGCCTCGATCATGCGGTCGAGCAATTTTCCCGAGCGGCCGACAAAAGGCAGCCCCGCGATGTCCTCGTCGCGCCCCGGCGCTTCGCCAACGAACATGACGCGCGCTGCCGGATTGCCGTCGGCGAAGACAAGCTGGGTCGCCGTTGCGCGCAGCATGCAGCCCTCGAAGGCTTCGAGGAGCGCCCGCAGCTCGTCCAAGCTCTTCGCGCTCTGGGCGGCCGCGCGCGCCGCCATGACGGCGACCTCGGGCGAGGGCGGGGCGGCGGCGATGCCTGCTCCGGGCGAACCGGTCATGCCGTTTCCTCCCCCTTTGAGGGGGAGGGATGAGGGTCCCTTCCTCATGGCCGGCGAGCCGCCGTCACCCCCCTCCCGGCGCTTCGCACCAGCCTCCCCCGCAAGGGGGGAGCCCAACGACAGGGCTGGCGACTGAGCTACATCCGCAAAGCGATCGATCGGCTCTTCGCGGACGAGGGCGTCGACCCCGGCATCGAGGTAGAAGGAGATCAGCTCGCGAGCGTGCTTGGCTGCGGAACTCATGGCTGAGGCAATTTATGGACGATGATTTCCGTCTATGCCAGGGATGAAAACATGAAATACTGTTCGCGCGGATGATGGAGCTAGCCATGAATGCAACGGACCTTCCCGCTCGCGAGACGATGGAGTTCGACGTTGTCATCGTCGGCGCCGGACCGGCCGGCCTTACCGCCGCAATCAGGCTTAAGCAGCTCTCGCCCGAAACCTCCGTCGTCGTGGTGGAGAAGGGTTCCGAGGTCGGCGCGCATATTCTCTCCGGCGCGGTGATCGATCCGGTCGGGCTCGATCTTCTCCTCCCGGAATGGCGGAACGAGGAGACGCCGGTGCGGACGGCGGTCACGGCGGACCGCTTTTATATGCTCGGATTTTCCGGCGCGGTGCGGATGCCGAATGCGCTGATGCCGCCGCTGATGAGCAATCACGGCACTTTCATCGTCTCGCTCGGCGATGTCTGCCGCTATTTGGCGCAGAAGGCGGAAGCGCTCGGCGTCGAAATCTATCCCGGCTTTGCCGCCACCGAGGTGCTGTTCGAGAATGATACGGTCGCCGGCATCGCCACCGGCGACATGGGCGTCGCCAAGGACGGCCATCACAAGCCGAGTTTCACCCGCGGCATGGAGCTGCGCGCCAAATATACGCTATTCGCCGAGGGCGCCCGCGGCAGCCTGTCGAAAGTACTGATCGAGCGTTTTGGTCTCTCCCGTGACCGCCAGCCGCAAAAATTCGGCATCGGCCTGAAGGAACTCTGGCAGGTCGCGCCGGAGCAGCACCGCAGCGGCCTTGTTCAACACACGATGGGCTGGCCGCTGGACAACCGCACCGGCGGCGGTTCGTTCATGTACCACTACGCCGACAATCTGGTGACGGTCGGCTTCGTCGTCCACCTCAATTACCGGAACCCTTATCTGTCGCCGTTCGAGGAGTTCCAGCGCTTCAAGACGCATCCGCTGGTGCGCGACATCTTCGCCGGCGGCAGGCGGCTTTGCTACGGCGCGCGCGCCATCAGCGAGGGCGGCTGGCAGTCGGTGCCGCGGGTGGCGTTTCCGGGAGGCGTGCTGGTCGGCTGTGCGGCGGGCTTTTTGAACGTGCCGCGCATCAAGGGTACCCACAACGCGATGTTATCGGCCATGCTGGCGGTCGAGCATATGGCCGCCGCGCTGGCGCAGGGGCGCGCCCATGACGAGCTTTCGAGCTACGAGGCGGCGTGGCGCGCTTCCCCGATCGGCCGCGACCTCTGGCGGGTGCGCAACGCCAAGCCGTTATGGTCGAAACTCGGCACCTTCGCCGGCGTCGCGCTCGGCGGGCTCGATATGTGGACCAACACGCTCGGCTTCTCGCTCCTCGGTACGATGAGCCACGGCAAGCCTGATTCGGCGACGCTCAAGCCCGCCGCGGCCTGCCGGCCCATCGCTTATCCAAAGCCCGACGGCAAGCTCACCTTCGACCGGCTCTCCTCTGTCTATCTCTCGAACACCAATCACGAGGAAGACCAGCCGGTGCATCTCATCGTGCGCGACCCCGCGCTGCAAAAATCGTCCGAGCTCGGGGTCTATGCCGGGCCGTCGGCGCGCTATTGCCCGGCCGGCGTTTACGAATGGGTCGAGGAAGCCGGCACGCCGCGCTTTGTGATCAACGCCCAGAACTGCGTCCACTGCAAGATCTGCGACATCAAAGATCCGAATCAAAACATCACTTGGGTGCCGCCCGAGGGCGGCGGCGGGCCGAATTACCCGAATATGTAATTCCCACGATCCCGGCAGCACTTGCGTCAAATCAACCCGGTTTTGCTGCCGCGATTTCGCCTCCCTTCACGGCTAATAGCCGGATGTCCTTGCGAGGGCGCGTTAAAACGGTCATTCTCGCGCCCATACCGACATCCGGCGCTTTGCAGTCCCAGTTCGCCGATCCGGGTTACCAATGGAGATCTCGTGATTCATCCGCTGCTGTCTCGGCGCGCCGCCGTCGTCGGCGCCGTTGTCCTCTGGAGTCTGCCTTCAGCGCTCGCCGCCCAGGCGCCGACGCCTCAGGATCTCTCGCACTCTACGGCCTCCGGCAGCTATTTGGCTGCCCGCCATGCCGGCGTCGAGCGCGATTCCGGTACTGCGGCTGCTTATTACCTCAATGTGCTCAAGGCCGATCCGCGCAATGCCGATCTGCTCAGCCGCAGCTTTCTGTCCGTTCTGACCGACGGCGACATCGATGAAGCCGGCAGGCTCGCCGACCGATTGATCCAGCTCGACCGCACCGACCGCATTGCGCGCCTGGTGATCGGCGTGCGGGCGCTCAAGCAGAAGCAATATGCGATCGCTCGGCAGAATTTTGCGCAATCCGTGCGCGGTCCAGTGACCGATCTGACCGCGACGCTGCTCTCGGCGTGGGCGCTGGCCGGCGCCGGCGACACGCGCGCCGCGATCGACACCCTGGATCGGCTCGCCGGACCGGATTGGTACGCCATCTTCAAGGACCTGCATGCCGGCCTGATTCTCGATGTGGCTAACAACAAAAAGGAAGCGGGCAAGCGTTACGAGCGCGCTTACAAGGCCGACCCGATGGCGCTGCGCACCGTTCAGGCGTACGCCCACTATTTGTCGCGCAACGGCGGCAAGGACGACGCGCTGAAGCTCTATCAGCAATTCAACAAGGCGGTGGCCGATCATCCGGTCGTCGTTGAAGAGATGAAGCAAATCTCGGCCGGCGACAGATTGCCGCCGCTCGCCGATTCGCCGCGGGCCGGCGCTGCCGAAGCGCTTTACGGCCTCGGTGCGTCGATCGGACGTCGCGGCGGCGAAGACCTGGCGCTGGTCTATCTGCAGCTTGCCCTCTATCTCGAGCCGACGCACGCCATGGCGCTGCTGTCGCTTGCCGACCTCTACGACTCGCTGAAAAAGCCCGAGCTCGCGATCAAGATCTACGACCGGATCCCGACATCGTCGCCGCTGCGGCGCAACGCCGAAATTCAGGTCGCCTCCGATCTCGATTCGCTCGATCGCACCGACGAGGCCAAGAAGCGGCTCGAAGCTTTGATCGCCGAGCATCCGAAGGATTCCGAAGCGATCATCGCGCTCGGCAACATCTTGCGCGGCCGCAAGTCCTTCGCCGAATGCGCCGAGGTCTACAGCAAGGCCGTCGACAACCTGGCGGTGCCGGAAAAGGCGAACTGGGTGTTGTTCTATTTTCGCGGCATCTGCTACGAGCGCTCCAAGCAATGGCCGAAAGCCGAAGCCGATCTGAAGAAGGCGCTGGAGCTGTTTCCGGACCAGCCGCTCGTGCTCAATTACCTCGGCTATTCCTGGGTCGACCAGGGCGTCAATCTCGATGAAGGCATGAGCATGATCCGTCGCGCCGTCGAGCAGCGGCCGGACGACGGCTACATCGTCGACTCGCTCGGCTGGGCCAATTTCCGCATCGGCAATTACGAAGAGGCGGTGAAGGACCTCGATCGCGCCGTCGAGCTCAAGCCCGACGACTCGACCATCAACGATCATCTCGGCGATGCCTATTGGCGGGTCGGCCGGGTGCTGGAGGCGCACTTCCAATGGTCGCACGCCAAGGATCTCAATCCGGACGCGGAAGATCTGCCGAAGATCGAGCAAAAGCTCAAATCTGGCCTGCCCGATGACACGTCTTCGGCGGCCGATGCCGCTAAGACGAAGAAGGCCGGCAACGGCGGCTGAGGCGTGTCCTTGCCCGTTCCGCTGGTCGAGAACGCACCAGCCAAGGTCAATCTGACGCTGCGGGTGCTGCGCCGCCGCGACGACGGCTATCACGACATTGAAAGCCTGGTGGCGTTCGCCGACTTCGGCGACACTTTGAGCTTATCGCGCGGCCAAGAGCTAACGTTGACGGTGCGCGGACCGCGCGCGGCAGCGGCCGGCGAGGGCGCCGACAATCTCGTGCTCAAGGCGGCGCGCGCGCTTGCGGTGCGGTGCCCCGACATTGTCCTCGGCGCTTTCCGCCTGGACAAGAGACTGCCGGTCGCGGCCGGGCTCGGCGGCGGTTCCGCCGACGCCGGCGCGGCGCTGCGGCTTCTTGCGCAAGCGAACGGGCTTGCGCGCGACGATCCGCGTTTGTACGCGGCGGCCCGCGCGACCGGCGCCGATGTGCCCGTTTGTCTCGATTCGCGCGCGCAGGTCATGCGTGGCATCGGCGACCTGCTGTCGGCGCCGCTTTCGCTACCGCCACTGCCGGTGGTGCTGGTCAACCCCGGCGTGGCGCTGTCGACCAAGGCGGTCTTTGCCGGATGGCGGCCGGCTGCGGCGCCGGTCGCGGCGCTCGACCCCGCGGCGGTCGCCAAACTGACAAGCCGCGATCCGCTGTTGCATCTACTCGCCACGCAGTCGAACAATCTGCAAGACGCGGCCGTCGCGCTGAAGCCGGTCATCGCCGATGTTCTCAGCGAGCTGCGTGGGCTTCGTGGATGCCAACTCGCCCGCATGTCGGGCTCCGGCGCGACGTGTTTCGGCTTATTCTCCTCGGCGACGGCGGCACGTGCGGCGGGCAAAGTCTTGCGCGACAAATATCAGCATTGGTGGGTCAAGGCAGGCGTATTGGGTCGCGACCGGACGTAGGGCGGATGGCGCGCTAATGCGTCCGCGCCACGCAAAAATCGACCGTCTCGGCGAGCGCGGATTTCATCGGCGAATCAGGGAACAAAGCGAGCGCGTCGCGGGCGATGGCGCCGTAATGATGCGCGCGGCCGATCGTGTCCTCGATCGCGCGGTGCTTGATCATCAGCCCGATGGCATGATCGAGGTCGGCGTTGGTGGTCTCGCCGCGTTCCAGCGCGCGTCGCCAGAACTCGCGCTCGGCGTCGTTGCCGCGGCGGAAGGCAAGCACGACCGGCAACGTGATCTTTCCTTCGCGGAAATCATCGCCGATGTTCTTGCCGAGCTTGGCTGCGGCGCCGCCATAGTCGAGCGCGTCGTCGACAAGCTGGAACGTGATGCCGAGATTCATCCCGAACGACCGGCAAGCGGCCTGCTCCGCCTTTCCCCGCGAAGACAGCACCGGCCCGACTTCGCAGGCGGCGGCAAACAACTCCGCGGTCTTGGCGCGGATCACGGCGATGTACTCGTCCTCGGTGGTCGCCGTGTTCTTGGCCGCGGCCAGCTGCATGACCTCGCCTTCAGCGATCACGGCGGCGGCCGAGGAGAGAATTTCGAGCGCCTTGAGGCTGCCGACCTCGACCATCATCTTGAACGCCTGGCCGAGCAGGAAATCGCCCACCAGCACGCTCGCCTCGTTGCCCCAGAGCATGCGCGCGGCGAGCCGACCGCGCCGCAGCTCGCTCTCGTCGACCACGTCATCGTGCAAGAGCGTCGCCGTGTGCATGAACTCGACGGCCGCCGCTAGCTTGATGTGGCCGTCGCCGCCATAGCCGGTGAGCCGCGCCAGCGCCAGCGTCAGCATGGGCCGCAGCCGCTTGCCGCCGGAATTGATCAGGTGGTTGGCGACCTCCGGGATCATGGCCACCTCGGAGCCCGCGCGTGCGAGGATGACGCTGTTGACGCGCTCCATATCGGGGGTGACCAGCTCGACCAAGGGATCGATTGAGGGTGCACCCGGACTTTCAAAAGGGACGACAACAGCCACTTGAACTACTCCGAAGAGGACGCGCAAGCATAGAAACGCTAAGGTAAGGGGGCAAGTATGCCGGCGGTTGCAGTAAAAATACGCCGGTGCCTGCACCTGTTCCGTTAGCGCCGATCACGCCAGCGACGTGGCGGCCGAGAAGGGCGATGTCAAGCAGCGAACGTCTTGCCGACCGCGTAACCGCAACCCGGCATCGGGTGGCGGTTCTGGTGCCGTGTTATAACGAAGAGCGTGCTATCGCCAAGGTCGTCGCCGACTTCCGTGCGGTTTTGCCCGAGGCGACCGTCTATGTCTACGACAACAATTGCGCCGACGGCACTGTCGAGGCCACGCGGCGGTGGGGCTAAAGGCATGCGCGAGCTCGTCCGCACCAACGACGCAGTGTTGATCTCGGCGATCGAGGCGCTGCTCAAGGGCGCGCATATCAACCACATGGTGGTCGATCAGAACATGAGCGTGCTGGAAGGCTCGATCGGCATTTTCCCGCGCCGAATTCTGGTCGGCGAGAATGAATTCGAGGCCGCACGCCGGTTGCTCGAGGAGGCCGGCTTCGCCCACGAGCTGCGCCGCGATGGCCGCTGAACGGGCCGAAATCAGCGAGGATGGGATCCTCGGCGGCCGGCTCATCCTGCGCCAGCTTCGCAACGGTCACCGCGTCGGCCACGACGCCATCCTGCTGGCGGCGGCGACGTTGGCGCGTGCCGGCGAGCAGATCATCGATCTCGGCGCCGGTGTCGGCGCGGCGGGGCTGGCGGTTGCTCGCCGCACCGAGGGCGTCGCCGTCACCCTGGTTGAGATCGACCCGGCGCTGGCGGCGCTCGCGAGCGAGAATGCCGCGCGTAACGCGCTTGCTGAGCGCGTGCGCGCGGTCTGCCTCGACGTCGCGGCGCCGGCCGCCGCGTTTGCCGCGGCGGGGCTGGCGCCCGGTGCCGCCGACCGCGTGCTGATGAATCCGCCCTTCAATGCTCCGCAGCAGCAGCCCTCGCCGGACCCGGGCCGCCGTCTGGCGCATAGCGCTTCGCGTCACACGCTCGATCGGTGGGTCAGCGCCGCTGCACGGCTGCTTCGGCCCGCGGGCGCGGTCACGCTGATCTGGCGCGCCGATGCCCTCGCTTCGCTGTTGGCGGCGCTGACTACTGGTTTCGGCGCGGTCACCCTGTTGCCGATCCACCCCAAGCCGAGCGCACCGGCGATCCGTGTGCTGGCGCGCGCCGTCAAGGCAAGCCGCTCGCCGCTGTCGCTATTGCCCGGCTTCATTCTTGCCGACGAGGCGGGAAAACCCACCGCGGAAGCCGAGGCTGTGCTGCGCGGCGGCGCCTCATTGCCATTGGCTCGGGACTGAAACTGCCGCTGCTCAGCCTTTAGGCATCATGCAGGCACCGAATCCGGCGGCGCTGGCGGGACCGGCTTCGCTCGGCCGAAGCTCGGAAGATAGGAAAAGGCAACAATGACGCCGATAAGCATCAGGAGCACGTATACCTTCATTGCTTGCGCACTTCCCCCGTTCCACCCGGCCGCAGTCTCCACGCAAGAAGCGTTCCATCGGGTTAACAAACGGTTACTTGAGTGCGCGGCAGGCAGGGCCTATCTGGATTTCATGAGCGAGCCGTGGACTGCTGAACGCATGAGAGACGGGTGGAGGCGCGCGCTGGCGGCGCTGCGCGAATACGTTCCCCAGCGCTTCCGCGGCGATCGGCCGGTGGTGCCGGTGGTGCGGCTTACCGGGGTGGTCGGTTTCTCGACGCCGTTGAAGCCCGGCCTCACGCTCGCCGGCATCGCGCGCACGCTCGACCGCGTCTTTGCCGTGCGCAACGCCGCCGCGGTCGCGCTGTCGATCAATTCGCCGGGCGGATCGCCGGCGCAATCGCACCTCATCTTCCGCCGCATCCGTGATCTGGCCGAGGAAAAACAGCGCCGGGTCATCGCCTTCGTGGAAGACGCCGCCGCCTCCGGCGGCTACATGATCGCCTGCGCCGCCGACGAGATCATCGCCGATCCCAACTCGATCGTCGGCTCGATCGGCGTCGTCGGCGGCGCGTTCGGCTTCGACAAATTGATCGCCAAGATCGGCATCGAGCGCCGGCTTTATACTTCGGGCGAGCACAAGGCGATGCTCGATCCATTCCTGCCGGAGAACCCCGACGATGTCGCGCGGCTGAAAACCCTGCAACGCGAAATCCACGACGATTTCATCGCGCTGGTGAAGTCGCGGCGCGGCGACAAGCTCAACGGTCCGGAAAACGAGTTGTTCTCGGGCGAGTATTGGACCGGAAAGCGGGCGCTCGGGCTCGGCCTTGTCGATGCGATCGGCGATTTGCGCTCGACGCTGCGGGCGCGCTTCGGCGACAAGGTCTATACGCCCATGATGACCGCCGAGCGCAGCTTGTTCGGCCGCCGCATTTGGGGCGTCGGCGGGAGTGCGTTCGGGCAAGGCGGCCTTGCCGAAGACATGATCTCGGCGCTTGAAGCCCGCGCGCTTTGGGCGCGTTATGGGCTTTAATGGAGGGCTGAAGGATGCCGCCGGTATTCGCCTTGGCTCTGGGACTGATGGGAGCGGCGGTCTTGGTGCGCTGGTGCGTCAAGGAAGTGCGGCGCGTCAACGCCGAGCTGGATGCAGTGCGCGACGGCTCCGCCGCCGAGCCGATCGACCGCGACGCACTGCCGACATTGAAGCGCGATCCGCAGACGGACGAGTACCGGCCGGGTTGAGCAGCGACACTTGACCGCAAGCGGCCGTTCCACAACAACGTCCCGATGGACTCAACCTCCAACGACGATTTGCCGCCGCACATGCGTCCCGAACGGTCGTTTCAGGGGCTCATCCTGGCGTTGCAGCGCTACTGGGCGGATTGGGGCTGCGTCATCCTGCAACCCTATGACATGGAGGTCGGGGCCGGCACCTTCCATCCGGCGACGACGCTGCGCGCACTCGGCCCCAAGCCGTGGAACGCAGCCTACGTGCAGCCCTCGCGCCGTCCCAAGGATGGTCGCTACGGCGAGAACCCCAACCGCCTGCAGCATTACTACCAGCTTCAGGTAATCCTCAAACCGTCGCCGGACGATTTGCACGAGCTTTATCTGCGCTCGCTCTCCGCGATCGGCATCGATCCGAGGCTTCATGACATCCGCTTCGTCGAGGATGATTGGGAGAGCCCGACGCTCGGCGCCTGGGGACTCGGTTGGGAATGCTGGTGCGACGGTATGGAAGTCTCCCAGTTCACCTATTTCCAGCAGGTCGCCGGCTTCGAATGCGCGCCGGTTTCCGGCGAACTGACCTATGGGCTGGAGCGGCTGGCGATGTATGTGCAGGGGGTGGAGAACGTTTTCGATCTCAACTTCAACGGCCGCGAGGGCGCGCGGAAGGTCACCTACGGCGCGGTGTTTAAGCAGGCCGAACAGGAATATTCGCGCTACAACTTCGAGGCCGCCGACACCGAGATGCTGTTCCGCCACTTCAAGGATGCCGAGGACGAGTGCAAGCGGCTTTTGCAGATCGGCGGCAAGGACGAGCGTAACGAGCTGGCGTTGCCGGCTTACGACCAGTGCATCAAAGCGAGTCACGTGTTTAATTTGCTCGACGCGCGGGGGGTGATTTCCGTGACCGAGCGGCAGAGTTACATTTTGCGGGTGCGCGAGCTGGCCAAAGCGTGCGGTGCGGCGTGGCTCGCGACCGAAGGTGGAGGTTGGACGAAATGAGTGAAATGCCTGAAATCGGCGGACGGCGGTCAATTCCGGTCAAAGTCGAGGCCGGCAAGAGCTATTGGTGGTGCGCCTGCGGCCGCTCGAAGTCGCAGCCGTTCTGCGACGGTTCGCACAAGGTCACTAGCTTCACGCCCATCGAATTCAAATCGGAGGCGGCCGCGGAGGTCTGGTTCTGCGCCTGCAAGCGCTCGTCGAAAAAACCGCTGTGCGACGGGACCCACAAGACGCTACCCTGATGCCCGACCTTCTGCTCGAGCTTTTCTCCGAAGAAATCCCCGCGCGCATGCAGGCGCGCGCGGCGGAGGATTTGCGCAAGCTGGTCACCGATCGGCTGGTCGACGCGGGGCTCGTCTACGACGGCGCCAAAGCCTTCGTGACGCCGCGGCGGCTGGCGCTCGCGGTGCACGGCGTGCCGGTGCGCCAGCCGGACGTGCGCGAGGAGAAGAAGGGCCCGCGCGTCGGCGCGCCGGAGAACGCCATCGCCGGCTTTCTCAAAGCCGCTGGACTGAAATCGATCGGCGAAGCCAAGGTGCAGCCCGACAAAAAGGGCGACTTCTATGTCGCCGTGATCGAGAAGCCGGGGCGGGCGGCGATCGAGGTGATCGGCGATATTCTGCCCGACGTCATCAAAGGCTTTCCCTGGCCGAAATCCATGCGCTGGGGCGCCCGGTCGAGAGAGCCCGGCGCGCTGACTTGGGTGCGGCCGCTGCATTCCATCGTGGCGACGTTCGGACCCGAGACCGAGGAGCCGGACATCGTGCCGTTTTCGGTCGACGGCATCGCGGCGGGCAATCAGACGCGCGGCCATCGCTTTCTCAGCCCCGAGCCATTCACCGTGCGCCGGCTCGCCGACTACCAGCACAAGCTCGACAAGGCCAAGGTGGTGCTCGACGCCGCGCGGCGGCGCGACATCATCCTCGCCGAGGCGAAGCAACTCGCCTTCGCGCAAGGGCTCGAGCTGGTCGAGGACGATGGCCTCCTCGCCGAAGTCGCCGGCCTGGTCGAATGGCCGGTGGTGCTGATGGGCGCGTTCGATCGCAGGTTTTTGGATATTCCGCCCGAAGTGATCCGCGCCACCATCCGCAACAACCAGAAATGTTTCGTGCTGCGCGACGCGGCGCACGCCAAGCTGGTCGACAAGTTCATCCTCGTCGCCAACATCGAGGCGGAAGACGGCGGCGCGGCGATTGTCGCCGGCAACGAGCGTGTCATCCGCGCCCGGCTCTCCGATGCCAAGTTCTTCTACGACACCGATCTGAAAACGCGGCTGGAAGATCGGCTGGAAAAATTCAAGCACATCGTCTTTCACGAAAAGCTCGGCACGCAGGCGGAACGCATCGAACGCATCGAGCGGCTTGCGGCGGAGCTGGCGTCGCTGGTCGGAGCGGATGTGGAGAAAGCCAAACGCGCCGCACGTCTGTGCAAGGCGGATTTGTTGACGGAAATGGTCGGCGAATTTCCCGAACTGCAAGGCACGATGGGAAAATACTACGCGCAGGCCCAGGGCGAAGACGAAGCCGTCGCACACGCTTGCGAGGATCATTACAAACCGAAAGGTCCGGATGATTTTGTCCCCGCCGAGCCGATCTCGATCGCCGTCGCGCTGGCGGATAAGATCGATACGCTAGTCTGCTTCTGGGCGATCAACGAGAGACCGACAGGGAGCAAAGACCCCTATGCATTGCGACGCGCGGCTTTGGGTATAATTCGTATAGTTGAGTCAGGAGTCCGGCTAAGACTGACCCCAATAATTTTAAACGCGTTGCGACGGGCGGTCCAATTTAAGGCAACCGTCGAGCCCGCGGGAAACGCGCTGCGAATTGCGGCCGACATGTGGGGTCAAGAAGTTAAGATTCATGTGAAAGCCATAACCCGACCCATCACTGAGGAGAAAATCGCGCTGCGGCTTAATGAATTTAAGAACGAGTTTGATCGAGACATCTCAAATCTTTTAAATGAGATATCCAGTAGCCTTCTGTTATTCCTTGCCGACCGCCTGAAGGTGCAACTTCGCGAGCGAGGCGCGCGGCATGATCTGGTTGATGCCGTGTTCGCGCTCGAAGGCCAGGACGATCTTCTGCTGATCGTCCGTCGCGTCGAGGCCTTGGGGAAATTCCTCGATACCGAGGACGGCAAGAACCTGCTCGCCGGCTACAAGCGCGCGACCAACATCATCCGCATCGAGGAAAAGAGAGACAATAGGAGCTACACTGGCGAGCCGAACCCCGATCTTTACGAGCAGGAAGAAGAAAGGACGCTGGCGCGGGAGATCAAGCTTGCAAAGGAAGTGGCGGCGCGGGCTGTCGCGATGGAAGACTTTGAAGCCGCCATGCGCCCAATGGCAAGATTGCGCTCTAGCGTCGATGCCTTCTTTGACAAGGTGACGGTCAATGTCGACGACAAGCCGTTGCGCGAGAACCGGCTCAGGCTGCTGAACGAAATCCGCTCCGCCACCCGCGCCGTCGCCGATTTCTCCAAAATAGAGGGATGACGAGGCCCGAACCGGTTCCCAATTTCCCGGAATCTGCTAGAACCCAACTCGCCCTTGCGCGTTCTCCTGCAGCCGGGCCCTTCCGGTCTCGCTCGGCTCTCTTTTCGTCTCCCCAACCCGAGGAAAAACCATGGTCATCACCGCCGCTCATATCACGCCGCTTGTCGCCCTCATTGCCGGGATACTCATTTTGATCATGCCACGGCTTCTCAGCTACATCGTTGCAATCTATCTCATTTTCGTCGGATTGGTCGGGCTCAATGCCGTCCATCATTTTATCAACTGGCACTGAACCGTCCGCCCGGCGTTGCATTCGACGCCGGCATCTGCATTAACGTGGCCGCGCCGAAAGACAACGATATCCCATGGCTAAATCGCGCTCAAAAATCTCCCGGCATCCGGTGAAGAAATCGAAGAAGCTTGCGGCGCGGAAATCCGCGCCCACAAAGACGGCGGCCAAGACTGCGCCCAAGGGCAAATGGGTCTACAGCTTCGGCGGCGGCACGGCTGCCGGCCGCGCCGGCATGCGCAATCTGCTTGGCGGCAAGGGCGCCGGCCTCGCCGAGATGGCGCATCTCGGGCTGCCGGTGCCGCCCGGCTTCACCATCACCACCGAGGTGTGCACCTATTTCTACCAGAACGGCAAAACCTACCCGAAGGATTTGAAGCCGCAGGTCGAAGCGGCGCTCGCCGAAGTCGGCCGCATCGCCGGCAAGACTTTCGGCGATGCCAAGAATCCGCTGCTGGTCTCGGTGCGCTCGGGCGCCCGCGCCTCGATGCCGGGCATGCTCGACACCGTGCTCAATCTCGGCCTCAACGACGTGACCGTGGCGGCGCTTGCGGAAAAATCCGGCGACCGGCGCTTCGCCTATGACAGCTACCGGCGTTTCATCACCATGTATTCGGACGTGGTGCTCGGCATCGCGCACCATCACTTCGAGGAAATCCTCGACGAGCACAAGGACCGCAACGGCTACACGCTCGACACCGACCTCGAGGCTGACGACTGGGAGCAACTGGTCGCCCTCTACAAGGAGCGCGTCGAGAAGGAGCGGGGCGAGCCGTTTCCGCAGGACCCGCACGCTCAACTATGGGGCGCCATCGGCGCGGTGTTCGGCTCGTGGATGAACCACCGCGCCATCACCTATCGGCGTCTGCACGGCCTCCCGGAAAGCTGGGGCACCGCCGTCAACGTGCAGGCCATGGTCTTCGGCAATCTGGGCGAGACCTCGGCGACCGGCGTCGCATTCACGCGCAATCCGTCGACCGGCGAGAAAAAGCTCTACGGCGAATTCCTCATCAATGCGCAAGGTGAGGACGTTGTCGCCGGTATCCGCACGCCGCAGGAGATCACCGAGGCAGCGCGCAAAGAGGCCGGTTCGGACAAACCCTCGATGGAGACCGCGCTGCCGCACGCCTTCGCCGAACTCAAGCGTATCTACGCCGCGCTCGAACGGCATTACCGCGACATGCAGGATCTCGAATTCACGGTGGAGCAGGGCAAGCTGTGGATGCTGCAGACGCGCAGCGGCAAGCGCACCGCCAACGCCGCCTTGCGCATCGCGGTGGAGCTGGCGCAGGAGAAACTGATCAGCAAGGAGGAGGCGGTGACGCGCGTCGATCCCGCCGCGCTCGATCAGCTCCTGCATCCGACCATCGATCCCGAGGCCGAGCGCAAGGTGATCGCCACCGGCCTGCCGGCTTCGCCGGGCGCCGCCTGCGGCGAGATCGTGTTCTCCTCCGAGGAGGCCGAATTGCTCAAGAGCCAGGGTCACAAGGTGATCCTGGTCCGCATCGAAACGTCGCCCGAGGACATCCACGGCATGCACGCCGCCGAGGGAATTCTGACCACGCGCGGCGGCATGACTTCGCACGCCGCGGTCGTTGCGCGCGGCATGGGCAAGCCGTGCGTCTCCGGCGCCGGGGCGCTTCGCGTCGACTATCGCGCGCAGACGCTGACCGCCGGCGGCACGACGTTGAAGAAGGGCGAAATCCTGACCATCGATGGTTCGACCGGCCAGGTGCTCGCCGGCAAGGTGGCGATGCGCGAGCCGGAGCTTGCCGGCGAGTTTGCCACGCTGATGAAATGGGCCGACGCCGCGCGCAAGCTCAAGGTGCGCGCCAACGCCGATACGCCGGCCGATGCGCGGGCCGCCATCAAGTTCGGCGCCGAGGGCATCGGGCTCTGCCGCACCGAGCATATGTTCTTCGACGAGGACCGCATCCGCGCCGTGCGCGAGATGATCTTGGCCGGGGACGAGACGGCGCGCCGCGCCGCGCTCGCCAAACTGCTGCCGATGCAGCGGGCGGATTTCGTCGAGCTGTTCACGATCATGGGCAGGCTGCCCGTGACCATCCGCTTGCTCGATCCGCCGCTGCACGAATTCCTGCCGCACACCGAGGAGGAGATCGCGGCGGTGGCGCAGGCCATGGGCGCGGACCCGCGAAAACTCGCCGACCGCGCCCGCGAGCTGCACGAATTCAATCCGATGCTCGGCTTCCGCGGCTGCCGGCTGGCGATCGCCTATCCGGAGATCGCGGAAATGCAGGCGCGCGCCATTTTCGAGGCCGCGGTCGAGGTCGGCCGCGCGACCGGCGCCGCGGTGGTGCCGGAGATCATGGTGCCGCTCATCGCCGGCAAGGCCGAACTCGATTTGGTCAAGGAACGCATCGACGCCATGGCCGAAACCGTCGCCGCCGAGACCAAGAGCAAGATCAAATACCAGGTCGGCACCATGATCGAGCTGCCGCGCGCGGCATTAAGGGCCGGCGAGATCGCCGAGACCGCCGAATTCTTTTCTTTCGGCACCAACGATCTGACGCAGACCACTTTCGGCATCAGCCGCGACGATGCGGCGAGCTTTTTGGGCATCTACACGTCGAAGGGCATTCTGGCGACCGACCCGTTTGTGTCGATCGACCGCGAGGGCGTCGGCGAACTCATCCGCATCGCCGCCGAGCGCGGCCGCAAGGTGCGGCCGAAACTCAAGCTCGGCATCTGCGGCGAGCACGGCGGCGATCCCGCCTCGGTCGCGTTCTGCCACGAGCTCGGGCTCGACTACGTGTCCTGCTCGCCGTTTCGCGTGCCGATCGCGCGATTGGCCGCCGCTCAAGCTGCGTTGGGCCGCGGCGCCAGTTCGACCGCGTAATTCCTCTGGTTAATGAAAAGACAACGCCGCGCGTCCGCGCATGGCCGCGCCGCGGTTTCGGGCTTTCTGCTGCCGAAACAAATTAACGCCTTCGCAAGGTTAACCCGACAATAGTTGGATGTGTCGCATTCGCGCCACTACGGCGATGTTTGTTGAATTGGGGATGCGTCGCTTAACGAGCGTGCGCGTGAGGGGTGATGGTTGCGTTGCGTACCCGGTCGACGGGGGCGTTGTCTGGGCCGTTCTGGCTCAGCGCTTTCTGCATCGCGTTCACGCCGACCTCGATCGGCTATCAGGACCTCGCGGCGTTCTTCGCGCGACAGCCGGGCGTTTCCGACCGCTGGCGCGACCACCTGATCGCCTCTCCGTTCGGCACCATTCACGCCGCGACGTTCAGCTTTGTGCGCCCGATCGGCACGGCGATGCCCGAGCCGTTTGGCGCCCAGCCGGTCAATTTCGATCCGCGCTCGCTCAATGTGAAAACCTGGTCGGTCGACGCGCCGCCGATGGCGCGCGCCGCGCTGCAAATCGAATATCCGACCGTCAATCGCCGGCTCAAGGGCGACCGCATGCCGTTGCCGGAGCCCGCTTCCAGTTCGAACCAACCCGAGAGCCAGCCGCAGGCGCAGCCGATCGACGTGCCGCAGTCGGCGCGGCCGCCGGCCCCGGTCATGGCACCGCGGCCCAAGGACGCTGAACGGCGCGACCCGACACCCTCCGCGGCACTGCCGGAAGCGCTGCCCGACGTGACCGGCGCGTTGCCGGCGGCCGAGATGCAGAGCCATCAACTCACCGCCGCCGTACAGCCAAGTTCAGCCGCGCAGGATAGGCGCGACAGTGCGCTCGATGCGGAAACCGAGGACGACCTCGCCTTGGCCGACAAGCCGCCGGAAATACCCGCGGCCGGCGATGGCGATCCGGTCGAGGCGCAGTCGCCGTTCGCCTCGCTGTCCGTCCTTGACGAAGATCCGGCCGAGCGCAACACGCAGCTCTATTTCGGTATCGCCGCGATGGGTTCGCGCAGCGGACTGGAGCGCTGGCAGCCGGGGGCGGAGCCGGTCCTGGTCTCCCCGTCCGTCGATCCCGACATCAAGCTGTCTGCCTTGCAGGCGCCGCGCGATGCCGGCACCAGTGGTGAAACCGTCGCGGGCAAGAACAATGTCAGCCTGCTGAGAAGCCCGGCGGAACGTCTCGGCCTTGCCGGCAAGCCGCGCGCCCGGGCGGAGAAGTGCCTGGCTGATGCCGTCTATTTCGAGGCGCGTGGCGAGCCGTTGCGCGGCCAGATGGCGGTCGCGCAAGTGGTGATGAACCGCGTCTTCTCCGGCTTCTACCCGGACAACGTGTGCGGCGTGGTTTATCAGAACGCCAACCGGCATCTCGCCTGCCAGTTCACCTTCGCCTGCGAAGGCAAGGATTTGAGCCGCATCGACGAGCCCGACATGTGGGCGCAGGCCAAACGCATCGCCAAGGATACGCTCGACGGCAAGATCTGGCTCGCCGACGTCGGTCACGCCACGCACTATCACGCCTATTGGGTGCACCCGAGCTGGGTTCACGAAATGAAGAAGATGTACAAGCTCGGCGTACACACCTTCTATCGGCCGCGCGCCTGGGGCGACGGGTCGGACGAGCCGAACTGGGCGCCGGTCGCTGCCAAGCCGGTCGGTGCCGCCGCGCCAATTCCCGAAGCGGCGAAGAGTTCCGCGGCCGGCGTGAAAAGCCCGGATGCAGCGGCGAAGATCCCCGAAGCCGCCGCGTCGCCGGCCGACTTGGCCGGCAGCAAGACTGCGCGCACCGCAAAACTTTAAACGACGCAGGCGCGGGGTGGACCCGCGCGTAAAGCGCTTGTGCCGCGCATCGGTGTCTTCCACACTCCGCGCTCGAAGACGTGGCTGAGCGGCACACGATCGGCTATGGCAAGCAGATTGCGAACAAGGCCGGAGTCAGAGCGTGAGCACATTCAAGGCGATCGTCGTCGATAAAAGCGAGGCCGGACAGACGGTCCGGCTCACCGATTTCGACGAGAAGGATTTGATGGACGGGGAGGTCACCGTCGCCGTGGATTGGTCGACGGTGAATTACAAGGACGGGCTCGCGGTCACCGGCAAATCGCCGGTGGTGCGCCGTTTCCCGATGATCGCGGGCATCGATTTCGCCGGCACGGTGGAGGCCTCTTCGCATCCCGGCTGGAAACCCGGCGATAAGGTGATCCTCAACGGCTGGGGGTGCGGCGAGACCCACCTCGGCGGCTATGCGCAGAAGGCGCG
Source organism: Xanthobacteraceae bacterium (assembly GCA_049512975.1). Taxonomy (GTDB): domain Bacteria; phylum Pseudomonadota; class Alphaproteobacteria; order Rhizobiales; family Xanthobacteraceae; genus BOG-931. The sequence goes on along the minus strand of JBEKWO010000022.1, from coordinate 24,988 downwards.
CGTCAAGGGCGACTGGCTGGTACGGTTGCCGGAAAGGGTGAGCGCCCGCGAAGCCATGGCCATCGGCACCGCCGGCTATACCGCCATGCTGTCGGTGATGGCGCTGGAGCGTGCCGGGATCACGCCGGCGCGCGGACCGGTCATCGTCACCGGCGCCGCCGGCGGCGTCGGCTCGGTTGCGATCGCGCTCCTGGCCAAGCTCGGATACACCGTCATCGGCTCGACCGGGCGGCCCGCCGAAGCGGCGTACCTCAAAGACCTCGGCGCCGCCGAAGTGATCGAGCGCAAGGAGCTGACCGGTCCGCCGCGCGCGCTCGGCAAGGAGCGCTGGGCCGGCGGCATTGACGCCGTCGGCTCGACGACGCTCGCCAATGTGCTGTCGATGACGCGCTATGGCGGCGCCGTGGCGGCCTGCGGACTGGCCGGCGGCATGGACTTGCCGACCACGGTCGCCCCTTTCATCCTACGCGGTGTGTCGCTTCTCGGCGTTGATTCGGTCATGTGCCCGCTGCCGCTGCGGCAGCAGGCTTGGCGCCGCTTGGAGGCCGATCTCGACCGTACGAAGATCGCGGCGATGACCAGCGAAATCGGGCTCGCCGATGTCATCGACGCCGGGGCGCGCATCCTCGCCGGAGAGGTGCGCGGGCGAATTGTGGTAAAAATTCGGTAAGCAGTTCAGAATTTCGCCAGGAATCTTGTCCAGCATGCGGGGCCTTATGGTAAGGGGACAATTAAGAAATTTCGTTAATCCTCTGCAAGTCAATGTGGAGTCGACAATGTTGCTGCGCGTGGCTGTCGTCTGTGCGTGCGTGTTGGGAGCCGCCTCGGCCGTCGCCGAGGAGCTCGGGCCGGACCAGGCCAGGGCGTTCGTCGTCGGCAAGCTGTTTGCCTACAATTGTTTCGACGGCACGGCAGGCATGGGCCGCGTTTTTTCCGACGGGTCTGTTGTCGGCACCATCCGGCCGGGCGGCCGCGGCGCAATGCGCTTCGCCAGCCTGCCCGCCGGAACCCTCAGAGTCGAAGGTACGGCCATGTGCGCCCATCTGTCCGGCCTGCCGATTGAACCATGTTTCAGGGTGCAGAAGATCGATTACCGGAGCTTCCGCGGCTCGATCGCGGGCTTGGGCTTTGCTTATTGCGACTTCTACCAGCATAACGCGCGCGCGCAGCTGATGAGCCGCGCACCCACTCCGGCGCGGCCGATGCCCATGGCGACGTTGCGGCCGGCGATCGAGGAGTGATTCCTCTCCTTAGAGTGCAACCGCCTTAGATTGAATCGATTGGCGCTCTAGTATCTTGGTGGAGCATGATCTTTTCGGAAAACCGGCCTCCACTTTTCCGGATCATGCTCTAGCTAGTCATTCCAGATCGAGCCGGAACGGCGCCGCCTCTGCAGCCAGCACCCCGCGGCCGATCATTTCGACCGCGGCGACCATGCGGCCGTCGCGGCCGAGCAGGCGGTCGGCAAGCGATACGATCCGGATATTCGGCGTCGCCGTCGGCGAGGCGTTGCGCAAGGTCTGCGCGATTGTTTGCTCGTCGCGATGCGGGTTGAGCGCGCAGACGCTGACGAAGGCGCTCGCCGTCGAGCGGCTGATGCCCATGTAGCAATGCACCACCAGCGGGGCGCGGCGGTCCCAGCGGCGGACGAAATTCAAAAGATCGGCGACGTGCTCCTCTGCCGGCACAATATAGCCGTCGAGCGGTGCGCTGATGTCGTGCAGCCGCAGCCAGAGGTGATTTTCCGCCTCGATGGCGCTCGGTCGCTCGATGTGCGCCTCGTCGCCGATCAGCGAAACGACATGGCGGGCGCCGGTGTCTTCGACCGTTTCGTGCAGCCGTGCGAGGGAACAGACGTGAATCATGGAACGACTTGGATCGCAATCAAATGGGTGTTTTGACCAGTGTCATATAGATATGGCCGGGCGGCACAAGTGTGCCGCTCATAGCGACAAGTGGTCCCGCCGCGACGGGCTGGACGGTTCATCAACCAATTGCCGAAACCGCTCGAGGTAACGTGCCTGCGCCGTCTCGGCGGGCCACGGCTTGAGGTAATCGCGCTCGATCGCGGCAGAGATGACGGGCGGCCGGCCGAAGAACCGCCGCGCCTCGGCGGCGGCGAAGCCGGCGAGGCGGGTGGCTTCGAGATAGGCCGCCTCGCGGTCGGCGATCTTGATCAGCCTTTCGAGTTCCGGCGCGGAGTGTACCGGCAACCCGAAGCGCCGATGAATGGCCGCAAGGAGCCGCCGCTCCACCACCTTATAGGCATCGCCGATCACCGCCTTGAACGGCGAAATCATGTCGCCGATCACGTATTCGGGCGCATCGTGCAGTAGCACCGCCAGACGCCGGCTGCGATCGAGCCGCGGCACGCGGGCCCGCGCCAGCGCCTCGACCAGCAGCGAGTGCTGCGCCACAGAAAAAATGTGCGCGCCGCTGGTCTGCCCGTTCCAGCGCGCCACCCGGGCGAGGCCGTGCGCGATGTCCTCGATCTCGATATCGAGCGCCGAGGGATCGAGCAGATCGAGCCGCCGCCCCGACAGCATCCGCTGCCAAGCGCGCGGCGACACCGCGCGCGGCTTGGCCGCGGCCGGCTTGCGCGGCAGCGTCGGGGTCACCGCATCGGGCTTGGGCGACGCAGATCCGGAGGAGGGCGGGAGTGGCAGCCTGGGCATGTGAGGATGAAGGCTACCCCACTCCCGATCGTTCGCAAGTGCGCTTGTGAACGATCGTCCTCATCCGCAACCCCATCCGCTTGAAGCTTAGGAACGGGCGACAAGACGCGCATCGGCAGCCTGGGCCGGACACTACGCTAGGCAGCCTTTTTACCCCAGAGCGCTTGGAGGCGATGTCGGCGCCCTCGCGCATGGTTTTGAGCTTCAACCACACCACATCCTCGGCGACCCATTCCCAGCCGGCAAAGGTGCCGAAGCCGCAGTCGGAACTGGCAATGACGCGCTCGCGGTCGCCGACCGCGGCCACGGCAGTCTCGATGCGTTGCGCCACGACCTCGGGGTGCTCGACCAGGTTGATCTTTGAGTCGATGACTCCCGGCAGCAGCACCATGTGGTCGGGCAGCTTGTGCTTACGTAATGCGGCGTACTCGTGCTGGCGACGCGCATTGGCAAACTCGATGCTCAGCCCACCGACATTGGCCTGATAAAACACCGGCAGCAACGGCTCGAGCCCGATGTCGTAGATGTGCGGTCCTTCCCAATTGCCCCAGCAGATATGCAGCCGCACCTGATCACGCGGAATTCCGTGCAGCGCTTTGTTCAACGCTGCGATGTGCTGCTCGATGATCTTGACGAATTCCGCGTCGGATTTGTCCTGGAATAGGAGCACGCGTTCCATCGCCAGATCCGGCGCGTCGATCTGCAGGATCAATCCGGCGTCGACCACGGACTTATATTCGTAATGCATCTCGCGGGCGATCGCGTCGAGATACGCCTCGTAGGTCGGGTAGTGCGCATTGAGCATCGTCGTCGCGATGATACCCGGCGACGGCTCGGCGAAGAACATTTCGGGAAACGGCGGCTTCACCGCTGCCGCCAGGCGCTTGAAGCGAGCAAGCTCGATTTTAATGGCTTCTTTGTCGGTATATTTGAGCTCGCCGACGCATTCCGGGCAACCGAATACCTTGCCGGTTTTTGGCAGCCGCGCCTGAAATTTCTGGGTGAAGAGCGGAAGCTCGACCCATTCCCGGCCAAAAGGCCGCTTCGACTCGCCGCCGAATCCGGACATCCGCTTCGGTACATACGTTTGAAAGCCGACCCGGCCCTGCTCGCCGTCATTGGCGATGTCGACGCCCGCCCAGTGCTGCTTCTCCATCACGTGGGCGACGCGGAGCTCGATCTTTTCGGCAATCTCGCCCTTGTCGATTGCCTCACCAGCCTCGTCCGCGATCAAAAGGTCATTAAGCTCTGCGCCGCGCGGCAGGCTGCCGGTATGGGTGATCAGGATGCGGTCGACGCTCCTGTGCATGATACCCTCCCATTTGACTTTTATTTTGTCGCCGATGCTGTCTCCCGACTATGCCAGCCCGCCGCGGCGGTGCGCAAGGCGATGCTTCGCCATCCGCGGAATGATCGCCTGCGGGCGGTAGAGAACGCCCTTTTGTTGTTGCTAACCGGCAGGGAAGGATAGCGCAGCAGTCGGAGCTCGGTCCCGCCTCGCCCCGCCCACATATCGCGGGCCATATCCCATGACCGATCATACGATTTTTCTTGGGCTGATCGCGCAAGTGGATTCACCAGCGGCGCTTGGTACCAACCGCAAAAGGAGTATTCTTCTTCCGCACAAAGTCATCTGGAATTTCGGTTGACACGAATGCACGGTCACGGTGCCGCCGCTGGCCGCGGCGTTTGGTCATTCCGGATCAAAGCAGATGCACAGGGGAGGAGTTCATGTCGTCACCACGCAGTCTAGCGGTTGGCGTTGCGGCATTGGGTCTGGCAGTTGCCATGGCCTCGTCCGGTCACGCCGCCGACATCACCAAAGCCAAACTTTATCCAGACAAAGAGGGTACCGTCGCCGACTTTCAGCCGATGTCCAAATTCTGCGGCACCAAGCCGATCAAAGTCGCGCTGTCCGACGGTTGGGGCGGCAATTACTGGCGCCACATCACCCGCGCCGAGTTCGAGGATGAAGCCTCGAAATGCCCGAACATCACCGAGACCCGCTACACTGACGGCGAGTTCAAGCCTGAGAAGCAGATTGCCGACATCGAAGGCCTAATCGCGCAGAAGTTCGACGTCATCGTCGCGTTTCTCGACGGCGGGCCGGCCATTCTGAAGGCGACGCGGGAAGCGACGGCGGCCGGCGTTGCGGTTGTTCCCTACGACACCGGCGACAATTTCCCCGGCACGATCGGCAAAGACTATGTGGATCGCGTCACCGAGAGCCAGAGCAAGGTCGGCGAGCAGTTCGCCGAATGGCTGGCCAAAACCCTCAACGGTAAAGGCACGGTGATCATGTTCGGCGGCACGCCGGGCAACCCGATGACCGCGGCGCAGGTCGTCGGCTGGAAGCCGACATTCGCCAAATATCCGGGCATCAAGGTGCTGGAAGCGGAACCGGTGCCGACCAACTGGGACCCGGCAATGGCGCAGCAAAAGACCGCGGCGCTGATCGCCAAATATCCCGAGATCGACGGCATCTACAGCGAAACCACCGGCCCGATCCGCGCCTTCCTCGCGGCCGGCAAGCCGGTACCCGCGTATGTTGGACAGTCGCTGATGGATCTGAGCTGTCTTGCCGCCGACCACCCGGATTTCAAGATGGCGAGCATCGACGCTCATACCTGGATGGTGCGGCTGGCGCTGCGTAAGGCGGTGGCGGCGGCCGAAGGCATCGACGAACCCGAGCTCAGCCTGATCGTCCTGCCTTACACCGAGGACAATACTTCGAACGATCCGAAGCTCGCAGTGAAGTGCGACAAGACGATGCCGATGGATTCAATCCCATCCTCGATGCTGTCGAAAGCGGGGCAGATCAAGGCTCTGGGCGGCAAGTAGTCGTTCGGGCGATCATCACGATCGCGCTCCGCCTCAGCACGCGACGCTGAGGCCATCACCTGCGTCGCCTTCCCCCTTGCCGGGGGAGGGCGGGGCGGTGAAAATTGTCTAATCGTCATGTGAAACACCGGGTTCGGGATAATGGCGGACGATCAAATATTCCGTCTGCGAATGCCCCGACTGGGCCGAGACTTGACCGAGCTTCCGTTGGCGCTAAAGGCGTTCGTCGCAACGGCGCTTTTGGTGTTGATTGGCGGCATCGCCGCGCCGAGCACGGTCAATTCGGCCGCGATTCTCTCAACGCTGCCGTACTTCGCAATCCTGGCCGTGGCGTCTATCGGCCAACATCTGGTGATTCAGCAGCGCGGTCTCGATCTTTCGACCGCCGGCATTATGTCGTTTGCCGCCGTGATCGTGACTAAGCTGCCGAACGGTAGCACCGACCTCGGCGTGGTGCTTTTCTATGTCGCGGCGGCGCTCGGCGTCGGCGCTGCGATCGGCGCCCTGACCGGCCTCATCGTGACTTTGTTGCGCGTGCCGCCGCTGGTGACAACGATCGGCGTCAACGCCATTCTGTTCGGCCTGACCTATTTCGTCTCTACCGGCGCCTCGGTTCAAGCGCCGCCGATGCTGGTCGCTTTTTTTGTTGCACGATTTCTCTACGTGCCGGCCACGGTCTGGGTGCTGCTGCTGGTGGCCGGGATAACGGTCTTTGTCCTGACATACACCACGATCGGACGGCGGTTCATCGCCGTCAGCGTCAATCCCGCGGCGGCTCACGCCGTGGGCATACCGCTCAGAACCTACAGCATCGCGACGTACGCGCTCGCGGGATTCATGTACGCGACGGCGGCGATCATGCTTTCTGGATACCTTGTCTCACCCACCGTGCTGTGCGGGCTGCCGTATCTGCTCGGCACGATCGCCGCCGTGGTCGTCGGCGGCAATCCGCTTGGCGGCGTCACCAAAGGAAGCCTCGTCGCCACCGTCATCGGAGCCTTCTTTCTGACTTATCTCGCCCAGTTGGTGACCGCGCTCGGGTTCGGCGGCTCAGCCGAGGACTTGGCCGATGCGATCATCGTGCTGAGCGGCGTGGCGCTTCCCGAGATATCGCGGCGGCTGCGCCATGCATAAGGTTGCGGGCGCCGGTGCACCGATCATCACACCGCTTGCTCCGATCATGGCGCTGACCGGCGTGCGCAAGAGCTTCGGTCCGGTTCAGGCGCTCAAAGGCGTCGATCTCGCCGTAATTCCGGGCGAGGTTCATGCCATCGTCGGCGAGAACGGCGCCGGCAAGTCGACACTGATCGGCATCGCCGCCGGAGTGCTCCAGGCCGATGCCGGCACCATCCATTACGACAACAAGGAGGTGAGAGCGCCGCATCCGCGGCAGATGCGCGAGGACGGCGTTTCGGTCGTGTATCAGCATCCGGCGCTGGCGCCCGACCTGACCGTGCTGGAGAATCTTCAACTGGCGGCGCCGTCGCTTGCGGCCCCGGGCGGCCCGGCCGAAGCCGAACACATCCTGGCGCGGATCGCGACCGACGAGTTGCGCATGCCGGTCAATACGCGCGTCGCGGAATTGTCGCTGGCGCAGCGGCACATCGTGGAGATCGCGCGCGCCCTCGCCACCCATCCCACGGTGCTTTTCCTCGACGAACCGACCGAGCCGCTGCAGCACGCCGATGTACGGAAACTGTTCGAACTGATCGGGGAATTGAAACGCGCCGGCGTCGGCATCGTCTACGTCTCGCATCGACTGCACGAGGTCGACGAGTTGGCCGATCGGATTTCAGTGATGCGCGACGGCGAGATCATCGACAGCCGCCTCGCCCAATCGATCACGCCGGCCGAGATCGTTGCGCTGATCGCGGGCCGGCCGCTCGGGCAGATCTTCCCGGCCAAGGCCAAATCGGTCGGGGCCCCGCTTTTCGCGGTCAGGGGCTTGAGCGGGCGCGGCTTCGATCAAGTCGATCTCGTCGTCCATGCCGGCGAAATCGTCGGCCTCGCCGGCATCGAAGGCGAAGGCCAGCGCGAGTTTATCCGCGCGGCCGCCGGCATTGACCGCCGCCGCGGCGGCGAGGTGCGCATCCACAATACGAGGATTGCCGGCGACACTCCCGGCGCGTTTCGCAAATCCGGCATCGGTTTCATTCCGGATGATCGCCATGCCGAGGGCGTGTTTCTCAACTTGACGCTGCGTGAAAATCTCAGTCTCGGCTTCCTCGGCGCGATCTCGAATTTCGGCGTAGTCGACCGTTCGGGCGAAGCCGAACGCGCCGAGAAAATCACTGAGAACTTGCATATTCGCGCCGCATCGGTGGAATCGAAGCTGTTCGAATTGTCCGGCGGCAACCAGCAAAAGGTACTGTTCGGGCGCGAGATCTCGGCGCAACCCAACGTGCTTTTGGTGGATGAGCCGACCAAGGGCGTCGATATCGGCGCGCGCAGCGATATCTATCAGCGCTTGCGCGCCATCGCCGACCAAGGCCTGGGCGTGCTGGTATCCTCCTCGGACGGCATCGAACTCGAAGGCCTTTGCGATCGGGTGCTGATCTTTGCGCGCGGCCGCATCGTCCACGAATTGTCGGGCGGAGAGGTCACCGATGCCGCTATCACCGAGGCCAATCTCACCACCACGGTTTCGCGCGCGAGCGAAGCGCCCGCGAGCGCACACCCGCGGCGCGGGCGCAAATTCCTGTCGGGCGACCATTTTCCCGCCTTGGTGCTGGCCGTCCTCACCGTAATCATTCTCGGCGGGACCCAAGCTTTGAATGGCTACTTCCTGTCGCCGTTTTCCATCAAGAGCATGCTGTCCTTCTTCAGCATTCTGGCGTTCCTCTCGAGCGCGCAACTGGCGACAGTCCTCGTCGGTGCCATTGATCTTTCGATCGGCCCGCTCGCCGGGCTATGCGTCGTGCTTGCCTCCTTCCTGACTCCCGACGGCGTCCTGCCCGGACCGTTCGCCGCAGGCCTGATCCTGATCCTCATGTTTACCGTCGGCTTCGGCTTGTTGCAGGGCCTCTTGATCACCTCGCTGCGCCTGCCGGCGATCGTCGTGACGATCGCCACCTTCATCGGATTGCAGGGCGTTTCGCTTCTGCTGCGGCCCACCGCCGCCGGCACCATTACCGACACCGTTTCCGACGCGGCGCAGTTTCCGCTTTGGTTCCTCCCAGCCGGAGTCGTGCTGACCTTGGCGATGGTCGGGGGCGCCGAATGGCTCCTTCTTCGCACCGGCTTCGGCCGCAGCTTCCGCGCGGTCGGCTCCAGCTCCCTCGCCAGCCTTCGGCTCGGCATCGACAGCGAGCGCCTGACTTGGCTCGCCTTCGTGATCTCGGGGCTCTTGACTGGCATCGGCGGGCTGATGCTGGCGGGCCAAGTCGGCATCGGTTCGCCATCGACCGGCACCGATTATACCTTGATGAGCATTACCGTCGTGGTGTTGGGCGGCGCCAGCGTCGCCGGCGGGCGCGGCTCGTTCGTGAGCACTCTATTCGGCGCGGCGCTGGTGCAGGCGACCTCGAGCGCTTCCTCCTTCGTCGACGCCAATTCGTCGGTGCATTACGCCGTCATCGGCGCATTGACTTTGATGGCTGCGATCTTTTTCAGCTTGGCGCGGCGCGGGTCTGCGGGCGGGTGACGGGCCGTCGCTTTTTCAGCTCACCTTGCCAAGCTTCTGCACCGCCTCATGACGGTGGCAAGTAACTAGGTGATCGTTGACCATGCCGACCGCTTGCATGAAGGCGTAGACGATGGTCGGGCCGCAGAACTTGAAGCCGCGCCGGGCCAGCTCCTTCGACATCGCGCGCGACGTCGCGGTCTCCGCCGGCACCTGCCGCATGGTGCGAAAGCGGTTGACCTTGGGCTCGCCGTCGACAAAGTCCCACAGCAATTTCGAAAAGCCCGGGCCGTTCTCCATCGTCCCGATCCAGGCGCGCGCCGAGAGCACCGCGCCTTCGATCTTGGCGCGGTTGCGCACGATGCCGGCGTCCTGCATCAGGCGCTCGACTTTCTTCGGGCTGTAGCGCGCGATTTTTTCCGGAACAAAGCCATCGAAGGCGCGACGGAAATTCTCGCGCTTGCGCAGAATGGTGATCCAGGACAGGCCGGCCTGAAAACCGTCGAGCACGAGTTTTTCGTAAAGCGCGCGGTCGTCGATTTCGGGCACGCCCCATTCCTGGTCGTGATAGGCGAGGTAGAGCTGATCGTCTTTCGGCCAGGGACAGCGCCCAAGCACGTCGGCGTGGGAATCGTCGGCACTCGCGGCAGTCATTCGGCGGCCTTGGTCCCATCGGGAAAGGCAAAGCGGGCCCAATCCGGCTTGATCGGCCGGATCGGGACGCCGTCGGCGAGAAACGCTTCGCCGCGCGACATCGCCTCTGCCACCCGGTCGAGGCGTAGCAGCGCGAGCCCGCGGCCGGTGGCAGCGGAACCCATCCCGCCGATGTGCCGCCCGCCGGCCGTGATCGCGGTTCCAGCCGGCGGCGGTACCGCGCCGTCGTAGCGAACCGGTACGGTGCGCGTGCGCGCACTGCCGCGATGCTCCATGCGCGAAACCACCTCCTGGCCGACATAGCAGCCTTTGGTGAAATCGATGCCGCCAAGCTGATCCATGTCGGCCTCGTGCGGGAAGGCGTCGCCGTATTGAAAATCGACGCCGCCCTGCGGAACGCCCAACGCGATGCGGTGCTCCTCGTACGCGCTCGCGTCGACGAGAACGGCGCCGAGCACGGCGGCGGCGTCGGCCGCACGCTGCGGCGGCAGGATCGCGCGCAGGCCGAGCGCCGGCAGGCGCGGATCGGCATAGTAGGGGCCAAAAGCCGGCGTCGCGACGCCCTCTCCATCCCAAGCCGCGAACACACCGAGCGTGTCGGAGGAGTCGCCGACAATGAGGCGCGAACGCAGCTTGTAGAGGTTGAGCTTATCAAGGAGCGGCTTGGCGACAGCGCGCGGCACGTCGAGAAAAAAGCCGCCACCATCCTGCGCCGGCGCTTCGACGACGATGAAATCGGCGATGATCTTGCCTTGCGGTGACAGCAGCGCGCAGAAGCGCGCCTCGCCGGCGCCGAGCTTGAGGATATCGGCGCTGACGAGCCCATGCAGAAAGCTGCGCGCGTCGTCGCCGGCAACCTTGAGCACGCCGCGGTCCGGAAGAAGGGCGGCCTTCATACGAGCAGACTGTCCTGGCATCGGACACCGAACCTAAGGTGCCGGCCGCGTCCGCTCAAGTGGCTGGGCAGACCGTACCGCCTTCGCGGGGAGGCGCGGAAACCAGCGATTACGACTGGAAGCTCGCGGTTACTGCCGCGACAGCTCCACCGAAAATTCGCCGTTGCGAATGCGGGGGGCGAGGTTTTCCGCGTAACGGGCGGCGGCTTCCTCGCCGTAGGTGGAAATCAGCTCGGCGAGCGCCAAGAAAAGGGCGGTTTGCGCCAGGCAATCGCCATCGATGCCGTCGTGATGCGCCTCCGCCCAGGCCCCCTGCAGACATATCAGCGCCAGGCGCTTCTGTTCGTGATCCGATACGGCGTCGCGCGCCGCCGGATTTTGTCTCGCCGTGTCCATTGCAATCACGTTGTCGCCGCAGGACTGCAGCGTCCCTGACCCACGCCCAAGTTAGCATGGCCTCGGCGCACCCTAAGTCGAACCTTGAGGAAGGGTTAATTCGCGAGCTTGTTCCGCTAGATACGCCCCTCGCGCCGCTTCGCGGCCGGGCCAAACGGTCAGTTGGCGTAGCGGGCGGTGATCTCGCGGGCGATTCTCGCGCCCTCGTCGAGGTAGCGGCGAACGGCGAAATCGGCCGCCGGCGTACAAGTGCGGTAGCTCTGCTGGAAGGCGCGATAGCCGCGGTTGAAGCTCGCGACCATCTGATCATGGCGCGCGCCGGCCGGCGCTTCGGCGTCGATCAGCGCTTGCGCCTCATTGCGCCACTTCTGGCCTTCGTTCGAGCCGCAAATGCCGCGCAGAAAGTGCAGCGCGCCGAGGATTTCGGCGAGCCGCTGGAGGTCGTGGTCGTAGGGGGCGGAGGCCGGCTGCTGCGGCGCCTGAGGCTGAGGTTGGGGCTGAACCGGCGGCGGAGCTCGCGGCTGAGTCTGCTGTGCAGGAGGTTGCGGCCGGGGCGGGGGCGGCGGTTGCGGGAAAAACTGGGCGCGGGCAGTCGGCGCGCCGAGACAAAGCATAAGCGAAAGAATGAGGAGGGTTCGCAGCATCGGGTTTGGCGCGAGCATAGGGGCCGAGAGCACCGCACAGCAAGCGTGACAACGCGGCAGCCTTGCGGCGCTTTTCAGCGAAGCGTGGCGATCTGCTGCCAGGCCGTGGCGACGATTTCGGCAAGCCCCTCGGTGGTCTTAAGCCCGGCAAGCTCGGACGGCAGCAGCCAGCGCGCCTCGGCCAATTCCTCGCTGAGCGCGATCTCGCCGGCGATCCAGCGCGCCGCGAACGGCAGAATCACAAAATGCCGCTCGATGCGGCCGCCGGCATCACGCGCGATGGCCTCGCGGTAGCCGGCGAGCGCCAACGGCTCGATGTCCAGGCTGGTCTCCTCGCGGACCTCGCGGATCACGGCCTGCTCGAGGGTTTCGCCAAGCTCGACTACCCCGCCGGGCAGGGTATGGAGTCCCCGGGCGGGCGGCAGCGCGCGGCGCACGATCAGCACGCGGCCGTCGCGGAATATGGCGGCGCTGACCGCCAGATACGGCCGCGCCGGATAAGTTCGCGATTTGCTGCTGGCGCTGGTCAAAGGCCGATCCCATTTGGTTATGATCGGAAACTGCGTACGGCAGTCATCGCTTACCTGATCGGTTTATCCCAATGTGCGGACGTTATGTCATCACCTCGCCGCCGGCTGCGGTCAGGGCCTTGTTCGGCTACCCCGAGCAGCCCAATTTCCCGCCCCGTTACAACGTGGCGCCGACCCAGCCGATTCCGCTCGTCCGGCTGGTCGATGGCAAGCGCGCCTTCGCGCTGGCGCGCTGGGGATTGCTGCCGGCCTGGGTGAAGGATCCGAAAACGTTCTCGCTTCTCGTCAACGCGCGCGGCGAATCGGTCCTTGAGAAGCCTGCCTTCCGCAACGCCATGCGGCGGCGGCGTTGCCTCGTTCCCGCCGACGGCTTCTACGAATGGGGGGCCGGTGCGCCGAAGCGACCCTATTTCGTGCGGCCGAAATCCGGCGGACCGATCGCTTTCGCCGGGCTATGGGAGACCTGGACCGGCCCGAACGGCGAAGAAGTCGATACCGCCGCCATCGTCACCACGCGGGCGAACCGCACGCTCGCCGCGGTTCACGACCGCATGCCGGTCATCGTAGCGCCGGAGGCGTTCGATCTTTGGCTCGACTGCGCCAAAGTTGACGCCATGACCGCCGCCGCGCTGATCGCGTCGGCTCCCGAATCTTTGCTCGAATGCTACGAGATTTCGCCGGCGGTGAACCGCGTGGCGAATGATTCCGCCGAACTCATCGCCCCGGCTGCCGCTGGTGGCGCTGTGCAGCCTGCGGCGGCTTCGCCGGCCGCGCCGGCGAAAGCGAAGAAGTCGAATGATCAACCGTCGCTGTTTTAGCTCGCGCGCCGCTCTAACATTGGTGGAGCATGATCCTTTCGAAAAACCGGTTTCCACTTTTCCGGATCATGCTCTAGCTTGCACCACGCGCAAACTGCGCCTTTTCGGCTGAGGCTTTGACCACGGGAATCTCGTGGTCGGCGAGCGGCTTCATCCACGACTTCCGTTTCAACGCCGCGGCAACGTAAGGGGCCAGTTCTTCCGCCTTACGCGCTTCCCGCACCGCCGCTTTGGCCCTGAACTCGGGCATCACCTCGGCGGCGAACAGCTCGAGCGACTGACAAATGTGGTCGTGGCGATTGCGTCCGGCCTGCTGCAGGAAGATGACCTGGTCGACGCCGCTTTCCTCGAACTCCTCAAGATGATTGCGCATGTCCGCCGGGGTGCCGATGCCGGAAGAGTAGGCGCCGACCCGCTCGGTGGAGGCGATGACCGCTTCGGTGCGGTCGCCGCGGTCTCTCATAAAGTCGCTCCAGAGACTGCTGCGGCCGGGCCGGGCGTCGTGCGCAACCAGTGCGTTGATCGCGTAGCCGAAAAACTCGAAACCTTCGAGGCCGCGGCGGATGGCCTCGGCGCGGTCCCGATGCAGCGAGAAGCTCGACACCATGGCAAGGTTGGCGTTGACGGAGTGGCCAAGCGGCACGCAGGTGTCTGATTTGATGATGCCGTAATAGATATCCGCCCAAAGACGTGCTTCCTCGGGGTTGAGGAAGGAGAAGGCCAGCGCGCCGACGCCGTTCTGCGCCGCGATCTTGATGGTGTCGCGATTGGTGCAGGCCATCCACATCGGCGGGTGCGGCGATTGCACCGGCTTCGGCACGACATTGCGGCACGGCATGGAAAAATACTTGCCCTCGAAGGGGCTCCAGCACCATCATGTTGGCAATTTGCTCCGCGGCCTCCAGCGCCATGGCGCGCTTCTCCTTGGCCGGAATGCGGAAGCCGCCAAGCTCGAGCCGCGTGGCGCCCTCGCCGATACCGAAATCGAGCCGGCCGTCAGACATAATGTCGAGGGTGGCGAGCCCCTCGGCGGTGCGGGCCGGGTGATTGTAGTTTGGGATCACCTGCCGGATGCCATGGCCCAAGCGGATGGTCTTTGTGCGCGCGGCGGCTGCGGCCAGGAAAACTTCCGGCGCCGAGGAATGCGAATACTCCTCGAGAAAGTGGTGTTCCACCTCCCACGCGTAGTCGTATCCCAGCCGATCGGCGATCTCCACTTGTTGCAGCGCTTGATGAAAGAGATTGCGCTCGTCGCCCTGGTTCCAGGGCCGCGGCAGCTGCAGCTCGTAGAAAACTCCGAAGCGCATTTCCATCCCCTGGAAATATTGTTAGCCGCGGGTGTGTACTATGTCGAGGACTGGCCCGCGACGGCAGTGCCCGATGTCATTCCGGACTGAACTTGGTGTCGCTGAGAGCCGCATCAGCAGCCCGCAACCGCTAAAGCACTTTGCCCGGATTGAGGATGCCCTTGGGATCGAGCATGCGCTTGAGGCTGCGCATGAGGTCGAGCGCGACCGGATCCTTCACCGACGGCAACAGATCGCGCTTGAGCACGCCGACGCCATGTTCGGCGGAGATCGAGCCGCCGTACTTCTTCACCACCGCGAACACCGCGGCGTTCACCTCGTGCCAGCGCTCGAGATAGTCCGCCTTGTCGGCGCCGACCGGCTGGGTGACGTTGTAATGGATATTGCCGTCGCCGAGATGGCCGAACGGGATCGGCCGCGCCCCGGGAATAACCGCGGCGACCGCCGCCGCCGCCTCCTCAAGGAACGCCGGCACAGCCGCGACCGGCACGGAGACATCGTGCTTGATCGAGCCGCCGGCATGGCGCTGCGCCTCGCCGAACATTTCGCGGATGCGCCAGAACGCCTTGGTCTGGTCGAGGCTGTCGGCGATGGTCGCGTCGGTGACGAAGCCGCGTTGCAGCCCCTGCGCCAGGATATCCTCCATCACCTCGCGCAAACCGCTCTGGCGCTGCGAGGACAGTTCGATCAGCACGTACCAGGGATGCGGCGTGCCGAGCGGATCGCGGCAGCCGGCGGCGTGGCGCACCACGAGCTCGATACCGGAGCGCGGCATCAGCTCGAAGCTGGTGACGTCGCCGGCGGAATTCTGCGTGGCGATATCGAGCAGATCGAGCGCCGCTTGCGGCGAAGCGAGGCCCGCGAATGCGGTCTCGACCGCGCGCGGCCGCGGCACCAGGCGCAGCACCGCAGCGGTGATGACGCCGAGCGTGCCTTCGGCGCCGATGAAGAGGTTCTTCAGATCGTAGCCGGTATTGTCCTTCTTCAGTTTGTTGAGGTCGTTGAGGATGCGGCCGTCGGCGAGCACCACCTCGATGCCGAGAACGTGCGAACGCGCGATGCCGTAGGCCAACGCCGCGGTGCCGCCGGCATTGGTGGCAAGATTGCCGCCGATGGTGCAGGTGCCCTCCGATGGCAGCAATTGCGGATAGAGCCGATCGACGGCGGCGGCGGCTTCGCGGGCATGCTGCAAGGTGACGCCGGCCTCGCAGGTGATGGTGTTCGAGGTCGGGTCGACCTCGCGGATGCGGTTAAGCCGCGTCAGCGACAGCACGATCTCGTCGTTGAATGGAATCTGCCCGCCGACCAGGCCGGTGTTGCCGCCTTGCGGCACCAGCGGGGTCGCCGTCTCGTCGGCGAGCCGCAAAATCTGCGACACCTCGGCGACGGAAGCCGGGCGCAGCACCATCGGCGTGCGGCCTTGGAACATGTCGCGCATCTCGACCAGATAAGGCGCCTGCGCCTGCCGATCGGTGATGGCGTATTTTTCGCCGACGATGGCGGCAAACCGCGGCAGCAGCGCGGGGTCAATAGCTTTGGGCGGCTTATCGAGCATCACGGCGCGTCCATCAGGGCGGTCTATCGGGCCCTTGGTCATCTCAGATAGATGACAGCCGGCTTATTGCTCCGCAAGCTGCAGATCACCGCGGGGCGGCGGCGCGGGCCAGCCGGTCGTTGATCGCCTCGCCGAGGCCGTCGGCCGGGATCGGCATGACGGCGATCGCGCCGACACCGGCGGCATCGAGCGCGCGCAACTGCGAGAACAAATTGGCCGCCGCCTCGATCAGATCGCCGCGTTCGGACAGGTTGAGCACGCTTTTGGCGTGCCCGGCGCCTTCCGCCGGCGTTGGTCCGAAGGCGAGCAGAGCCTCGCCGGCCTCGACGCGCCGGGCGTTCAGCCGCAGCGGCGTCCGCGGCGCGTAATGCGAGGCGAGCATGCCGGGAGCGAGCGGAGCGTCATCGGTGCCGGCCGCGGGTGTATCGGCAAGCTTGCGCCCGAGCGTGCGCTCGATCGCCGCGCGCGGCAGGCCGCCGGGCCGCAGCAGCACCCGTTCGCCGAGGCAGGCGACGATGGTCGATTCAATGCCGACCGGCGTCGCGCCGCCATCGACGATGAGATCAATGCGGCCGCCGAGATCGGCCAGCACGTGGTCAGCCGTGGTCGGCGACAGGTGGCCGGAGCGGTTGGCCGAGGGCGCGACCACCGGCTTGCCGAAGGCCCGCAGAATATCGCGCGCCACGTGGTGGTCGGGCATCCGTACCGCGACGGTGTCGAGCCCGGCCGTCGCCAGGTCGGCAACTGGACAGTTGGCGGCTTTGGCGAGAACGAGCGTGAGCGGTCCCGGCCAGAACGCGGCGGCGAGCCGCAGGGCATCGGCATCAAACCGGCCGAGCGCCTGCGCGGCGTTCAGATCCGCGACATGGACGATGAGCGGGTTGAAGGCCGGACGGCCTTTCGCCTGGTAGACCCGCGCGACGGCTCGCCCCTCGGTCGCGTCGGCGCCGAGGCCATAGACGGTCTCGGTCGGGAAGGCGACCAGGCCGCCGGCGGCGAGCACACGCGCCGCGTCGGCAACCGCTGCGGCATCGGCCTTCGCTACGCGGGTGACCAGCGGAGCTGTCATGGATTCCTTGTCTGCCAGACGGGCACTAGGTAGCGGAACCGGCCGGCGCTTGCAGGGCCGGAACGCGGACTGTATAAGCGCCGCCAATGTCGGAGTGTAGCGCAGTCTGGTAGCGCACCACGTTCGGGACGTGGGGGTCGCAGGTTCAAATCCTGCCACTCCGACCAGACCTTTGAACCCATTCACCCTTCGTATTTCACCGCAATTTGCGGATCAGCGCGGTCGTTTCGCCGAGCGCGTCACGCACGTAGAGCACGTTCGGCTGTCGGCATTGCATGGCGGTGCAATCGGTGATTACTGGCGCCGCGATGACTACGCGCATCACCATCCGCCGGCCCGACGATTGGCACCTGCACGTCCGCGACGGCGAAATGCTCAAGGCCGTGCTGCCGTACACCGCCCAGGATTTCGGCCGCGCCATTCTGATGCCGAACTTGACGCCGCCGGTGCGCACCACGCGCGACGCGATGGCCTATCGCGAGCGGGTCAAGGCGGCGCTGCCGCCGGGCTCGCGCTTTACGCCGCTGCTGACCTGCTATCTCACCGACGACACCGATGCCGACGACGTCGAGCGCGGTTTCCGCGACGGCGTGTTCGTCGGGGTCAAGCTCTATCCGGCGAACGCCACGACCAATTCGGCGGCCGGCGTTACCGACTATCGGAATATCGCCCGCGTGCTGGAGCGCATGGAGAAGATCGACATGCCGTTTCTCATGCACGGCGAGGAGGTCGGTCCCGACATCGACATTTTCGACCGCGAGGCGGTGTTCATCGATCGCCGGCTGTCGCAATGGGTGAAGCAATTTCCCGGCCTGCGCATGATCCTGGAGCATATCTCCACGCAAGCCGGCGCCGAATTCATCAAGGCCGCCGCGCCGCAGATCGGCGCCACCATCACGCCCTACCATTTGAACCTGACGCGCACCGATTGGCTCGGCGCGGGTCTGAAGCCGATGATGTACGCCATGCCGGTTATCAAGACCGCCCGCGACCGCGCGGCGCTGCGCAAAGCCGCGACCTCGGGCGCAGCGTGCTATTTCCTCGGCACCGATTCCGCGCCGCATCCGTTGGCGCGGAAAGTCGCGGTCAACGGCGTCCCCGGCATCTTCAATGCCCCGGTGGCGCTTGCGACTTACGCCCAGGTGTTCGAGGAGGAAGGCGCGCTGGACAAGCTCGAGGCCTTTGCTTCACTCAACGGACCCAAGCATTATCGTCTGCCGCCAAATGAGGATAAGATCGTTCTGGAAAAGTCGCCTTGGACGGCGCCGCCGGAGGTCAAGGTGCCCGGTCCGGACGAGCGCGCCCTGGTCTATCGTGGCGGCGAGACCATCGCGTGGAAGGTGGTGAGCTAATTTTCCCTCCCCCCTTGTGGGGGAGTGTAGGGAGACGGGTAGAGAGGCGAAGCGACGACGCGCGAGAACCTCACGACCCCCACCCCTGGCCCCTCCCCACGAGGGGAAGGGGAATGGAGAGACAAGAAATGACCGGCTTCCCCGACAAAGACGCGATCGCCGAACTGACGGCAAAGATGCTCATCGAGGTCGAGGCTGTCCGCTTCATGACCGACAAGCCGTTTATCTTCACCTCCGGTTGGGCGAGCCCGGTCTACACCGATTGCCGCAGGCTGATCTCGTTTCCGCGCGTGCGGCGGGCGCTGATCGACTTCGGCGTGGCGACCGTCGAGCGCGACGTCGGCTTCGAGCAGTTCGACGCCGTGGCCGGCGGCGAGACCGCCGGCATTGCGTTTGCGGCCTGGATGGCCGATCGCCTGATGCTGCCGATGCAATACGTGCGCAAGAAGCCGAAGGGCTTCGGCCGCAATGCGCAGATCGAGGGCCATATCGAGCCGGGCGCCCGCGTGCTGCTGGTCGAGGACATGACCACCGACGGCCGCAGCAAGGTCAATTTCTGCAACGCGCTGCGCGGCGCTGGCGCCACGGTCGAGCACTGTTTCGTGTTCTTCTTCTACGACATCTTTCCCGAGGGCAAAAAAATCCTGGCCGATCTCGGCGTCACGCTGCATTCGCTGGCGACCTGGTGGGACGTCCTCGAAGTGGCAAAGAAAAGCAGCCGGTTCGACAAGGGAAGGCTGCGGGAAGCGGAAAAATTCATGAAGGACCCGGCCGCCTGGTCGAAAGCGCATGGCGGCGCCGCCCAGGCGGCAGAGTAGATGCCGCCCGACCAAGTCGCGGACGTGATCGTCGTCGGCGCGACCATGGCGGGGGCGAAACGAGCATGAGCACTCGTCGATGAATAATCCCTGGCCGACCGAACTGCGGCTGCACAAGGATCGCAAAACACTCGCGGTCGCGTTCGATAACGGCGAGAGCTTCGAGCTGCCGGCGGAGTATCTGCGCGTCCGCAGCCCGAGCGCCGAAGTGCAGGGCCATTCGCCGGCCGAGCGCCGTGTCGTCGCCGGCAAGCGCGACGTGCAAATACTGGAGCTGCATCCGGTTGGCAATTATGCGGTGCGGCCGGTTTTTGATGATCTGCACTCCACCGGGATTTTCAGCTGGGATTATTTGTTCGAGCTCGGTCGGAATCGCGAGCAATATTGGCGCGACTATCTCGACGAGCTGCAGCAAAAAAATCTGTCGCGCATACCGCCGGGACGGTGAAGCCCCCGCCGGGAGGCGTTGGTCAGCGTCCGTTTGACGGCATGCGGGCTGTTTCCGCCCGTGTGGCCGGCCCGTTCGTGGAGCTGACCGCGGGCGGCATCATATGCGCCATTTGATTGCTGCGGCCCCAGCCGCGCCCCTGGCCCGCCCAACCCCAGCCGACCAGAATCACCGCAATGACCGCGGCCAAAATGGCGAAACCCCAGCCCGCGTCTGTTCCGGATGGCCTCGGCGGCCTGTCATCGGGCATCGCTGTCTCCGTGATTGTGGTTCACGCTTCACGGTCTGCAACGCGGTTGCGAAACTCAGAAATACTCGTCCACCAGAAATAATACGCCGGTCAGTGTCGCGCCAATACCGAAAACACACGCGATCGTGAGCAGAATGCCAAGCCGAGCCAACAAGCCAACCGGAGCATCGACAAAACCGTCGGCTTGCAACGCGCTGCTGTGCAGCAATAGTCCGGCGAAGATAACGCCCAGCGTCATTCCCATCATCCCATGCCACAGCAATTTGCGGAAGGGCAGCTTTGGTTCACGAGAATCCGGCATGATCGGCGAGGCAAGAGAATTCGCTTTCCGACACAACCGATTATGTTACGGAAAGTTCCCCGTCTTGGCCGCCCGTCGGCAATTGCGGCGACAAAAAGACGCGCCATGAAGAGCGTCGCACCCCCGGCATCCGCTGCCGCGGCCGTTCATCTGTAACGATCAGTCAACCTGGGTTCGGCATGATCGCGGAGTGTCGGGGAGGGGCGTACGATGGGGCGCCTGCCGACATCAGGACGGCCTTGGCCCTTTCCCTCAGGGCCGAGGCCGTTCGCTTTTAAGCCGTACTTTGCCGCTTTCGGCTGTCAAAATAGCCGGCGAAATCGCCCGCCGGTTATGACAACCGTTGAGCGATAAACCGGCCGCATGCTCTGCCCTTGTCGGGGGCAGCCGCCTTCCTGCAGGCGCGGTGAATGCCGTAAAATCCTGGGCGGTCTCGCATGGCGACGAATTTTAGTGCGCATGGTTGACGGAGCGTTGCCGCAGCCCAGGCGATCAGCCGGGCTTCGAGCATGTAGCGCATACGGCGGCTTTTCGACTAACATCTCCGGCGGGAAGCGATGGCGACCACGTCGCCATGCAAGGGAGGAAATCCGATGAAGATTTGCACTTGGACCGTCGTGCTGGTGGCGAGCGGCTGCCTCATGGCCGGCGCGGCGCAAGCCCAACAGCCTGCGGTGCCCGCGCCGAACCCGCTGGACGCCGTGCCCGAGAAGATGCCCTTCAGTACGCCCTATGGCGCACCGATCTCGTTGGAAAAGGCGCAAGCCGCCATACAGGCGGCCGTCGCCGAAGCCAACAAGCGCGGCTGGCCGTTGAACATCGCCGTCGTTGATTCCGGCGGCAGTCTCGTCACCTTTGCGCGCATGGACGGCGCGCAGCTGGCCTCGATTGCGGTCGCTCAGCACAAGGCGCGCGCTGCGGCAAAATTCCGCCGGCCGACGAAGGTTTTTGAAGAGGCGATGCAAAAAGGCTTCAACTACCTCGAAACGATCGACGGCATCATCGCTTCGCGCGGCGGCATCCCCTTGGTCGAGGACGGCAAGCTGATCGGCGCGATCGGCTGCTCCGGCGGCACCGGCTCTCAAGACGAGGTGGTGTGCACGGCGGGCGCGGCCACGATCAATAAGTGAGCAGCACGGCGGCGAGCCGGATACTGCATCGGTATCGCCGCCGGGTTTTACCGGGATTGGTCTTATCCTCGGGGACGTAAAAAGGGGGAGCGCATGACGCGGCGCAAGTTCATGATGCTTCTCGGTGGCAGCGCCGCGGCGTTGCCGTTGCCGCTCCCTTGGCCCTGGCCGTTCGCGGCGCGCGCGCAAAATCCACCAAAATTAAACCCTGCCGCCGCCGATCAGGTCGGTCAGGTCGCCACCCTGCAAGGCAGCGCGACGGTGAGCCGCGCCAATGCCGCCGCGGCCATCGCGCTGCAAGTCAACGACCCGATCTTTAAGAACGATACGCTAGAGACCGGCGCCAATTCCTCGCTCGGCGTCACCTTCGACGACGAGACGACCTTTAGCCTCTCCGCGAATACCCGCATCGTCGTCAGTGAATTCGTCTATCAGGAAGGCGGCAAAGCCAATGCCGCCTTGATCAACGTCGCGCTCGGTACCGCCGCCTTCGTGGCGAGCCTGGTGGCCAAGACCGGCGACATGAAGATCACGACGCCGACCGCGACCCTCGGTATTCGCGGCACTACCGGCGTGGTCGATGTGCCGGCGGCAGGCGGCGCGGCCGAACCCAGGATCAAGCTTTATCCGGACGCCGACGGGTATGTCGGCCGGATCGAGGTGTTCAACCGGCAGGGCGGGCGCCTCGGCGCTCTGACTGAAGGCGCCAGCGCCTTTGCCCTCCGGTCCGGCCCCGGCGGCCGATTGGAGGCCGTGCCGTTTCAGATTCCACCGCAGGAAGCGGCCCGCGACCGCGGCGTGCTGCAGCGGTTGTTTGTCTCGCACCGGATCGGACGGCAGATGACGATCCAGCGGCGTGGCTCGCGCGGCGGGCAGCGCGGGCCGAACAACCTGCGGCGGCCGGGCGGTCCGCAATCGCCGAACCGCAATCCGCGCATGCCCGGGCGGCCGCAGCCGCGCCGCGGCGGGCGGTTGTTCCGGCGTTAGCGCCTCGACTCGGAGGACGAGCGGATTGGGTTTTCCTCGAAGCTACCGGCGCCTGGGATATCTGCTGGCCGCCGCGCTCCTTTTGTCGCCCGCGGCAGGCCGCGCGCAGCCCGCCCGTGAAAGCAATCAACCGGTGCTCGCGCCGTCGGCGCTGGCCGCCGCGATGGCGCGGTACCGCCGCGATTTGGCCGCCTACATGCAGGCGCAGGCAAGCTACGCCGCCGCGGCCGAAGCTTACTGGAGCGCGATCGCGGAAAAGCGGCATCTGCGCGCCGCCAAGCGCGCGAGCCACGAGCCGATTGCGCTCGACGATTATGTGCTGACGCAGCCGCCGGTTTACAGCGGGCCGCCGAAGCCGCGCGATCCTTCGAAACCCCATGAAGAAGCGCCGCCGGCGCCGGCGATTTACGTGCCTGTGGTCGCCGATTTTCTCGCCGCGGCACAACGCGAATTCAAATTCATGCCGCGCCGGCCGCAAAGCGACGGCGAATTCAAACGCGCCTACGCCAGGGTCGCGCTGGCGGCCGGGCTGACCAAAGAGCAGATCGTCCGCATCTACGGCTTCGAGGCCGGCGGCAACGGCGATTACGACGTCCAGGCCGGGCTTGAATACAGCAAGCGGGCGCGCGCCATCACCACGGCGCTTGGCTACAACCAGTTGCTGGCGACGAATACCGTGGAGATCGTCGCCGAGAAGGGTGCGCAGTTCGTCCGCAGCCTGGAAGCGCGCGCCGCGCAATTGGCGGCGGCCGAGAAACAGGTTTTGCAGAGCAAGCTTGCGATCGTCCGCCGGATGATCGATTTCAGCAAAAGCGTTCCGGACGATTGGAACGAGCACCAGATGCTGGCGAACACGCCGAAGGGTCTCGGCGTTCATGCACTGAATTTGGACCTCGACGTCGGACCCTTGCTGCAAACCCAGAAGCTTCTGGACTCGATCGTGTTCGCCCGCCGCAAGGGCTACGGCAAGATGCTCAGCGCCGCCGAGCTGGAAATGATGAATCTGACCGGCGACGGCAACGGCTTCGATATGATCGTGATGCCGCTCGCCTGGCGCGATCAGGTGCCGACCACGAACTTCTTCCAGCGTCACGGCTATGCGGACAATCCCGTCGCCCAGCGCAACAATGTCGTCGGGAAATTGATTGCGGCGACCGACGCGCGCATGGACCAGGAAATCAGCAAACCCGGCGCGAAGGAATTGGCGGCGGCGTTGCGCTAAGCGTCGTCAGCCGCAGACCTAGCTGCGGCATTGCAAGTTGTGACGTTAACTTTCCCAACTTCTGTGATTTCAGGTAGACTTCAATCAGTCGAGACCGCAGATCGACTGTCGCCATTGGGAAACGTTGCGATGAAACTGCCGTCCTGGATCACCGTGCGATATCTGCGCACGCCGAAATCGAAAGCGCACCTGACCGAATGCCCGACCTGCGGCCGAGAGATGGTTCTGGTGGAGCGAAGCTCCATGACTGGCGACGATATGCGGACCTATCGCTGCACGCATTGTAAAACCGAGCACATCCGGGATTTCGGCACGGCGGCTTGGAAGCTGATCTCCGGTTGATCGTGATTACCAATTCGACCGCCAGGGCAGTGGTGGGCGCTGTAGGGATTGAACCTACGACCTCTCCCGTGTGAAGGGAACGCTCTCCCAAAAAAGCCAATCTTTTCAAGCTATGATCGGTTCGATTTGCCCAGGATTTCCTTGTTTTGTTCACCCATTTCATGGGCTATTCATGGGCGCGGGAACGGCGGGAGAACGCGGCAACAGCCTGTCGCAATTGATCGTGGGCATGGTGGCCATAGGTTCGGCGGACCACGTCCTCGGTGGTCCCTAGCACGCCGGCAACGTCATAGACCGATACCCCAAGCTGCAAGAGCATGGTTGCGCAGGTATGCCTCAGGATATGAGGGGTAACTTCCGGACCCAGCCCTGCAAGCTCGCGAGCTGTCCGCCACGCCCGGCGTTCCTGGGAGCTGATCGGCTTTCCGGCCCACTCAATTACGTACCGGGTCGTAAGCCGGCGCCAGCGACGCAGGTGAGGCATTAGGCGAGGCGGTATAGGGAGGGCGGGCGCCGCTTCAGTGTGTCCACGGACTCGACGGGGCGCCTGTAGAGCACGCCCGATTCAAGATCGACCCAGCCTCCGGCCACATTACGCGTCCATTGCAACCGAAGAATCGCGTCGTGCCGCGTTCCCGTGTAGATCGCGACGAGGATGAAGCGGGCGAGATGACGATTGATCCTCGCCGGGTGGCGTTTGCCCGAGCGATCCCAACCCAAGGCTCCGGCCAATAGTGAGGCAGCCTCTGTCCGAGACAAATGGCGCTCGCGTGGCCCCGCCTGCGGCGGCAAGGAAACTGGAATCGACCGATCAAGTTTTCCTTCTTTCCAGCACCATCGAAGAGCTGCGGCGAGTACCACAAGTTCCCGTCGAGCCGTGGATGCCTTCACGCGCCTGCCGTCATGTTTTGCCCTGCCGTCAGCCTGCGCAGTGCGCCATCGAACGTAATCAGCACACATTGCGCTTGAAACCGTGGCGCACGTTCTTCCGCCGAAAAATCCAAGTAATACCAAATCTCATTGATCAAAACCCGTGAGCCCACGACCGCAATCCAATGGACATGATGCGCCAGGGTTGATCAACGAGCTTATTCCAGGCAGCGCAACAATGATCGACGAGATCATCATAGG
>JBEKWO010000021.1:0-50356 GCA_049512975.1 Xanthobacteraceae bacterium | reverse complement strand
TCGTCACGGTCGGGGCCTTCGTCACGGTCTCGGTGCTGGGGCCGCTTGTCGGGTGGACCACCGCACCCTCGCTGACGCTCAATCTCCTCGCTTTGCTGATGGCGCTCTTAGCGGCGGCGGCGGCGAGTGGCGCGCTCGGTTTTGTCTTCGAACGCATCATTATTCGTCAGGTCTATGGCGCTCCGCTGCATCAAATCCTGATAACCATTGGAGCCCTTACCGTCATTGAGCAACTGGTCATCGTGATTTGGGGACCTGATGCGATCGCCCTGCCAAAACCCGCCACACTCCGCGGCAGCGTGTTTCTCGGCTCTTCGCCCATCGAGACCTACCGCTTGGTGGCGCTCTTCGTCGGCTTGGCGGTCGCTGCCGCCATGCAGCTCATCCTCACGCGCACCCGCATTGGGCTGGTGGTTCGCGCCGGCGTCGAGGATCGCGAGATGGTGCAGTCGCTCGGCTACAATATCCGCCGCGTGTTCGTTGGCATATTCATCGCCGGCACCGCGCTGGCCGGAATGGGCGGGATGATGTGGGGACAATACCAGGCGTTGGTCAATTATCAGATCGGCGACAGCATGCTCATCCTCGTGTTCATCATCCTGATCATTGGCGGACTGGGCTCGGTGGGTGGCTGCTTCATCGCCGCGATTCTCGTGGGCCTGACGAGCAACTATGCCGGATTCCTTGCGCCGACACTGGCGCTGGGGTCGAATATTCTGCTCATGGCGCTGGTGCTGCTGTGGCGGCCGCGCGGATTGTTCCCGATCGGCGAGCAGTGAGGCGGCGATGGCGGGGCAGCCTGACAAAATTCCGGAACAGCCGTCGGAGCAGGCAACTATTGCGTTAGCGCCGGCAGTCTCCGCATCAAAGCCCCATCAAAGCGCGAAGCTGCGACGCGCATCGTGGTTGAGCTGGCTTGTGTCCGATGATCCGCCAGGCCGTTTCCTGCTGAACGCGATCTTGCTGCTGGTCTTGGCGGCGTTCGTGTTTGCCCCTTTCCTGTTTCCCGGCACCAAAGCTCTGGGCGTCGCCTCGCGCATATGCATTTTCGTGATCCTGGTAGCGAGCTACGACCTCATGCTCGGCTACACCGGGATTGTCTCGTTCGCTCATACGATGTTTTTCGGGATCGGCGCTTATGGCGTCGCAATCGCGCTAACCCAAGGCTGGGTCGGCTGGGGAGCGGTGATCCTGGGCGCCGCAGCCGGCGCCGGGGTGTCTTTGGTGCTGGCCGCGGCGATCGGAATTCTGAGCCTGCGCTTGCGCGCCATCTTCTTTGCGATGATTACGCTCGCCGTTGCCAGCTTCGCCCAGATCCTGGCGGAGCAATGGCGCAGTCTCACCGGCGGGGAAGATGGGTTGACGTTCTCGGTGCCTGCCATCTTAAAGCCCGGCTTCCGTTTGTTTGCCGATCCGGTGCTGGGAGTGACCATCAACGGCCCGGTGATCACCTACTATCTCATCTTCATTGTATCGCTGGTGCTGTTTCTCCTCATGCTGCGGATCGTCAACTCGCCGTTCGGCCGCGTGTTGCAGGCTATTCGCGAAAACGAGTTTCGCGTCGAGGCGATGGGCTATCAGGTCGTTGCTTACCGTACGATGGTTTCCGCTGTGTCCGCGGTCATGGCGGCACTGGCCGGCGCGCTGATGGCCCTGTTGTTGGGCTATAATGGGCCTGACGCCACGCTATCGTTCTCGCTGATGATCGACATACTGATGATGGTCGTGATCGGCGGGATGGGCACGATATATGGCGCGGTCATCGGCTCCATCTTGGTGATCTTGGCCGAGTACTACCTTCGGAATGTCCTCGGCGCCGTCAACGGTGCTGTTTCCGAAACGCCGTTCCTCTCGGCATTATTTCATCCAGACCGCTGGCTGTTGTGGCTCGGCGTTCTGTTCGTGCTGATCGTCACGTTCTTCCCACAAGGACTTTTTGGATGGCTCCGGCAGCGCCGATAGCAAGCGCACGTCGCGGTCGCGCTTGCCAACGCCCCGCAGGGCGTTGATCTACCGCAATACAAACGCTTCTCGTCCGGCGTAACAGAAACTCAGTGAAGTCGCGGCAACGCCACCGCAATTGTGGACCCCGTTTCATGGCCCGCATCGCCCAGATCGTCTCGACCGCGCGTTATTTGCCCGAGCGCGCCGTCACCAATGCCGAGCTGACGGAGCGTTTCACGGCGCTGGGCTTCCCCACCGTCATCGGCAAGTTCGAAGCGAGCACCGGCATCACCCAACGCTTCTACGTTCCCGACGACTGGGTGACCTCGGACCTCGCCCTGCCGGCCGCCAAAGAAGCGCTCAAACGCGCCGGCCGCAAACCCGAGGACGTCGACCTGATCATCGTCGGCACGGATTCGCCCGACTACATGACGCCCGACACTTCGGTGGTGCTGCAATATAAGATCGGGGCGAAGAATGCCGGCACCTTCGACGTCGGCTGTGCCTGCGCGTCGTTTCCCGCGTGTCTCGCCATCGCCTCCGGCCTGATCGCCGCCAATCCGGCGCTGAAGACGGTTCTGGTGATCGGCGTTTATCTGATGCATCGGCTCAGCGATCCGAACGATCCGATCTGCTTCTTCTACGGCGACGGCGCCGGCGCCGCCGTCTTGGAAGGCGGCAACATGCAAGGCTTCGTCGGCGCCGCGTTCCAGGCCGACGGCTCGTTTGCGTCCAACTGGGGCATTTTCGCCGGCGGTACCTTCGAGCCGGCGAGCGTCGAGGCCGTGAAGGCCGGGCGTACGCAGGTGCGCCTGGTTCGCCCTTACCCGGCGGAGGTCAACGAGGAAGGCTGGCCGCGGCTGTTCAAGCGCCTCGCTGGCGAAAACGGCTTCACCGCCGCCGACGTCGATCAATTGATCCTCACCCAAGTGCGCAAGCCGTCGATCGCGATCGTGGCCGAGCGCTGCGGCGTGCCGCTGGAGAAATGCCACACCATCATGGAGAAGTACGGCTACACCGGTTCGGCTTGCATCGCGATGGCGCTCGACGACGCCATCGAGCTCGGCAAGATCAAACGCGGCGATCTCGTCGTCATGATCGGTTCGGGCGTCGGCTACAATATGGCGGCGACGGCGATGCGCATGACGGTTTGATGCCGCTGCCCGAAGCTCGCGCAAACCCTGGAGGATCACGTCATGCCGGACGGGCGCAATTTCATCCGGAGCAAGGCAATCAGCGTCGAACAGGCGCTGGCAAAGATTAAAACCAACGATAGCATCATATCCGCCCTTGCCGCCGCCGAGCCTAGCGCGCTACTCGGGGAGCTCCACACCATCGCCGCGCGGGTCGAGAACGTCACGGTCGCCACCTGCCTGCCGATGAAGCCCTATGCGTATTTCAGCGATCCCGCGATGCGCGGCCATTTCCTGCACGATGCCTGGTTCTTCACGCCGGTGGTGCGCAAGGCGCACGAGCAAGCCGGCACGACGTCCTACGTGCCCAACCATCTGCATCGTGCCGGCCTCGACCGGCTGGTTTATCAGAAGCCGACGGTTTTCGTCGGCACTTGCTCACCGCCGGACCGCTTTGGTTATGTCTCGCTGTCGCTCTCCGTCACCTACGAGCGAGAGTTGATGGAAGCGGCCGATCTGGTGATGCTGGAAATCAATGAAAACCTGCCGTTCACGTATGGCGACACCATCGTGCACATGGACGATGTGGATTTCGTCATCGACAACACCTGTGCGGTCCCCGAATTGCCGATCGCGCCCAGCGAAGAAAAGGATCTGCTGATCGGCGGCCATATTGCCGAGCTGATCGAGGACGGCTCCACGCTGCAGATCGGTATCGGCGGTATTCCCAACGCGGTGACGTCAATGCTGCTGAACAAGCGCGACCTCAGCATCCATACCGAGATGTTCACTGACGGCATGATCGACCTTTATGAAGCCGGATGCATCGGCAAGACGCCGCACAGCTTCGGCAACCAGGTGCTGACCGGCAAGATGGTCGGGGCTTTCGCTCTCGGCTCGAAGCGGCTGTACGATTTCCTCCACCGCAACCCGGCGGTGGCGCTGATGCGGGGCTCATGGGTCAACAATCCCTACGTCATCGCCCGCAACAAGAAGCAGATATCGATCAATACCGCGCTGGAAGTCGATCTCACCGGACAAGTGTGTTCGGAAACGATCGGGCCCAGACAGTTCAGCGGCACCGGCGGCCAGGCGGACACCGCGATCGGCGCGCAGATGTCGGAGGGCGGCAAATCCTTCATCGCGCTCAGCGCCGCGGCGACGGTGAAACAGCCGGACGGCATCCGCAAAATGATTTCGAAGATCACTCCCACTCTGACGCTTGGCGCGGCGGTTACGCTGCACCGCGCTGATGTCGACTACGTGGTTACGGAATTCGGCGCGGTTAGACTCAAAGGAGCGCCGGTGCGTCAACGTGTGAAGCGGCTCATCTCGATCGCGCATCCGGATTTTCGCGCCTGGCTGCAGGACGAAGCAGGCCGCTTGCAGCTCAGCGACTGAGCGGCGCTGCGGGCCATCCGCGGCCGGCTCAGCGGGGCTATTCCCTACGGCCGGGCTGTGGGTAACTGCCCCGTTAATATCGCCGTTGCTAGCGATTTTGATCGATTTCGTCCAAGAGGGATGGCAATCCCGGCCGAAAAACGCCGAGCAACAAAGGACCTCATCAATCCTTGTGACAAAATTGCAACTCCCCGCCAGAATCGCCCCGTATACGCGGCTATAACGTGTCAAATGCGTTGCAGGCGGCAAATCTAATGCTAGCTTTCAACGGCTACGGCAGGGCTCGCATTTCAGCGAGTCGGGTTGGAAGCGTTCGGAGCGCCCGGAACCAGGGACTTGGGCCGGGTCGAAATCCAGGGGGAACCCAGATGTCTAGAACACGATCTTCTCTTGCTCTTCTTGTTGGTTGCGTATGGGCGCTCGGCCTAGGGGGAACAGCGGCACTTGCGGCCGATATGGCTATGCCGGTCAAGGCACCGCCACCGCCACCGCCGCCGCCGCCGCCGTCCTGGTGGAGTGGCTTCATTGAGTTGGACGGTGAAAGTTTCCTGATCAACCCGCAAGGTCAGGCGCTGATCAAGACCGGCACGGCGACTCTCGTGACCGGCTTGAACTTGACGCTTTACAAGGACAAGACCGGCTTCATCAACAATGTCACCGTCGGCGGCCTGTTGGCCACGGACTGGAGCGGTTCTGGCTTCGTAGCGGGCAGCTACTGGAACAACGGCGGGCTCAATAGTTCGAACGGCGCCCTCTTTGACGTCGTTTTTGCTCTCAGCCAGTCTGTGACGTTTGCCCAGTACTGGACCTTGAGCAACACGTTCTTCAACGTCATATCCGAAGACGTTGCGGATACGAACGGCGCGTGCGGTATGACCACCTGTTCGGGATTCCCGACGCTGGTGTGGGATGAGGTCAAGTTGGCTCTGAACGACTCGTTCACGGGCTGGCCGATCACCTTCAATCCCTACGTGACATTCTACTACGAGCTGCAGAGCATCGGCAGCCCCGGCGCCGGCGGCCCGGGCAGTGTTTCGGCGGCGTGCTTCCCGTGCGAAACCAACAACTACGACTTCTTCATCGGCATGACGCCGACGATCAACCTGGAGAAGTACTGGGGAGTCCCGGTGACCCTGAAGGCGCCGACCTACGTCACGGTCGGACCGTCGTCCTTCTGGAATAACTACGGCAGCACGCTGTTCGGCGCATCGAGCGGCTCGGTTGGCCTGTTCACGACCGGCCTCACCGCCATCATGCCGCTGTCGTTCATGCCGGCGCAGTACGGCCATTGGTACGTCAAGGCGGGCTTCCAGTGGTACGATGTCATCAACACCGCCCTGCAGAACGCCAATGCTTTCAGCGTTGACGGAGCCGCCAGCGGCTTCAAATGCAGCAACGTCAGCGCCGGCGACTGCAGCAGCATCCTCGTCGGGTTCGGCGGCATCGGCGTAGCCTTCTGATCGGCTAACTCCTTTGCGGCTTGGCACGACTTCGCTGAGTTGATAGAGAGTAGAGCGCGGGTCCACCAGGACCCGCGCTATTTCTTTGCGGATCACGCTGCCGCCGGGACGCGGCGCGTGAACTTCGCCAGCGCGAAGGAGAACGTCGATGAGAACCGTCGTGATGACACTCATCGCAGTTGCATTGCTGACCGTGCCGGCTCAAGCGCAAGTGCCCGGCGCTGGCGCCCCCAACGCTCCCCCCGGCATGAGTCTGCCCAAGATGGAGAAGCCCCCTAAAGAGGAGGAACATCACACGGTGAAGGCCGACGAGAAGGCGTACAAATCCGCACTGGACGGGATCCAGCCCAAGCAAAGCGTCGATCCCTGGGGCAATGTGCGCGAGAAGCCGAAGGCGAGTAATTCGCGATAACGCGTTTTTTCATCGTTCCGCAATGCGGCAAGCCTGCTCCCAGCACTACGCCGCCTGATGCACGCATGCGCGTTGGCGCCGCGCCGCAATTTCCATTTCCAGGAAACGAACGGGCCTGCCACCCGTAGCCCTTCAGGGGCACCGTCTCCCTACGCTCCTTCGGAGCTTCGGGAGACACCCTCCGCCTGTAGTCAGGTGGCCTGCCACCCGTAGCCCGTCAGGGCGGAGGGTGGCGGAGAGGAAGGGATTCGAACCCTTGATACGGCTTTAGACCGTATAACGGTTTAGCAAACCGCCGCCTTCAGCCACTCGGCCACCTCTCCGGTCCGCCGCTATGACTAAGCGCTACGCTGCCGGCAGGCAAGGGTTCGGCGCCGCCAAGCTCGGCCGCGCCTAGCAGGCCTCAGGCAGCCATCGCCGGCGCCGGCGCGGCCGAGGTTCCCCGCAGCCAATCGCGCGCGGCGCGCTGCGCGGCGGCAATTTCGCCGTCCGACATCTGATCGGCGAGCTCGCGCCGCAGCCGGATCGCGTCGCTGTTGCCCTTCATCGCCGCGAGATTGAACCATTTGTGCGCGGAGACCAGATCCACCGGCACATCGCGGCCGACCGAATACATCATGCCGAGTTCGAACAGCATGTCGCCGGCGGCGGGCCCTTCGCCGAGCGGCGCCGCGCTGCTGTCGAGAATTTCAAAACGAGCCATCATCCACTCCCCTGTCTACGACTTGTCCCTGTTCGCCGGCTCTTCTTTCCCCGAGGCCGACATGGCGATAATCCTCAGAACATTTGAACGGTGGTTTAAACAATGCGATGAATCAAAGCTGAACTGCCGGTCAGGCGGTTGCACGAGGTCGGCAACGCGGCGTTAAGCAACCTGGGTCGGCGCTGCCGCGGCCCGGCGAACGGCAGTCCTGGCGGCAACAAAGCTTGCAATGCGGTTTTCGTCGGCTATCCTTTCAGCCTCGCGATCGTGCGCGACACCGGAGGGAGGCCATGAAAATCTTTCGCATAGCGGCAGCCGTCGTCGTTGCCGCAATCGGGCTCGCGCTGATGGCGATCGCGCCGGCGCTCGCTGCGGACCCGTTCGGCACGTGGTTGACGGAAGATAAGAAAGGTAAGGTCCACATCGTCAATTGCGGCGGGGCGCTCTGCGGCAATCTGGTTTGGATCAAGGAGCCGCTGGATCCCGAAACCAACAAACCGAAGCTCGACAAGCACAATGGCGATGCGAGCAAGCAAGGCCGCCCGCTGCTCGGCGTTCCCATCGTGCTCAATATGAAGCCGAGCAGCACGGCGGAAAAATGGGACGGGCAGGTTTACAACGCCGAGGACGGCAACACCTATACCGGCTCGTTCACCATGACCGGCGCCAACAGCGCCGAACTCAAGGGCTGCGTGCTCGCCGGGCTGATCTGCAAGGCGCAGACCTGGACGCGGACGAATTGACGTCGGGACGGCTCCATTCAGCCGTCGTCATCTCGCGCGCTGACCGAATAATACCGCGCGCACCTTGGGATCGTGCATGTCGACCGCAGCGGCCGCCTCGACGCGGATGGCAAAGGCGCGCTTCACCGCCGGCCGCGCCCGGATCGTTGCAAACCAGCGCTGGAGATTTGGAAAAAGCGCGAGGTCCTGGCCCATCCGCTCGGCGAGCCTGACCCAACCGACGCAGGCCATGTCGGCAATGGAATAGCGGCCGGCCAAAAACTGGCGCCCGGCAAGCCGCGTGTTCATCACGCCGAACAGGCGGTTGACCTCGTCGGTGTAGCGGGTGATGGCGTAGGCGACCGCCTCCGGCGCGTAACGGCGGAAGTGATTGGCTTGGCCGGCCATCGGGCCGAGCCCGCCGACCTGCCAGAACAGCCACTCCTCGACGGCGACGCGCGCGCGCTCCTCGCGCGGATAAAACTTGCCGGTCTTGCGGCCGAGATATTGCAGGATGGCGCCGGATTCGAAGACCGAGAGCGGCCGCCCGCCCGGGCCGGCGGGATCGACGATCGCCGGGATGCGGTTGTTCGGCGAGATGGCCAGAAAGTGCGGCGTGAACTGCTCGCCTTTGGAAATGTCGATGGGGCGCACGACGTAGGGCAGCCCGCACTCTTCGAGCATGATCGAGATCTTCCAGCCGTTCGGCGTCGGCCAGTAATAGAGCTCGATCGGCTCGACGCGGCGCGCCGTCCGTCGCTTTGCCGCAGGCGCTGGCTTCCCCTTCGATGTCCCTGGCGCGCGCGTCATGACAAGCCCTCTCAGCGTCACCGGTTCAGCGCCAAGGCATCGGCCACCTAGGACACGCCGAGCGCCGGAAATCCGGGCGATCCATCGTAGCCGATAGCTGCCGTAAAAGTTGCCCGGCTCGACCCTGCGACGGAACGGACCGTCAAAAAAGAACGGCGCTACGGTTTGCGTACCGCCGCGCCGCTAAAATTGTCGGAAAGAACACACCGACACACCGAGGGCGTCGGCGAGATACCAGAAGCTAGAATCCGCGGACAATCTGCCGCGGTGAGGTTCGGATCGCCCGCCCCTCCTCTTCACCACCGTGCTCTATGAACGATTGTGAAGCTCTAACATCCGTCCCGCCGACGCCCTCCGTCGTCCACCTGAGCCGGCCCGTCTCGGGCGATCGTCGATCTTCCCGCGACGAAGGCCGGCCCGTGTGACGCGATCTTCGACTCATGTGATGCCGAAGACCGATCGCGGCATTGACTACTTCTTCTTCCGGCGCTTCGTCGTCTTCTTCGCCGTCTTCTTTGCCGCTGCCTTCGTCTTTCGCTTCTTCGCCATTGCTGCCCTCCTAGCCTGAGTGGATGGCGACATCGGTGCAGTGCAGTCGCGAATCGAGCTGCACTACCATCCGATTACTACAGCAGGAAAAAAATAACAGTGACTCCGCTTAATATTGTGTGTAAGTGCCGCGCCCCGCCGTCAACCGCGTCGTCGCCGCGATCGTCCGCAGAACGCGCGGCGAAAAAATTCTTCGCCGGCGCGATCGCCGACGAAAAATTCAAGACGATGCAGAAGTGCCGATGAAATGCGGGTTTCTGCCACATCGCATGTTGCGGCATTGCGTGGAAAGCGCGCGCACCGCTCGCCGTCGAAGCGCGCCTTCGCCGCTTCGATCGCGTCGCCGTCGGCGGATTCACCACGGCAAAAAAATTATGCACCGGACGCCTCCGCGAGCATGTTGACGGGCCCCACCGCAGCGCAAAACGCGCGAATCGGTGCCAACCGATTCGCGCTCGCGGCACTTTTCTCGGCTGCAGGCGGTGCCTCGCGGCGGCAGCGCGAGACAGATTCTCGCTTCCGTTTCGGCTTGCGATGAGAGTGCGCGGCGTCTGTGCCGTGCGTGCGGCGCGCCGCGCAACGTCGCGCTCAGACCCCGATCCGCTTCTTCAGGAGATCGTTGACGGCCTGCGGATTGGCCTTGCCGCCCGACGCTTTCATCACCTGACCGACGAACCAGCCGACCGCCTTCGGGTTGGTCTTGGCGTCGGCGACCTTGTCGGGGTTCTTGGCAAGGATGTCGTCGACGAGCTTCTCGATCGCCGCGAGGTCGGTCAGCTGCTTCAGCCCGCGCGCCTCGACGATCGCGTGCGGGTCGCCGCCCTCGGTCCAGACGATCTCGAACACGTCCTTAGCGATCTTGCCGGAGATCGTGTTCCCGGCGAGGAGGTCGAGGATGGCGCCGAGCTGCGCCGCCGAGACCGGCGAAGCGGTGATGCCCTTGCCTTCCTTATTAAGCCGCCCCGCGAGCTCATTGATGACCCAATTGGCGGCGAGTTTCGCGTCGCGCTTCGTGCCGCCGCCCGTTTCGCTACCGTCGACGACAGCTTCGAAGAATTCGGCAGTCTCGCGCTCGGCAACCAGCACACCGGAATCGTATCCGGACAGCGCATACGCGCGCATGAAGCGTGCCTTCTTGTCGTCCGGCAGTTCCGGGAGATGCGCCTGCAAGTCGGAGAGGAAGGCCGGCGACAGCTCGAGCGGCAGCAGGTCCGGATCGGGGAAATACCGGTAGTCGTGCGCCTCTTCCTTGGAGCGCATCGAGCGCGTCTCGCCCTTGTCGGGATCGAACAGCCGCGTTTCCTGCTCGATGGTGCCGCCGTCCTCGATGATCCCGATCTGGCGCCGCGCCTCGTGTTCGATCGCCTGCCCGATGAAGCGGATCGAATTGAGGTTCTTGATCTCGCACCGCGTGCCCAGCGGCGCGCCGGGCTTGCGCACCGAGACGTTGACGTCGGCGCGAAGGTTGCCCTTTTCCATGTCGCCGTCGCAGGTGCCGAGGTAACGCAGGATGGTGCGCAGCTTGCCGACGAATGCCTTGGCTTCGTCTGCGGAGCGCAGATCGGGCTTGGTAACGATTTCCATCAACGCCACGCCGGAGCGATTGAGATCGACGAGCGACATCGAGGCGTGCTGGTCGTGCAGCAGCTTGCCGGCGTCCTGCTCGAGGTGAAGCCGCTCGATGCCGATCCGCGCCGTCTCGCCGTCCGGCATGTCGACCAAAACCTCGCCTTCGCCGACGATCGGCGACTTGTACTGGCTGATCTGGTAGCCCTGCGGCAGATCCGGATAGAAGTAGTTCTTGCGGTCGAACACCGACCTACCGTTGATCCGCGCCTTGAGCCCGAGCCCGGTGCGCACCGCTTGGCGCACGCATTCCTCGTTGATCACCGGCAGCATGCCGGGCATGGCGGCATCGACGAGCGACGCATGCGAATTCGGCTCGCCGCCGAACGCGGTCGAAGCGCCGGAAAACAACTTGGCTTGCGAGGTCACCTGGGCATGCACTTCCATGCCGATGACCACTTCCCAGTCGCCGGTTGCGCCTTTGATCAGCTTCGATTTCGGTGTCGGTGCGTCCATCGTGGCTTCGCAGTGCGTCCGTCTCGGTTCCGGTAGCCGCTTCTCCAGCCCGCGGCAAGCGCCGCGGTTCGAACCGGCCGTCCAGTCAACCCTCTCCCGGCTCAGCGCTTGCCGCTGTGCTGCTCGATGAACGTGGCGAAGGCGGCGAGCTGCTGGCGAATAAATCCGATCGTCTGCTGATCGGTGATTTCCCCGGTCTTGGCGTCGATTCGTTGCGAGCAATTGCCGATGAAAATTTCCGGCCTGCCGAAGGTCAGGGCGTCGAGAAAGAGCATCGCCCGGCGCAAATCGTATTGCATGCGGCCGCCGCCGAGCGGCCCGCCCGTGGCGGACTGGATGGCGACCGGCTTGCTGGCGAATGGCTGATTGGGCACCCGCGATACCCAGTCGATCGCATTCTTCAAGCCGCCGGGAATTGAGAAGTTGTATTCTGGGGTGTTGAAGATGACGCCGTCGGCGGCGCGAATTGCGTCGGCGAGCCTTTGCACCGCTGGCGGGATGCCGCCGGAACCCTCAAGGTCGGCGTTGTAGAGCGGAAATTCGGAAAACGGCGGCGCTTCCTTGATGCGCATGCCGGCCGGCGCCAGCCCGGGAAGCGCATTCATGACCATCCGGTTGTAAGAGCCTTTGCGCAGACTGCCGCAAATACTGATGACGTCGAATGTCTTGTCGGCCATTGGGGGTCCTCTTCCAATCTTCTCGTCGACAATCGGATTGCGCAGCACGCCGATGCCCTGGATTTCGACCTCGCAAACGTCGCCGTTTTTCATCCAGACCGGCGGCTGGCGGGCGAAGCCGACGCCTGACGGCGTACCGGTGAAGATGATGTCGCCGGGCTCCAGCGTCATACCCTGGGTGATGTAAACCAGCATCTCCGCAATCGGGAACATCATATTGTCGGTATTGTCCGATTGCATCACCCGGCCGTTCAGCCGGCTTTCGATCTTCAATCCCTTGCCGCCCGGGGGCAGCTCGTCGGCGCTGACCAACCAGGGCCCGAAGCCGCCGGTGTGGTCGAAATTCTTGCCCATGTCCCATTGCGTGGTTTTGCGCTGGAACTCGCGCACCGAGCCCTCGTTACCGCACGAATAGCCGGCGACGCATGAGAGCGCATTGGCCGCGGTCAGATGCTTCGCCCGCCGGCCGACGATCAGGATCATTTCGGCTTCGTAATCGAGGGTCTCGGTCACTTGCGGGCGGATGATCGGCTGGCCGTGCGGCACCAGCGAGGTCAGGCTGCGCATAAAAATGGTGGGGAACTTTGGAATGTTGTCGCGCTGCGCGCCTTCCTTGACGTGCGCGAGGTAATTCAACCCGAGGCAGATGACCTTGCCCGGCCGGCCAATGGGCAGCCGGTAGGTCAAACCCGAGAGCGGCCGGCGCGCGGCGGCCGCGGCCCGCTTGGCGATATCGGCAAGGGGCTTGGTATCGCCGTCATTACGCTTGAGCCATTCGCCGAGATCGGTGGGAACCGCGCTATCCACGGCATTGAGATCGACCACGGTATCGCCGTCCACGACGCCGAGCCGCGGCCCCCCCTGCCCTTCGAATGCAACGATTTTCATGCTCTTCCTTCCTTCACCGATCTCGGTCGCTCTGCCGGGCGGCGACTATAACGGGCCGTGCCGGGGCCATCTACCGGCGTACTCTTCACGCTGCTAGTGCACGGAAATGCTCCTTGAGCCGCTCGCGCGCGGCCATCGCAGCCGCAAGATCGAAGCCGTTGACGACGGCAAGGCGAAAGCCGCCGGGGGGCATGGAGTGGCGTTCCGGCGCCCAATCCTCATGAAAGGTGATTTGGACACTAGTGACACCGGGCATGCGTTTGACCGCCTCGACAAGCGCCGCCGGCGGATGGCGGTAGCGCACGCCGTTCGGGCCGAACAGCACGACGCTGTAACCTTCGCGCCGATCGGCATCGGCGAAGTTCCAGGCACCATTCTCGTATAGCGCGACGATCGCCTCCACCCAGCCGCCGCTGTAGAGGTCCGGCCACTGATCGGTGAAGCGCAGATGCGCTTCGATGATCGCGCCGCCGATGGTTTCGACATTGAGCATGCCGGTATAGCCGGCAAGGTGGCGATGCACCCAGGCGCCGCAGTGCCTCTCGATGTCCGCATCGGGCGCGGCATGGACCGTCCAGTAATCGAACGTGCCCTCCCCCGCCGGTTTGCCGGTAACGTGCCGCCACCACCGCGGCACGCCGTTGACGACGGCGATGTCGGAGGAGACGTGACGGCCGTCGAGCAAGGTCATCCAGAAATGACCCGGCGCGTAGTGCTGATCGTAGTCGGCTTGCGAATGAAGAACGCGGCTGCCGACGCCCATGCCCTTGAGATTGACAATCGGCTTGGAGAACACCGGGAAGCGCGGCGGCGCCGTGCCGTGGGGGCCGGCCTCGAGGCCCTGGCTCAGCGCCACCGCGAGCTTGTCATAGACCCAGCGATGCGCCGGATACCATTGCCAGGCGTCGGCGTCCTCGGTCGTGATGTTCGCGGCGGTTTCGACATGCGCGAAATACTGCAGGCGCCAGGGATCGGCTTCCCAGATCGGCATGATTCAGACCACGGACGGACGACAGAGGACGGAAGAAGGAAACGCGACTCCGTCGTCCGTCATCTGTCTTCCGTCGTCTGGCGGCGTAACGCGTGGACGCTGAACAGCCCGTCGGTCCAAGCCGCGAGCGACGACCAGCCGCTGCCATGCGCCAGGACCTGGAACGAGTCGACCGAATATTTGTAGCTGTTCTCGGTGTGAATCGTTTCGCCGGCGCGGAATTCGATCGTGGTGCCGCATAGTCTCACCTTCTGCCGTTTCGTGCTGGCGAGATGCATTTCGATGCGGTTGCGCTCGGCATTGTAGAAGGCATGGTGTTGAAACGCGGCGAGATCGAAGTTGGCGCCGAGCTCGCGATTGATGCGGGCAAGCAGATTGAGATTGAACTTCGCTGTGACGCCCTCGGCATCGTTATAGGCGCGATAGAGAATGTCGGGCGCCTTGACGAGATCGACTCCGATCACGAAAACTGACCCGGCGCCCAGGATCTGCGCGGCCCGGCGCAAAAAGGCCGCGGCCTCATGCGGCTCGAAATTGCCGATGGTCGATCCGGGAAAAAACCCGGCGCGCGGCATCGACGCAACCTCGACCGGCGGCTCGGTCATCGTGGTGAAATCCGCCACCACCGGATAGATCGCAAGATGCGGGAAATCGCGGCGCACCTGTGCCGCGTCCTGTTGCAAAAAATCTCCGGAAATATCGACCGGGACATAGGCCGCGACGCTCGCCGCCGCGTGCAGCAGAATGCGCGCTTTCCGGCTCGACCCGCTGCCGAATTCGATCAAAGCGCAACCCGGCGGAAACAGCGAGGCCATGGCCGGCGCGTGCTTCGACAGAAGACCAAGCTCGCTGCGGGTCGGGTAATATTCCGGCAGCCGGGTAATGCGGTCGAACAGGT
Organism: Xanthobacteraceae bacterium; assembly: GCA_049512975.1. Classification (GTDB taxonomy): domain Bacteria; phylum Pseudomonadota; class Alphaproteobacteria; order Rhizobiales; family Xanthobacteraceae; genus BOG-931. The sequence goes on along the minus strand of JBEKWO010000021.1, from coordinate 35,686 downwards.
CGGAGCCGGCCAAATCGTAAAAATATTTGGGGGGCAGATGTTTGGGCTTTGCGGTGAGACCGGCGATGACCTCGGCGGCGAACGAATGCTCCGTGTCGATCGGCCGTGGCGCGCGAAATGCGGTTTGTATATTCATTTGAACGCTCAGCGTGCGAACTCGGCCAGACGCAATCCGCTGAACTGCCAGCGCGCCGACGGATAAAAGAAATTGCGATAAGTCTCCCGCGAGTGGTCCGCGGGCGTCGCCAGGGACGCGCCGCGCAGCACCATCTGGTTGACCATGAACTTGCCGTTGTATTCCCCGAGCGCACCTGGCGCGGCCCGATAGCCTGGATAAGGCGCGTAGGCGCTGCGCGTCCATTGCCAAACGACGCCGAAGGCATCGTCGAGCGTACCGCTTTTGGCTGCAGCCTCCCATTCGGCCTCGCTCGGCAGGTGCTTGCCGGCCCAGCGGGCAAATGCGTCGGCTTCGTAATAGCTGACGTGGCAAACCGGTAATGCCGGATCGACCGGGCGCAGCCCGCCGAGCGTCATCGCGAACCAAGCGCCGTCGATATCACGCCAATAGCCCGGCGCGTTCCAGCCTTGCGCCTGTGCCTCCGTCCATCCGTCCGACAGCCAAAGACTCGGCGTCGCATAGCCGCCGTCGGCCATGAATTCGAGCCACTCGCCGTTGCTCACCAACGCCCGTGCCACGCAGACCGGTTGCAGCAAGACCTGGTGCGCCGGCCGTTCATTGTCGAAGGAGAACCCTTGGCCTTCGTGGCCGATCACATGAATGCCGGCGATCAGGCCGTTGCCGCCGGATGCGGCGCCGGCTGTGGCGCGTGCGCTCTCGCTTTGCGGCCAACGCCATTGGGCATCGTAGACCGGATTGGTCGCGTTTTGCGCAAACGCGTGCAGGATGTCGGTCAGCATCAGTTCCTGATGCTGCTGCTCGTGATTGAGCCCGATCTCGACGATCGGGATGACCGCTTCGATGTCCTGTGTGCATTCGATCAACGCCGCCACGGCGTCATCGACATGGGCGCGATAAGCTGTCGTCTCCGCGACACCGGGGCGCGTGATCAGACCGCGCTGCGACCGCGCGAGCCGGTGACCTGCGGCCACGTAGTAGGAGTTGAACAGATACGCGAACCGCTCATCGAACGGACGATAGGCCGGCTCAAACGGTCGCAACAGAAATTGCTCGAAGAACCACGTGACGTGAGCGCGATGCCATTTCGTCGGACTGGCGTCGGGCATCGATTGAACGACCTGGTCCTCGGGACCGAGCGGCGACGCCCGGCGTTCGGTTTCGGCGCGCACCGCACGAAAGGCCTCGAGCCAATGCCGGCGCCGATCGCCGGTTTGCGCCGCGAGCGCGGCATCCGCAGCGGTCGAATCGCGCAATCGAACCAACGGAGAAGCAGCGGGGCCTGGCATTGTTGGATCCGGAAAACCGGAGGGGCGAATAGCCAAAGTCAATGGCTAGGAAGTAAATCAGCGCATCGTTGGATGGTTCCATACCCATTCAGCCGCCGTAAGGGCAATGCCGCCACGGCTGTGCTAACGGGGATGTGATCGGACCAATATCGTTTTATGGTCGGCATCGGTACCGCACCGCGGCGATGAGAATGGAGAGTGGACGATGGCTGAAACGATGCTGCCGCGCGAACGCTGCGCTTATTCGGCCATCGTCGACCGGCCACCGCTCAAACTGCCGGGGCGGGCGCGCCTGGTTTTCTGGACCATCGTCAATCTCGAAGTCTGGGACATCGGCAAGCCGATGGCGCGCCAAGTGCTGCCGCCGCCCACGGGCCAAATGCAAATTCCCGACGTGCCGAACTGGAGCTGGCACGAATACGGCATGCGGGTCGGTGTGTGGCGCTTTTTCGATCTGTTCAAGCGCTTAAAGATCCGGCCAACGTTGGCGATCAACGCCCGCGTCTGCGAGGATTACGCCCGCGTCGCCGAGCAAGCAAAAGCCGAAGCTTGGGAGTTTATGGGCCATTCCTACCAGCAGGGACCAATCTACGCTGAACCCGATCAAAAGGCCATGGTCGCGCGCTCACTCGACATCATCGAACGCTTCTGCGGGAAACGGCCACTTGGCTGGCTCGGACCCGGCCTCACCGAGACCCTCGAGACGCCGGAAATCCTCGCCGCTGCCGGTATCAAATATATCGGCGATTGGGTGTACGACGATGAGCCGGCCGTGATCCGCACCGCTGTCGGCCCGCTGCTGACGCTGCCCTATACTGTCGAACTCAACGACATTCCGATGATGATCATTCAGCATCACGAGAGCGATTATCTGCTGCGCCGCGCCATCGACCAGTTCGATCGGCTTTACGCCGAGGGCGAACAGCGGGCAAAAATTTTCGCGCTCGCCATCCACCCCTACATCAGCGGCCAGCCGCACCGGATTAAATATCTGGAAGCGATTTATGATTACGCGCGCCGCTTCGACGGCGTGGTGTACTGGACCGGCGAGGAGATTCTGCACTGGTACCTGCAATCCGGCGCAGTGATATGAGAGAAAACGTGGCCACCCGCGACATACGCGGACATCGCAAGCAGCAACAGCAACAGCGAAGGAAAAGCATCATGGGGAAATACGGAACGGCGGCTGCGGCATTGCTGCTCGCAAGCTCATTGGCAGCGAATGCCGCAGAGGCTGCACCGTGCCGTACCAGTGGAAGCTACGATGCCTGGCTGGCCGCCTTCGAACGCGAGGCCATGGCGCAAGGCATTTCCCAAGCCGCCATCGCCGCCGCCAAGCCACACCTCACCTACGACCAGCACATCGTCAATATCGATCGCGGCCAGCGCGTTTTCACCCAGACCTTTCTGGAATTCTCCGGCCGCATGGCTGCCGCCTACCGCATCCAGCGCGGGGCGGCGCTGATCAAGGCCAACGCGGCGACGTTCGCGCGCATCGAGCAGCAATTCGGCGTGCCGGCGCCGGTCATCGTCTCGTTCTGGGCGCTGGAAAGCGATTTCGGCGCCAATATGGGCAATTACCATTCGCTCAGCGCCATCGCTTCGTTGGCCTACGATTGCCGCCGCAGCGACAAATTCCGCGCCCAGCTCCTGGATGCCCTCCGCCTCATCGAACGCGGCGATCTGACGCCGGACGAGATGATCGGCTCCTGGGCGGGCGAGCTCGGCCAGACGCAGATGATGCCGTCGGAATACTACCAATACGGCGTCGATTACGACGGCGACGGCAAACGCAATCTCATTCGCAGCGTACCCGACGTGCTGGCTTCGACGGCGAACTATCTTCATGGGCTCGGCTGGAAGCGCGGCGAGCCGTGGCTCACTGAGGCGCGCGTGCCGGAGAATCTGCCGTGGGATCAGGCCGACCTTTCCATCGCACTGCCGCGCGCCAAATGGACCGCTTGGGGCGTTACGCTCGCCGACGGCCGGCCGCTACCGGCCGACAATCTACCGGCATCGCTATTGTTGCCGATGGGCCGCTTCGGCCCCGCCTTCCTCGCCTATCAGAATTTTCAGGTCTATCTGCAGTGGAACAATTCGCTTGTCTATTCGACGACGGCGGCCTATCTCGCCACCCGCATCGCCGGCGCGCCGCCGCTACACCGCGGCAATCCGCCGCCTGCGCTCGCTTTCAACGACGTGAAAACGATGCAGAGCATGCTGACGCGCGCCGGCTATGACGTGGGCACGATCGATGGATTCTTGGGTCTGAAAACAAGGCAGGCGGTCAAAGCCATGCAGATGAAATTCGGCCTGCCCGCCGACTCCTATCCGACCGCCGAACTGCTCGCGCGCATGCGCGGCGGGGGATAGCGGCTTACGGACGCGGCATTGATGCGAAATGCTTGACCGCGCACAGAGCGGTGGCGCAAGATACTGAAAATGCTGCACTTTCAGCTTATTCTAATTCCAAAGAAAGAGCGGTGGCCACGCGGGCGGCTCAGCGTCGATATCATAATGCCGCAACGGCCGGGTCGAATGTTACATTATAACGTCATTTTTGCCGGACAGTTTACCGGCATGCTAAGAACGGCTTGGGGCACCGCGAGCGGGCAGAGAGGGTGAATACATTGCGCATGCAGAACAAGCGTCGCGTCGAGCGATCCCCGTCAATCCGGACTTCCACGCGGCGGCTCCGTTTCCGCGCGCTCGCGTTCCTCGCCGGCGCGCTGTTGCTCGTCGCTGCCTTCGCTCCGTCGGCCTTTGCTAAGAGCAATACCGTTCCCGCCGGCGGACAGGCCGAGCCAGCGACCGCGGCTGCGCCGTCGCCCGCCGCCGCTCCGTCCCTGCCGGCCGCTGCATTCCCGGCGGCACCGGCGCCCGCAACAAACGCGGCTGCCCCCGGCTCTGAGCCCAATCCGGTCGCCGGGACCGCTCCTGGCGCCGCCGTGCCGGCTCCGGCCGAGCATTCCGTCAGCCGCGCGGAGCTCCCGGCGGACCTCACGCCCTGGGGCATGTTCCTCAATGCCGGCAAACTCGTGCAGGCGGTGATCGTGGGGCTCGCCCTTGCATCGCTCGTGACCTGGACGGTCTTTGTCGCCAAGACCCTCGAACTGCGCAGCGCTCGCATCGAGGCGCGCCGGGGCCTGCGCATCCTCAACAATTCTGCAACGCTCGCCCAGGCGCACGACCAGTTGCGCAAAGGCACCAGCCCGGTCGCACAACTGATGCAGGCGGCCGGGAGCGAGATCCGGCTCTCCGCCAACTCGCGCGGCGAAGGTCTCAAGGAGCGCATCGCCTTGCAGCTCGAGCGCATCGAAATGGCGGCCAGCCGAAAAATCTCGCGCGGCACCGGCGTCCTCGCCACCATCGGCTCGACGGCGCCCTTCATCGGGCTGTTCGGCACGGTGTGGGGCATCATGAACAGCTTCATCGGCATCTCCAACGCGCACACGACCAATCTGGCGGTGGTGGCGCCCGGCATCGCCCAGGCGCTGCTGGCGACCGCGCTCGGGCTCATCGCCGCAATCCCGGCGGTCATGATCTACAACATGCTGGCGCGCTCGACGGCGCATTACCGCGCGCTGCTCGGCGACGCCTCCGCGCAGGTGATGCGGCTGGTGAGCCGCGATCTCGACCGCGCCAAGCTGCCCAAGTCTGAAGTCCTGTCGCAAGCCGCCGAGTAGCGCCATGGCGATGCGTCTCGATCACGGTACCGACGAACTCACCGAGGTGCACGACATCAACGTCGTGCCGTTCATCGACGTGATGCTGGTGCTGCTCATCATCTTCATGGTCGCGGCTCCGCTCGCGACCGTCGATATCGCCGTCGACCTGCCTTCCTCCAATGCCGAGCCGCAGCAGCGGCCGCAAAAGCCGATCTACCTCACCATCAAGGCCGACCTCAGCCTTGCGATCGGCGATGAGGCGATCGCGCGCGGCGCGCTCGCCGGCGCGCTTGACGCCGCGACCGGCGGCAACAAGGACGATCGCATCTTTCTGCGCGCCGACCGCACCGTGCCATACGGCGACGTCATGCAGGTGATGAACGATCTGCGCGCGGCGCGTTATCTCAAAGTTGCCTTGGTCGGCCTGGAAATGCGGGAAGCGAAATGACCGCGATCGCACCGACGTGGTTCGAGGACGACAGCCCGCGCGACCTTTTTCGCTGGGCGGCGGCGGCGGCGATGGTGCTCGGCATTCACGCAGGCGCCATCGCCTTCTACCTTTTCTGGCACCAGCCGGAGGAAGACATCGGCGACGACGCATCAATCGTGACCGTCGAGCTGGCGCCGATCGACAGTACGCCGGACGCGGAGCAGCGCGATGTCGCGCCGGCGCCCGAGACCATGATCGAATCAAGGGCCGTTCCCGAACCGCAAAAGGAGAAGCCGACCGAAGAGGTGAAGGTCGAGCAGCCGCCGGATGAGACGCCGGCGATCATTCCCGAGCCGGTCGTCAAGCCGCCGGAGAAAGTCGAAGAGGCCCGGCCGCCGGCCCCGGTCACCGCGCAACGGGTCAAGGGCGGGGCGCCGCGCATCGAGCCGTCATGGGAGTCGAGCCTGGTGCGGCAGCTGCAGCGTTTTAAGCGCTATCCGAGCGAGGCGCAGTCGCGCAGCGAGGAGGGCGTCGTACTTTTGAGCTTCAGCCTCGACCGCACCGGCCACGTGCTCGCACACCGCATCGCGCGGAGCTCCGGCTTTGCCGACCTCGACAACGAGGTGATGGCGATGATCAAGCGGGCCGAACCGCTGCCGGCCTTCCCGGCGAGCATGCCGCAGCCGCAACTCGATCTGACCGTGCCGATCCGCTTCTCGCTGCGCTGAAGCGAAAGACCGTCATTCGCTTTTCCTCCTCCGCAAGCGGAGGAGCGTCAATCGCACATCAGTCGTTGTTGCCTAAGGAGCGCGGTCCGTAAGGATTGGGCGGTGTCACACTGTCGCCACCCTGGAAGCCGAACGGTACGCCGCGAAGGCCGCCGACGTACCCCTGCCCCGCGCCGAACTGCACTGTCGGACCATTCTCGCCGAACGGTTGCGCGCTTTGGCCGAAGTTCTTGACCTGGTCGTCAGGATCAGCAAACCTCGAATTACCGTCCGGATTGGCGCTCAGGTTTTCCATGGTGAATGCTCGCGCTGAAGGACTCGTCAACGCTACGACCGCAATCGCCAGCGCCGCTGCGAAACAAAGCTGCGTTGATCTCATCGTCATGATGACCTCGCCCTTCGCCCCCGCGAAGCACACTCTAGGGTACGGGGGTGCGACACCTGGCGTCAATCCCAAGTTCCGTCATCAGGAGCGACCATGCGTCACAAGCCTTGTCTGACATCGGCAGACGTAAAGAAAATGCTGGCCGTCTGCGAAGCCGAAGCCGCCAAGAACAACTGGGCGGTCGCGATTTCCATTGTCGACGATGGCGGTTTCCTGCTCGGCTTCACGCGCATGGACGGAGCCTCCCCGGTTACCGCCGAAGTGTCGCTAGGCAAGGCCCACACCTCGGCGCTGACCGGGCGGCCGAGCAAGGCCTTCGAGGATCGCGTCAAGGAGCGCCCGGCCTTTGTCACGTTTCCCGCCGGCATTTTGATTCAAGGCGGCGTGCCGATCATGCAGCAAAACGAGTGCGTCGGCGCGATCGGCGTGTCGGGCGTGCAATCGCACGAAGACGAGCAGATCGCGATGACCGGTGTGAGCGCGCTCGGCTAAAAACGCCGCGGCGATGCCGCAAAAGCACGATCCGGAAAAGTGGCGCCGCTTTCCCGCCTTCGCCAAGCCCGCTTCGGCGGGCGAAGGAAGGTCCGAAAAGATCACGCGCCAACAAAGTCGCTCTCAGCCGTCCAGCTCCTTGAAATAGCGGTAGATGCCCCACTGGCTGAACGCGATCCGCCGCTTCGAGGCAAGATAGGCTTTGACGCGTGGGCGCTTGGCGACGCGGCCGTGCAGCGCGATCACGGCGGGGATTTTCTTCTCGAAACGCTTCATGCGCTTGGGGAAGGCGTAACGCAGCCCCTGGACGATCTGAAAGAGCGAAAGGTCGACATAGCTGAGCCGCCGGCCGACCAGATATTGACCGCCGTTCTTGTGCAGCACGCGCTCGAAATAGCCCAAGAATTTCGGCAGGCGATAGCGCCAGAAATCCTTGGTGCGCCGCCGCGCCGACGGGCGCTGCTCCTCGAAATAAAGCCATCCGGACACCGGATGGTGGGTGTCGTGAATCTCGACCACGAGATCGGCGATCGTGAGCTGCAATTGGTGCGCCCAGAGCCGTCCCGCCTCGTCGCGCGGCGCGAGTTTTAGGCGCGGCCCGAGATAGAGCAAAATATTCGCGGTCTGCGCGATGATGAGCTTGCCGGCCTTGAGGAACGGCGGCGCAAAGGGCGGACGCGCGATGCGCGTGCCGTCGAGGAGCTTCATCATCGCCGGCACGCCGCTTTTGCCCCGACGGCGCGCGACGTCGATGTAGTCGGCGCCGGCCTCTTCGAGCGCCAAGCGGATGAATTCGCCGCGGCCCTGGATGGTCGGCCAGTAATACAGTTCATAGCGCACGGGTCACCTCTCGTTGTGGGAGGTTGTCCGCGCCCGCTTACACCCGCATCGCACTCCAGGTACCGGTACAATATCCGTCCGCGCTTTTGCCGCGCCAAGTCCCGCTGCCAAGGCCGACCGTCAGTCGTCCGCGTGCGACGGCATAATTCGAGCCACTCGAGACCGTGACCCACGCGGCGCCGTTGGATCTGACGCGTCCATTGAAATTGATCGGACCGCCGCCGCCGTAATAGATAAATCCGTTCCAGATTTGCCCACTGAAGCGGTAGGCAGCACTGCACGGTCCGGTTCTGGTCGTGATGACGATGCTCCATGCGCCGTCGTATTTGCTGGCGGCGCGCACGTAAGTCGCCTGCGTCAGTGCCGCCGCGGCGATCGTTGCAACAAACAGAATTGTCGCAGCACTATGGCGGATCATATGAGCCCCCGTAAGCTTCGGCGCCAACGCGTCCGGCGGACGCCTGAACGTCGTGGAAAGTGACGGCTCGAAATTCCATTTTGGGTAGCGGTGCTGCACTGTCCCACGACACCCGGTAGGGTGTCCAGGCCGAGGATCTCGGAAATCGGAATGCCCTGCGTGCCCTAGCGACCGTCCCCGCATGGTAAGATAATGGAAATCGGCGCCAGATACGTTGGCAATCGCTGTCGGGCGCCGCAGGAAGGTCGTAGTCGGCTGCTATTGGACTATAATGCGGCTGGCTGAGCGAGAGCGGGCCGAGGGGATCGGGTATGGCGCGTATTGCCGGAAATCGCCTGTTGCGGCTTGTCTTGGTTGTCGGCTTGGCTATGGCGCTCAGCGCCTGCTCCAAATGCGACGTGCCGACCTGGCAACCGAACCGGACACCGGGATCTCCCGCCTCCTGCCACGGCGACGCGCCGGTGCAGTAACTTCTTGCTGCCCCGCGAAGCGGGGAAGAGGGAAGCCCATCAACCGGCGAGCATTTCCTTCACGGCGGCGACGAGCTGCTTGAGCGTGAACGGTTTGGGCAGAAACGCGTATTGGCCGTGGTCGGGCAAGTGCTTTTGGAACGCGTCTTCGGCATAGCCGGAGACGAAGATGATTTTCAGGTCCGGATTGCGGCGGCGCAACTCCCGCGCCAAAGTCGGGCCGTCCATCTCCGGCATGACCACGTCGGAAACCACGAGATCGACCTGCCCGTCGAATTTTTCCAGCCGGTCGATCGCCTCGAGGCCGTTGCCGGCCTCAAGCACGGTATAGCCGCGCGAGGCGAGCCCGCGTGCATTGAGCGCGCGCAATCCTTCCTCGTCTTCCACCAACAGGATGGTGCCTTGTCCGGTAAGGTCGGCGCTTGCCGCGCGCTTGACCTGATCGGCTGCGGCGAGCACGTCGGTCACCGCGGAGACTTCCGCCTCGCCGGCGCGCTCGGCCGCCGCCTCCTCGGCGCTGGCAATGTGGCGCGGCAGGAAGATGCGGAAGGTGGTGCCCTCCCGCAGCACGGAATCGACGTAAATGAAGCCGCCGGTCTGCTTGATGATGCCGTAGACCGTGGAAAGGCCAAGGCCGGTGCCTTTGCCCACCTCCTTGGTCGAAAAGAACGGATCGAAGATCTTGTCGATGATGGCGTCCGGGATGCCGGTGCCGGTATCGCTGATTTCGACCAGCACGTAGTCGGCCGCCGGCATGCCTTTGGCGCGGAGACGCTCGCTATCCTTTGCCATCACATTGGCGGTGCGCAGTCTGAGCCGGCCGCCGTCGGGCATGGCGTCGCGCGCGTTGACGGCGAGGTTCACGATCACCTGCTCGAATTGCGAGATATCCACCTTGACCGGCCAGAGATCTCGGCCGTGCACCACGTCGAGCGTGACATTCTCGCCGATCAGGCGGCGCAGCAGCATCGTCAGATCGCTCAAAATCTCGCCGACATCGAGGACCTGCGGCCGCAACGTCTGTTTGCGGGAGAACGCCAGGAGATGCCGCACCAGGCTCGCCGCCCGGTTGGCGTTCTGCTTGATCTGCATGATGTCCTGGAACGAGGGATCGGTCGGCTTGTGCGCGTTGAGCAGAAAATCGGTCGCCATGATGATGGCGGACAGCACGTTGTTGAAATCGTGGGCGATGCCGCCGGCGAGTTGACCGACGAGCTCCATCTTTTGTTGCTGGGTGACTTTGTTCTCGAGCTCGCGCTGCGCGGTGGTCTCCAAGGTGTAGACGATCGCCGCTTCCTGATCGCGCTCCTGCTCCTCGACGGCGGTGACGTAGAAACGCCCGAAGCGCTCGCCCGGCGCCGCCAGCGTCGCATCGACCGGCGCGATGTCGCTTTTGCCGCTGGCTGCCTCGGCGATGGCGGCTTCGAGCGCCGCCCGATCGCGCTCGGCGACGACGGCGGAGATCGAACGGCCGCGACCCTCGCCCGTCTGACCGCTCAGCACATCGTGAAACAACCGGACGAACAGCGGATTGGTGCGTACGATGCCGCCGCCTCGATCGACGGTCGCGATCGCCATCGGCGTATGGTGAAAAAAGCGCATGAAGCGGATTTCCGCCGCGCGCTGCGGGTCGGTGCCGTCGTCGCGCGCACGATTGAGCACCAGCGTGCGCGACGCGCCGGGCGCGCCGTCGGCGCCGAAGGCAAGCTTGTGGAAGAGGCGAACCGGGAGCGTGCGGCCGCTACGGGTCTTGAGATCGAGGTCGAGCACTTCGGTCTTGACCTCGCCCGGACCGCCCCGCAGCGTCGTCAGAAGCGCCGCGCCGTCGCCGGCGACCAGATCGCCGAGCTTAAGTCCGCCCGATCCGACTTGGGCAAGATCCTGATCGAGCCAATTGGCCAGCGTCGCGTTGAGGTAGACCACCTCGCCTTTGGCATCGACGGAAAAAAAGCCGGCCGGCGCATGATCGAGATAATCGATGGCGTGCTGCAGTTCCTGAAAGACGTTTTCCTGCCGGTCGCGCTCGCGCGTCACGTCGCTGAGCGACCAGACGGTGAAGCGTCGCATGCGCTTGCCGTCGCCCAGCGGGCGCACGCGCAACCGCAGCCAGCGCGCCGGCCGGCCCTTTGTGCCGGCGATGCGCACCTCCTCCTGCAGGCGCTTGCCTTCGCTCGCCGCCTTGAGCAGCCGGTAGATCGCTTCGGACGCGTCCGCATCGTCGATGAACACCCGCTCCACCGGACGCATGTCGTTTACCTCCGCGGCGTCGATGAGATCGAGATAGGCGGCATTGGCGTAAAGCACGCGGCCGTCACCGTCGGTGACGACCAGGCCGTCAACGGCATCGTCGACGACGGCCTTGATCAGCGGGCTGCTGGCTTCGGCCGCCGGCAGCCGCAGGATGCCGCTGGCAAGCGCGAACAGCGAAAATACCCCGACCGTGGCCAATACCGCCAAGAAGCCCAGGATGTACGGCTCGGCGGCGCTCGGGCCGAGCAACACAATGCCGGCTGCGGCGGCAACCAGCACCCCGGCCACCAGCAGTACCAGAACGACACTGCCGGTCCGCGCCGTATTGGCGCTGCGATCGACCGCCCGGCGCGCGGCGCCGGCGGAACTCTCGGTCATGCCGTGCGTCGTCATTCCTGCCCTGAAGTGGATCGCTGCCGGCTTACTGTGGTGCCTTGCGCGACCAGCGCGCAAGAGCGTTTGCGCAACACTGTACAACGACCGCGCCCCGCGCGCCGGGCAGCGCGGACGCAGGACCTCGCTGGCAATCTCGGCGACGCGGTCAGGTCCGCGTTGAGAGCGACGATAGAAACGATTGCACGGGTCATGACCGCGGAGACTTGCGGCACCGCAGCCCACGATGCGCTTGCTCTTGCGCGGTGCACCGGGGCAGACTTAGCCGGGGGCATGGTTAACGGCCGCTTAAGGGGGGTTCGGCACCGATTTGCCATCAAACCGCCGTTTACCATGAGAATGATTGAGCCGCAGCCATTGAGTGCGAATTTCGCTATGGGCCCATTTTCTTGTTAGTATTCGCGGCGGCGCAAGTTAGCGGCGATTAACCATTGGGTATCCGATGGCCGCCGCGGCGACACGGGGAGAGGGCGGATGTTCGAGACTTTGTTCGGCGCGGAAATGCCACTCACCGTACGCTTCTTCTTGGCATTTCTGATCGTGCTGGGATTGATCGGCGCGGCCGCATGGGCGGTCCGGCGGTTCGGCAGCGGCCGGTATGGCGGTGCCGGACAGCGCGGCCGTCAGCCGCGGCTCGCCGTGATTGATCATACCAGCGTCGATGCACGGCGGCGCCTGATTCTCATCCGTCGCGACAATGTCGAGCACCTGTTGCTGATCGGCGGCCCGACCGATGTGGTGGTCGAGCCCAATATCGTGCGCGCGATGCCGGCCTCGCGCGAGGCGCCGGCGGCCCGTGCGCCTGCGGTGGCAGAGCTATTGCCCCGCGCACTTCCCCTGCCCGACAGCGGATCGAGCGATTCTTGGCCGCTGCAACCCGAGCCGGCGGCCCCGCCGGCGCCGACGCGCGCGCAGCGCGACGCATTGACCGCCCTCGCTGACAATCTGGCGGTTCACCCGGTCACACCATCCCGCACCCGGCCCGCAGCAGTTGTGCGGCCGACAGTCGAACCGCGCGCGGAACCTCGTTCCGAACCTCGTCACGAGCCGCGCATACCGACGCCGCCTGCCAATGCGGAATCCCCGTCCGCGGTCGATCAAAACCTTGCGGAAATGGCGCACCGACTTGAAGCGGCGTTGCGCAAGCCCAAGACGGCGGACGTGCGCGAGGCGGCCGCTCCGGCGGTGGCACCACGCGCAGCATCCGAGCCCAGTGCGCAGCAGGCGGAGACCCCAGCGTCGCCGCCTGCCCCACCCGCTCCGCCGCGCGCCGCGCGCACGCCTGACGCGAAACCGGCACAGGCGGATGCCTCGGCGAAGGAAGGCAAGGCGCTGTACGACAGTCTCGAGCAGGAGATGGCGAGTCTGTTGGGGCGCCCGGCCAGCAAGACCTGACGGCATCCGCACGGAACTTTCCCGGTAGGTCGGGGTTGAACAAGCCGACATATTCCCGCGCCATTTCCGCCAACGTCGAGCAAATTGACCGCCGTTGGCGCTGGCTCGAGCAAAACCTGAAAAAGTCCAGCGCGCGGGCTTCGACCAATGCCAGGGAAGCGCGGACTCTCCGATGAGACCGAACAGCGCCCGCTCTTTGCGCTAGTCTAGCGCTCGTCGTCGGCGTGAGAGTTCTCGTCGGTCTGGTCAGCCGGAAATGGGATTCGTAGCGCCGGGCCGGGCGCTGCACCCATCGTCCACCTCGCTCCAGCTCATTAACGAGTAAGCCGGGTCGATCCGAAACACGGTACCGCATTGGCAGGCGCTTTGCGCGGGCGAGCGCAAGCGGTCTGTGGCAGCTTGCTGCCGCTTCGTCCGGGGAGCCTGCAGGTCCTTTTCGAGCCGTGGTCGCGGGGGCAGTGTTCGGTAGGGCCCCGCCAACTGCGGACGCTTATTCCTCGCGATAGACCCGCTCGCGGCGCTCGTGGCGCTCCTGCGCTTCGATCGAGAGCGTGGCGATGGGGCGCGCTTCCAAACGCTTGAGCGAAATCGGCTCGCCGGTCTCCTCGCAATAGCCGTAAGTGCCGTCCTCGATGCGCTGCAGCGCGGCATCGATCTTGGCAATCAACTTGCGCTGACGGTCGCGGGCGCGCAATTCGATCGCCCGGTCGGTCTCGGACGAGGCGCGGTCGGCCAGGTCGGGATGGTTCTGGTTGTCGTCCTGGAGATGCTGCAGCGTCTCTTTCGCCTCCTTGAGAATGGCCTCCCGCCAATCGAGCAGCTTCACGCGGAAATACTCCCGCTGGCGCTCATTCATGAACGGTTCCTTGTCCGTAGGACGGTACATCTTTTCGAACGACCGGACGCTTTTACCGTTCTTGTTCAACGTGTCGTCGTATCGACTGTTTTTGCTCTTGACCGACTGCATGTCCCTCTGCTCCGCGCACGCTCTGCGGTAGATCCTCCCCAGCGAGGCTGGCCTATATATCGAGGGACTATGACGCTGACAATAATGATGATGGCGTCGGAGAGCGCCCGGGTTGAGCTTGTTGTGGAGCAGCGACACTTCCTCGTAAAGCACTGATATATAGATAGATTCTAGTCAAACAGACCGTAGCCACTCTCCCCCGGTCGGCCCGATCGATCTCTCGCTCCGGTAAGTCAATCCAACTTTTCGCAACCCGAAATTCATGTTGAGCCCCCGGCCGCCGATTTCAGCCGCAAAGCGTAACCGGCCAAGCGCACCAACCAGAGCTCGATACTTTGCCGCACACCGTGCACTTAGCGGATGGCTGCGATCCGACCGGGGCTTGCCGTTGGCGCAAAATATTAAAGTTTTCTTTACCCTGCCGCGCCTAGCTCTCTGCATCACGCAAACTTTGCATCATGCAGCCACTCCACCGCGATTCAGTCGACTTCCCGCAACACGAGGCCACACGAGCGTTGGTCGGGCGTCGTCTTGCCGACGTCGAACGCGACCTGATCCTGGACACTCTGCGGTTTTGTCTCGGAAACCGGACACGGGCAGCCAAAATGCTCGGCGTGTCGATCCGTACGATGAGAAACCGACTTAAGGAATTCGCGTCGGACGGCTTAAGCATACCACCCGCCGAACAACGGCAGAACTCGTAGAACAACGGTCGATCAAGCGACAACGTCGCTCCCATCTCGATTAACAAACTCCTAGAAACATTATTTGCATCCGAGGCCTTCGGATAAACGCTGCGCAATCGCCTCGTGCTATGAGCCTTGCCCGGGGCGCGATTGCCATCGCTTGGCGGGGGATCGGGGATAATGTTTGCCTTGGCTGAAGATGAGGTCCTGAGCCGGACCCGGGGGCTGGAGGCTGAGCTCGCGGAAGCTCGCTCTAAGATCAAGCAACTCGAATCCAGAATAGAAACGGATGCCCTGCTCGATATCTTCAATCGCAGAGGCTTCGAACGGGAGTTGACGCGCGCGGTTTTGCAGGTGAACCGCTACCAAAGGACCGCGGCCGTCGTTTTCATCGATCTCGACGACTTCAAATCCATCAACGATCGATTTGGCCATCTTGCCGGCGATGCAACTTTAAAGGCCGTGGCTGAAACGATCATCAAGGCTTGCCGCGCCTCGGACACCGTTGCGCGCTTTGGCGGGGACGAATTCGCCGTACTTCTCTGGAATCTGCGCGAGTGCGATGCCCGGGCTAAGGCGCAGTCCCTAGAGGAGAAGATTGAAGCCATAAAGATGTGCTTCGCAACCGACGTCAGCTCGGTCGGTGCTTCCGCCGGGTTCACTATGCTACGGCGCTTGGACAGCCCGACCGAAGTGATAGCCCGTGCCGACAAGGCCATGTATTCCCGAAAGATGGAGAAAAAGACCGAGGAGCAGCATTTGCCGGCGGCCTTGGTCGTTGACCCCGGCAGGTCGCCCGGCTTTTCGAACAGATCCGGTCGCGACCTGCCGAACGCGCCGCGGCGGAACGCTGACCGGGCCGATTCAGCCCGGCCCGATCGCCGATCATTGCAAATTCGCGTCGGTCCTGCATAGTTGCAGCGCGGGCGGCCACTCCCGTGGCCGCGCTCAAGCTAGCGGATGTCATGCGTTTCGAAGGAACCAGCGGTTACGTCGCCACCGACGACCTTAAGGTTGCTGTTAACGCCGCCATCGCGCTGGAGCGGCCACTGCTGGTCAAAGGGGAGCCGGGCACCGGCAAGACCGTGCTGGCGATCGAGATCGCCAAGGCGCTGGGTGCGCCATTGATCGAGTGGCACATCAAGTCAACCACCAAAGCTCTGCAAGGGCTTTACGAATACGACGCGGTGACGCGGCTGCGCGACAGCCAATTGGGTGACGCCCGCGTCAAGGATATCCGCAACTACATCAGGCGCGGCAAGCTGTGGGAGGCGTTCGTCGCCGACGAGCGGCCGGTGCTGCTGATCGACGAGATCGACAAGGCCGATATCGAGTTCCCCAACGATCTTTTGCAGGAGCTCGATCGCATGGAGTTCTTCGTCTACGAGACCAGCGAGACGATCCATGCCCGGCGGCGGCCGATCGTGGTCATCACCTCGAACAACGAGAAGGAATTGCCGGACGCGTTCCTGCGCCGCTGTTTCTTTCATTACATCCGCTTTCCCGATCCCGACACGATGCGCGCCATCGTCGAGGTGCACTTCCCCGGCATCAAGCACCGCCTGGTGGCGGAGGCGCTGCGGCTGTTTTACGAGATCCGCGACGTACCCGGCATGAAGAAGAAACCTTCAACCTCCGAATTGCTCGACTGGCTCAAGCTCTTGATGGTCGAAGATATTTCGTTGGAGACGCTGCGCGAGCGCGATCCGAAGAAACTGATCCCGCCGCTGCATGGCGCGCTGCTCAAGAACGAGCAGGATGTGCACCTGTTCGAGCGGCTGGCGTTCATGGCGAGACGAGAGGGCCGCTAGCCGCGGCCGCGCTCACCACAATGGGTGCATGCCGAAGGCATAAGTGGCGCCGAGTCCGATGGTGAATTGGTTCGGCGAACCGCGCATCGTCACCAGCGGAGAATTTGCGGCGGAATCAGTGATGCGCTCGTATTCCACCAAGGCGTGGACCTGCCATTGCCGGTTAAAGAAATACTCGATCTGACCGCCCGCGCCGTAGGAATAGAACCCGCCGGTCGCATTGTAGACGGGAAGCCCGGAGGCGGCGGACTGTGCCGCCGTAATACTGAAATACGGAGAAACCGCAGCGGTCGATTGCAGCGACAGGCGCGGGCCGCCGGACAGCCGCCACTGGCCCAGTAGCACCACCACGTCGGCGAACAGGTCGCCGCTGATGCCGGTTTCGCCGCCGATTCCCTGGCGAATTTCGCCGCGCACGCGCAGCCACGGCACCGGCCAATAGACGGCATAGCCGCCGATCTGCGCCGCCCAGGGCACGTCGCCCAGACCATTGAGCTGGCTATAGGATGAGGCGTAGCGCGGCCATACAAGTTTCCCGACCGGCCCGAGCTGTAACTGACCGAAATCGAGAATGGGCACGCCGAAGCCATCGCGCGCCCCGAAAAAGAACGGCGGATCGCCCGGCTTTTGCAGAGCAAAGAGCGGGAAGCCGGTAAGCCCATACTTGGTCGTCGGGGCGCCCGGCCAAGCCGGAATCGCCCGGACTTCGGCGCCGACCGTGACGATCCAGTCGGGAGCAGGCGCCGGTGCGGCCGGAGGCGGTGGCGGCGCTTCAGGAGAAAGATCGGCCGCCACGGCAATACCAGGCGCGACGACAAAGACCACCGCAACGGCCGAACACCATTCCGCGAATGTCATGCCCTACTGCCCCATCCCACCCGCGCGCCGCGGACCCGCATCATTATCGAGCAAATATTTCCAAATCTTACCCAGCTTTCACGCTTTGGCGTCTTCGCGCCGCTTCCCGCGACTGGGCTGAGCCGCCGGAAGCGTCGATGGCGGCATCTCGGCGTCAGTCGTCGGCTCCATGACGGCAAGTGGCGATATAACAGAGTCGGGCGCGCCTCGTTCCCCGGGGTCCTGTTCCGCCGCGGCTTGCTGCGCGCGTCCGGCCATTGCGATTTCGGCTTCGCGCGCGCGATGATGCATCGTCTCGGCGGCGCAGGCGCGGCGCTCGGCTGCGGCATTGCGCGCCCGCTTCATCCAATAATACAGCTGTGCGGTCGCCCGGCCCAATATTCCACCCGCCCAAACGAGTTCGAACGGCGTGAATTGCCGCCACGTCTGATCGCCGTCGACAATGGCGCGGGCGATCAGGTTGCCGGCCATCGCCGTGGTGTTGAGGCCGTGACCGCCGAAGCCGCTGGCCAGCCACAATCCAGCGCCGAGCTCGCCGATCTGCGGCATCCGGTGGATCGAATTCCCCAAGGTACCGGACCAGGCGTGGTCCACGGCAACGTCGCCGACCTGGGGATATGTCTGTTTGATGTCCGCGGTCAGGGCGCGCACGTAGCGCCGCGGACTTCGCGCCCACGTCGTCGCCCGGCCCGACCACATCAGCCGGTCGCCGCCGACGATACGATAGTGATTATCCGCAAGGTCGGAGTCGCTGACCGCACCGCGATAGGCGATGGCTTCGGTAAGACGCGGCCCGAGCGGGGCCGTGGTGATCACATAGGTCGTGACCGGAATGAGCGCGGAGGCAACCCGCGGCAGCAGCGACGCGATCTGCACGTTGCCGCACAGCACCACATGATTGGCCCGCAACCGCGCCGCCGGTGTGACAATGCGCTTGCGCACGCCCGCAGGATCGATGGACAGAGCCGGCGTGTGCTCGAAGATGCGGGCCCCCGCGCGCTCGGCTGCGGCAGCCAGCCCCAGCGCGTAATTGAGCGGGTGGATGTGAATCGCCCGTGGATAGTGAATTGCGTGAAAGTAACGCTCGCTGCGCAGCACCGCGCGCACCTGTTCGGTCGGCCAGCCTTCGATTTCGGCACCGAATTCGCCGAGAAGCCTGACAAGGTGCATGAACTCGTCACCATCATCGGTCTTGGAGACGTAAAGCCAGCCGTCCTGCGCGTCGATCCCGGGCATCGCGTCGTCGCGGATGGCGTCGCGGACGTAGTCGAGACCGCTCTGCGACAGCGCCCATAAATCCTTGGCCTGCGCGAAACCGACCCGGGCAATAATACTGTCAGGCGCAGCGCCAAAGCCTGGCAGTACAAAACCAGTATTGCGGCCGGAGGCGTTTGCCGCAATCCGGCCGGCCTCGATGAGCACAACGGACCAGCCGGCGCGCGCCACCTCGCGCGCCGTCGTCAGGCCGGCGAGCCCACCGCCGATCACGCAAACGTCGACGTCGCAGTCGGCCTGAAGCTGCGGCCGCCGCGGTGCGACCACCATGGTCGCGGCGTACCAACTTTCGCCATAGGCCGTGATATCGGCGGGCTCCATCACGAGACACTAGACTGACACCGCCGAGAAAGCGACATTGGCGGGATGCGCCGTTTGCTGCTGCTACGTCATGCCAAGACCGAGCGCCCCGAGCCCGGTGAACGTGACCGTGATCGCAAGTTGACGGCGCGCGGCCGCGCCGACGCGCCCGTGATCGGCACCTACCTCGCCCGCCACGGCCTTGTTCCGGACCTTGTCCTGGTATCGCCGGTGACGCGCGCGGAGGAAACCTGGGCGCTGGTCGCGCCGACCTTTGCCAAGGCGCCGCGTATGGCGAAGGACGAGCGCATCTACAACGCCAGCCCGGAAACGCTCATCGGCCTTGTCCGCCAGATTCGCGACGCGCACACACTCCTTGTCGTCGGCCACAATCCGGGCCTGCACGATCTTGCCGTGCGTTTGATCGCGTCGGGCGACATCGAAACGCGTGCGCGCGTCAACGAAAAACTGCCCACGTCCGGGCTCGTCGTCATCGATCTTCCGTTCGACGACTGGTCGCGGCTGCATGCCAATGCCGGCAGGCTAGAGCGTTTCGTCACCCCGCGCCTGATCGACGCGGCGAGCGACTGAAGCGCCGGAAAAGTCAGGAATGCGGCCTCAACCCGCCAGCGCCGCCAAGATGCGCGCCCAGCTGCGAATGCCCTTGTGGAAACTCCGCAGGTCGTATTTTTCATTGGGTGAATGCACCCGGTCGTCGTCGAGCGCGAAGCCGACCATCAGCGTGTCCATGCCGAGTATGCTCTTGAAATCGCCGACAATCGGGATCGAGCCGCCGGCGCCGATCGTCAGAGCCTTCTTGCCCCACTCCTCCGCCAGCGCCGCCCGCGCCTTGCCGAGCGCGGGATTATCGAACGCCACCTCGAACGCCGGCGCGCTAGAGAAATTGCCGAACTCCACCGAGCAGTCGCCCGGAACGCGCGCGCGCACAAAGTCGCGAAAGGCGGCACGGATTTTTTCCGGGTCCTGGGCGCCGACGAGGCGGAACGAGACCTTGGCCATCGCCTTCCCGGGAATGACCGTCTTCGCCCCCTCGCCAGTATAGCCACCGAGAATACCGTTGATCTCGGCGGTCGGCCGCGTCGAAATCTGCTCGATCAGCATGCGGTCCTTTTCGCCGGCCGGAATTTTCAATCCGATCGGGCCGAGGAATTTTTCCGGGGTCAGGTCTAGCCCGGCGAGATCCGCCTTGATGTCGGCCGGCAGTTCGTGGACGCCGTCGTAGAAGCCGGGAATGGCGACCGAGCCGTCCGGCTTGTGCATGGCCGCGAGGACTTCGGCCAGGACATGGATCGGATTGCGCGCCGCGCCGCCAAACAGGCCCGAGTGCAGATCGCGGTCGGCGCAGGTCAGTCTGACCTCCTCGTAGACGAGCCCGCGCAGCGATGTCGTGATCGACGGCGTCTGCGCGTCCCACATGCCGGTATCGCAGACCAGCGCCAGATCGCGCTTGAGCTCGCCCGCGTTGTCGCGCACGAAACCGAACAGGTGCTTCGACCCGCACTCTTCCTCGCCTTCGATCATCATGGTGATGTCGAGCGGCAGTTCGCCCGTGACCGCCTTGAAGGCGCGGCAAGCCTCGATGAAGGTCATGGCTTGGCCTTTGTCGTCGCAGGCGCCACGCGCGACGATGATTTTCCGGCCGCCGTCGAGCGTCTCGATGCGCGGCTCGAACGGCGGCGTCTTCCACAGATCGAGCGGATCGACCGGCTGCACGTCATAATGGCCATAGAACAAGACGCGCGGCGACTTCCCCGGGGACGCTCCCTTGCCGCTTTTGCCGATCACGACAGGGTGGCCGTCGGTCGGGCGCACGCTGGTCTCGAAGCCGAGGCCGCTGAGCTCGGCGGCGACGTGTTCGGCCGCGTTGCGGCAATGCGGTGCATAGCCCGGGTCGGTCGAGATCGACTGAATTCGTAAAAGCGCGAACAATCGATCCAGGCTTCCATCGAGATCGCGGTCGACGCGGGTGAGGACAGCCGGCAAAGCTTCTGATGGCATCATCACATCACCGTTCAACACGTGTCGTGACCGACGGCGGTCAAGTTCCATATCTTGCGTTTCTATCATGCCGAGGTGCGGCAATTACAACTGCGGCTGAGCGCCCAATTAGACCGCAAGAGACTTGTCATGCAGCGCCCTAATGTACATTATGGCAAGAAGGTGCTGGAACTGGGGCTGGTGATGGACGAGCTGATCGGGCGCCTCGTCGCCGACGTGGGCGACGCTCGAGCCGCCGTCGGAACGGGCGTGGGCATTATTCTCGACTTCCTGGTCAAGGAAGGACCTGCCGACAAAATGCGACTGCTCTTGGCCAAACTGCCCGGAGCCGCGCGGCTGACGCAGAAAGCCGCGAGCGAAAGCGGCGGCATCATGGGCGCCAGCGTGCGCATGATGGGCGCGGGGCTGAGCATGGGTCAGGGCATGACCCGGCAATTCATCGCTTATGCGCGTGAGAAGGTCGGCGAGGACGAGGTCGATGACATCGCCGGCGCCAGCCCCAGTCTCGCGCAATTTGTTTGAGTAGCAACGTGGTTACGGCGAAGCTATTGCGCGACTGAGGAGAGACGTCGATGGCGTATCCCATCACCGATATTCGAGCCATCGGGCCGGATACCGCCGTGATCCTCAAATCGGACGGCATTCGTACAACCGTAAGTTTATTGCACTCGGGCAAGACGCCAAAGCAACGGCTCAAAATCGCCGAGCGGATCGGCACCGACGAGAAGCGCGTGCTCGACTGGGTGACGGCCGCTGACCGCATGCGTGTGAAGGGTGTCGGCTGGGAATACGCGGAGCTTTTGCGCGCGGCCGGCGTCAAGACGGTCAAGGAGCTCAAGTTCCGCAACCCGCGCAAGCTCGTCCAGGCCATGGCGGCGGCCAACACCAAGCGCAAACTGGTGCGGCTTCTGCCCTCGGAGAGCACCGTCACCCGCTGGATCGACAGCGCCAAGAAGCTGCCGCCCGTCATTCGCTATTGATTGCCCGGGGCGCCTGCGCCGTTAGCGCACCGCGGCGCGGGGCGGCTTGACTCATCGCAACCGACCGCGCAAAGCGACCAGCAAACAACGACGCAAGGGACGGCCAACGATGGCCACGACCCTCACCCATCGGGCTTTTTCCACGCCGGGCTCTGGATCCGGCGGCAACGTGCTTGAGCGGCTTCTCGCCAAGGCGCGGCCGCTGGTCATGGGTGTGCTCAACATCACGCCGGATTCATTTTCCGACGGCGGCCGCCATCTCGATCCTCAAGCTGCCATGGTGCATGCCCGCCGTCTCGCCGCGGAAGGAGCCGATATTCTTGATGTCGGCGCGGAATCGACGCGGCCCTATGGCGGTGCCGTTCGCATATCGCTCGAGGAGGAACGCGCGCGGCTGGCCCCGCTATTGTCCGATGTCATTGCACTCGGCGTTCCGGTGTCGATCGATACGCTCAAGGCCGCCATCGCCGCCTGGGCGCTCGACCTCGGAGCGGCGATCGTCAATGATGTTTGGGGCTTGCAAGGCGATGCCGACATGGCTCGCGTCGTGGCCGAGCACCAAGCGCCCGTCGTTATCATGCACAATCGCATGACTGTCGATCCGGCGATCGACATCATTGCCGAGGTGACGGACTTCTTCCGGCGCTCGCTCGACATCGCGGCGCGTGCCGGCATCCCGCGCCAGCGGATCGTGCTCGATCCCGGCATCGGCTTCGGCAAGACGGCCGAGCAGAGCTTGACTTGTATCGCCCGCCTCGACGCCTGGCGTGAGTTCGGCGCGCCGCTCCTCGTCGGTGCTTCGCGCAAGCGCTTCATCCATTCGATTGCGCCCTCCGAGCCCATGGATCGCCTCGGCGGATCGCTGGCCGCGCATCTGCTGGCGGTCGAGAACGGCGCAACGATCGTCCGGGTCCACGATGTGGCGGCGACCGCGCAGGCGCTGGCCGTCGCTTCGGCGATCAGGCGCGCGCGATGAGCGACGCGATTTTCGTCAATGGCCTCGTTCTCCACGCCTACCACGGCGTCATGCCGCACGAAGCCAAGGTCGGACAGCCTTTCAAGCTTGATCTCGTGACCGACATCGATCTCGCCGAGGCCTCGCGCACCGACACGCTCAAACATACGATTTCGTATGAAGCACTGGTGAAAACGGCGAGCGCGGCGTTCTGCGCGCGACGCTATCGCCTGGTCGAGGCCGCTGCCGGCGCCGTCGCAGACGCGGTGCTCGACCGCTTTCCGCAGGTTCGCGGCATTCGCGTTACCGTGCGTAAACCGCACGCTCCGATCGCGGCGACCTTCGACGACGTCGGGGTCATCGTCACGCGCGCACGGCAACGCTCGCGGCCATGACCATGGCCGAGGCATTTGTCGCGCTCGGCGGCAATGTCGGCGATGTCCGTTCCACCTTCCGCCGGGCTATTGCCTTGCTCTGCGACGGGAGCGCAGTGCGCCTGACAGCGCGCTCGTCGGATTACCGGACGCCGCCCTGGGGTGTCACCGACCAGCCGCCATTCGTCAACGCCGTCATTGGCATGACGACCTCGCTCTCGCCGCATGAACTGCTCGCGCGCGCCGAGCAATGCGAGCGGGCGCTCGGGCGCGACCGCACGCACGAACGCCGTTGGGGACCGCGCTCCATCGACATCGACCTTCTTGCCTATGACGACCTCGTCCTCAACGATCCGCACCTGATTTTGCCTCACCCGCGTCTGTTCGAGCGCGCCTTCGTGCTGGTCCCGCTCGCCGAGATCGCTCCCGAACGGGTGATCGCCGGCGTCGGCGTACGCGACGCGTTGGAACGCGTGGACACGAGCGGCATCGAAAAGCTGCCGCCGGACGGCTAACGTCCGGCGACGCAACTCAGATATGCCTGGATTGCCGGCCTCGGATTGGACTTTGCCGGAAAGGTTTGTTGGCCTTCATCGCCCGGCATGGCATTTTGCGGCCATGACTGATCCTGGAACCCTGCCCTTTGCCGCCGATTTCGCCGCGGCGACGCGGGAGGATTGGCGCAAGCTCGTCGACACCGTGCTCAAGGGCGCGCCGTTCGAGCGGCTCGTCAAAACCACGTACGACGGATTGCGCATTGAACCGCTCGCGGCACGCCGGAGGGACGCGCGGCCCATCGCTGGGCGCGCAGGCGCAACGGCGTGGGAGGTGCTGGCGCGGATCGATCACCCCGATCCAGCGCGCGCCAATGAAATCGCGCTTCGCGAAATCGAGAACGGGGCCAGCGGCGTTTCGCTGGTGTTTGCCGGCTCGCCCGGCGACCACGGCTTCGGGCTGCCAGCGCGTGAGGACGCGCTTGCGCGCGTGCTCGAGGGCATCGACCTCACCGGCACCGCGGTCGAACTTGATCTTTCGCCGCCGGCGGAGGCGGCGATCGACGCGGCGCTGGCAAAGCGGCTCGCGCTATCGCCGCGGGCAACGCGCCTGCGTCTCGGACACGACCCCCTCGGCGCCATGGCGATGGCGGGAAGCGCGGCGCGGAACTGGAACGAGGAGGCGGCGCATTTTGCCCGCCGCCTTACGGCATTGGTCCGCGAAGGGTACCAAGGCAAGCTGGCCGTTGCCGACGGACGGGTCATCCATAATGCCGGCGGCTCCGAGGCACAGGAATTAGCCTTCGGGCTCAGCGTTGCGCTTGCCTATCTGCGTGCGCTCGAGGCCGCGGGCGTTGCGCTCGAAACGGCGCGGCGCATGATCTTCTTCCGCCTCAGCGCCGACGCCGATCAGTTTCTGACCATCGGCAAATTCCGCGCGCTGAGGAAACTATGGGCGCGGGTGGAAGCCTCATGCGGGCTAGCGCCGGCGCCGGCATTCGTTTCAGCCGAAACCGCTTGGCGGATGATGGCGCAACGCGACCCGCATGTGAACATTTTGCGCGCCGCCATCGCGGTGTCTGCCGCGGCACTCGGCGGCGCCGATGCGATCGCAGCGTTGCCGTTCACGGCCGCGCGCGGCCTGCCGGAGCGTTTCGCGCGGCGCATCGCCCGCAACACCCAGCTCATTCTCATCGAGGAAGCCCATCTCGCCAACGTCGCCGATCCGGCCGCCGGCTCCGGCGCGGTCGAGGATGTGACGGACCAACTCTGCCAAACGGCGTGGGCGCTGTTCCGCGAGATCGAGGCGGTGGGCGGTATTGCCGCCACTCTCGAAAGCGGACTGCTCCAGGATCAAGTCGCCGCCGTTCGAGCCAAGCGCGCCGCCGCATCGGCGCAACGCCGGGATGCACTGACCGGCGTGAGCGTGTTCCCGAACCTGTACGAGGCGGAGGTGGTAGTCGAGGTAGTGGCAGAGCAGAAACATTCTCCGCCCTCGCAAGCCGGTAAATCGCCAATGTTCGCTCCGCTGCCGGCCATCCGCCTGGCCGAGCCGTTCGAAGCGTTGCGTGATGCGTCCGACCGGTTGCTTGCGACAACCGGCGCGCGACCCAAAATCTTTTTCGCCAATCTGGGCACGCCTGCCGATTTCAATGCGCGCGCGACCTTTGCCAAGAATTTTTTCGAGGCCGGCGGCATCGAGCCGGTTGGCGGTGAGAGCCTTGACACCCCTGCCCTCGCGGCCGCCTTCAAGACCGCCGATACTGCGCTGGTCTGCCTGTGCTCCAACGACAAGGTCTACGAGAAAGAAGCGCCTGCAGCAGCCGAGGCGCTCAAAGCGGCCGGCGCGCGGCACGTCTATCTCGCCGGCCGGCCGGGCGAACGGGAGGCCAAATGGCGGGCGGCCGGGGTCCAATCGTTCATTTACGAGGGCTGCGACGCCCTGGCGACACTGAAAGGCGCGTACGATATTATTAGTGTCGAGATCGGATGACGAGATGAGCCGAATTCCAAATTTTGCGGGGATCGATTTCGCCGATGCTAGCGCCGCGGCGCCGACCGCCGATGCAATGCCTTGGCTCACGCCCGAAGGCGTTGCGGTCAAAAGTGCCTACGGCCCCGACGATCTCGCCGGCCTCGATGGTCTCGACACCTTTCCCGGCATCGCGCCGTATCTGCGCGGCCCCTACCCGACCATGTACCTGACCCAGCCGTGGACCATCCGGCAATATGCCGGGTTCTCCACCGCCGAGGATTCCAACGCCTTCTACCGGCGCAATCTTGCCGCCGGGCAGAAAGGGCTTTCGATCGCCTTCGATCTCGCCACCCATCGCGGCTATGACTCAGATCACCCGCGCGTCGCCGGCGACGTCGGCATGGCCGGCGTGGCGATCGACTCGATCTACGACATGCACACGCTGTTTGCCGGCATTCCGCTCGATCAGATGTCGGTGTCGATGACCATGAACGGCGCCGTGCTGCCGGTGCTCGCGCTCTATATCGTCGCTGCCGAGGAACAGGGCGTGCCGCCGGAAAAACTCGTCGGCACCATCCAGAACGACATTCTCAAAGAGTTCATGGTGCGCAACACCTATATCTATCCGCCGAAGCCCTCGCTGCGCATCATCTCCGATATCTTCGCCTACACCTCGGCGCACATGCCGAAGTTCAATTCGATCTCGATCTCCGGCTACCACATGCAGGAAGCCGGGGCGACTGCCGACCTCGAGCTCGCCTATACGCTGGCCGACGGCGTCGAATATGTGCGCGCTGGGCTGGCCGCCAACCTCGACGTCGATCGCTTCGCGCCGCGGCTGTCGTTCTTCTTCGGCATCGGCATGAATTTTTTCATGGAAGTGGCCAAGCTGCGCGCCGCACGCGTGCTTTGGGCGAAGCTGATGAAGCAATTCAATCCGCAGGATGCGCGCTCGCTGTCGCTGCGCACCCATTGCCAAACCTCCGGCTGGTCGCTCGCCGCGCAGGACGTGTTCAGCAACGTCGTGCGCACCTGCATCGAGGCGATGGCGGCGACGCAAGGCGCCACCCAATCGCTGCACACCAACGCGCTCGACGAGGCGCTGGCGCTGCCGACAGATTTTTCCGCGCGCATTGCCCGCAACACCCAGATCGTGCTGCAGCGCGAGAGCGGCACCACGCGCATGATCGATCCGTGGGGCGGCTCATTCTACGTCGAGCGGCTCACCCACGATCTTGCCACCAAAGCCTGGACGCATATCCGCGAGGTCGAGGAGCTCGGCGGCATGACCCGCGCGATCGAAGCGTCGCTGCCCAAGCTGCGCATCGAGGAGGCCGCCGCCCGCACCCAGGCGCGCATCGACAGCGGTACCCAGGCGGTGATCGGCGTCAACAAGTACCGACCGCGGGACGAGACGCCGATCGACATCCGCAAGGTTGACAACGGCGCGGTGCGGCAGTTGCAGATCGACAAGCTCAATCGGCTCAAGCGCGAGCGCGATCCGCAAGCCGTCGCCGATGCACTCGCCGCGCTGACCCGCAACGCCTCGGGCGGCAACGCCAACCTCTTGGCGCTCGCGGTCGATGCGGCGCGCGCCAAGGCGACGGTCGGTGAAATATCATTGGCGTTGGAGCAGGTGTTCGGGCGCCACCAGGCGGAGATCAAGACGATCTCCGGCGTCTACAGGCGGGAGGTCGGCATGGCGGACGCCGTCGAGCGGATGAAGAAGCGCGTCGCCGAATTCGAGGACAAAGAAGGCCGCCGCCCGCGCATCCTGGTCGCCAAGATCGGCCAGGACGGCCACGACCGCGGCCAGAAGGTGATCGCCTCGGCGTTCGCCGATCTCGGCTTCGACGTCGATATCGGGCCCTTGTTCGCCACGCCGGCGGAAGCCGCGCGTCAGGCAGTCGAGAACGACGTGCACATCCTCGGCATCTCTTCGCTTGCTGGCGCGCATCTGACGCTGGTGCCGGAGTTGAAAGCCGAGCTCGGCCGCAACGGCCGCTCCGACATCATGATCGTGGTCGGCGGCGTGGTCCCGCCGCAGGATTACGAGGCGCTCAAGGCCGCCGGCGCGGAAGCGATCTTCCCGCCCGGTACGGTGATCGCAGAAGCCGCCGAGTCGCTGCTCGACGCGCTCAGCAGGCGTCTCGGCCACACGCGGGCAGCGGCGGAGTAAGTAATGTGAGCAAGATCGCAATTCCCCACGACGCGCTGGTGTTCATCGGTGACGGCCGCAAGGCGTTATTCCTGCGCAATGCCGGCGACGCGAAATATCCGGATTTGAAGGTCGAGCGGGTCTTCGCCGAGGAGAACCCGCCGACCCACGAGCAGGGAACCGACCGGCCGGGAGTCGCCTTTGCTCACGCTGGTTCGCACCGGCGCGCGAGCATGGGCGATACCGACTGGCATCACCTTGAGGAGCACCATTTCACCGCGCGTGTCGCGGCCGCGCTGGAAGACGCGGTGCGCAAGCGCGGCGTGCCCGCGCTCGTCGTCGTGGCGCCGCCGCGCACGCTCGCCGATTTGCGCAACGCCTTCCATGCTGACGTCAAGAAGCGGATCGTTGCCGAAGTCGGCAAAGACCTCACCAAGCACCCCGTTGGGGACATCGAGAAGCACCTGTTCGCGTAAACGACGCGCTCTCAGCAACTCAGCTTCACCGCGACAGCGCCTCTTGCGGACTGTCGGCGGGAGCGGCAACCGGCGTGCCGCGCGCCGGCGCGCCTCCCAACGAGGCGAGGAACGCCCGGAACGCGATGTTGCTCTTGAGCGCGTCGCGGCCGGCGTCAATCAGCAAGTCCACCTGCTCCGGCGGCAGCACCAAACGCGTCTCGACGGCGTTAAGCGCGGCGGCGCGCTGCGCATCGAATTGTTCGAACGAGACGCGACCAATGAAGAATTTCACGTCTCGACAATTCCATCCGGACGGCGCGCCGAAGCGCCGGCGGTCGGCTGGCGAAAGCCCGCAGCGCCAATCAATCAGCGTGTGCAGCCAGGTGTTCATGGTGTCCTGGAACGCCGAATAGCTGCCGACCGCGCCGGACTCGGTCGCGGTATCGGACGCCGCCGTGACCAGCGTCACGCCGGAGGGGCCTTCCACGGTTTGCGCCCACGAACCCGAGGGCGCGCGGCCGGAATCCACCACCAGGAACAATAATCGTCGCAGCTTGACGCCCTCCTCCGGCTCTAGCGGGCCGTAGGGCGTGGTGGCAGCAAGGCGCGCGGTGGTGAAGCCCGCCAGCCCGTAGTTGTCCACCACCCCGCCATCGAGCAGTTTGACGTAACGGACTTCGCCGCTGTGATAGCGCTCCAGCGCGGCGGCATAGATCTTGAGCAGCGGCGGAGCGGTCTCGCTGGTCCGCGCGCGTTCCACCCAGTCCGGCAACGGCACCGCACAGCCGCCCGGATAACCCTGGATGACGACGGGCGCGAAGATCACCGGCACCGCCGCCGATGCCGCCACGGCGAGCGAGACCGGGTAAGTCGAAAGATCGCTGCACAAGGCGCCGAACGTGGTGCGGCCGAACACGAACGGCGTGCGGTCGTAGATATCGGAAGCGTTGATCCAGACCAGCGGCCGTCGCTCGAACAGCAGGCTTTTGAAAGTCGCGTAATCGAACAGATTGTCGTCGAGCCAGCGCGGGAACACGGTCGAATCGTTGATGCCACCCTGCAGCCCGCGCGCGATGTTGGTGAGGCTGATCGTCGTCTGCAGCCCCTCCTCGGCGTTGCGCAGCAGGAAACGCTGCTTGAAGTCGGTCAACGCCTTGCGCTTCTTCAGCCCGTAATAGGCGGCCAGCACCGATCCGCCGGAGACGCCGGTAACGAAGTCGATGCGATCAAGCAGCGACGCCGAGCGATTCGGCACCGTCGTTTCGTCGAATCCGGTCAGCACGCCGTAGGCGAAAGCCGCCGCGCGCGTGCCGCCGCCGGAGAACGACAGCGCAATGACTGTGTCATCGTAATAGGTTTGGACGTCGCGGCCGAGTTCGGCGCCGACCTGCCTGGCGCTGCCGACGAGGGGCTGATTGATCGGCTCGTTGTGAATGGCTTGGGCGCAGGCGACCAATAGGGCCGAACACGCAACGATGCGCCCTGCGCGAACTAAACGCTGCACCAGACCCCGCACCATTAACCAACCTTATCAACGTTTCCGTCCTGCCCCAAGGAAGCACATGCCCTGGAAGACAGGGATTTGCCTTTGAGGTTAATGGCTTGCTTCGAATGCGACCTTTTGCGCCCGTGCATCACGAAAGTGCGCTTTTGCAACCGGAGCGGACGCGACTCGGGATAGAATCGCCGATAACGCGCGGCCGGTGGCAAATTCCTTCGGTCATTCAATGCGTTGAGTGAGCGCTGCGGGACCGGTCCGGCAAAAGGGCCGATTTTTCACGCCGTTTCACTCAGAATCAGCGCAAAACCCACGTCATTGCGTGACAGAACTGTGAAGCCGTTGTCGGGCGAACGCCGTCACCGGCGAATGGTTCGGGTCGAAACCGCCCTCACAATCTTCGGGAAAGTTCCTTTGGCGCCTCCGTAATCCAACGAAAAAGAAAGCGAGCGTGCGCTGCACTCTTTCGGATTCCCCACGAATCTCCGATACTTGCGCATTCCCCTTTTGAGTCGTCCCCACAATCCCCACATTTAGTGGTTGATTCAGAATTTCGTACTAAGTCTTGACGGGCGCGACGACCTTGGCCTAGCCTGATCGAGTTCGGCGCGCGGGTAGAGAAGTCCGCCGGACTCTCCGAAAAGGGGTTTGCGGGACTGCCCCGTGCCGCCCACGGCGCGAGGCATTGGGTCTCCTTGTCCCTACGGGATGCCCGGACGTGCCGAATAAGGGCCGGCTCATACGCCGGTCCGGAGGCTGAAACAGAGCAGGGCTGAGGCCGTACGCGGGCGAGTTCGCTTCACCGCGTCGCGGGGAAGCTGTCGGTGGCTTATATTCAAAGCGGGTTATCCGCAGGACCGCCGACAAGAGAGAAACGACTGAAAGGGGCAGAAAATGCGGGTCGAGCGGCGCTACACCAAAGAGGGACAATCGCCATACGCGGATATCGTCTTCCGGCTCACCACCAGCGAGATCCGCAATCCAGACGGCTCCGTCGTGTTCCATGCCGACGACGTCGAGGTGCCGGAGCAGTGGTCGCAAGTCGCCTCCGACGTGCTGGCGCAAAAATATTTCCGCAAGGCCGGCGTGCCGGCGCACCTCAAGAAAGTCGAGGAGGAGAGCGTTCCCTCCTGGCTGTGGCGCAGTGTTGCCGACGAGGACGCTCTTAAAGAGCTTGCCGAGAAAGAGCGTCACGTCGGCGAAACCTCGTGCAAGCAGGTTTTTGACCGGCTCGCCGGCACCTGGACCTATTGGGGCTGGAAGGGCGGCTACTTCAGCTCCGAAAGCGACGCGCAGGCCTTCTTCGACGAGCACCGCTACATGCTGGCGATGCAGATGGTGGCGCCGAACTCGCCGCAATGGTTCAACACCGGGCTGCATTGGGCCTACGGCATCGAAGGCCCGAGCCAGGGCCATTTCTACGTCGATTTCAAAACCGGCAAGCTGGTGCAATCCGCCACGGCTTACGAGCACCCGCAGCCGCACGCCTGCTTCATCCAGTCGATCTCCGACGATCTCGTCAACGAGGGCGGGATCATGGATCTGTGGGTGCGCGAGGCGCGGCTGTTCAAATACGGCTCCGGCACCGGCTCGAATTTCTCCAAACTGCGCGGCGAGGGCGAAAGGCTGTCGGGCGGCGGCAAGTCATCGGGCCTGATGAGCTTTCTCAAGATCGGCGACCGCGCCGCGGGCGCGATCAAGTCGGGCGGCACCACGCGCCGCGCGGCGAAGATGGTCATTCTCGACGCCGACCATCCCGACGTCGAGAATTTCGTCGACTGGAAGGTGATCGAGGAGCAGAAGGTCGCCAACCTCGTCACCGGCTCGAAAATCAATCAGCGGCACCTGCGCGCGGTGTTCAAGGCGTGCGTGAACTGCGAAGGGTCGGGCGACGATTGCTTCGATCCGGAGAAAAACCCGGTGCTCCGCCGCGAGATCAAGGCGGCGCGCAAGAACCACGTGCCGGACAACTACATCCGCCGCGTCATCCAGTTCGCCAAGCAAGGCTACAAGGACATCGAATTTCCGGTCTATGACACCGACTGGGATTCGGACGCCTACCTCACGGTCTCGGGCCAGAATTCCAACAACACCGTGCGCGTGACCGACGAGTTCCTCAAAGCCGTCGAGGCCGATCGCGACTGGGATCTGTTCTGGCGCACCAAGCCGGGGAAGATCGCCAAGACGACGAAGGCGTGCGAGCTGTGGGAGAAGATCGGCTACGCCGCCTGGGCCAGCGCCGATCCCGGCCTGCAATTCCACACCACCATCAACGACTGGCACACCTGCCCGGCGTCGGGGCCGATCATCGCCTCCAATCCGTGCTCGGAATACATGTTCCTCGACGATACGGCGTGCAATCTCGCTTCGCTCAATCTGTTGTCGTTCCACACCCCTGCCCCGCCCGCAGCCGCGACCGGCGCGCGGCTCGAGCGGCAGCTCTATGACGTGGAAGGCTACGAGCATGCGGTGCGGCTGTGGACCATCGTGCTGGAAATCTCGGTGCTGATGGCGCAGTTCCCCTCGAAGGAAATCGCCCAGCGCTCCTATGACTTCCGCACGCTCGGCCTCGGCTACGCCAATGTCGGCGGGCTCTTGATGTCGTCGGGCATTCCCTACGATTCCGACGCCGGCCGCGCCATCTGCGCCGCCCTGTCGGCGATCATGACCGGCGTGTCCTACGCCACCTCGGCGGAAATGGCCGCCGAGCTCGGCCCGTTCCCGCGCTTTGCCGAAAACCGCGACGCCATGCTGCGGGTGATGCGCAACCATCGCCGCGCCGCCTATGGCGAGCGCAGCGGCTACGAGAAGGTCGCGACCCCGCCGGTGCCGCTCGATCACCAGGCCTGCCCGGATGCGCGGATGTCCGAGCACGCCAAGCGCGCCTGGGATCGCGCGCTCGAACTCGGCGAGGCGCACGGCTACCGCAATGCGCAGGCGAGCGTCGTGGCGCCGACCGGCACGATCGGGCTCGTCATGGATTGCGACACCACCGGCATCGAGCCCGACTTCGCGCTGGTGAAGTTCAAAAAACTCGCCGGCGGCGGCTACTTCAAAATCATCAACCGCGCGGTGCCGGAAGCCTTGCGCGTGCTCGGCTATGCCGAGAACGAGATCGCCGAGATCGTTGCCTATGCCGTCGGCCACGGCACGCTCGGCAACGCGCCCGCGATCAATCCCACGACGCTCAAGGCCAAAGGCTTCACGCCCGAGGCGATCGAGAAGGTGGAAAAGGCGCTGCCCACCGCTTTCGACATCAAATTCGCCTTCAACAAGTGGACGCTGGGCGCCGATTTCCTGCGCGACGCGCTCAAGGTCGAGGCGGCCGATCTCGCGGCGCCGAGCTTCGATCTCCTTTCCCATCTCGGCTTCACCAAGCGCGAGATCGAGGCGGCCAATATCCACGTCTGCGGCGCCATGACGGTCGAAGGTGCGCCGCATCTAAAGCCCGAGCATTATGCCGTGTTCGACTGCGCCAATCCGTGCGGCCGCACCGGCAAGCGCTACCTCTCGGTCGAGAGCCATATCCGCATGCTGGCGGCGGCGCAGCCGTTTATTTCCGGCGCCATCTCCAAAACCATCAACATGCCGAACGAGGCGACGGTCGCCGACTGCAAGGCCGCCTATATCCTGTCCTGGAAGCTCGGCCTGAAGGCGAACGCGCTCTACCGCGACGGCTCGAAACTGTCGCAGCCGCTGCAAAGCCAGCTTATCGCCGACGAGGAAGAAGAGGACGACGTCATCGAGGCCTTCCTCGAGAAGCCGGCCGCCGCACGCGCCGCCGGTTTGGCGGAAAAAGTGGTCGAGAAAGTCGTCGAGCGCATCGTCATCATGCGCGAGCGCGAGCGCATGCCCGACCGGCGCAAGGGCTACACGCAGAAGGCCGTGGTCGGCGGCCACAAGGTCTATCTGCGCACCGGCGAATACGACGACGGCAGGCTCGGCGAGATCTTCATCGACATGCACAAGGAAGGCGCGGCGCTGCGCTCGCTCCTCAACAACTTCGCCATCGCGGTGTCGCTCGGCCTGCAATACGGCGTGCCGCTCGACGAATATGTCGACGCCTTCACCTTCACCCGCTTCGAGCCGGCCGGCCCGGTACAGGGCAACGACTCGATCAAATACGCCACCTCGATCCTCGACTACGTGTTCCGCGAGCTGGCGGTGTCCTACATGGAGCGCTTCGACCTCGCCCATGTCGATCCGTCGGGCGAAGGTTTCGATGCGCTCGGCAAGGGCGTCGCCGAAGGCAAGCCGGCGCCCGACGGGCGCTACGTGTCGAAGGGCCTGACGCGCTCGCGCACCGACCGCCTCAAGGTGATGCAAGGCGGTGTCGATCGCATCGCCGAATCTTCACCCTCCCCTGCAGCGGGCGGATCGGTTGGTGAAACCGGCCGGGCCGCGTCTAACGTCACCGCACTGACCTCCACCGCTCCGCGCGGCGAAGTTGCCGGCAGCGCCGCGCTGAAAAGCGAGCCCGAGCAGAAACTCTCGCCGGCGCAAGCGCTCGAGCAGATGAACTGGACCGACGCCCGCGCCCACGCCAAGCACGCCGCGGCGGAAAAACGCGCCGAAGCCCGCGCCAAGGGTTACGAAGGCGAAGCCTGCGGCGAGTGCGGCAACTTCACCCTCGTTCGCAACGGCACCTGCATGAAGTGCGATACGTGCGGGTCAACGACGGGGTGCTCGTGATCGATGTAAATGGAGACGTTTCAGTCAAAACAGGAACGGAGCCGGCCTGCCTCACAGCAGTGAATGAGTAGTGCTCCGCATTGAGTTATGACCAATACGACAAAGCCACCGCAATTCCATGTGGTGCTCGATACTAACTGCCTCTTCACAGAAGCAGCTGATAAACTCCTCAGTTTCGAGATAAGCGATTTTATCCTGACTGGATCAAAAACGCTTGGATTGGATGTAGCTTGGTACCTTCCGCCCGTCGTGAAGGCCGAGCGCAACTACCAAATGCTTGAGCGAGCCAAAAAGCTCCTTCCTAACTTGCTAAAACTCGAAACACTCCTTGGACATGCCCTGAATATAAATGAACAGGTACTTGCCGATCGAGTAAGAGACGCCATAGCGCGCCAGGTTGCGGCGCACGGGATAAGGGAACTGGCGATTGACACCGCGCAGGTCGATTGGAACCGGGTAATCGAAGCCGCAGTATCTCGCCGCCCTCCATTCGATCCGGGTGAAAAAGAGAAGGGCTTCCGGGATGCACTTGTGCTCGAGGCATTCACCCAATTGGTCGCGGAGTTGCCCAAGTCCAACAGTGTCGCAAGAATAATTTTGCTCTCTAACGACGGACTGTTGCAAGATGCTGTGCGAGAGCGATTTGAAGGCCGTGCCAATGTCAGCGTTGTGCGGGAGTTAGACGAGTTGCGCACAGCGCTGAATGCGGTTGCATCTCAAGTTACGCAAGACGTCATTAAGGCTGTCGTCCCACGAGCGCAAAGCTTATTTTTTGAGAAGGAAAACAAACAGACTCTGTACTATAAAGTCGATCTTTGGGACAAAATATGGTCCGACTTCTCTGAAGTGATTAGAAGGGGACCGGAGGACGGTCTCAACGCATCTGTTGAGAAAATTCGGATCGGCAACCCTACGTTCCTAAACAAACAAAACCAGCGTCTGTCATTCTCCACCAAAATCACGCTCGAGGTCGAAGCGATTAAACTTGTACCGCGCCCAACGCCGTCACCCCCTCCTAGTTTGTTTGGGGGCCATGGCACACTTACACCCACCGGAGTTGGAACAATAACGCACCCAAGTTCGGCTTTGTCAGTGGGCAGCGCTAACTTAGGAATCGGAATCACGAACTCTTTAACCTCCGGCCTCGCCGGCCCCTTTCCTCCGCTACTAGAGCAATTTCCGAAAAGACTGAATCGCGGGATTCCCCTGCGGGAACGAATCGGATTCAAGGTTCGTGCTGGAATGGAGGCCAGCATGGATGGCGAAACCGTATTCGGAGGATCTGCGTGCGC
>JBEKWO010000020.1:0-50716 GCA_049512975.1 Xanthobacteraceae bacterium | reverse complement strand
GACATGTGTGGTCGGGACGAAAAAATGCTCCCGGCAGGGGTCGAACGCAAAATAGGAACCGAGAAAGCGAAGAAAGGAAGAGAAGGTCGTGCTGCGCTGAAACTCGGTTGACAAGAAAAGCCCCATATAAGCCGTATGCCCGAATTGGGCCCGTACGGCTCTGTGCGGGGGGCGCGAGGTAACTCGCGTCCCTACCGCGATCCTGGGCCATTAGGCGACAAGTGCACTGCAGCGAAGTCGCGCTGACCTGCGGCAACTCGTCACCTCACGTGGACGCGAATTAATGTGACGGACATCGGCTGTACAGCCAACCGCGCCTAGCCTTGTCCTTACGTTCCGAATTCTTTTCCGCCACAGGTCAAGGACAAGGAGTGTGCCATGAAATCATTGATGACCGCAGGACTTCTGATTGTATCGCTTGCGTTGACTGGAAACGCCGCGATGGCTGCCAACACCCAGGTTCATACTGCTACGAAACCCGTCCACGTTACCCAGCCCCGCGTGGCTGCGCGTGCGGCGGTACGGCGGCCATACGCTTACGTGCCCGGTCCGATGCCCTTTGATATCGGGCAATTCATCCAGGGCATGCTCGGCGGTCCGTTGCCGCCGCAGTACGCCCAGATCGTCCAAAACGCCATGAGGGAATCGGCGTCTCACAGATCCTCTGGTTCGTACGAATCCTCGGGTTCGTACGACTTCTCGCCGTCCTCGCCCACGGTCGACGTCGACAACAGTCAGTCGCAGGCGGCCATCGACGCGTCGGACCAAGCCATCCAGCAGGAGGACCAGTCCCTCCAAGACTTGGACGCCAGCGTTGCCGCGGCCGAACAACAAAACGATGCGGCGAACGCCGCGGCGCTGCAGACGGATATCAATGCCGGCATGTGAACGATTGCCGACATGTGAAGCGACAAGGGCGAACGCCGATCGATAACAGTCAGTCACAGGCGGCCATCGAAGAGTCGGACCAAGCCATCCGGTAGATGGACCAAAACCTCTTTCAGATGGACGAGACCGTGGATCAATAACGGAATGTACGCCGCGTGCGTAAGCGCAAAGCGAGGCGACACCCGGCGCGCAATGGAGGAGCCCATGAGGCGCATCGTCATCATAACCGCGACATTGGTCGTGAGCACGCTTGGCGCGCAGGCCGCGTCCCACAAGGTGCCGTATCATCCCGCGCATCGATCGGTGGCAAGCAACAGCGCCAGCATCGGCGACCCGCCAACGGCCTCCATGCCGCCCGGGTTCAAGGCAGTCTTCGACGACGCGATCAACGCCATACGGCGCGGCTCAGTGCACCCGTCGGCGCATGATAGCGCCTGCCTCGCCCGCCAGCGCCAATTGGCCGACGATATCGAACGCCTCGTCCCGTCCGGCCCAGTGGACGTACGGCAGAACCCGGCGATGATCGAGCTTCGCACGCGTTGCATGCCAATCAATCCCAACCCGCCGGTGTACTGGTAAAATGCCGCCGACGGGACGTATAGCCTCGACGGTTTGCGTCAATTTATGACGTAGATGCCCGTACTGCACCGCAACGAAGTTTTGGAGCCAAGCGCCGTTCCGGGTCATTCGCGACCGGGTAGAACCAGCACCCAATCCAGCCATTTCCGCTACACCCCGAAAGCGGACGCAAAGTCAGGGCATGGGCATCTGTCGCGAAGGGCCAGCAGCAGACTCATGCACTGCAGCGTTACAAACAGAAAGACGCCTTTGCGGCGGCAGTCCGGCGGAAATGATGCCCAGGGCCAATTTCACCGATCTGCCGAGCTACCATGCAAACCCGTCGAGTCCCTCTCGCCGATCAAGTGCGTGAGCAAACAATAGTCCGTTCATACCTCGAAAGCGGAAGTCGCTCGGCCTATTTCGATCACTTCGACAACGCCGCTTGCGGCCTTCTTATTTTAGCTCCTTCACCACCGGGCCGGAGACCGGGTCGGTGACGCCGAGCCCGCCGCCAAGGTCTTCAAGGATGTCGCGGAACGACCCGAGCGTCGCGATCATGCTAGGGCGTGCGTTGGCAATCGCATCCATGTTGGTCCATTCGGCGATGATGCAGAAGGTATGCTCGCCGGTCTTGATGATGTTGGCGCGCTCAAGCCCGGGCCAGGCGGTCGAAGCCTTGTTGTGGGCGTCGAGGAATTGCTGTTCGCGCCCAACTTTTACCTTAAAACGCACGGCATTAAACGCAGTCATGATCTGCTCCTTCCAGGTGGTGCAGCGCGGTACCCAGCACGGACGAGCAACCGCCGCGCTTCCCGCGAGCGTGATGAAATCCTGCCGTCTCAGAGTTCGCCTCAAGCGAACGCTACAGTTTACCACACCGCCGACTGCGTTGTGCGTCACAGTAAAAACGGGTGGCTGACAGGGAAAAATCTCGTATCGTTGTATGAAGAGCGGCTCGGATTACTATCACCTCGCAACCGCCATGGATGATCAAGCCATCAAAGCGCTTCAGGCACGGGCTTTTTTCTCTCGTTACACGGAGAAAACCAAACTTGTCGCCGGGGGCGCCGTCGACGTTCTGCCGCTTGAGATCATTGCGGAGACCAAACGGACAGCCTGACCAAGCACCCACATCATCTTTTGGCAGAACGCGCGACTTCTGCATTGGGTCAAGCGGCGCCGGCTTTTCGAGTCCAACTTCTGGCGGCGGTTCGATTCCCAGGTGAGGTCGCTCGACAAAAGGACCACAACGGTGGTACACATGACACATCTAGCCGCTCGCTAAGCCACTGATTTCGTTGAGCTATTGTGCCGCATGGGACAATCCTCTCCTGGGCACCACCACGCGATTTTATTGTCTCCAGGCGGCCGACTAGATAAAGGGCGGCGGATTCAAGTGACAATAGCCGCGATGCATCGCGACGAGGCGGGCGGTGCCGCAGGGACCTGTTGTCCAGTATCGTCTGACATCCATGCGGCACTCGGCATAATCCCGACTGCCGCGCGCAAAGCCGTATAATTGGCACTGGTCGATCGCCGCGACTTGTGTGGCGACTTGCGCCGCACTCGCGCCATCCGCAATCATCATCGCACTTGCGATCAGCAACAGCCGAAGGGATTTATTCACGGCACTGGTTCCGTTTCCTGGTCTAGGCCCGTCTCTTTATGGACCATTCTAGAGCATGATCCGGAAAAGTGGAGGCGGGTTTTCCGAAAAGATCATGCTCCGCCAATCAGTCGACGGAACAAACTTCCAGACTGCTATCTCCTGCGCAAGGAGGTGGCCGTCCGACGACGCCGGTTCGAGCGGCGTGCATGACATCTGGGGATGGAGCATCGGGAGCCTTTCGACTAAGCTCATCCCGCGGAGGAAAGGCCGATGCATCGTCTGACAATCGCTGGGATTTTGGCGGCGTTTGTGGTGGCGGGTTTCGGCTCGTCCAGCGGCGTGTTCCAAATCGGCCCGGATACTTATCAATTCTACAATACCGAACTGACCGGCTTCGGCGACGCCGCCGCGGAACGCGCCTATGCCATCCGCGTGGCGCAGGATTTTTGTTCCGGTCTGAACCGGCAAACGCGAATCCTGGTTGCGGTCAGCGACCCGCACCTCAGCAACGTGCGGTTCCGTTGTGTCGACCCGGGGCGCCGGTTTTAAAACTGGGACGCGGTCCAGGCCGCCGCGCATAAGGAAGATGCGGTCATGGCAAAACCGAACGGAAAAACAGCGCTGGTCACCGGCTCGACCGACGGCGTTGGGCGCGTGGTGGCGAAACGGCTTGGCGAAGACGGCTGGCGGGTTCTCGTGCACGGCCGTGATCGCGGGAGGGGCGAGCGCGTCGTCGCCGAGATCAAAGACGCCGGCGGCGCCGCGGACTTTTTGGCCGCGGACCTTTCCGCTCTGGCCGAGGTACGGCGGCTGGCTGGCGCCGTGCAACAAGCGACACAGCGGCTCGATCTTCTCATCAACAATGCCGGCATCGGCAGCGGAGGGCCGCAGGGGACGCGGCAGACCAGCGCCGACGGCTACGAACTGCGCTTCGCTGTGAACTACCTCGCCGGCTTCCTGCTCACGCATCTGCTTTTGCCGCTCGTCGGCAAAAGCACGCCCGCGCGCATCGTCAACGTCTCCTCGCTCGGACAACAAGCGATCGACTTTGCCGACGTGATGCTGACGCACGGCTACACCGGCTCGCGCGCTTATTGCCAGAGCAAGCTTGCCCAGATCATGTTTACGATCGATCTCGCCCATGAGCTCGACGGTACCGGCGTCACGGTCAATTCCTTGCATCCTGCGACCTACATGAACACGACCATGGTGCGCCAATCCGGCGTCGCGCCGATGAGCAGCGTCGAGCAAGGTGCCGACGCCATCCTCAATCTGGCGACCTCCGCCGCCCTGGACGGCAGAAGCGGGCTTTTTTTCAACGGACAGCGCGAGGCGCGGGCGGATGCCCAGGCTTATGATCCCGCCGCGCGGCAGCGTCTCAAGACGCTGAGCCTGGAGCTTTCCGGCTTGTCCTCTAAAACATCCGCATCCGTTGAATCATCGCGACGCTAGAACGTCGCCCGCGCTCCAACATAGGCGGCGAATGGCATACCGGGCACGAAGGTGCGCGGGTCGGTCAGGTTCAAATAGGGAAACGAGGCGGTATCGAAGAAGGTGCCGTACACGTAGTAACGCTGGTTGAAGAGGTTTTTCACCAGACCGAACACCTCGAAGTTCTTCGATATTTGATAGGACGAATGCAGGTTCACCACCCAATAGGCCGGAATTCTCGGATTCTGATTTGATTCATCGCCGACCAGATATTGACTGCCGACGACGTTGAGGTCGGCGCCGAGCTTCCATGGATCGGTGATGCGATACTCGGCGCCGAGCTTGAAGCGGAAGTCCGGAATCCCGGTCAGGTGATCGCCGGGAACGACAAAGATATTGCCGTTGGCGTCGGCATAGGGATTGAACGGCGAAGACAAGGTCAAGGCGTTGAGGAAGGTGGCGTCGACATAGGTGTAATTGGCATAGACGTTCCAGCGGTCCCATTTATACGTGGCGTTGGCTTCGATCCCCTGGCGCAACGTGTCGCCGCCGTTCTGAAAATATTCATGGCCGGGGATGGGACTGGCGACATTGATGATATCGTTGGTATTGAGCGTGTGGTAGGCGCCGACGGTCCAGGTCAGCTGACCCTTTCCCGGATCGAAACGGCCGCGCAAGCCGGCCTCGAAGGTGTGCGACACGACCTGTTGCAGGTTCGGATCGCCGACGAGCGCATTGTCGATCAGGCAAGGCCGCAGCGGGTCGGAACAGCCAAGCTCCAGCGGCGTCGGCGCGCGGTTTGCCTCCGAATAACTGCCGTAGAGCGTGACATTGGGCGTCAGCTTGTAGGTGGCGCCGACGGTCGGATTGAAGCGGCTGTACTCGTGATTGCCGTTGAGCAAGGGGTCGTTGCCCAACTCGTCCTGCAGGATGATCTGGGCGAAGTTGAAACGACCGCCGGCGGTCACCGACAGCCGCGGCGTCACGTCGAACGTATCGGTGGTGTAGAGGCCGGTGTAGAGCGTCGTGGCGCCCAGTCCGACCGGCGCCACGTCGCCGGAAGGCTGGTCGATGAAGAGCCCCGAACCCTGGACGAAGGGAAACTGATTGGGATTGACGGTGCCCAACTCGCTCGTGGTCGAGAATTGCACCAGCCCACGGTCGATGCTCATTCCCACCACGAAATTGTTGTCATGACCGAACACCTTTTCGGAGGAGGCGGCCTGCGCGGTTCCGCCGAAGCTGTTGGTCGTGGTCCAGGTGCGGTCGATTTCGCCTAAAACGCTGGTGCCGAGCGGGCCGGCGGCCGGGACCGTCTGTCCGGTCGTCGTGATGAGATTGGACAAAGTGCCGTTGAGATTGGGAAAGCACAGGACGGTCGGGTCGGGACAGCCGCTGTTCTGCGCGTCGGTGCCGTTGCCGTCGACGTGGCTTTGCCGGAAATCGCGATAATAGACGTTGGCTTGGTAGGTCAGCGTATCGCTTGGCTTCCAGCTCGCGCTTGCGGTCAGGAAGGCGAGTTGATTTTGCGTCGTTTGCGGGAGCGTGTAGACGCTCGACCAATTCTGCTCGAGCATCTGCACCGGCGTCGCGGCCGCCGCGCCGAAATTATTCGACGCGCCGGTAAAAGTGACGTGGTACTCGGTCTGGTCGCCGCGGGCGCCGAGATCGGCATAGACCCGCCGCAGCTGCGAGGGCGAATCCGTGCGCCAACCGGCGTCGTCGATGGCGTCGGCTGCGATGTAGCCGGACAGATTGCCGGACTGGCCGCCAGCCTGCACCGAGCTGCCGATGCGCCCGTATGAACCGCCGCTCACGTCGCCCTCGACGCCGTGATAGGTGAATCCGTTCTTCATCTCGAACGACAGCGCGCCGCCGATTGCATTGAGCCCATAGATCGGATTGCCGGGAACGAGCGTCATCCGGCTGATGGCATTTTGCGGGATGAAGTCCCAATTGACGGTGTCGCCGAATACTTCGTTGATACGCACCCCGTTCTGATAAACGGCGAGCCCCTGCGGCGTGCCGATCACAGGGGAAGCAATGAAGCCGCGGTAATTGAGGTCGAGCTGGAATTGATTTCCGGTCTGGTCGCTCAGCGCCACGCCGGGCAGTCCCCGCGCCAAGGCGTCGAGCAGGCTCGGCGTCGTCGCGGGGTCAAAATCCGCCGCGGAAAGCGTCTGGATATTAGACGGGACCTTGTCGCGGTCGATCGCGCCGGGCTCGGCGGGCGTCGTGACGGTTGCCGCGGGCGTAGCGGCCGAGGCCGCTGGCCGCGCCGCCGGGCGAGGGGGCGGCAGCGGCGTGGTACCGATGACGCGGATCTCGGGTAGGGTGGCCGCGCCCGAATCCGCGGTCGGGCTCGCAGTCTGCTGCGCGGCGACGATGCCGGGCGCCATCACGGTGGCAAAACAGCCTGCCCCGAGTAGGGCGCGATAGACCGTCCGAACCGCCGCCGCGCTTACGCCACCAGCGCTTACAGCCCTCCGCATGGGCGATACGTCCCCCAATCTCGGGAGACTCTGTCATCATCCGCGTGCCCGCGTCAGGGAAAGTAGTTCCAAATCGGACCGGGAAGTTTTGGCAATCGGCGCCGGCCGAAAATCTTTATGCCGCCCGGCAGGCAGCGCCGATTAGGAGGTCGCCGACAGTAACTGCACGGCGGTGCGGATCAGCTCCGGCAGATTGCGGGCATCGAGCTTCTGCTTGAGCTGGGAGCTGACGTTGACCACGGTCTTGTAGCTGACGTTGATTTCCTCGGCGATGCGGCCATAGGGCTTGCCCTCGGCCAAAAGCGCCAGCGTCTGCAGCTCCCGTGGCGTCAGTTCGGCGAGCGGATTCTGGCGCGCCGGCGTGTGCACCAAGGCGACCTGCATGGCGAGGTCGTTGTTCAAATAGGGCTGGCCGGCGCGGACCTTTTCGAAGGCTTGCAGCAAGTCCGCGGACGAGGTGTCCTTGAGCACATAGCCGGTGGCGCCGGCCTCGAGCGCGCGGGCGACGATGATGGGGTCGCTGTGCATGCTGAAGACGAGAATGCGCACGCGCCGATCGTGGGCGCTGATGCGACGAATCAGCGGCAGGCCGCCGAGCCCGCTGCCCTGCATGGCGAGGTCGATGATCACCATGTCGGGACGATGACGGCGGTAGAGCCGGTACCCCGAGACAACATCGCGCGCCTCGAGCACGACTGTAACGCCCGCATCCTCGAGCATACGCCGGCAGCCCTGCAGCACGATCGGATGGTCGTCGATGATGAGGACGCTGGTCATGCCTTCTCACCGCTGCCGCCGTGGTCCGCCGCGGTATTCAGCGGCTCGACCAGCGGAATGCTGATATGCACGCAGGTGCCGCGGCCTGTTTCGCTTTCGACGCTATATCGGCCGCCAAGGCCTTCGACGCGTTCCTGCATGCCGCGAATGCCGAAGCCCGCCGGCTTGCCGGGATTCATTCCGCAGCCGTCGTCGCGCACCGTCAGTGCGAGCCGGGGCTCGGCGTCGACATGGCGGAGATCGACGCCGACGTGCTTGGGCTGCGCATGGCGGATGGCGTTGGTCAGGCTTTCCTGGATGCAGCGATAGACGGTGAGGTCGATCGAATCGCCGTAGCTGCGCTGAAGTTTGCCAGTCGTGAACGAGAACGAAATCTGCGGATGCTGGCGGGCGCGCTCGCGCAGGAGCTGGCCCAGCATCTCTTCGAGCGGGACGTGACCGAGCGCCATCGGCCGCAGGCGGTCGAGCATGCTGCGATTGATTGTCTGCAAATGCTCGACGATGGCCAGGATGTCGCGCAAGCGCGCGGAGACGGTTTCCCCGGTTTGCTGGGGCAGGTCGCCGGTTGCGCTCGCAATCGACGATGCATTGGCTTTCAGCCCGAACAGACAAGGACCT
This sequence comes from Xanthobacteraceae bacterium, assembly GCA_049512975.1. Lineage (GTDB taxonomy): Bacteria > Pseudomonadota > Alphaproteobacteria > Rhizobiales > Xanthobacteraceae > BOG-931. The sequence continues at coordinate 42,340 of JBEKWO010000020.1, read as the reverse complement.
ACCTCATCATGCAGTTCGAGCGCGGTGCGCCGGCGCTCGTCGTCCTGCGCCGTGATCAGCCGGCGGTTGAGCCGCAGGTTTTCTGCGCGCACCGTCTCGAGCGCGAGAGCGAGCGCATTGAAGTGATCGGCGATGGCGGCCAACTCGCGGGCATGCGGCTGCGGCAGGCGCACGTTATAGGTCTGGTGCTCGAGGTCGGAGAGGCCGGCGGCGAGCACGGTGAGCGGATCGAGCACACGGCCGAACAGAAAATAAAGCAAGCCGATCATGGCGATATTGAGCGCGACGGCTACGATCCCCATCGCGACCGCGTTGTCCCAGATCTCGGCGATCTCGTCGGCGGGCTCGCCGATGATTTCGACCTCACCGACGCGGCGGCCGCCGACGACCACCGGCACGTCGAGCGTCTCGATCGGCGGGTCGATCAAAGCTGCGAACCAAGCCGGCGCCGGCGCGTGTTCGTCGGCGCGTCGACCGTCGGTCCTTGCCGGCAGCGGCGCGGCGGCAATAGCAGCGTCCGCCGCATCCTTCACCGCGATCCGCACATGGCGCATCGACCGTAACTGCGCCGGCAAGGCGGCCAGAAATTGCTCGGCTGGAAGCTGCTGATGCACGAGACTGACGGCGTCGCCGACCAGGAGTTCCGCCAACCGCATCGAGGCAGCCATTTCGACGCGCGTCTGCGTGCGGGCCCGCAAGATCGCGACACCGCCGGCGACAAACACGGCGATCAGATCGATCAGCGCAAACACCAGCAGGAGCTGGACGCGGACCGAGCGCCCGCGCCAGAACGCAGAAAGGACTTGCCGGCGCGCGGGTGGCGGCAACGGCAGCGTTGCGAACGCGGATGCGGGCTGCGCGCTGATCGTCCTTCCTCCCTCGCCCTTTTTCCCAAGGCTGCCGCGATGTTAGCCGAACCTTCGCCTCGCTGTCACTTCGGCAGGGCCTAGCCGTCGTGACAGTCCTGACGGGCACGCTTGGCGGAGCCGTTTTGACGTGCCATTTCGGTTGCGATATTCAAGGACTTGATTCAAGGACTTGCGCCAACGATCCGAAATCTCTCCGAGGCGCCACACTGGGCCCTACCGTAGCGCATCACCGCATGACCATCCGCCTGCATCGCGGCGATCTGCCGGACCTTTCGCGCTACACCGGCGCGGTGGCGATCGACACCGAAACCATGGGGCTTGCCCTCGGCCGCGACCGGCTATGCCTGGTTCAGCTTTCGCCCGGCGACGGCTCTGCGGACGTGGTGCAAATCCCAGCGCACGCCACCGACGCGCCCAATCTCAAGCGGCTCTTGGCCGACCCAGGACTGCTCAAGATTTTTCACTTTGCGCGGTTCGACCTTGCCATGCTTTGCAATGCCTTTGGCGTAATGCCGGAGCCGGTCTATTGCACCAAGATCGCCTCGCGGCTTGCGCGCACCTACACCGACAAGCACGGCCTCAAGGACCTGGTGCGCGAAGTTCTGGGGCACGACCTGTCGAAACAGCAGCAATTATCGGACTGGGGCGCGGCGGAACTCACCGACGCACAGATTTCCTACGCTGCCGCCGACGTGCTCTATCTGCACGCGCTCAAAGAGCGGCTGGACGCCATGCTGATGCGGGAGGGCCGCGAGGAGTTGGCCGCGGCGTGTTTTCGTTTCCTGCCGCACCGGGTTCGGCTCGATCTCGCGGGCTTCGCCGCCGAGGATATTTTCGCCCATTCCTAGACCCGGGACTGTCTAGAACGGCGGATTTGCAGGGCTTTTTTCGGTCCGGCGGCCAACCCACGCGGCAATTCCAATCAAAAAACATCACCGGAATCATAAATTTGCTAGTATTGCTTGGGAATCGGAACGCCGAATGTGTGCTTTCCGGGAGCCGCCCCGCCCGGTCCAAGCCACATTCGCAAGCGACAGTCCGCAAGCGGGACCGAGATAAGCGACCCGCAACCTGCGTCGGGGCACGGTCCGAGGGGAAAGCCACTGGCCACCGTCTATCCTGTCGACACCGCAAGAACAGCCGGGTTTTCGGCGACGGCTCGCGGCGATGCCGAACAGACTTTTCGCGCCGCGGTGCGGCACAGCCGGCACGTGCGTTGGCTTCGCATCAGCGTGCCCGCCGGCATTGCGGCGGTGCTGCTCGTGGTCGTGGTGGCCAATTATATGCCGACCGGCGGCCTTCGGCTGCCGGGAGAGCTTGGCAAGCTGGTCATCAAAGGCACCAAGATCACCATGGAGCAGCCGCGTCTCACCGGCTACACCGCCGCTTCCCGTCCCTACGAGTTTACCGCGAAGGCCGCGGCGCAGGAAATCACCAAGCCCGATGTGATGGAGCTTGAGCAGATTCAGGCCAAAATCGAGATGGAGGACAACAGCAGGGTCAACATCACGTCGAATTCGGGCATCTACGACCTGAAGGCCGATTTATTGACCCTCACCGACAATGTCCATCTCGTCTCTTCGACCGGCTACGAGGTGCGCCTGAGCGAGGCCGTGGTCGACGTGCACAAGGGCCATGTGGTCTCGGAGAAGCCGGTCTGGGTGAAACTCACCAACGGCATCGTCAACGCCAAGCGGATAGAAGTCTCCGACAGTGGCGACGTGATCCGCTTCAGCGGCGGTGTCGCGGTGACGATGCACCCGGACCAGGAGTCAACGCAGGTCAGCGATCGATGACGCGTCGGCTTACGCTTTGGGTTGTGGTTATGGCATTAGCGGTGCCGGGGTCCGCCCTGGCGCAAGGACCGCACAACGTTGCAGCGGCCCCGGGCCAGAGTATCGTTCAAGACCAGAACCAGGATCAGCCGATCCAGATTGAATCCGCGACGCTCGAAGTGCGCGACAAGAATAAGATGGCGACCTTCTCCGGCGATGTGCAGGTGGTCCAGGGCGACACCACGATAAAATGCCAAACGCTCGTGGTCTTCTACGGCGCCGAGCATGGTTCCGGCGCGGCGCGGCCCGTCGCGACGGCCGCTCAGTCAGGGGAGGGCGCTGCCGGGGGGGCGCGCGGTCAGAAGGGGCCGTTTGCTCCGCAAGGCGCACAGGACATCCGCCGGATAGAAGCGCGCGGCGGCGTCACCATCACCACCCGGGATCAAATTGCGACCGGCGACCTTGGCGTCTACGACCCGAAGAAGAAGACGATGACGCTGACCGGAAACGTGGTTGTCAGCCAAGGTAAGAACGTCCTCCACGGCGACAGTGTCGTCGTCGACACCGTGACCGGAGACGCCCACTTCGAGTCTGGCGCAAGCACTCAGAATCGCGTCCGCGCGCTCATTCTGCCGAAAAAGGATGCAGACGGCGGGTCCTCGAACGTCCTGTCCATCGGGCCGAGCCGATCGAACTAAGGGGCCGGCAGCATCGCCACGGGAAATCGGTTAAAGTCCTCCGCAAAGCGGGACCATCCCCGCATCGAGCCGAAGATTCCGAGACCGAGTGTTGGATATTTTCTCATACTTCCGCCGGCGCCGTAGTCCGGTGTCGCGCCGCCCGGTTGTCCCCGGAGATGAGGCTATCGACCTCGCCAGCATCGGCGGTGCGATCAACGGCACCTATGTCGATATCGCGAGCCTGCCGGCGGCGGCAGGAAAAGCACGCAGCAAGCGTTCGCCGCAGCCGCAGCGCGGACCGCAACCAGAAAACGGACCGCAGCCCGAACCGCTGGCGGAAGACGTTTCCCAGCCGCCGGTCCGGCCGCGCGGCCGAGCCGACGGCAACGGCGCCGCGCCGTCCGGCCGCAAGGACGTGCTTTCCGTCCACAGCGTGGAGAAGAGCTTCGTTGGGCGTCAGGTCATCAAGGGTGTCAGTCTTTACGTGCGCAAGGGCGAGGCTGTCGGCCTCCTCGGCCCCAACGGCGCCGGCAAGACGACGGTCTTCTACATGATAACGGGGCTCATCAAGGCCGATAAAGGACGCATCGAACTCGACGGCTACAACGTGACGCCGCTGCCGATGTACCAGCGCGCCCGCCTGGGCATCGGCTACTTGCCGCAGGAAGCCTCCATTTTCCGCGGGCTGAGCGTCGAGCAGAACATCCGCGCCGTGCTCGAAGTGGTCGAGCCGGACGCCAAGCGGCGCGAGCGCGACCTCAACGGGCTGCTTGAAGAGTTCAACATCGCGCGATTGCGTAAAACGCCGGCGATCGCGCTGTCCGGCGGAGAACGCCGGCGCGTCGAAATCGCCCGCTCGCTGGCGACACGGCCGAATTACATGCTGCTCGACGAGCCCTTCGCCGGCATCGACCCGATCGCTGTCGGCGACATCCAGGCGCTGGTGCGTCATCTCACCAATCGCGGCATCGGCGTGCTGATCACCGACCACAATGTGCGCGAAACCCTCGGCCTGACCGATCGCGCCTACATCATTTATTCCGGGGAAGTGCTGATGGAGGGCCGTGCCGCCGACATCGTCAACAACCCTGACGTGCGGCGGCTATACCTCGGCGAGGAATTCCACCTTTAAGCCTGTTCGAAATCGGTTGACGACACCCCGGTCGACTTGCTGTAGAACACCTATAAGCAAGAAACGGACCAGTTCGGCCGACCGTCAATGGCACTCACCCAAAGACTTCAAATCCGCCAGAGCCAAGCCCTGGTGATGACGCCGCAGCTGTTGCAGGCGATCAAGCTGCTGCAGCTGTCCAATCTCGATCTGGTCGCCTATGTCGAAGCCGAACTCGAACGCAATCCGTTGCTCGACCGCAGTGCGGACGACGAGCCGGCGGGCGAGCCCGAGACCGCCCAAACTGCGGACAGCCCATCTACGGAGGGGGAGACATGGAATGCCGGCGAGAGTGAGCCGGCCGGCGACACGATCGAAGACCGGCTCGATACCCGCCTTGAGGATGCCTTCCCCGATGACGCCGAGCCGATTCGCCCCCGCGCGGCCGAAGGCCCGGCGGGATACTCGGAATGGGCGGGCGTCGGCCCCGGCGGCCGCGCCGACGGCGACTACAATCTCGAAGCCTTCGTTTCCGCCGAAACCACGCTGGCGGACTGGTTGCGCGAACAGCTCACGCTCGCCGTTGCCGACCCGGTGCGGCGGATGATCGGGCAATATCTCATCGATCTGGTCAATGAGGCCGGATATCTCAGCGGCGATTTGACTGCGGCGGCCGAGAAGCTCGGCACCAGCGTCAAGGAAGTCGAGGCCGTGCTCGGCATTCTGCAGAGCCTGGATCCGCCCGGCGTCTGCGCGCGCGATCTGGCCGAATGCCTGGCGCTTCAGCTCAAGGAACTCGACCGCTTCGATCCGGCGATGCAGGCGTTGATCAGCCGTCTCGACCTCCTGGCGAAGCGCGATTTCGCCGCTCTGAAAAAAATCTGCGGTGTCGGCGACGACGACCTCGCCGACATGATCGCCGAAATCAGGCACCTCAATCCAAAGCCCGGTCTCGCCTTCGGGTCGGCGATCGTGCAGCCGCTCGTGCCGGATGTTTTCGTGCGGCCCGGTCCCGACGGCGGCTGGATCGTCGAGCTCAATTCCGACACCTTGCCGAAGGTTCTGGTCAATCAAAACTATTACGCCGAAGTTTCGGCCACGGCGCGGCAGGACGGCGAGAAATCCTACTTGGCCGAATGCCTGCAAAGCGCCACTTGGCTGGTGCGCGCACTCGACCAACGCGCGCGCACCATCCTCAAGGTCGCGAACGAAATCGTGCGCCAGCAGGACGGCTTCTTCGCCCACGGCGTCGAGCACTTGCGTCCGCTCAACCTCAAGACCGTCGCCGAGGCCATCGGCATGCACGAGTCGACGGTTTCCCGGGTGACCGCCAACAAGTACATGGCAACCAACCGCGGCATCTTCGAGCTCAAATATTTCTTCACCTCGGCGATCGCCGCCGCCCACGGCGGGGAGGCGCATTCGGCCGAAGCGGTGCGCCACCGCATCAGGCAACTGATCGACGCCGAGAGCGCCGGCGACGTGCTGTCCGACGATACCATCGTCGACAAGCTGCGCGAGGCGGGCATCGACATCGCGCGGCGGACGGTGGCGAAATATCGCGAGGCCATGCGCATTCCATCCTCGGTGCAGCGACGGCGGGAGAAGCAGGCGCCGCGATCACCTGATAGCATCGGCGGCGGGGCGGTGCCGGGCACCGCGCCGCGTTGACTCCACGCTTGCCAGTACCTAGCTCGGATGAGCGGCCGAAGGAGCTTTTTGCGTGAGCATGATCTTGTCCGAAATCCCGTACCCATTTTTCCCGATCGTGCTCTAGGAGGCAGCCATGCCATTTCGCGTTTCTGGAAAAAATCTCGATGTCGGCGATGCGCTGCGAGGGCGCGTCAACGCGCGGATCGCCCAAGCCGTGGATAAGTATTTCGACGGGGGCTATTCCGGGCACGTGACCGTCGCGCGGGAGGGCTTCGGCTTTCGCACCGAATGCGCCATACATCTCGACTCGAAGGTCACGCTGCATGCCGAAGGCCACGCGGCCGATGCTTATGCCAGCGCCGATCAGGCCGCGCTGCGGGTGGAGAAGCGGCTGCGCCGCTATCATCGCCGGCTCAAGGACCATCACCCCGAACGTCTCGATGGTCGAGGCGCGGTCGATGCGGCCAGCTATGTCATCGCCGCCCCGGAACACGAGAGCGACGCCGAGCTGGACGGCTTTACGCCCGTCATCATCGCCGAATCGACCACCAGGTTGAAGCAAATGCCGGTCAGCGATGCGGTGATGGAACTCGACATGACCGGCGCTCCAGTGCTGGTCTTCCGGCACGCTGCACATGGCGGCATCAATGTCGTCTATCGCCGCGCCGACGGACACTTCGGCTGGATCGATCCGGCTGCAACTGTTCCGCCGGATGCCCATTGACGCGGTTGCTCACGCTCCTTATGGTCCGCCGCCCTTGAGCATGATCCCAAAAAACAGGTACCGGTTTTCGGCAAAGATCGTGCTCAAATAGGAAAGCCAGCGTCAGGCTACGGCCTCGCTCCCCAGGTTCCCACTCATGCCGCTCACCGATCTCGTCGCCCCGAACGCGATCCTCCCGGCGCTTAAGGTCAACAACAAGAAGCAGGCCCTGCAGGAGCTTGCCGCGCGCGCGGCGGTGCTCACCGGTCTGAACGAGCGGGCGATCTTCGAAATCCTGATGCAGCGGGAGAAGCTCGGCTCGACCGCGGTCGGCAATGGCATCGCCATTCCCCACGGCAAGATGCCCAATCTTACCCGACTGTTCGGATTGTTCGCGCGGCTCGACCGGCCGGTGGATTTTGAGGCGCTCGACGGGCAGCCGGTCGATCTCATTTTTCTCTTGCTGGCGCCGGAGGGCGCCGGTGCCGATCACTTGAAGGCGTTGGCGCGGGTGGCGCGGCTGCTGCGGGATACCGCCGTCGCTCACAAGCTGCGCGCTTCGCAGGACGCCGAGGCGCTGTACGCCGTGCTGGCGATGCCGTCGGCAAGCGCAGCATAGCGGCGCTTGCCAGTGTCAGGTATCGGGTATCAATAATCAGAAGGGCCAGCGACGGCGTCGTCGCTGACCGCAACACTCTGATTGCTGATTCCTGATTACTGACCCCTGGTCAGTGTACGCTCACCGTCTCGAGCTGCTGGCTCACGGCGCTGGCGATGGCGGCCTCGCGACTGTCGGTGAGCATGATCGGCGTGCCGTCCGCCGCGTGCAGCGCGAACAGCTTCAGCCCGGGCTGGATTTCCGGCACCTGGGGAAACAGCGTGTGGACATCCTCGGAGCGGATCGTCTTCACATAGGCGATCTCCCCGTCGCCGAGCTGAGCCAGCGCTTCGGGTGATATTTCGATCTGTGTCATGGCGGTACGGCTCGCTTCCGATGGCATGGACCCTTGGCTCTTGCTCCAATAACGCGGTGGAGTCCTATTCGGGTTCCTCTCACTCCGTCTCCGTGATGGCGATCGATTTGACCACGCGCTCCGGCTGCGGGCGCACGAGATCGATGCACAATAATCCGTTCTTTAGGTCTGCGCTGAGCACTTCCATCCCTTCCGCCAGCACGAAACTGCGCTGAAACTGCCGCGCGGCAATGCCGCGGTGAAGATATTGCCGGCCTTTGTCGTCCTGCTGTCGCCCGCGAATCACAAGCTGGCTCTGTTCCAGCGTCACGTCGAGCTGATCGCGGGTAAAGCCCGCCAAGGCGAGCGTGATGCGCAGCCGTTCCGGGTTATGAGCGTCGTGCGCGATACGCTCGATGTTATAGGGCGGATAGCCGTCGGCGCCTTTTGCGACCCGATCGAGCACGCGCTCGATCTCATCGAAGCCGAGCAGGAACGGGCTTGAAAGTGACGAAATCCTCGACATGGTTGCAAAGCCCTTGGTCAGCGACTTTGTGGAGCCCTTACGGCGCCCCTAGAGCATGATCCGGGAAGCTAAAATCCGGTTGTCCGAAAAGCTCATGCTCCTTCAGACAGGCTTGTCGATCGAAAATCGGTCCGTCCAGTAGCTATATGGCGTCGCGCGACAAACGCTGCAAGCGGCGCCCCGACCCGGGGCGAAGAGTTACGGCCACTTCAGCGGTCCCGGCAAGGCGCGTTCGGCCTCGGCGGTCAGTTGCGCTTCGTGCCGGGCCGCGAAGATCGCGCCGGCAGTGATGACGATAACCGTCGCAACACCGAGGACGATGACCATCGGGCCGGCTAGCCGCTCGAACTGGCGCCCCAGCATATAGGCGGCGAAGCCAAAGAAAGACGCCCAAATGACTGCGCCCACCACATTGGCAAGCAGGAACTGCCGCCACGGCATGCGGTTGGCTCCGGCCAAGATGCCGGCCAGGCTGCGCAGCACCGGGATAAAGCGCGCGACAATGACGATCTTGCCGCCATGGCGCAGAAACAGATATTCGCCGAGCTTGATGCGGCCTTCGGTAATCCGCAGATAGGAGCCATAGCGCAGCAACAGCCAATAGCCGAATTCCCGGCCGATGACATATCCGACCATTTGACCGACGATGGCTCCGCCCGCCGCGGTCAGCACCACCGAGACGATATTGAGATCGTGCTTAGTGCCGGCAAAAATCGAGGCGAGAATGAGCACCGTCTCTCCGGGAAAGGGAAGACCGATGCACTCGAGACCGATCACTCCGGCGACCACAGCGAGGCCGTAATCGTGAATGAGATGGGCGATGGTGGGCATCAAGCTGCGTGGGACCACAAGACCATGGACGAACGACGGCGCCGGCTGCCGACCCTTATAGGGGGTTTTTCTGTTATGGCTACCCTCCATGACTGGGCAATGGCGCTCACGGCGATTCGAGATTAACCCGGAAGGGCATTGACGCAACGGCGGAGCGCGGCAATCGATGCAAGCGAATGGTGTTTACTGGCGGCTCGTCGGCCTGGTCTTAGGCGTGGGGCTTCTCCTCGGAGCTTGCACGCACGGCCACCACTCAAGCGACGCGGCGGGTGGCGACGATGAGGAGATCAATGTCTATCCGACCAACTACAAGGCCGATATTCTCGCCGCCATGCACGTCTACCTGAACGATCCAACCGGGATCCGCGACGCCGGTATTTCCGACCCGGCGCTGAAGCCCGTGGGAAGTGGCAAACGCTACGAGGTCTGTCTGCGGTTCAACGCCAAGACGCGGTTCGACGCCAAAAAAGGCAGCGCCGATTATGCCGGCGTGAAGGAGGCCGCGGCAATTTTTGTGGCGGGCCGGTTCGACCGCTTCGCCGAGACGGCGCACGAAGCATGCGCGGGCGCGACCTATGCGCCGTTCCCCGAGCTGGAAAAGCTGTCGCGCTGAAGCCGTTTGTCACGGCGCTCATGCGCCCTCGAAACGTACCGCGAATTGCGTTAAATTCCGCGCATTCGTTTTAAGCGACCCGGAGGAAAGCGTCTTCCAACGCAAGAGGGCCACAATGAATCTTGCACAGATTGCAACGTGTGCCGTCGCGCTGACGGCATTGTCGGCGTCATGCGCTCAAGCGGCACCCGCGCTTGCCACCAACAACGTCAATATGCGGCAAGGACCGGGTACGAACTATCCGGTCATCACCACGATTCCCGGCGGCAGCACGGTCGAGGTCAGCGGCTGCCAAGGCGAATGGTGCTCGGTCTCATGGCAAGGCCAGAGCGGCTATGCGATCGCCACGCGCTTGGACCAGGGCGGCGGTGCGCCGGCTCCGTCCGGCGCACAAGGCGCGCCACCGGGCTCCGGAGGCCCCATGCCGCCCCCCGGCGCCGGAGGTCCGCCGCCCGGCGCTTCCGCAGGAGGACCCTATCCGCCGCCGCCGCCGGGCTACCCGCCGCCAGGCTACCCGCCGCCACCCGGCTATTATTACGCTCCGGGTTACGCCCCGTATTATTATCCGCGTCCCTATTATTACGGCCCGTATTACGCGCCCTATTGGTACCGCCGCTGGTAGCGTTCGACCGTCGCGCTGCAACGGCCGCATCTGCAGTAGCTCGCTATCGCCCGCACGGCTTGAAGCCGCCGCGCATGTTGGGACGGCCGAGAGTCGAGCGAACTACAATGCACCAGGGCAATAGCACAACCAAAAAGCCGAACGCCGCCAGCGCGACGAGGATGATCGCCCGTTGCGGCCAAGGTCCCAGTGCGCCGACGAACGGCGGGATTTTAACGTCGGCTGGCGGATTGCCGATGAAGCCGTAGTCCGAGCCCAGCCACAGGTTCACCGGCACGATCAACGCGACATAGGCCGCGCTCACGATAAGAGCGTAGCCGAGATCGTTCCAGCCTGGACGAAAGCCCAACACGGCGAGGTCGTAGACGGCGCAGGCGGCGATGATCGTGTGCGCGGTCCAGAACGCCCAGAACACCCAGAACACCCAGAACACCAGCGAAGCCGGTCCGGCCGCGAGCGCTGGCTGGATGAACGCTTGCAGCGTCAGCGCGCTGGTCCAGAAATACAAGGTCGCTCGCGCCCAGCGCCAGCCGGTCAGTAAAGCGAGCGGTGCTAGCAGCCCGTTGACGTCGCAGATATGCAGCGGCAACCCGGTGCGCAGGTCGAGGCCGTGCCAATTCCACCACGCATTGTAGGCAAGCCAGTAGCAGACGGCGAGCGCGACGAGCATCCGCCGAAACACTACTTCGGCGTCCCGAGGCAATGCACGAGCGAGCAAGGTGGGCGCGGCAATCAGCAGCGCGCAGACGGCGACGGCGAGCGCGTGCAGCCCGCCATAGGGAACGAAGACATCCATCCTCAGCCAGCCCGCCGCCATCCCGGTAGCAAGAGATCAGCCGGCCTAACACGCGCTCTGGTAATTTCTGTGACGGGAAAGCTATCGCCCACGCGGCTTGAAGCCGCCGCGCATGCCCGGCCGGCCGAGCGTCGAGCGCGGGCCGGAACGGCCGCCTTTCGCCGGGACTGATTCCACGCCCGGACCCATTTCATCGAGCGTCTGCTTGCGCGGGGCGCCGCGGTTGCTCTCTCCCGGACGGTGCGGGGCGACCTCGTGGTAGAGCGCGATGCCCATCTCGTCGAGCGCGGGTTTGTGCACTTTGCTCCCGCCTTCGCGCTGCGCGCTGCGGCGTGGCGAGCTGCGCTCGTCGGGGGAGGACGGAATTTTCGCCGTGGGATCGTCGATCACGGCAAGCTCGGTGCTGCGTAAACGCTTGATCTCGTCGCGCAGCCGCGCCGCCTCCTCGAAGTCGAGATCGGCGGCGGCGGCGCGCATGCGCGTTTCCAGGTCGGCGATCACCGCTTCGAAATTGTGGCCGATGGTGGCCGACTCCTCGAACTCGCCGGCTTCGCCGCTGCCGGTGGCGATGAGCACGTGGTCGCGCTCGTAGACGCTCTGCAGAATGTCGGCGATGCCCTTGCGCACGCTTTCCGGCGTGATGCCGTTGGCGGCGTTGTAAGCCTCCTGCTTCTCGCGCCGGCGATTGGTTTCCGCCATGGCCCGCTCCATCGAGCCGGTGACGGCGTCGGCGTAGAGGATGACGCGGCCGTCGATGTTGCGCGCGGCGCGGCCGATGGTCTGCACGAGACTGGTCTCGCTGCGCAAGAATCCCTCCTTGTCGGCGTCGAGGATGGCGACCAGCGCGCATTCCGGGATGTCGAGGCCCTCGCGCAACAGGTTGATGCCGACCAGTGCGTCGAAGGCGCCCAGCCGCAGATCGCGGATGATCTCGATGCGCTCGATGGTGTCGATGTCGGAATGCATGTAGCGGACGCGGATGCCCTGCTCGTGCAGATATTCGGTCAAGTCCTCGGCCATGCGCTTGGTGAGCACGGTGATCAGGCTGCGGTAGCCCTTTTGCGCCATCGCGCGCACCTCGCCGACCAGGTCGTCGACTTGGGTGCGCGCCGGCCGCACATCGACCGGCGGATCGATCAGGCCGGTCGGGCGGATCACCTGCTCGGTGAAGACGCCGCCGGATTCGTTGAGCTCCCACGGCCCCGGCGTGGCCGAGACGCACGTGGTCTGCGGCCGCATCGCATCCCATTCCTCGAAACGCAGCGGCCGGTTGTCCATGCACGAGGGCAGGCGGAAGCCGTATTCGGCGAGCGTCGCCTTTCTGCGGAAGTCGCCGCGAAACATGCCGCCGAGCTGCGGGATGGTGACGTGGCTCTCGTCGGCGAAGACCAGCGCGTTGTCGGGCACATACTCGAACAAAGTCGGCGGCGGCTCGCCGGGCTTGCGGCCGGTGAGATAGCGCGAATAGTTCTCGATGCCGGCGCAGGCGCCGGTCGCCTCCATCATTTCCAGGTCGTAGAGGGTGCGCTGCTCGAGCCGTTGCGCTTCCAGCAGGCGGCCGGCGGCGTTGAGCTGGTCGAGCCGTTGTCGCAGCTCGACCTTGATGCCGGCGATCGCCTGCAACAGCGTCGGCCGCGGCGTCACGTAGTGCGAGTTGGCGTAGATTTTCACGAATTCCAGCTCGTCGGTCTTTTGGCCGGTGAGTGGATCGAATTCGTGGATCGATTCCACCTCGTCGCCGAACAGCGATATGCGCCAGGCACGGTCCTCGTAGTGGGCGGGAAAAATCTCGATGGCGTCACCGCGCACACGGAACGAGCCGCGGTAAAAATCGCCGGCCGTGCGTTTGTATTGCAAAGCCACCAGATCGGCCAGCAACGCGCGCTGATTGAGGCGTTCGCCGCGCTTGAGCGAAAACGTCATCGCCGAATAGGTCTCGACCGAGCCGATACCGTAGATGCAGGACACCGAGGCGACGATGATCACGTCGTCGCGCTCCAATAGCGCGCGCGTCGCCGCATGGCGCATGCGGTCGATCTGCTCGTTGATCGAGGAATCCTTCTCGATATAGGTGTCGGTGCGCGGGATATAGGCTTCCGGCTGGTAGTAGTCGTAATAGGAAACGAAATACTCGACGGCGTTGTCGGGAAAGAAGCTCTTGAACTCGCCGTAGAGCTGCGCCGCCAGCGTCTTGTTGGGCGCGAGAATGAGCGCCGGGCGCTGCGTTTCCTCGATCACCTTGGCCATGGTGAAGGTCTTGCCCGAGCCGGTGACGCCGAGCAGCACTTGAGTGCGGTCATTGCGCCGCACGCCTTCGACCAGTTCGGCGATCGCCTGCGGCTGGTCGCCCTTTGGGTCGAAATCGGATTTGATGACCAGGGGATGGCCGCCTTCGGTCTTGTCCGGCCGCGGCGGACGGTGCGGCGTCCATAATTGGCCGTGGAATTCCGGGCGGCCTTCGCGCAGCAATTTGTCGAGCGATTGCTGACTGGCGAGGCCGGCGACCGTTCCGACCTCGCCGCGGCCCGACCGCTTCAGCCGCAAATGGGCCGGGCCCATGTCGGGGGTGATCACATTGCGCGCATCGACCTCGGCTTCGCCGTCCTGCTCATCGATGCCGAGCGCGCGGGCGAGATCGGGATCGAGTTCGCCCAGCGGCACCGGGGCTTTGCCGACATAACCTTGCTGCGGTGCCTCGCCGAAGCCGCCGCTCACCGAGGCGCGGGCCCGGTGCGCGTTGGCGAAGTCGGCGCGCCGGTCAAAGGAGTTATCGGCCGGCGGTTTGAGCCCAGAAGCTTTTTGCTGACCTGCCTCGCCGGTCTGCGATCCCACGCCCGCGCGACCCTGACCGATGGCGGGATTGAGCAAATCCGCCAGCGCCGGATCGAGCGGCGCCGTGTCCGGACGCGCTGCCTTGGCGCGCGTCGGCTTGGCCGGGTCTTTTTTCGAATGCTTTGCCGGATCGCGCCCTCTCGGCGCGTTCCCTCGATCGGGGCTATTCGCCATGGCCTCAATATGGGCCGAGTCCGGCAGTCGGGAAAGTACGCCCGTCCGCTCAAAATGCCGACGGCGTCGCAGAGGCGCTGAATTTTTCCGCCAGCGGGACCACAGCGGCCGTCGCCTGAAAGTGCGCGCGCTGCTCCGTCATCCGCCGCAGCACCGCGGCGAACAGCAGGGCCGCCGCGATGATGACACCCAGTCGCAGCGCGCTGTCGAACGGCGTGGCTTTGAACAGGACGGGAGCGAGAAAAGCTCCTACTAGAGCCACGACCTCGCCGCGCCGGAAACCGTCACGCAGAGCCTCGCCCAGCAGCCACGCCATCGGCACGGCCAGGATCACCAAATCGTATTCCAGCAGGAAGGGCGAGCAGAACGGCACGCAGGCTGCGATCGCCGCTCCCTCCGCTCGGCCTGACCGGGCGCCGGGCGCGCGTTGCCGGAGCGCGCGCACCAGCATGAACGCGGCCGCGACGCTGACGATCGCTTGTGTCCCATAGGCCAGCGCCAGCGAGCCGCCATGCAGGCGCACTGCGCCATAGATGGTGGTCAAATATAGCAGGTATTGCGGGTTGGCCGGCTCCAACCAATCACGGCGCGCCACGGCCATGTCGGCCATAAATGCCGGCCAGATATCCGTCCCGAAAGCTAACGTCGCCGTCGCCGCCAAGATCGCCACGGTCGCGCCGGCAACGGCGAAACAGCGCCATCGCCCCGCCGCCGCGAGCGCGAGCGGCACGATCAATCCGAGCTGCGGCTTGTAGGCCAAGCAACCGAGACATACTCCCGCCAGCGCCGGCCTGCGATCCAGCCAGACAGCCGCACCGCCGAGCAGTGCTGTGCTCAGGAATCCGTTCTGCCCGAAGCCTGCATTGATCATCACCGCGGGATAACCCAGGAACAGCACCCAGATCGACCCGCCTTCGCGCAGACCTTTTGGCACCAGCGCGCGCAGTGCGGCGATATACCCGGTGCAGCTCGTCGCCAACCACAGGCACAGCGCCGGAAAATAACCCAGCAGCGCGAAGCCCGCGCTCAGCAGCAGAAAGAACGGCGGATAGAAGAAAGCCAGGTATCCCCATTCCGGATCGCCATGCAGAGCCAGTTGCGCCAAGAAATGCGGCTGCTCGCGATAGGCATCCGCGGCGCGCCCTTCCAGCGCCAGCTGCCCGGCGGTCCAGAAGCTGACGAAATCGCCCGAAACCTTGGAGATACCGGTGGTGGCCGCCTGCCACTGCACCCACATCACGCAAAAGCTGAGGAAGGCCACCAGTGACAGCGCCTCGCCCAGGCGGAGCAAATAGAACGCGAGACGCGATCGCATCCCCGACCCTTGCACCTTGAGCGGTGACAGAGAGTCGACGCGTAAGGCAGGGTCGATCGTCGACATGCGTGCCGGGCTGATGGTTTTCGGCGCGTATGGTGGTCAGCTAGCTTTAACATTGATTTAACGAGTCCGGCCTTCGGGAAAACACGGCCGTCCAGCCGCGCTCTCAAAATCCGTGCACGACCAGCCGCACGTGCTCGACCTCCGGCGGCGCAGCGAAGCAATGGCCGACAAGTTTCCGCCATTCCTGAAAGTCCGCTGATCCGCGAAAATCCGCGTTGTGGTTCTCGACGGTTTCCCAGGTGACAAACAGACGATAGCGACTCGGCTTTTCGATCGAGCGCCGAAGCTCCATGCCGTGGCAACCTTTGGCGCGCCGGAAGATCGGCGCGGCTTGTTTCACGCCGCTTTCGAACTCCTTCTCCGAGCCGGGCTTGACGTCGATTTGCGCGATTTCGGTGATCATGGCGGACTCCTGCAATGAGAGCGATCCAGTCGTAAGCCAGGGAACTTTGGCGGTTGTCGGCACAGGATAGGCATGCGAGATGGGGGTTAAATATCGCTGGGCGATCGCTAAATACCCAGTCATTCACCCCCCAAACGCGGGCTTACCATGATCGATCTGTATTACTGGACGACGCCGAACGGCCACAAGATCACGATCTTTCTCGAAGAAGCCGGACTGCAGTACAAGATCATCCCGATCAATATCGGCAAGGGTGAGCAGTTCCAGGCGGAATTCTTGGCGGTTTCGCCGAACAATCGCATTCCCGCCATCGTCGACCGGGCGCCGGCCGACGGCGGCAAGCCGATCTCGGTGTTCGAGTCCGGCGCGATCCTGCTCTATCTCGCGGACAAGACCGGCAAGTTCATCGGCAAGGACTTGCGCGGGCGCACTGCGACGATCGAGTGGCTATTCTGGCAGATGGGCGGCCTCGGTCCCATGGCCGGACAGAACAATCATTTCAGCGCCTATGCGCAGGAGAAAATCCCGTACGCGATCGATCGCTATCGCAACGAGGTCAATCGGCTGTTCGGGGTGATGAACAAGCGGCTTGCCGAGCGCCCCTATCTCGCCGGCGAATATTCCATCGCCGACATGGCTTGCTATCCCTGGGTCGTTCCCTGGGAACGGCAGGGCCAGAACATCGCGGATTTCCCGCACCTCAAGCGTTGGCTGGAGACGATTGCCGCGCGCGACGCCGTCAAGCGCGCCTACGCCAAAGCCAAGGAAGTCAATCCGAACCCGGGCGGCATTCGCACCGCGGAGGAACGCGCTATTCTGTTCGGCCAGACCGCGCAGTCCATCGAGCGCATGGCGTCGCGGTAGTCTCGTCATGCCCGCGCATAGCCGTTCGAAGAACGGCGTCGCTTCGCTCGCCTAAGTCGCGGGCATCCACGTCTTCATTGCATAGGAACGAAAACGTAAGTGGCCGGGACAAGTTTACAGCCGGGCCAGCCACTTCGGGCCGGACCCGGTTGCCCGGCCATGACGAACGGTGAAATCGGTTCAGTCTAATTCTGCCGAACGATGACGCGCGTGCCGACAGGCACGCGATCGTAGAGGTCGACTACGTCGTCGTTGACAAGGCGGAAACACCCGGATGAAACGGCGTGCCCGATGGTCTCCGGCGCGTTGGTGCCGTGGATGCGGTAGACGGTCTTGCCGAGATACATGGCGCGGGCGCCGAGCGGATTGCCGGGGCCGCCGGCCATAAAGCGGGGAAGATAGGGCTGACGCTCGATCATCTCCGGCGGCGGCACCCAATCCGGCCACTCGGACTTGCGCGTGATCTGCAATAGACCGGCCCAGGTGAAGCCATCGCGGCCGACGCCGATGCCATACCGTAGCGCGCGCGTCTCGCTCTCGATCAGATAGAGATGGCGCTCGGTGGTTTCGATGATGATGGTGCCGACCGGATGTTGCGAGCGGTAGAACACCGCCTGGCGCTGAAATTGCTCGGCGAGATTGTCGTCAGCATTGCCGTGGTCGATGCCGGGGGCGACATCCTCGATGGTAGGTTGAAAAGTGGAGTTGAGCAGCGTTCGCGGCTGGCCCGGCGCCGGCGCCGACAGAAGCCAAAGGAACGCCGCGCCGATCCACGCCAGACCGCCGGCGCGCCTTGCTACGCTCTTCATCATTTGCCGTCGCATCATGGCGGTATTGTTGACCGGGAGCCGCGCGCTTTCAATAGCCGAAATGCACAGCCGCCCTCGGGGAAAGATTTAAATCCCGACCTACTGCGTGGCGCCGCCGAAATAGCCGGCAATTTTCCAGCCGCTCGCCTGCTTGACGTAACACATCTGGTCGGCACCGAGGCCCGAGAACGAATCCGCCAGCGCAAAGCCGGATTTGCCGGAGGGGGCCGCCACGTGCAGAAACGCGGGCTGGCTGGGGTCCTGCGGCGGAGCGGTGTCGGGCAGCACGCGCACAAGCGTAAAGCCGAGCTTCTCGGCAACCGGCGCGTTCGGCTTCGGCGCGCTGCGCATCTCAACGCCGTCCGTAATCGGATAGGCCCACTCGGGCGGCTCGGTCTGCGTTGCCTGGAGGAGGGCCTCGAAGGCCTTCGAATCGAGGCTAGGGTCGGCCGGCGCGCAGATCACCCCCGGATGGTCGGGCAAGGGCGTACCGGTCGGATCGTTGGCATAGCCGGCCAAGGCCTCCCAGCCGGATCCGTCCTTGGAATCGAGATCGAGAGCCATGGCGAGATTGGCGATGCCGGGTTTGTGCGCGTCCGCCAAATCCTTGTCCTGCATCCAAAAGAAGCCCTGGGCCACGATTAGCTTGCTGAGCGCGGCGTGGTCCTTGTGCTGGGCGACCTCGGCGAGTTGCTTGCGGAAGGCGACGAAGCCCGGATCGTCGTAGCGGCCCGGCGGCGTGACCGCGACCGCCTGGTAGGGCTTCACTGGCGGCATTGGCGGCGGCTTAAAGCCGCCGGGAGGCAGCGGCACTTGCCCAGACTGCCCTTGCGCGAGGCCGAGCTCGGGAACGAGCGTCGCCGTCATCAGTGCGGCGAGCATCAGGGTCGTGGCGATGAAGAGCTGGCGCATCGCGTGGGGCTCCGGGTTGGACGTCGGCACAAAGGAGTAGCCGCAATCGCCCAACCGATATGGGTCAACTGCGACCGAGGTGCGGCAGTCCGCCGCAGGCCGGCTGCGGCCTATTTCAAGCCGAAATAGGCGCGGCGCAGCGCGTCGTTTTCTTGCATCGCGGCGACCGTGCCGGCAAAGCCGATTTGGCCATTGTCGAGCGTGTAGACGCGATCGGCCAGCACCAGGAATTTCACGTTCTGCTCGGCAATCAGGAGAGCGAGATGCTTTTCGCGAAATTGCGCGAGCACTCCGATCACCTCCTTGACATAGCGCGGCGACAGGCCGGCCGAAGGCTCGTCCATGATGAGCAGGCGCGGATTGCCGACCAGCGCCTTGGCGATCCCCAGCATCTTGCGCTGGCCGCCGGACAGGCTGCCGGCAAGCGCGCGCCGGCGCTCGGCCAAGGCCGGGAATACCGCATTGAGTTCGTCAATCCGCTCCCGGGCGCGGTGCTTCGGCAGGAACTGCGCGCCGATCAGGATATTCTCTTCAACGGTGAGGCCGGGAAATCCGGAAGCTTCCGACATGAAGACGATGCCGCGCCGTACCCGCTGGTCGGTGCGCAGCCGGGTGATGTCTTCGCCGGCGAAATTGATGCGACCCCCCCACACCTCGACCAGGCTCATGATCGCTTTCAGCAAGGTCGTCTTGCCCGCGCCGTTGGCGCCGAGCAGCACCACCGATTCGTGCTCGTGAATCCGCAGATCGACGTCCCACAACACCTGCAGGCGCCGGTAGCCGGCGGCGATGCCGGCGACCTCCAGCAGCGGCCGTGGCGCGTCAGGCGGCATGCTCATCTCCGAGGAACACCTCGACGACCTGCGGATTGCGCGAGGCGTCCGCCAGCCGGCCTTCGAAGATTTCCTTGCCTGCGTTCATGACGATGATGCGGTCCGTGATCTGATCGATGAATCCCATCAAGTGCTCGACGACGAGAAGCGCAATTCCGGAGCGCGCCAGCTCCTTCAGCTTGATCGCCACGCGTTCGAGCTCCGCGGGATTAAGGCCCGCGGCAAGCTCGTCGACCAGCAGAAGCCGTGGGCCGGTCGCCAAGGCGCGCGCCAGGTCGAGCATCTTTTGATGCGCGCTGTTGAGCTGGCCGGCGGGCTGATCGGCGAACGCGGCAAGATCGAGCGAGGACAGCAGCGTCTCCGCGTCGCGAGAGCGCTCGCGGCTGGCGCCGTACGCGAGCGCGATCTCGACGTTCTCGCGCGCGGTGAGGGTAAGGAACGGCCGCGGCACCTGGAAGGTGCGATTGATGCCGGCATGGACCAGCCGGTGCGACGCCAAGCCGCCGATCGAGCGGCCCTCGAAATGGATCGAGCCGCCGTCGGGCCGATACAACCCGGAGATGACATTGATGCAGGTGGTCTTGCCCGACCCGTTCGGCCCGACCAGACCGAGAATTTCGCCGGCGCCGACGCGAAAGCTCAGCGCATCGAGCGCGCGGAAGCCGCCGAAGCGCTTGACCAGGCCTTCAACGGCGAGCAGGGGCGCGGGCTCAGGGGACATCGATCCCCCATCGTTGCAGCAACGAGGCGAGCCCGTTCGGCAGGAACAGCACCAGGCCCATGATCAAGGCGCCGTACAGCAGCTGGAAGTACTGCGGCGTCGAAATTCCGACCGCGTTGTAGATGCCGTAGAGAATGACCACGCCGAGGATCGGCCCGGTCACCGTGGCGTTGCCGCCGAACAGCGCGAACACGATGGCGAAAATCGTGAACTCGACGCTGAAGACCGTCTCCGGATAAAACACCGACACGTACCAGGCGAACACGCCGCCGGCGAGGCCGGCGACCAGCGCGCTCAACAGCCAAGCGATGATGCGCTCGCGCACCACATTGATGCCCGCCATGCCGGCGCTGATCGGATCCTCGCGAATGGCCTTTAGCGCCATGCCGAAATGCGAATTGCGCAGATAGATGACCAGAGCGATGGTCGCCGCCAGCACCGCGAGCGCCGTGCCGTAGGCGAGCGGCGGATCGAACACGCCGCTCAGGCTGATGCCGTAAGGGCCCTTGGTGACGCTTTCCAGATTCGGATTAGATACCACCTGGAACACTGCCAGCGCGGCGGCGAGATTGGCGATCGAGAAATAGGCGCCCGACAGGCGGAACAGTGGCGTCAACAAAAGCGCCAGCGCGACCGCGCCGCCGCCGCCGACCAGCAGCGCGACGAGCGGCGGCGCGTGCAGATGGATCACCATCAGCGAAAAGCCGTAGGCGCCGGCGCCGAAAAATCCGACATAGCCGAACGGCAGGTAACCGGTAAAGCCGTAGATGATGTTGAGACCCTGCGTCAGCGTCATGAAAATCATGAAATTGAACAGCAAAAGCTGATTGCCGTAGACGCTCGGCAGGATCGCAAAAGCGCCGACGACCGGCAGCAAAATCAGCAGAACGTGGCGCAAAATTTTAGGCACTGCGCACCCGCCGTCCGAGTAGACCGCTGGGCCGTAGCAGCAGGATCGCGATGAGCAGAACGTAGGGTAGGAGATTGGCCCAAGAGCTGTAGTAGCTCTGCATGAACATGTAGGAAATGCCGTAGACTATGCCGCCGAGCACGGTGCCGAGCGGATTGCCGAGCGAGCCGATGACGATGACGGCGAACGCCGTCACGGTCACCTCGCCTCCCATGGCCGGGGTGATGCTGCCGAGCATGAAGGGGGCGAAGACGCCGGCGGCGGCGGCCAAGCCGAGGCCGATGCCGAAGGCGACGGCGGAGACGCGATGGACGTTGATGCCGGTCGCGATCGCCTCCTCGCGGTTGTCCATGACCGCGCGGGTGAGATAACCGACGCGGGTGCGGTACAGATAAACATAGACGAGCAGAACGGCGCAGCCGCTGGCGACGCCGCTCGCCGCCCATGATGCCGGAAAAGTCTGGCCCAACAGCTCGACCGGGCCGGTGTCGACCTTATGACCGACAAAGAAGCCGGCGACCGCGGCGACCGCGCGGCCGAGCTGATCGCCGGGTATTGATCGCTCGCTGGTGCCGAAGGCGATGGTCGTCACCGCCTCGATCACCTGCGACAGGCCGAAGAACAGAATGAACGACAGCATTTCCGGATCTTTGGCGCGCAGCAGCCGCGGCACCAAGAGGTAATAGAGCGGCAGCCCGACGCTCGCGAACACCAGGAAGGCGATCACGATCGCCGGAACGGGATTGAGGGCAAACAGCGTGAACAACCAGAACGCCAGGAAAGCGCCCAGCATCAAAAAGTCGCCATGCGCCAGATTGACGATACGCATGACGCCGAACACGAGGTTGAGCCCGAGCCCGATCAGGGAGAAATAGAGCCCGAACAGCAACCCGGCCAGCAGGCTGTAGGTGAACATTCAGCGCGCTCCGCCGCGGCCGGCCTCGGCAGCAGTAAACCTCGCAACTGTCACGGACGCGGGTAGATCGGCTTGCCGCTCGCTACGGCGTGCGGCCACACCGTCACCAGCTTCAGTTGGTCGCCTTCGCCGGCGACGAACTGCCCAAGCGGAGTAAATTCGCCGATCTGCGCGCCGGTCGGATCGAGCTCGAACGTGCCATCCAGAGTCTTGAGGTTACCCGAAAGGCTGAAGACTGCTTTGCGCAACTCGAGCTGATCGAGACTGGTGGCGTTCGCCAGCGCCTTTTCCAGCACCAGACCGGTGGTATAGCCGGCCACCGAATTGAACCCGAACTCCACATGCGTGTCGGCGTATTTCTTGTGCCATGCGGTGCTGTATTCCTGCAGCGACATGCCGAAGTTGGTCTGATAGGCAATTTGCGAGGCCGGCACGTAGGTGAACATGTAGCTCAGCCCCTTGGCGCCGACGTTTCTCTCCAGCAGCTCGGTTTCCAATCCCGGATAGATGCAAAACAGGAACTTGAACTTGATGCCGCTGTCCTGGACGTTGTGCAGGAAGGCAATGTCGTTCGAGGCGTAGCCGAGGTGGACGACCGCGTCGGGGTTGGCCGCGCGGATGTTGTTGAGCAGAACCGTGTAGTTCGAGGTCTCGGTCGGTACGCCCTCGTCGAATACGAGCTCTACTCCGGAGTTGGATTCCTTGATGAACTTGCGCACCGCGTTGGCCTGCGTGCCGGTAAAGTCGTTGGTGGCGTAGAGCATGGCGACGCGTTTGATGCCGAGCCCAGGACCGTCATGGGTGAGAAAATCCGCCAGGGGCTTCGGCCAAATCGTGGACACCGGATCGGCCATCAGCGCGATGTAGGGATTATCGGGCGTGAAGAAGTTCGCTCCGGTGCCGGTCTGGTCGATCAGGAACATCTTGTGATCGCGGGCGATTGGCACCGCGACCGAGGTAAGCACCGATCCGGAATCCGCGATCAGAATGTCGACCTTGTCCTGGGTGATCAGCTGATTGTAGAGCGTGGCGGCGGTCGCGGTGTTGCTCTGATCGTCGTAGGCGATCAGCTTCAGCGGAATTTTCTTATTGAAGGCTTTGACATAGACGCCGCCTTCGGCATTCTTTTGATCGATCCACAACTTCAGACCGTAGTGGACCGGCATCGAGATGCTGGCGAAGCGGCCGGAGGAGGCATAAAGCGTTCCGAGTTTGATTTCCGCAGGACCGTCGGCCGCCTGTACGGCGGCGGTTGTCAGCGACGCCATCAGTGCCGCAAGAATCGCTAACCGGGTCACGGGCGTCCTCCTTCAGTGCTTTTCATTGCACCGCAAGCTATGACATTGCACTATTCGGGGCAATCGGCGTTGGCGCCGATGCGTCGGCGTCGGCGATGATGGCGCCGTCGATGGTGGCGCCGCTTGCAAGCAGCGCCGCGATTTCTTCCGTGGAAATGCCGGCCTCCCTGAGGACCGCCAGACTGTGCTCGCCCAAGCGCGGCGCATGACGGGTAATCTTCAAGGCGGTGCCGTTCCAGCGGCTGGGGATGCCGTTGTAGCGGATGCGTCCCTCGGTCGGATGCGGTCGGGTCTGAAAGAATTCGACCGCCGCGAGGTGCGGATCGTCGATCAAGGCATCGAGATCGTTCATCGGCGCGCACGGAATGTCGCAGCGCTCGAAGAGGGCGAGCGCCTCGGCGGTCGTGAGCGTCCGCAGGATGTCGGCGATGATACCGTTCACTTCATTGACATGCCGTCGGCGCGAAGCGAAGTCGTGCAGGTGGGAATTGGCGGCATATTGATCGAGGCGGCCGAGACCTTCGAAGAAGGCCTTCCACTGCTTGTTGGTATAGACGAGCGCGCAGACGTGACCGTCGCGGGTGGCGTAGGGCCGGCGGGTTTCGCTCATCAGCCGCGGATTGCCGGCGCTGCCGATCGGCGGGTCGAACGAGCGGCCGCCGAGATGGTCGCCCAGCACGAATTGCGCCATGGTCTCGAACATCGGCAGCTCGACCGACTGGCCCTCGCCGGTGCGGTCGCGGCCGAGGATGGCGGCGAGGATGACGTGCGCGGCGTTGATGCCGACGATGCGGTCGACCACCGTCAGCGGCACGTAGCGCGGCCCCTCGCCGCCGGTCTGCTCGACGATCGACGGCAGCGCACAGATGCCCTGGATGAGATCGTCATAAGCCGGCTTGCCGGCGTAGGGACCGGTGTCGCCATAACCCATCAGGCTGACGTAGACGAGCTGCGGATTGACCTTGCGCACGTCGTCGTAGGCGAGCTTGAGGCGGCGCATGGCCGCCGGTCGCGTATTGGTGATGAAAACATCGGCACGTTCGCAGAGCTGCAGCAGCGCCTTGCGCGCCGACGGCTGCTTCACGTCGAGAACGACGCTGCGCTTGTTGCGATTGAGCTGCAGATAAAGCGGGCCCATATCGGCGCTGCGGGCCGCGCCGACGCCCCTGCGCATGAGGTCACCCTCCGGCGGTTCGATCTTGATCACATCGGCGCCGTAGTCGGCGAGAATCTGCGCGGCGTGAGGGCCGGCGATCATCGACGTGAGGTCGAGGATGCGCAGCCCTTGCAGCGGGGCTTGTGTCTTTTGGCTCGGCTTGGCTGATGACATGGGACCTCAATACGACTTTGGCAGCCCCAAACCCTTCTCCGCGATGAAGAGAGAACGAGTTGCGGCGTGGGCGTTGGCGGCACACTCACATGCGAACTTCGGAATTTAAGGGAGACTAGCACGTTTATGATTCTAGGGTGGCCCCAGGATTTGAAGTTCCTATGCGAGTTTGCAGCCGAATTGTAGGAACTTCAAATCCACCGCACTAGGTCGCCGCGGCGGATTTAATCCAGGGGCCGCGTCGCCGCGAATGCCGCGAGCGGTTCTTGATGTGCTATCCTTGAAATAGTGCCGCCAGCACCGCCAGACAATCACAGGAGAAGCTCTTGCCCAATTCTACACTGCCTGAACTCCTGCGCAGGGACGGCTGTCTGGTCCTGCCGGGGGTCTATGACGGCATCTCGGCCAAGCTGGCGGCGAGCGCCGGGTTCGAGGCCCTCTACATGACGGGCTACGGCGCCGTCGCCTCCGAGCTTGGCGTACCGGATGCCGGGCTCGCGACCTTTACGGAGATGCTCGATCGTGTGCGTTGCATCGCCGGCGCGACGGCGCTGCCGTTCATCGCCGACGGCGACACCGGCTATGGCGGTTTGCTCAACGTCGAGCGCACGGTTCGCGGCTACGCCGCGGCCGGCGCCGCGGGTATCCAGCTCGAAGATCAAGAGTTCCCGAAGAAATGCGGCCACACCGAGTTCCGCCGCGTGATTGCCGAAGATGACGCCGTTGCCAAGATCCGCGTCGCCGTCGATGCGCGGCCGAGTCGCGAGTTTTTGATCGTGGCGCGGACGGATGCACGTTATGCGGAGGGCCTCGATTCCGCGCTGCGCCGAGCCGAGCGCTTTCTCAAGGCCGGCGCCGACGTGCTGTTCGTCGAGAGCCCGGAGAGCCTTGAGGAGTTGCGCCGGGTCGCCGAGACCTTCCGCGGCGCGATCCTGCTCGCCAACATGGTCGAGGGTGGGCGCACGCCGTATTTATCCGCCAGCGAACTTGCCGCGATAGGCTTCAAGATCGCAATCTTTCCCGTCACCGCGCTCTTGACCGCGGCCGGCGCCATGAAGCTTTGCTACGAGCATTTGAAACGGCAAGGCATTGGAACGGGCAGCGCCACGCCGATGCTGCCCTTTTCCGAGATGAACGCGCTAATGGGTTTTCCCGCGGTCCATGCCTTCGAAAAGCGCTATGGACTCGGCGATGGCCGCGCCGGTTGAAGCCGCACCGCTTGCTACATCATGTCGGCGCCGATCGCTGCGAGCGCCGCCTTGGCGCACTCCATGTCCTGTTTATAGTGGCCGCCGCTGATGCCGATGGCGCCGACCATTTCGCCCTTCTCCTTGATCGGATAACCGCCGCCAAACACGATCAGCCGCGGCGTGTGGGTGATGCCGTGGAGCAAGGGCGGATCGTCTTTGATGAAGTCGAACCAGCCGTGAGTCGGGAAGCCGTAGCTGGCGCTGGTATAGGCTTTGTCCTGGGCGATCCCGATCGAGAGCATCGGCGCGCCATCCATGCGGTGGAAGGCCTTGAGGTCGCCGACCTCGTCGGTCACCGCGATGCACATGTTGAGGCCCATCTCCCGCGCCTTGGCGGCGGCGGCTTCGATCGCCGCCTGCGCCGTCTTGGCGTCGATGCTGCGCTTGACAATGCTGGACATAGGCTTCCTCCCGGAGCTGTTGTTGGTGGAGTCGGTCAATGAATGATCGTGGTATACTAAGTGAACGAAGGTTGGCCTTCAACTCGGATCCGACGGACTGGATTTTGCATGGCTTTGCCGATTGCCTGCAATGCACGCTCGATCAGGTCAAATAAAAGAACGTGAACCTGGCGCTGCCCGGTTGAGACCGCATAACGCAGCATGGCCGGCGCGGGGCCGGCCATGGCAGTACTTTCGCCGTGAAGTCTGGAAAGTCTACTTCATCGCGTCGTAGACGGCGTGGGTCCACGCGCCCGTCGGCTTCTTGGTGATGACCGGATCGGAACCGCCCGAGAGAAGCTCCGACACCGTACGGTCGTAGTCCTTCGGATCGAGCTTGCCGTTGCCCGGGTCGAGGAGCTTTGCGATCTCGCCCATCATCTGCTCCTGGTGATGCAGCGTCTGCGCGCCGGTGGTGTCGGCGGCGATCACGATTTTCGCGGCTTCTTTGTCGTTCTTTCTGGCCCAATCCCAGCCCTTTTCCGACGCGCCCACGAACTTCGCCATCTTGGCGACGAAAGCCGGGTCCTTAAGTTTCGACTCCATCGCGTAGAGACCGTCCTCCAGCGTCGCGACGCCCTCATCGCTATACTTGAACACTACAAGCTGATCTGGCTTGTAGCCGGCGTCGATCACCTGCCAGTATTCGTTGTAGGTCATCGTCGAGATGCAGTCGGCCTGCTTCTGCAACAGCGGATCGACGTTGAAGCCCTGCTTGATCACCTTGATGCCGCCCGGCGAGCCGTCGGTCTTCAGTCCGAGCTTCGCCATCCACGCCAGGAACGGATATTCATTGCCGCCGAACCAGACGCCGATCGTCTTGCCCTTGAAATCCGCCGGTGTTTTGATGCCGGTGTCTTTACGGCAGGTCAGCTCGAGGCCGGACTTCTTGAAGGTCTGCGAGATATTGACCAGCGGCACGCCTTTTTCGCGCGATGCCAGCGCCGAAGGCATCCAATCGATAACAACATCAGCGCCGCCGCCGGCGATGACCTGCGGCGGGGCCACGTCGGGACCGCCCGGATTAATGGTGACGTCGAGATCGGCGTCCTTATAGATGCCTTTCGCCTTGGCGACGTAGTAGCCGGCGAATTGCGCCTGCGTCACCCACTTGAGCTGTATGGTGACCTTGTCGGCGGCATAGGCGCCGCTTGCCATCGCGACGCTGCAAGCGAGCCCCGTAGCAAAAACCAACGTTTTCCTCATTGCTCATCCTCCACGCTTCAAACTAACCGAGTCAGGTTCGATAGGACGGGTGCCAAGAAGTCGTCACACGCTCGGCTAGTGCGACTATCCCGTAGAACGCCATTCCGGCCAGAGCGGCCAGAGCTATTTCAGCCCATACCATATCGAGCGACATGCGGGCCACCTCAATCGAGATGCGAAAGCCGATGCCGTGCAGCGGGGTGCCGAAGAATTCGGCCACGATCGCGCCGATGAGCGCCAGCGTGGAATTGATCTTCAATGCATTGAAGATGAACGGCATCGCCGCCGGCAGATGAAGCTTGAGCAAGGTCTGTCCGGGCTGGGCGCCGTAGGAGCGCATCAGGTCGCGTTCGATCGACCCGGCGACCGCGAGCCCGGCCAAGGTGTTCACCAGCATCGGGAAGAAGCACATCACGGCGACGACCGCGGCCTTCGACGGCCAATCGAAGCCGAACCACATGACCATGATGGGCGCGATACCGACGACCGGCAGCGCCGAGACGAAATTGCCGAGCGGCAGCAGGCCGCGCTTCAAAAAATCGTACCGATGGGCGACGACCGCGACGAGGAAACCGGCGCTGCAGCCGATGACGTAGCCCGACAGCACGCTGCGCATGAAGGTCTGAACGAAATCCTCGCCCAGGACCGGCAGCGACTCGACAAGCCGCTTAGCGGTGGCGCTCGGCGCCGGCATCAGCACCGGCGACACGCCGAAGCCGCGCACCGCCACTTCCCAAAGATAAATAAGGAACGCGCCGAACAGCAAAGGGATCGCCAGATCCTGCACCCAGTGCATGGATCGGTCGGCGGTCCGCAATGCGGAGAGGCGGGCGAGCGTCAGGGCGGCGCCGAGCCAGGTGGCAAGCGTCAGCAGCCAAAAGCCCCATTCGGCGTAGCCGGCGATGCCGCTATCGTCGAGCAAGATCAGCGTGACGAAACAACCGAGCACCACGCCAAGGCCGCCGAACGCGGCCGACAGCGCCGGCCAGCGCGGCGCCAGCGCGAACAGGCACGCCGCTGCGATCACCGCCGCGAGCAGGCCCGGCCGTTCCGCCAGCGGCGCCGCCGTTTCCGACGACAGCGGCAACGCCAATGCCAGCAGCAAGCCGAGCGCCGCCAGCCAGAATCCGCCTATCTGCGAACGCAAAATCACGTCGGCGCCCCCATCCGGCGCTCCGTCCACCTGCCGACGAAACCGATTAGGGCGACCAGGCTGGCGGCCATGATCGCGGCGGCGAACAGCGCCGCCCAGATCTGCACCGTCTGTCCATAATACGAACCGGTCAGGAGCCGCGCGCCGATGCCCGCCTGGGCGCCGGTCGGCAGTTCGCCGACGATGGCGCCGACCAGCGAAATCGTCGCCGAGACTTTGAGGCTGGTGAACAGAAATGGAATCGACGACGGCCAGCGCAGCTTCCAGAACACTTGCAGTTTGTTCGCCGACCAGGTTCGCATCAGGTCGAGCTGAATAGGATCCGGCGAGCTTAATCCCTTGACCATGCCGATGGTGACCGGAAAAAAGCACAGATAGGCGGAGATGATCGATTTCGGCAGCAGCCCGCGGATGCCGATGGCGCCGAGCACCACGATGACGATGGGGGCGATCGCCAGAATCGGCACCATCTGTGAGCAGATGACCCAGGGCAGCAGGCTCTTTTCCAGCGTCCGCACATGCACGATCGTGACCGCGAGCAGAATGCCGAACACGGCGCCGATCGCGAAGCCGACCAGAGTGGCCGACAGCGTCACCCAGGAGTGGTAAACCAGGCTGCGCGGTGAATCGGGCGGATAATCGAACACCGAGTCGAACAGTTGCATGACCACCTGATGCGGCGCTGGCACGATCGGCCGCTCGGCGTCCAGCGTTCCGGCGATCAGTTCGGAAGCGGTATATTTCGTTTCGTTGCGTTCGAACGCGTCGCGCACCAGCGGCGCATTCATGAGAATAGCGGCGAGATACCAGAGCACGATCAAAATCGCGACGATGGCCAGAACCGGCGACCGCTCGGTCATCCAGGTCGGCAGCGAGGCCGCCCGCGGCAGAAACAGTGTGTTACTCGTCATACGAATGCCCGGAACGCAGGCCGGAACGCACGCGCTGCGCGATTTTGATGAACTCCGGCGTCTCGCGTATCTCAAGCGTGCGGTCGCGTGGGAAATCGCAGGGGATGATGTCGATGATCCGGCCCGGACGCGGTGACATCACCACGATCTTGCTCGACAGGAACACCGCCTCCGGAATCGAATGGGTGACGAAGACGACGGTTTTGCCGGTCTGATCCCACAGCCGCAGCAGCTGCTCGTTGAGGTGGTCGCGAACAATCTCATCGAGCGCGCCGAACGGCTCGTCCATCAACAAGAGCTCGGGATCGAAGGACAGCGCGCGGGCGATCGAGGCGCGCTGCTGCATGCCGCCGGAAAGCTGCCAGGGAAATTTGCGTTCGAAGCCGGAAAGGTTCACCAGCTTCAAATATCGTTCCACGCGCTTGCGGCGCTCCTGGGCATCGAAGCCCATGATTTCCAGGGGCAAGGCGACGTTGCGCTCGATCGTCCGCCAGGGATAGAGCGCCGGTGCCTGGAAAATATAGCCGTAATGGCGACCCAACCGCGCCTGCTCCGGCGTCACGCCGTTGATCAGGATGGTGCCGGCCGTGGGCCGCTGCAGATCGGCGATGATGCGCAACAACGTGGTCTTACCGCAGCCCGACGGGCCGATAAACGACACGAAATCGCCGTCGCTGATCTGCAGGGTCACGTTGGACAGCGCTTCGACCTCGCCGTCGCGCGTGTGGAAGGTCAAGGAGACGTCGCGCGCGTCGACCGTTAAGGCTGGCGCGGCCGCGGCGCTATCGTCGCCAGTCGCATTCTCAGGCGGCCGCATCGGCTCAACCGGACGGATCGATATTTTGGGCAAAGACCCGGATGCCACACCTTGCTCCGTCGGGGTCGGCCGCTGTTTCGTGCGTTGGTCCATTACAAAATATTGACAGACCTCAATGCGGAATCCGCGCCCAAGATTTGCCCACGCTGGCAGAATATTGGGCATGCCAATTCACTGCGAATGTCAATAGATTTCTCGGTTGCGCGGCCGCCGGATAATATTTTGACTTTTCGCCGCGATCTTTTCGATACTTTGCGCAGTTCCCGCCGCGGACTTTTCTGCTACCGTCCCCTCGATATGAAGCCCGCGCCCTTCCGGTACGTTGCTGCCCGGACCCTCGAGCAAGCCTTACAGGTGAAGGCCGAATACGGCGACGACGCACGATTCCTGGCAGGCGGGCAAAGCCTTGTGCCGACAATGAATTTTCGACTGGCGCAGCCGTCGGTGCTGATCGATATCAACCCGCTGACAAAGCTTGCCGGGGTGCGGACCAGCGCGCCGGACAACGTCCGCATCGGCGCGCTCACGCGCTACGGCAAGCTCGAACGCGATCCCGCAACCGCACGCGAGCTGCCCCTGATCCATGAAGCGTTGCCCCACATCGCACACCCGCAAATTCGCAATCGCGGAACCATTGGCGGCAATCTGGCGCATGCCGACCCCGCCTCGGAAGTGCCCGCCATCGTCTTGGCGCTCGCCGGCAAGTTGCGCGCGCAGTCGGTGAGGCGCGAACGCTGGATCGCCGCGTCGGATTTTTTTGTCGGTGCGCTGACCACGGTGCTGGAACCCGACGAAATGCTGATGGAAGTGGAGCTACCGGTTGCGCAACCGCGCTCCGGTGCCTGTTTTCTGGAAGTGTCGCGCCGGCGCGGCGATTTCGCCATCGTCGGCGTGGCTTGTACCGTCGGCCTCGATGAGGCAGGGCGCTGCCGCGCGGCGCGGATCGGGCTGTGCAATGCGGGGGAGATGCCGATCTTCGCCGCGGCGGCGAGCGAGTCACTGGTCGGCCGGCAGATCGGCAAGCCTGAGATCGATGAGGCGGCCGATCTGGTGCGGCGCGCCATCGATCCGGGCGGTAGCATCCATGCCAGCAAGGAATTTCAGTGTCACCTCGCGGGCGTGCTGACCGCACGCGCGCTCTACACGGCCAACGAACGGGCGCGGCGTGACCGCTGACACCCACGATATCAGCGTCACGGTGAACGGCACGCCATACCGCCGCAGCGTAGAGGCGCGATTGCTGCTGAGCGACTTTCTGCGGCACGATCTCTTGCTGGCGGGGACCCATGTCGGCTGCGAGCACGGCGTCTGCGGTGCCTGCACGGTGATCTTCGACGGCGTCCCCGTTCGCTCCTGCCTGATGTTCACCGCGCAGGCCGACGGTCATACGATCGAGACCGTCGAGGGCTTAGCGCCGGACCGCGAGCATCTGCATCCGCTGCAGGAAGCGATGCGCGATTGCCATGGCTTGCAATGCGGCTATTGCACGCCCGGCATTCTGATGACGATGCAAGCGTTCCTCGCCGAAACCCCGGCGCCAGATGAGGCGCAGATCCGCGAGGCGCTTTCCGGCAATTTGTGCCGTTGCACCGGCTACCAGCACATCGTCGAGGCGATGAAGCTGGCCGCCGAACGGCTGCGCAGGTGATCGCCGTGACGACGCGATACTTCGGCGCTCCGATCCGACGCAACGAGGATGCACGGCTGCTCAGCGGCCAGGCACTGTTCGTCGACGACGTCGAACTTCCCGGCATGCTGTACGCGGCCTTCCTGCGCAGCAATGTCGCGCACGCCCGCATCCGTTCGATCGACGTTACCGCGGCGCGCGCGCGCGAGGGTGTCGTCGCGGTCTATACCGCCGCGGACCTCGGCGATTATTGGGCCCCCGGGCCGCTGCTCGTGCCGCCGCCGCCGATCGCCGATATCATCTTCAATCAGCGCACCCAGGTGCCGCTCGCCAAGGACAAGGTCCGTCACGTCGGCGAGCCGCTGGCCGTGGTGCTGGCACAGAGCCGCTACCTTGCCGAGGATGCGCTCGCTGACATCGCGGTCGATCTCGACACTCTGCCCGCCGTCGTCGATCTGGAAAATGCCCTGACCGACGCGTCCGCCCTCGTGCACGACGGCGTGCGCGGCAATGTCGCCGCCCACGTTCGGCAGAGCCGTGGCAATTACGCCGCGGCGCGCACGCGTGCCGAGCATGTCATCGCCCGCCGCTTCCGCTACGACCACGGCGCCTCGTCGCCGATCGAGACCCGCGGCATCGTCGCCAATTGGGACGCCCGCGCCAATCAGCTCACAATCTGGGACACGACGCAGGCGCCGGTTTTTTTGCGCAATGGGCTCGCCGGCATGCTCGGCTTGAGCGAGCGGCAGGTGCGGGTGATCGCGCCGTTCGTCGGCGGCGGCTTCGGGCCGAAGATCATGCTGTTCTATCCCGAGGAGGTGGTGATTCCGTGGGTGGCAATGAAACTCAACCGGCCGATCAAATGGATCGAGGACCGGCTCGAGCATTTTTTTGCTACGACCCAGGAGCGTGGCCAGACCCATGACGCAGAAATCGCGCTTGACCACAGCGGCCGCATTCTCGGCGTCAAGGACGTATTCCTGCACGATACCGGTGCCTACAATCCCTATGGACTGACGGTGCCGATCAACAGCCAATGCACGCTGCTCGGACCTTACGTCATACCCAACTACGACAGCACGTTTACCGCGATCTTCACCAACAAACCGATCGTCACGCCCTATCGCGGCGCCGGCCGGCAACATGGCGTGTTCGTCATCGAACGGTTGCTCGACATCGCGGCGCACGAGCTCAAGATCGATCGCGTCGAAATCCGCCGCCGCAACCTCATTCCGCCCGACGCCTTCCCCTACAACAACGAGATCATCTATCAGGATTTTGCGCCGCTCTCCTACGACAGCGGCAATTACGAGCCGATTCTCGACAAGGCGCTGGAGATGATCGGCTACGATCGCTTCATCGCCGAGGAGCAACCGCGCTTGCGCGCGCAGGGCCGTCACGTCGGCATCGGCATCGCCTGTTATGTCGAGGGCACCGGCATCGGCCCCTATGAAGGCGCCAAGGTGCAGGTGCAGGCCAACGGCAAGGTGAGCGTGGCGACCGGCATCGGCACCCAGGGGCAGGGGCATTTCACCAGTTTCGCCCAGATCGTCGCCGATCAGCTCGGCGTCGAGGTGCGCGACGTCGATATCGTCACCGGCGACACCGATCAGTTCTATTGGGGCGCCGGTACTTTCGCCAGCCGCGGCGCGGTGGTGGCCGGCAATGCCGTCAACGAGGCGGCGAAAGTCGTGCGGCAGAAAATCCTGAAGCTTGCCGCCGAGCATTTCGAGTGCGCCGAGGACGACCTTGAGATCACCAACGGCGAAGTCTCCGTCGTTGGCGTACCGGGGCAGGCGGTCAAGCTCGGCGCGCTGGCGCTCAAGGCCAATCCGATGCGCGGCGCGGTCCGCCCAGGAACCGAGCCGGGACTGGAGTCCACGCAGTATTTCGGGCCGCCTGGCGGCGCAACCGCGGCCGGCGTGCACGCCATGATCGTCGAGGTCGATCCGCAGACCTTTACGCTCGAAGTCTGCAAATACGTCGTGGTGCACGATTGCGGCACCGTCATCAATCCATTGATCCTGGCCGGCCAGATCCACGGCGGCGTCGCGCAAGGCATCGGCAATGCGTTTTACGAGCAGCTCATTTTCGACGACGACGGGCAGCTGCTCAACGCCTCGCTCGCCGATTATCTGTTGCCGACCGCGCTCGATGTGCCGCGCATGGAGGTCGCCCACACGGTGACGCCGTCGCCGCTCAATCCGCTCGGCATCAAGGGCGCAGGCGAAGCCGGCGCCATTCCGGTCGGGCCCTTGTTCGCGCAGGCGATCGAGGATGCGCTAGGGTTGTTGGCGCAGAACATCGAGCTCAACGAAATTCCGCTGAGCCCGAACCGGCTGTTTGAGCTGACCGCCAAACCGGCTACGTCATGATGATGCCGCGATGATCCTGGTCACCGGAGCGGCGGGCAAGACCGGCAAAGCCGTAGTCAAGGCGTTGGCGGCCAAAGAAGCAAACGTGCGCGCTTTGGTGCGCCGCCCGGAGCAAGCCGAGGCGCTCAGGGCGCTCGGCGCCGCCGACATCAGTATGGGCAGTTTTGATGATGCTGGCGCGCTGGCGCACGCCGCGGCCGGAACCCGCGCGATTTATCATATCTGCCCCAATGTCAGCCCGCATGAGGTTGCCTATGCCCGCGCCGTCGCTGCCGCCGCGCAGGCGCAGAACGTCGCGCGCTTCGTCTATCACTCGGTGCTGCACCCGCAGATCGAGGCGATGCCGCATCATTGGCAGAAAATGCGGACCGAGGAGATGCTGTTTGCAGGCGGCTTCGATCTGACCATCCTGCAACCCACGGCCTACATGCAAAATATACTCGGCGCGTGGCGTGGGATCGTCGCGGAAGGCGTGTTCCGCGTGCCGTATCCGGTCGAAGCGCGGCTATCTCTGGTCGATTTGGACGATGTCGCCGAGGCTGCGGCGCTCGTGCTCACCACGAACGGCCATAGCGGCGCGACCTACGAACTGGTCGGGACCTCACCGCTCAGCCAAACCGAAGTCGCGGCGGCGATCGGCGAGGCATTGCGACGCAATGTGCGGGTTGAAGCGGAAACCGTCGAGGCTTGGGAGGCACGGGCCCGTGCCTCCAGCATGGGCGAGCACGAGCGCACGACGCTCGCGGCGATGTTCCGCTACTACGCCGAACACGGCCTCGTCGGTAATCCCAACACGCTGTCCTGGCTGCTTGGCCGCGCGCCGAACAGCCTCGGGCGCTGTCTCGGCCGCGTCGCGGCGCAGCCGGAAGCCTGAGCAGGCGGTGAACGACACATTTCAGTGAAACAAAATTTCTCAGCGCAACCCGCGGCGGGAGTGGCCTGCTATGCCCGGGTCGCATTGGCCGGCCCCTGCAGCCGCTTTATAGTATCAAAGCTGACGCATTGAATCGGATCGGCGGCATGGCCTTCCGGCTTCCACCATTGAGTTCGCTGCGGGTGTTCGAGGCAGCTGCCCGCCACAACAGCTTCCGGAAAGCCGCCGATGAACTGAACTTGACGGCGAGCGCCGTCAGCCACGGCATCCAGACCCTCGAAAATTGGCTCGGTGTCGAGCTTTTCTATCGCGAAACGCGGGGATTGCGGCTGACCGGCGCTGGCGAAATTTACGCGCCCCTGGTCAATCAAGCGCTGAGCGTTCTTGCCAGGGCGACCGACCAGCTCCCCGGCCGCAAGGTGACCGGGACGCTGTCGGTCAGCAGCGCACCGACATTTGCCAACAAGATCCTGCTGCCGCGCCTTGGAAAGTTCATCGCGCAATTTCCCGATATCCGCGTGACGATGGATACGTCGCAGGGCCTGGTGGACCTCACCCTCGACGATTTCGATATCGCGATCCGCTACGCCTCGACGAAGAAGCCGGCGGCGAATTGGACGTTGCTGGCGATGGAGACGCTGTTTCCGGTTTGCAGCCCGGGTCTGAAGGAGAAATTCGGCGTTGCATCGAGTACGAACCTCCTGTCGCGAGCGCCGTTGATCCACGTCACTTCGGTCTCGATCGATTGGCATCAATGGTTCCGGGCGAGCGGCATCGAGGTCCCGGCGTCGATCGACAACGGGCTCAGCGTCGATACGATTCAGATGGGATTCGATGCGGCCGTGCGCGGCCTCGGCGTCGTATTGGGACGGTCGCCGCTGGTCGATGGCGATATCGAGAGCGGCCGTCTGGTGCCGTTGGCCGATCAGACGATCCCGAGCGACAGCGGCTATTGGCTGGTCACCGCGGAAACGGAGTTTCAGAAGCCGGAAGTCAAACTGTTCCGGCGCTGGCTTTTGTCCGAGCTCGGCGCCGCGACCGAGTATCGCAAGCCGGCGCCTTCGCGCTCGCGCACCGCACAAGGCCGCGCCCGATAGCCGGCGGCCCTATCATTGCGCCGGCACTGCGGCAACGCGCGAAACCGGCCTCTCGACGATCGGCATGTTGATCAGCGCCGATAGCACGCCGAACAGGATCGCCAGCCACCACACCGGATCATAGGAACCGGTGCGGTCGAACACGATGCCGCCGAGCCAGACGCCGAGGAAGCCGCCGACCTGATGGCTAAAGAAGGCGAAGCCCGCCAATGTCGCCAGCCACCGCGTGCCGAACATGACGGCAATGATACCGTTGGTGGGCGGCACGGTTGACAGCCACATCAGCCCCATGATCGCGCCGAACGCGATGCAGGAGAACGGCGT
Source organism: Xanthobacteraceae bacterium (assembly GCA_049512975.1). Taxonomy (GTDB): domain Bacteria; phylum Pseudomonadota; class Alphaproteobacteria; order Rhizobiales; family Xanthobacteraceae; genus BOG-931. Next base: position 5,751 of record JBEKWO010000020.1, on the reverse strand, counting down.
GACCGGCAACGAAATGAACACCAAAATGGCGGCCGCGCGGACGAAATAAATGAACGACAGCAGGTAGCGCTTCGGCATGCGGTCGCCGAGCCAGCCGGCGGTGACCGATCCGACGATGTTGAACAAGCCGATCGTCGCAATCGTCCAGCCGCCGACCGTCGCGGACAAACCGCGGTCGACCAGATAAGCCGGCAGGTGCACAGTGATGAACGCCAGCTGGAACCCACAGGTGAAAAAGCCGAGCATCAGCAGCACATAGGAGCGGTGAGCGAAGGCCTCGCCGAGCGCTTGCCGCAGCGATTGCGGCGCCGCCTCTCCGCTGCCCTGCGCCGCCGGAGTGACCAGCGCCAGCGAAAACGGCAGTACGGCGAGCATACACACGGCGAAGATCATCAGCGTCTGTTGCCAGCCGAACCGATCCATGAGCACGACCGCAACCGGCGAATAAAGGAATTGCCCGAACGATCCCGCCGCGGTGCCAAATCCGAAGGCGCGGGAATGCCAAGCCCGTGGCAGCAGCTTGCCGAATGCCGCCAGCACGATCATGAACGAAGTGCCGGACAGGCCAAATCCAATCAGCGCGCCGGCCGAAACATCGAGCACCGGGGCACTGGTCGCATGCGACATGAGCGCGAGGCCGGCGGCATACATCACGACGCCCATGCAGAGCACCCGGCCGGTGCCGAAGCGGTCGGCGATGATGCCGGCGAGCGGCTGGCCGATGCCCCACAGCAGATTCTGCAGCGCCAACGCCAAGGCGAATACGTCGCGGCCCCAGTGATTGGCCACCGACATCGGCGTCAGAAAAAAGCCAAGCGAGGAGCGGGGCCCGAACGACATCAGCGAGATCAGGCAACCGAAGCCGATGATCAGCAATGGCGTGCGCCAAGCGGACGCCACGGTGCCGGCCGCGATACCGGATGGCGTGGAGCTGAGCCGATAATTCATCCTGGTCATGGTCGCCTCGGCAACGGAGTCGGCCTCGAAAGCTCGCGCAGCATAAAGCGTGGCCGCCGATAGCTCGAATGAAAAATACTAATCCCCGGAATAATTTTTCTTGTTTGTCCCGTTTTTGATCCGCTGATAGCAGGTGTCGCCAGCATCGCCGAAGCATCGGAAAAATGCTCCAGCTGGCGCCGAAGACGCCGATTGAAATGATTTGTCCGAGATGCGGAACATCGCGCAGACCGATCGGCCCGCGCATGAGGTTGGACGGTTGGGGTCGCCCATGCTTGCGTTACGCGTGCGACGACTGCGGCTATAGCTGGAACGAGCCGACGCGGGACCAAGTGCCGCCGCCGCAGGTCGCCGACCTCCCGCGACAGCCGGCCACCGCACGGCGGCTCTTTCTCGCGTTCATCGAAGGAGGTGCCTATGCCGGTTCGCGTCGAGCGCCGTGATCGCGTGCTCACGGTCATTCATTCGCGCCCCGAGGCGCGCAACGCCGTTGATCCCACACATGCGCAGGCGTTGTATGAAGCGTTTATTGCCTTCGACGGCGACGAGGCGGCGGACGTTGCCGTCTTCTGGGGTGAGGGCGGCGCGTTCTGCGCCGGAGCGGACCTGAAAAGCCTTGCCATCCGCGGCATTGCCACCCGCGACAATGCCAAGACCCACGCCTCCCTGGAATTTCCCGCCGACGGCGGCCCGGTGCCACGCGGCCCGATGGGTCCGTCGCGGCTCACGCTCGGCAAGCCGGTCATCGCCGCGATCGAGGGACCGGCGGTCGCCGGCGGCATGGAGCTTGCGCTTTGGGCCGACTGCCGCGTTATGGCCGACGGTGCTTATATGGGCGTTTATAATCGGCGTTGGGGCGTGCCGCTGTCGGACGGCGGTACCGTGCGGCTTCCGCGTCTCGTCGGCCAGGGGCGCGCTCTCGAGCTGATCATGACCGGCCGCAAGGTGGACGCCGACGAGTGTCTGCGCATCGGCCTGTGCGAAATGGTAGTGCCAAACGGGCAGGCGCGAGAAGCCGCCGAAGCCATGGCGCAGGAGATCGCGCGATTTCCGCAAGCCGCCGTTCGCGCCGATCGGCGCTCCGTTTATTTGCAGCACGGACTTCCCGCGCGCGCGGCGCTGGAGCGGGAATGGACCAACTGCAGCGGTATCTTTGCCGCGGAGGGTGCGGCCGGTGCGGCGCGGTTTGCGAAAGGCGCTGGCCGGCACGGAGACTTTGGCAACATGGCGCAGCCGTAGGGCTGATTGGCCGACGGCCGTGCTATTTCCGCGATCCCGACGGGAATAAGCTCTGCGTCTGTTGTCACGCCCCCGCACCGGCGGCATAAGGCTGTGTCGCAGATTTCACGCCGAGACGCGGCACTCCAGGGATCAGTTGCATGAGCCAAGGTATCGTACGACGGCAAGACAAGGTGATGAGCCGGGCCGACATCGACCGCTTCTTGGAGCGAACCGCGTTCGCGCATTTCGCTACCGTGAGCGCAAATGGCGATCCCTATGTCGTGCCCAACCTGTTCATTTCCGCCGACGGAAAGATTTTCTCTCACACCAGCCTAGCCGGCCATTTTCGCAGCAACATCGAGGCGCGGCCGCGCGTCTGCTTTGAGGCGGCGGAAATGGGCGCTGTTTTTCCTTATGGCGAATTCGAGTGCGACTCTTCGGTGAGTTACATCAGCGTGGTTGGCTTCGGCCCGATTCGCATCGAGGAGGAGCGGGCGGCAAAAACACTGTTCTTCGATCGTTTAATGGCAAAGTACTCCGATCCAAAACTGAACCGGCCCAAGGGCTTTTATCCGCGGCTCGACCAAATCACGCTATATGCGCTCACAATCGAAGAGATCACCGGCAAGCACCAGCCTTTGCCAATGGTGAGCGAGCAATGGCCGACATTAAACCGGACGAAATCACCGGGCACGGTGCCGCCGAAGGGCGCCGAATAGAAGTCGATCGGAGAATTTTTCTCGTTCATCGGAGAATTTTTCTCGTTTGTGCCATCCTTTGCGGTCACCATTTGATTTGATAATCGCATTGCGCTTCGCCATCGTGGTGCGCCATACCCGCCCTGTTTCAAGCATTGCCTGCAATGACCCTGATACCGGATCGCTATAAAGTCCTCGGCGCCGGCATCTCCAGTCTTGTCCTGGCGCTCGGCGTGGCGCGGTTCGCGTACACGCCGCTGCTGCCGCTGATGCAGCAACAGGCGGGACTGGGTGTTGCCGAGGCTGGCTGGCTGGCGGCCATCAACTATGTCGGGTACCTGAGCGGCGCCCTGGCTGCGTCGCTGATCGGCGACGTGGTGCTCAAGGATCGGCTGTATCGTCTCGGCATGGTCGGGGCGGTGCTCACCACCGCGATGATGGGCATGACCACCGAGCCGACGGTCTGGGCCGTCTCGCGCTACTTTGCAGGGCTGAGCAGCGCCGCCGGCTTGCTGCTCGGCACCGGGCTCATTCTCAACTGGCTCATCCGCCGTGACTACCGCAGCGAGCTGGGCATCCATTTTTCCGGCATCGGTCTGGGTATTGCCGGCAGCGCGGTCGCGGTGGAGCTCATGAACAGATGGCAGCTCGACTGGCATGAGCAATGGTATGCACTCACGGTGGCCGGGTGTGTCTTGCTGCTGCCCGCATTGGCTTGGTTGCCGGCGCCGGACCGCAGCACGGTCACCCAATCCGGGAGAGTCATGCAGGACGCTCCGCCCAGCCCGGTTTTCCAACGCCTGTTCATGGCCGCGTACTTTTGCGCCGGCGTGGGCTACGTGGTGAGCGCGACCTTCATTGTCGCCGTCGTCGATCAGCTGCCGAGGCTGGATGGTCACGGTACGCTGGTTTTTCTTTTTATCGGCCTGGGCGCTGCGCCCGCCAGCATGCTTTGGGATTTGATCGCGCGGCGCACCGGCGAGATCAACGCGCTCATCCTCGCGGCAGTGCTGCAGGTCGCCGGCATTCTCCTGCCGGTCCTGGGGAATGGGCTGCTCCTGGCATTGTGCGGCGCCGTTCTTTTTGGCGCAACGACCGTCGGCCTGGTGAGCCTCGTGCTGACCATGGCCGGGCGCTATTACCCGACGCGTCCGGCCAAGATGATGGGAAAGATGACGCTGTCGTACGGCATCGCGCAGGTGATCGCGCCGGCCGTCACCGGTTCGCTGGCGACGTATCTGGGCGGTTACCGGGCCGGTCTGTATCTGGCGGCGGCGGTGATGGTCGTTGGCGCCTTGCTGTTCGGATTGCTCCGCGTGGTGGACGCGCGCACGCGCGTGGGCATGCAGGCCGTTAAAGCCGGAGATTAGCGACATCGGAGGAGTTGGCGATGAGTAATTCGACAGAGCCGTCCGAACAATCGCCGGAGATCGAATTCTGGTTCGAGTTCGGCAGCAACTATAGCTACCTGAGCGTCATGCGGATCGAGGACGAAGCGCGGCGACGCGGCGTCCGGATTGCCTGGAAACCGTTTTTGCTGGGACCGATATTCCGCGCTCTAGGCTTCGAAAATTCGCCGTTCGTGCTGCAAAAGGAGAAGGGCGCCTATGTCTGGCGGGACATGGCGCGGCAGTGCCGCAAGTACGGGCTGCGCTGGACGCAACCCAGCAAATTCCCGCGGCTCGGCGTGCTGCCCTTGCGCGTGGCGCTGCTAGGCGCCGAACGGCCTTGGATCGGCGCCTTCTGCCGTCAGGTGATGGAACTCAATTGGGCGCTGGACCAGGATGTCAACCAGCCTGAGCCCTTGGCGCGTATATTGGCGCAGCTTGGCCTTCCGGCCGCCGAACTTCTGGATCAGGCGCAGACCGAGCCGACGAAGGCCCTGTTGCGCGAACAAACGGAACAGGCGCGCGCCAAGGGAATATTCGGCGCGCCCACCTTCTTCGTCGGAACGGAGATGTTCTGGGGCAACGATCGCCTGGACGACGCTCTTCTGTTGGCGTCGCGGCCATGAACGCAGCCCAAGCTCCAGGTCGTGCGCCGCTCGAGTTCTGGTTCGACTTCGCATCGGGCTACGCCTATTTCGCGGCGCTTGAGATCGAGGCACTGGCCAAGCGCCACGGTCGAACAGTGCTGTGCGTCCTTTCACCCTCGGCGCCGCCTTCAAGGTCACCGGCGCGCAAGGCCTCAGTCGCACGCCGCTCAAGCGCGAATATGCATGGCACGATTGGCAGCGCCTGGCACGGCTGAAGCGCGTACCGTTCAATCTGCCTGCGGACCATCCCAAAGTCGGGCTGCCGGCGATTCGTGCTTTCTATCACCTTGAGCGCAAAGACCCGCATGCTGCCGCCCGGTTGGCCAAGCACATCATCGTCGGCTATTTCCGAGAAGGTCTCGATACCGACGATCCCAATGCCATTGCGCACCTGGCGTCCCTGCTCGGGCTCGATCCCGGCATGATGCTGGCCGGGATGATCGATCCGGAGATCAAGACCCTGGCACGTCGGTATGGCGAAGAAGCCGTCACCCGCGGTGTATTTGGTTCACCCTGGATCTTTGTCGATGGCGAGCCGTTTTGGGGCAGCGATCGGCTTGCTATGGTCGACCGATGGCTTGCTGAAGGGGCGTGGTAGAAGCTGCCCTCCAAAAGGCGCCGGGCGCTCTTTGATCCACCTGCGACGCGGCATTCCGCATCATTTTGAAATTTCGGCGATTGGCGGCCAGCCGACGCCGCTCGCCTGATGGATGATACCAACTCCGGCTGATCACTTCTTTGCTCGCTGACATGGCCACCAGTGGAAGAGCGTGTTGTCGCGGATCGTGTCTGGCTGCTGGACGAGGGCGACGCAGCGGTCGCTGACCGCCTGGTCAAGGC
>JBEKWO010000019.1:0-51508 GCA_049512975.1 Xanthobacteraceae bacterium | reverse complement strand
CAAAATCATCCCGCAGCGCAATTGCTCTTGCCATGGCGAACCTCCTCGTTCGCCAATGCTTGAATCTGACTCGTCCTGATCTGGGAATCCAAAAAAGAGTCGTCCTTTTGGGGACCCGGTATAAGACATCTCAACGCGCTTTCCAAGTCTTTCGACAGACGGGTCTGCTATTCCCTGGCTGCCCATTCTTTGCAAGACCGCCGGTTCAGCGCTTGCCCTGGCCCGCGAATCCGACGGTCACCGTGGCGATGCAGAGAATGCTGCAGGCGGCTGAAAACAGAAACACGGCGCGCGGCTCACCGCGATCCATGAACATACCGTAGATCGTCGGCGCGATCATGGAGCCGATGTTGAATCCGGAGGACACGAAACCGAAGACGCGTCCGAACGCACCGTGCGGTGTTGCCGCACGCACCAGCATGTCTCGCGACGGGGAGGCAATGCCGACGAACAGCCCGGCAAGCGGGGCCATCAGCACAAGCGCAAAGGAGGAAAAGCCGACGACGCCGACGAGCGCGGTCGCGATTCCAGCGAAGGCCAGGCTGAGGCCGGCGACGGCGGCGTGGCGGGCGGTGCGTGAGGCGAGGATGCCGCCGACAAGGACGCCGAGCGCGTTCATCAACAGCAGCCCTGTCAGCGCCACGTTGGCGAGCGAATCGGAGGTACCGTAAAGCGCGCCCAGCGCCACCACGAGAAACGTATTGAGCCCTCCCATGACCGATATGAGGACGAAAAAGCAAAGGCTGAGAATAATCGGCGGGGAGAGCAGGAGCCGCCAGCCGCCGTCATCGCGCGGCGTGGCGCGCGAGCCACCGCCGGGTGGTGCCGTGGGTTGGGGCTTTTCCGCCAATCGGTCGGCGGCGGTTGGCCGCTGCGCGACCAGGACCACAAGCACCGCGCAGCCGAGTATCGCAGCGCCGATATAGGCGCCGCGCCACCCGAAGTGGCTCTGCATCACAAGCATCGTGGCCGGAGCGACCGCGGAGCCCAAAATCCCGGCGAATGTATGGAAGGAGAAGACCTGGCCCATCCGCGCCGGCGGGCTGTGGTGGGACAAAAGCGAATAATCGGCCGGGTGATAGGCCGTATTGCCGAGGCCGGCCAGGGCATACATGGCGACAAAGACGACAAACGAGTGGACGATCCCGGCGACCGCGAAGGCGGCGGTGCCGATCGCGACGCCCGCCATCAGCACGAAGCGTGCGCCGATTCGATCGACCAGAAAACCGGCCGGCGTCTGCAATAGGGCCGACACGACGTTGAAGGCGGTGAGCGCGAGCGCGAGGTCGGTATAGCTCACGCCGTAATCCGCGCGCACGAACGCGAACACCGGCGCAAGCATGATCATGTAGTAGTGACTCAGGAAGTGCGCCGCGCACACCGGCGCGACCGCTCTCATTTCGCCGAAACGGCCCGCCGGGACGGAAACTGCTTGAGTCATCAAACGTGCCTGGGCGCCGCGCGGAGCGCCTGCCAAATATGAAACGGCGTTAGCGGCATGTCGACATGGCGGATGCCGTGATCGGCGAGCGCATCGATGACCGCATTCATCACCGATGTAAGCGCGCCGGCGCAGCCGGCTTCGCCGCAGCCCTTGACGCCAAGCGGGTTGGTTTTGGCCGGCACCGGGTGCTCGGCAAGAACGAATGGCGGCGCGTCCGCCGCGCGTGGCATGGCGTAGTCCATGAACGAGCCGGTGAGCAATTGCCCCTCGCCGTCGTAGACGGTCATTTCCATGAGTGCCTGGCCGATACCCTGCACGACGCCGCCATGAAGCTGGCCGGCGACGATCATCGGGTTGACGACGGTGCCGAAGTCATTGACGCAAGTGTACTTCACCACTTCGGCGACGCCGGTCTCGGGATCGATCTCGACCTCGGCGATATGGCAACCGTTGGGAAAGGTCGCGGCACCGGGTCCATTGCTGACGTGAGTGACGTCGAGCGATTGCGGTGCCTCCGGCGGCAGCTTGGCACTGCCATTGCGCAGCATCTGCGCCAGCTCGAGGAGCGAGATCGCGCGGTCCGTTCCGGCGATGACGTAGCGACCGTGGCTGAATTCGATATCAGCGGCCGCGGCCTCAAGCACGTAGCTGGCGATCTCCTTGCCCTGTTCGATGACCTTGGCGGCGGCTTCGACGATCGCGGTGCCGCTATGCATGATCGATTTTGAGCCGCCGCTGCCGCCGCCGATCAAGATCCGATCGCTGTCGCCCTGAACCAGTGAAATTTTCTCATAGGGAACGCCGAGCTTCTCGCTCAATACTTGCGCGAACGGCGTGGCATGGCCCATGCCGAAATCGAGCGTGCCGGTGGTGAGCGTCACCGTGCCGTCGGCGTTGAAGACGATTGCGGCCAGCTCTTTCGACGGTGGCGCGGTGACCTCCAAAAAATTGCCGATGCCGAAGCCGCGCAGCTTTCCGCGCTTGCTGCTCTCGCGCTTGCGGCGGGCAAAGCCCTTGCCATCGGCGAGATCGAACGCCTGCTTCGTCAGCGCGGCGAAATCGCCGCTGTCATAAGTCATCTCGGAAGCGGTCTTGTACGGCAGCTGCCGCGGACTGATCTGATTGCGCCGGCGCAGCGCCAATCGGTCGATGCCCATCTCGGCCGCCGCCGCGTCGATCAGTCGCTCCATATAATAATTGCCCTCCGGCCGACCGGCGCCGCGGTAGGCGGAGACGTGCGAGGTGTTGGTAAACACGCACTTGGCCGAAACTTCGATCAGCGGCGTCCGATACATGCCTTGCACGTTCTTCACGGCGTTGATTGTCCCCATCATCGGCGCAACGGGCGAGAGAAACGCGCCCATATTGGCGAAGCTGGTGATATGCACCGCAAGAAAGGTCCCATCGCCGGCAAGCGCGAGCTCGGCCACGACGTCGTGATTGCGGCCGTGGCTGTCGGAGACGAAACTGCCGGAACGCTCGTCGGTCCACTTCACGGGCCGGCCGAGCGCGCGAGCGGCGTGCAACAGGCAGATATATTCGGGGAAGACTGCGGCCTTCATGCCGAACGAGCCGCCGACCTGGCCGGTCAGGATATGCACCTCCTTGGCGGCGACGCCGAGCGCCTCGGCAATGTTGGCGCGCATGCCGTAAACGCCCTGCGAGGCAACGTGGAGAGTGAAGCGGCCATCGTCGTAGGCCGCGAGCGCGGCGCGCGGCTCCATGGCGTTGACGACGACACGGCTGTTCACAAGCTTCAATCGCGTCACATGCGCCGCCCGGGCGAACGCCGCGTCGACGGCGTCGGCATCGCCAAAATGATAATCGAGCGCAATGTTGCCCGGCACGTCGTCATAGAGGAGCGGCGCGCCGTCGCGCGCGGCGTCTTCCGCCGCAATCACGGCCGGCAGCGCCTCGATCTCGATGGCGACCGCTTCGGCCGCATCCTTCGCGGCGAGCGCGGTCTCGGCGACGGCGAAGGCAACGGGATCGCCGACGTAGCGGACCTTGTCCGCCGCCAGCGCGCCGCGCCAGGGCTTCTTCATCGGCGAGCCGTCGCGATTTTTGAACGGTACGATGCACTTGAGCGGACCGTAAGCTTTCAGGTCGGCCGCGGTATAGACACCGAGTACACCGGGCATGGTCCGCGCGGCGTCCGCATCGATGGCGCGGATGACGCCATGGGCAATGCGGCTGCGCACCATCACCGCATAAGCCTGGCCCGGCAGACTGACGTCGTCGGTATAGCGTCCCTGACCGCGCAGTAGCATTGGATCTTCGCTGCGCGGCACGGACTGTCCGACGGCAAATTTTTCAACCGCCAATCTCTCCGTCGCCAATTCGTCCGCTGTAAATTTTTCCGCCTGTCGGTCGGCAGGCTGGTGCAAATTCATGCTCGTCCGATCCCGCAAAGTGCCATGTCGCGGTGACATAGTGGACTTAGCAGAGCGCGACAAGCTCGGCGCGGATCATGGCTCATAGGCGGGAAAAGCAAACTATTGGACCTGCCGCGCCCGGCTGATACATTCGTGCTGATTTGAGCTTGGACATGGCCGCAGCCGTCGAGCCGCAGAGTTCCGGCGCGGCAGGAAGGCATTGGATGAACGAGGACGCCCCGCCGACCGGCGGCCTCGATGGCCGTGGAACGCCGCGGCGGCGGGCGCGCTGGCCCCGCCGAACGCCGTACGGCATCCGCCGCGGGGGCTTCGGGCGTGAAGAACCGCAAGCGCTCCTGAACGATCAGGCTGACGGAACCTACGCCGCGCTCGATCTCGGCACCAATAATTGCCGGCTTTTGATCGCGCGTCCGACGGCCGACGGGTTTCGTGTCGTCGATGCGTTCTCTCGCATCATTCGTCTCGGCGAGGGCGTGGCTGCTTCGCGCCGTATCAGCGAGGCGGCGATTACACGGGCGGTCGAGGCGCTGTTGGTCTGTCGCGACAAGATGCGCGCGCGCGGCGTGCGACGGGCGCGGCTCATTGCCACGGAGGCCTGCCGCGCGGCCGAGAACGGCGAAGAATTCCGCGCCCGCGTCGCCGAGCAAGCCGGCCTCGAGCTCGAGATCGTCGATTCCGCGACCGAGGCAAGGTTGGCGGCGGCCGGCTGTACCGAGCTGTTCGATCCTGCGGCGACCGGCGTCATCCTCTTCGATATCGGCGGCGGTTCCTCGGAGTTGGTGCGGCTGGGCCGCCCGAACGGCGTCCGGCGCGGGCCGCCGCGGCCCGACATCATCGGCTGGGCGTCGTTCCCGGTCGGTGTCGTCACGCTGGCGGAGCGCTATGGCGGCACCGTGGTGTCCCGCGAGGTCTACGACGCCATGGTGGAAGAGGTCGGCACCTTCGTGGAAAAATTCGCGGACGCGCATCGCGACGATCTTGACGACTTCCACATGCTCGGCACGTCGGGCACGGTGACGACGATCGCCGGGGTGTTCTTGCGGCTGCGGCGCTACGACCGCCGGCGCGTCGACGGCTGTTGGCTTTCCGACCACGAGATTTCGCGCGTGGTTGCCGAACTCATGGCGATGAGTTTCGACGAACGCGCGGCCAACCCCTGCATCGGCGCCGAGCGCGCCGACCTCGTGCTCGCCGGCTGCGCCATCCTCGACGCGATCCGCCGCGCCTTTCCCTGCCCGAGGCTGCGCGTCGCCGATCGCGGCCTGCGCGAGGGCATGCTGGTCGAGATGATGCGGGCCGACGGCGTGTGGGGAGAGGCCTGATCGGCCATGGCGCGACTCAAGGACGAGAAGCGCCGCACATTGTCATCGCGGACCTGGCTCGAACGCCAGATCAGCGATCCTTATGTGGCGCGCGCCAAGCGCGAAGGGTTCCGCTCCCGCGCGGCTTATAAGCTCGCCGAAATCGACGACAAATATCGGCTGCTCAAGCCGGGAGCGCGCGTCGTCGATCTCGGTGCGGCGCCGGGGGGCTGGAGCGAGATCGCGGCGCGGCGCGTCGGCGCTGGCGGACGGGTGCTCGCGATCGACATTCTCGACATGAAGCCGATCGCCGAAGTCGAATTCCTCAAGCTCGATTTTCTCGACCACACGGCGCCGCAGCGGCTCAAGGACTTGCTCGGCGGGCAGGCCGACCTCGTGCTCTCGGACATGGCAGCCAACGCCACCGGTCACCGGCAGACCGATCATCTCCGCATCATGGCGCTAGCCGAGGCGGCGGCGCATTTCGCGCAAGAGGTGCTCGCTCCGCGCGGCAGCTTCCTCTGCAAAGTCCTGCAAGGCGGTACCGAAGCAGCGTTGCTTGCCGAGCTCAAGCGCGATTTCGCCAGCGTCAAACACGTCAAACCGCCGGCGAGCCGCAGCGATTCGGCCGAACTTTATCTCCTCGCCCGCGGTTTTCGCGGGCGTGAGACGTCACCGGCTTAGGGATTGTTTACCGCCTCTTGCGCTACTTTCCGGCCGGACAGCTCTGCTCCGGCGTCGGGCGGAAGCCGCGCAAAGACGAACGCAGCAGAGGCGGACAGCGCGCCGACCACCAGGAACGCCGGGGGGAAGTCCAGGGCGCCCATGGCGGTGCCATGCTTCAGCCGCAGCGTGGTCTCGACCACGAGCGCCCCGACGGCGACGCCGGTCGATAACGACAATTGCTGGGCGACGGAAACCAGCGTGGTCGCCCGGCTCATCAGTTGCGGCTCGATTTCGGCATAGGCGAGCGTGTTGATGCTGGTGAATTGCAGCGAGCGAAAAAAGCCGCCGCTAAGCAGAATGACGATCATGGCGGCAAACGGCATGCCGGGAACGAAGCTGGCGCAGGCGGCGAGAAACGCGGCGCTGAGAACGCTGTTGTAGACGAGCACTGGACGATAGCCGAGGCGTCTGAGCACGCCGGCGACGGCGGCCTTCATGAACATCGAGCCGAGCGCCCCGGTAAAAGTGATGAGGCCGGATTGGAACGGCGTCAGGTCGAAGCCGATCTGCAACAAGAGTGGCAACAGGAACGGCAGCGCGCCGATACCGAGCCGGAACAGGAAACCGCCAAAGATACTGGCGCGGAACGTCGGCAGCTTGAGTAGGCCCAGATCGAGGATCGGCGCCGCCTTGTGTCTGGCATAAACGATGTAAGCCGCCGCCGAAGCCGCGCCGACGCCGAGCAGCGCGGCAACGACGCCGATCGGCAAAAACTCTAGGCCCATGACCGAGAGTCCGAAGGCAAGCCCGCCGATGCCCAGTCCTGACAAGATGAAGCCGACAAAGTCGAACGGAGCCGGCCGTTCGGCACGGACATCGGGAATGTAGCGCGTCGCCATTGCCAGGCCGGCAAGACCGATCGGCACATTGATGATGAAGATCCAGTGCCACGATGCGTAAGTCGTGATGAAGCCGCCGAGTGGGGGACCGCAGATCGGGCCGACCAGCGCCGGTATCGTCACCAGCGACATGGCGTGGACCAGGAGCCGCTTATCGATGCTGCGCACCAGAATAAGGCGGCCGACCGGCGTCATCATCGCCCCGCCCATGCCTTGAACGATCCGGGCCAGTACGAATTCCTCGAGTGAGCGCGAGAGCGCGCAGCCGATCGAGCCGAGCACGAAAACGCCGATGGCGATGCGGAAGACGTGGCGGGCGCCGAAGCGGTCGGCAGTCCAGCCGCTCGCCGGAATACAGATGGCGAGCGCCAGCAGGTAGGAGGTGACCGCGAGCTTCAGCGCCAGCGGGTCGGTGCCGAGCGCGCGCGCGATTGCCGGCAGCGACGTCGCAATCACGGTGGAGTCCATGTTTTCCATGAACAACGCGACCGCAACGATCAGCGGCACGACGCGGTCGTACGAGCTCGGCGGCACGCTCGGGGGCATGTCTTCTATCGGCTCGCCGGGGCGGCGGCTTTGAGCCGCTGCAAGCCTTCGGCCGGCTGCGGGAACGACGGATCGATCTCGAGCGCCTTGCGGAAGTCGGCGACGGCACCGGCGGGATTGGCGAGCCGCTCGCGGATCAGACCGCGCGTCGAAAAGGCGCTGGCCGAATGCCCGTTGAGCGCGATGGCGCGGTCGGCGTCGGCCAGCGCTGCGGCGTTGTCGCCGGCGAGGTAGCGCGCCCAGGCACGATTGTAAAAGGCGAGGGCGGCGGTCGGCGACAGCTCGGCGGCGCGGGTGTAGTCGGCAATGGCGCCGGCAAGGTCGAGCCGCTCGCGCTTGGCGTTGCCGCGGTTGATGTAGGCGTCCGCCGAATGCGGATCGAGCTTGATGGCTTGATCGAGATCGGCGATGGCGCGCTCGTTCTCGCCCTTGGCCTGCCAGGCGCTGCCGCGGTTGTTGTAGGCTGCGGCCGTCGGGTTGAGCTTGATCGCTTGGTCATAATCGGCGATCGCGCGATCGAGGTCGCCTTTGCGCCGCCAAGCGATGCCGCGATTGTAGAGCGCTACGGCATAGTTCGGATCGCTGCGCAGGGCCTCGCTGTAGTCGGCGATGGCGTGGTCTGGGTCACCCTTGTCGTCGAAGGCGTTGCCGCGATTGTTGTAGGCGATGACGAATTTCGGATTGAGCTTGATCGCGGAACCGTAATCGGCGATGGCGCGATCGTAATCGCGCTTCTGGAAGTAAGCATAGCCGCGCTCGTTGTAAGCGCCGGCGTGTTGCGGATTGAGCCGGATCGCCTCGGTCAAATCGGCGATGGCGCGGTCGAGATTGCCGTCGCGGCGCAGCGCAATGCCGCGATCGTAATAGATGCGGGCGTTCTTGGCGTCGAGGCGGATCGCCTCGGTGTAGTCGGCGATGGCGGCGTTGCGGTCGCCCTTGTCGTCGAGCGCGTTGCCGCGGTTGATGTAGGCTTCCGCGTTCGTTGGATCGAAGCGGACGGCGGTGCCGAAATCAACGATGGCACGGTCGTAGTCCCGATTCTGGTAGAAGACGAGGCCGCGATTGTCGTAAGCCAGCGCGAATTGCGGTGAAAGCTTGATGGCGCGATCGAAGTCAGCGAGAGCGCGGGCAGTGTCGCCCTTGGCGCGCCAAGCATCGCCGCGATTATTGTAGGCGGCGGCGAAATCAGCGTCGAGGCGGATCGCCTGATTGTAATCGGCAATGGCGCGGTCGAGATCGCCTTTCTGAAACCAGACGATGCCGCGATTGTTGAGCGCCGCGGCATTTTTCGGATCGAGCCTGATGGCCTGGTCGTAATCGGCAACGGCATGGTCGAAGTCGCCCTTGCGGCGGAACGCGAGGCCGCGATTGAAGAAGGCCGCGGCATAGTTCGGGGACAGTCGGATTGCCTCGTTGTAGTCGGCGATGGCGCGGTCGAAGTCCGCCTTCTCGTCGAAAGCATTGCCGCGCGTCATGAACGCGCCGGCGTCGGTGCCGTTGAGTTTGATCGCCGCGTCGAGATCGGCGATGGCGGTGTCCAAGTTGTGCTGTGCCAAGTGCACGCTGCCGCGTTCGGCGAAAGCACGCGCGTAGCTCGGATTGAGGGTGATCGCCGCCGTGAAATCCTCGCGCGCGCCGGCGAGGTCGCCCTTGGCTCGCATGGCCATGCCCCGATCTTGATGCAGGATGGCGAGATTGGCCGGTTGATAGCGGCCCGAATCGATCAGCGCCGTGCAGGACGCAATGCGCTCCTCATTGGTGGCGCGCCATTGTCCGGTGCAGCGGCGTTCGTCGGTTGCGTCCTGCGAATACGCGGTCACGGCAAGCAGGACCGGTGCGGCCAAGGCCACGATGACACGAAGAGCCCAAAAGACGATCGGCGATCTCTGCAGCATCAAAGCTTTACCCGGCATGGTAGGCAATCGCTTAACTCGTTTTGCTTGGTCTCGGTTGCGGCCAACCTACTCTGCTGTACACTTACCGGCAAAGCCGTGCGGTCCCCCTTCATTCGCGTGACCTGCCGGGAATGAGCGAACATGCGCGGCCGATCACTTCGCGTTTCAATTCCTCGGCGCATCGTCACGGACTATATGCGCCTGTCGACGACGATACCGAGTGTTCCGATCGAAAGAACGATGGATCTCGGCGCGGTGGCTGCAGCGCGCAATGCCTGCTCGCCGCGCCCGCCGTGGGCCGCGCTGTTCGGCAAGGCTTTCGCCCTTACGGCGCAAGAGTTGCCAGAGCTCAGGCGTGTTTTTCTCAAGTGGCCCTGGCCGCATCTTTACGAATACCCCGCCAGCGTCGCCATGTTCGCGATCGATCGCGTCTATCACGGCGAGCCGGCTGTTTTACCGCGCATGGTCAAGAATCCGGCGGCCTGCCGCATCCGCGATCTTGCGCAGATGATCCGCGACGCCAAAGAGGCGCCGCTGGAGCAGATCAAGGACTTCCGCCGCGTGCTTGCCATTGCGAAATTGCCGGGGCCGCTGCGTCGGCTGCTTTGGTGGCTTGCCTTTAGCATCGGGCGGCAGCGCGGCAACTATTTCGGAACTTTCGTGGTGTCGACGGTGTCGGCGTTCGGCGCCGAACTCATCCATCCGATCGCCGTGGCGCCGATGTTTCTGACCTATGGAATGATCGGTGCCGACCAGCGTTGTCCGGTGCGCTTGATGTTCGATCATCGGGTTGTCGACGGCGTACCCGTCGCCCGCGCGCTGGTCCGCCTCGAAGCCATTCTCAACACCACGATCATCGAGGAACTCCGCACCATGGTGGCTGCGGCCGCGCCGATACCTGCCGCCGGGATGGAGCCCGCTTCGTATCTTGCCAAACTCCCGGCCAAGGAAAACTCGCCTCCATAAGTCCCAATTCCGACCCCATCTATGAATCCTGCCGCGGACGTGCTAGGAGCCGCCGCCAACCCAAAAGCGGGCCTCGAGTCGGACGAGCAGGCGGGCAGGGCGAGTGCCCCACCCGCAGGGATATGCTCTTTCCAGCTGCTTTTTCGATGCGGCCCGCCCAGTCAGCCCGCCACTGTGCGGGCGCAAGCGGAGTTGGCAATGCTCAAGAACAGTCCCCGCGAGGGCCTCACCTTCGACGACGTGCTCATCAAGCCCGGTCTGTCGGAAGTGCTCCCCTCGGAGGTGGATATCCGCACCCGCATCACGCGCGGCATCACGCTCAATATCCCGATCGCCGCCTCGGCCATGGATACCGTGACCGAGGCGCATATGGCGATCGCCATGGCGCAGGCCGGCGGCATCGGTGTCATTCACCGCAATCTCGACCCAGCGGTGCAGGCGGTGCAGGTGCGGCAGGTGAAGAAGTTCGAATCGGGCATGGTGGTCAATCCCGTCACCATCGATCCCGACGCCACGCTCGCCGATGCGCTCGCTCTCATGCAGGAGTACCACATCTCCGGCATTCCGGTGGTCCAGGGCGGCGGTAACGGCCGCGCCGGCAAGCTCGTCGGCATCCTCACTAACCGCGACGTGCGCTTTGCCACCGACAAGCGGCAAAAGGTCTCCGAGCTGATGACTAAGGAGGCCCTGGTCACGGTGCACGAGGGCGTCGGCCAGGACGAGGCCAAACGGCTGCTGCATCAGCATCGCATCGAAAAGCTCCTGGTGGTTGATAACGATTACCGCTGCGTCGGTCTCATCACGGTGAAGGACATTGAGAAGGCGGTCGCAAATCCCGATGCCTGCAAGGACGAGCAGGGCCGGCTACGGGTCGCCGCCGCCACCAGTGTCGGCGAAGCCGGCTATGCCCGCAGTGAGGTGCTGATCGAGGCCGGCGTCGACCTCCTCGTCGTCGATACCGCCCACGGACATTCCCGGCGCGTGCTCGACGCCGTGACCCGCATCAAGCGGCTGTCGAACGCGGTGCAAGTCGTCGCCGGCAATATCGCCACTGCCGAAGGCGCCAAGGCGCTGATCGATGCCGGCGCCGATGCCATCAAGGTCGGGATCGGACCGGGCTCGATCTGCACCACGCGGGTCGTCGCCGGGGTCGGCGTGCCGCAGCTCACGGCCATCGTCGACGCTGTCGAGGCGGCGAAACAATCCGACACGCCGGTGATTGCCGACGGCGGCATCAAATATTCCGGCGATCTCGCCAAGGCGATAGCTGCGGGCGCCGATTGCGCCATGGTCGGCTCGCTGCTCGCCGGCACCGACGAGACGCCGGGCGAGGTTTTTCTCTATCAGGGCCGCTCCTACAAGAGCTACCGCGGCATGGGTTCGGTCGGCGCCATGGCGCGCGGCTCGGCCGATCGCTACTTTCAACAGGAGATCAACGACACGCTCAAACTCGTGCCCGAAGGCGTGGAAGGCCAGGTGCCGTACAAGGGCCCGGTCGCCAACGTGCTGCACCAGCTCGCCGGGGGATTACGCGCGGCCATGGGTTATGTCGGCGCCAAAGACCTCGTCGAGTTTCACGCCAAGGCCGAGTTCATGCGTATTTCCGGCGCGGGGTTGCGCGAGAGCCACGTGCACGATGTTACCATCACGCGCGAGAGTCCCAACTATCCGAACCGCGAGTGAGCACTCGCCATGAAAAGGCCGGCCGCCGATCCGTTCGCGCAGATCCGCAAGGCCACTGACCAGCATCGCTTGCAGCACGGCTGCGACGCCTATCCCTACGGCAACGGTCCGCTCCTGAGTGTGCTGGCGGCAGCGGTCCAGGCGCGGCGTATTCTGGAGCTGGGAACGGCGCTCGGCTACACGGCACTGTCATTTGCCTACGGCGCACGAGACTCGACGGTCGACAGCATCGAGCGCGATCCCGAACACATCAGGCTTGCCCGCGACCACATTGTCGCCGCCAGCCTCGACCATCGCATCACCGTGCACGAGGGCGAATTCGCCAACGTGCTCGCCACGCTCGATCCCGGTTACGACCTCGCCTTCTTCGACGGTCAAACGCCGGTGCCGGCGCTGCACACCGCCTTGCGAAACCTGTTGCGGACCGGCGGCATGTTGATCACCGCCAATCTGAACCATGGCGGCAGCGTCGACTTGGTTTCCCGGGCGCTGTTCGACGGCAAAAAATGGCGGAGCGCGCTGGTCGGCGAGGCGGGCGAAACGGCGATCAGCGTCAAGCTATGAGCCCGCATTGGCGGTAACACGGTGCCGTGATAAGCAGCTTTATCGAGAAACCTCCGGGGGCTGGCCGATGTCGCTGCAAGCCGTTCTGCTGCCGCTGTTCGTCGAGGTCATTCTCACCTTCGCACTCATGCTGTGGATGGGCGCGCTGCGCCGAGGCGACTATCGCTCGGGCGCGGTCAGGGTGCAGGACGTGGCCCTGCGCGAGCCGGGTTGGCCGCGGCGCACGATGCAGGCCGCGAACGCCTATTCCAATCAGTTCGAGCTTCCCGTCTTGTTCTATGTACTCACCATCCTGGAATGGGTCACCCGACACGCCGGCTACGTCTTTGTCATCCTGGCGTGGATTTTCGTGGTCTGCCGCGTGCTGCAGGCTTATGTGCACATCACCAGCAACGTCGTGCGGCTGCGTAGCATGTTCTTCTCGATTGGGGCGCTGGTCCTCATGATCATGTGGGCGCTGTACATTGTCGAGGTGCTGACCGGCGTCATAGTGTGATGCAATCTTGAATCGTCTGTTCTGAGGCTTTTGGTTGAGTATGATTTCCTCTGACAACCCCATGATCTAGGTTCGACGCCATGCCGCTCGACTTTTGCCACCCGGCCGCGCCGCATAAGAAGTTGAAGCTGCCGGAATGGTACGTCTCCAACTTGATGATGGACCGCGCCCTCGATGCAATCGTGCGGCGGGTGAAAAAGTTCGACCGCAAGCACGACATTCCCTACCTCGCGGGCTACAGCGAGGACGGCAAGACCATCTACATCGACCGCCACATGCCGCGATCCTTCAAATTCCGCGGCCGCACGATCGAGACAGACCGCTACCTCATTCTGCACGAGGAGGTGGAGAAGACGCTGATCGATCAGCTCGGGCTGCATTATCTCCACGCGCATCAGATCGCGACGCGCGCGGAGCAGGCGGCGGTACGCGCTGCCGGCGTCAACTGGCACGACTACGACCGCTTCATGCAGAAATACGTCAAGCGAATAGGCGACGAGCGCTTGAGCAAGGTACCCGACGATCTCGACACCAAGCCGTATCGCGATGAGCACGATGACGATTTGTTGGGGCGCATGCTCGCTTCGATCGACAAGGGCGAGATCCCCAAAGGATTCCGCGGCGCGCAATTGCGCGATGCCGCCTATCAAATCCGCCAGTACGTTCGCCGTCATGACACGCCGGCTGCCCGCCGCGCGACGGCGATCAAGCGCGCCATGAAATGACGGCGGCCTCAAGCGGGACACCCGCATGACGCCGGCCGCACGCCTTTCTGCGGCTATCGAGGTCATCGTCGACATCGAAGCGCGGCGGCGGCCGGCGGCGGACGCGCTCAAGGACTGGGGCCTCGCGCATCGCTTTGCCGGCTCGTCGGATCGCGCCGCGATCGCCGGTCTTGTGTACGACGCGTTGCGGCGCAAATCGTCGTCGGCGTGGCTGATGGGTGACGCCAGCCCGCGCGCCGTACTGATCGGCATGCTGCAGCGCGAGCGCGGCCTCGACGTCGCGGCGATCGCGGCGCTGTGCAGCGGCGCCCGTTTTGCCCCAGCACCATTGACCGAGGCCGAGCGAGCGGCGCTGACGAGCGACAGGCTCGCGAGCGCGCCGCCGCCCGTTCTGGGCGATTATCCGGACTGGCTCGATCCGCACCTGGCGCGCGTCTTCAAGGATGAACGCGGCGCCGAGGGTGCCGCGCTGGCGAGCCGGGCGCCGCTCGACATGCGCGTCAATACGCTCAAGCTCGAGCGTGATGAGGTGCTGCCGATGGTTGCGCATCTTCGCGCCGAGCCGACGCGATGGTCGCCGATCGGGTTGCGCATTCGGCTTGCGGCCGAAGCGAAAAGCCCGGCCATCCATGCCGAGCCTTGCTTTCGCAAGGGTGCGGTCGAAATCCAGGACGAAGGCTCGCAGCTCGCCGCGCTGTTCGCCGGCGCCAAGCCCGGCGAACAGGTCGTCGATCTGGCCGCCGGCGCCGGCGGGAAAACCTTGGCGCTGGCCGCCGTGATGGAGAATCGCGGCCAGATTTACGCGACCGACATCGACAAGCGCCAGCTCGCACCGATTCATGAACGCATCGCCCGCGCCGGCGCGCGCAACATCCAGGTACGCACGCCGCGCGGCGAAGCGGACGTGATCGCCGACCTTGGCGGCCGCGTCGATCTTGTGCTCATCGACGCGCCCTGCACCGGAACGGGCGCCTGGCGACGCAACCCGGACGCCAAGTGGCGCGTGCGTCCGGGAGCGCTGGCGGAGCGTGTCAAGCAGCAGGAAGCCTTGCTCGATCGCGCCGCCGCGCTCCTGAAGGCGGGCGGCCGCATCGCTTACGTCACCTGCTCGGTCCTCCACGAGGAAAACGGCGACCAGGTGCGCGCCTTTTTGTCTCACCGTCCGGATTTCACCATCGTGCCGCCGCACGAAATCGTCGCCGCAGCGCTCGGCGAGCGCGCGATGCTGTTCTTGCATGCGGCGCTGGTCACGGAGGAGGGCCTGCTGATGACCCCGCGGACCACCGATACCGACGGCTTCTATGTCGCCGTCATGCGCAGGGCGTAGCATTGTGGTGGAAGAGGAGCCGCCGTGCCCTTGACCCCGGCAGGTCATGGTCGCACATACCCTCTTCAACGCCCATGCACGACACCATCCTCATCGTCGATTTCGGCTCGCAGGTCACCAAGCTCATCGCGCGGCGCATCCGCGAGGAGTGCGTCTATTGCGAGATCGTGCCCTTCCAAAAGGCCGAGGAGGCATTCCGCGCCTTGCGGCCGAAGGGGGTGATCCTGTCGGGCGGGCCGGCCTCAGTGCTCGACAAGGACGCGCCGCTGGCGCCGATGGCGATCTACCAGGCCGGCGTACCCGTGCTCGGCATCTGTTACGGCGAGCAGGCCATGGCGCAGCAGCTCGGCGGCAAGGTCGAGGGCGGCCATCACCGCGAGTTCGGCCGCGCCGAGGTCGAGGTGACAAAGCCTTCGGCGCTGTATGACGGCGTTTGGGAGGTCGGCCAGCGCTACCCGGTGTGGATGAGCCATGGCGACCGCGTCACCAAGCCGCCGGCCGGTTTTGCCGCGACCGGGACGTCGGCTAACGCCCCGATCGCGATGATCGCCGATGAGAAGCGCAAATTCTACGCTACGCAATTCCACCTCGAAGTCATGCACACGCCGCACGGTGCGGCGCTCATCCGCAATTTCGTGCGCAATATCGCCGGCTGCTCCGGCGATTGGACGATGCGGGCGTTCAAGGACGAGGCGATCGAGAAAATCCGCCGTCAGGTCGGCAAGGGCAGGGTGATTTGCGGTCTTTCCGGCGGCGTCGATTCCGCCGTCGCCGCCGTGCTCATCCACGAAGCGATCGGCGACCAGGTCACCTGCGTCTTCGTCGATCACGGCCTGCTGCGGCTCGGC
Source organism: Xanthobacteraceae bacterium (assembly GCA_049512975.1). GTDB lineage: Bacteria > Pseudomonadota > Alphaproteobacteria > Rhizobiales > Xanthobacteraceae > BOG-931. The sequence continues at coordinate 35,752 of JBEKWO010000019.1, read as the reverse complement.
GAAGGCGAACGCGTGGTCGCCTTGTTCCGCGGCGCTTATAATATTCCGCTGGTGCATGTTGCCGCCGAGGAGCTTTTCCTCAAGGCGCTCGACGGGGTCGCTGATCCCGAAGAAAAACGCAAGACGATCGGCAGGCTGTTCATCGAGGTGTTCGAGGCGGAGGCGAAAAAAATTGGTGGCGCCGAGTTTCTCGCCCAGGGCACGCTCTATCCCGATGTGATCGAGAGCGTGTCGTTTGCCGGCGGGCCGTCGGTGACGATCAAATCGCACCACAATGTCGGCGGCTTGCCGGCGCGCATCAACATGAAGCTTGTCGAGCCGCTGCGCGAACTGTTCAAGGACGAGGTGCGCGCGCTCGGCCGCGAGCTCGGCCTGCCCGAGGCGTTCGTCGGCCGTCATCCGTTCCCGGGTCCCGGCCTCGCCATCCGCTGCCCCGGCGCTATTACCCGAGAGAAGCTCGACATCCTGCGCTTTGCCGATGACGTCTTCATCGAGGAAATCCGCCGTGCCGGTCTCTACGACGATATCTGGCAGGCGTTCGCGGTACTGCTGCCGGTGCGGACCGTAGGCGTCATGGGCGATTTTCGCACTTACGACTTCGTCGTCGGCTTGCGCGCGGTCAGCTCGACCGACGGCATGACCGCGGACTTCTATCCGTTTGACATGGATTTCCTCGGCACCGTCGCGACCCGTATCGTCAACGAGGTCAAGGGCGTCAACCGCGTCGTTTACGACATCACCTCGAAGCCGCCGGGCACGATCGAGTGGGAGTAGGAAATCTCTTCGCAGAATTCGCTATGAATCATCAGCCAAACCACTGATCTCTGTTCTTATGCGTGTCCTTCTCTCCGAAGGTTCCGGCCTCACGTCACGGCAGGTGGCGACCCGATTGGGCAACCTTGGACATCATGTTGAGATACTTTCCTCCTCGCAGATATGTTTGACCAGGTTTACCCGCTACGTCCGCAAGGTGCACCTTGTGCCGCGCTTCGGGCTCGATCCGCTTGCTTGGTTGGACGCCGCCCAAGCAGTCGCTAAAGCCCGAGCCATTGATTTTCTTTTCCCCACCCAGGAACAGGTCGCCATACTTTCCGCGCGCCGAGAGAAACTCCAAGTCGCAACAGTGGTGCCGCCGTTCCCCTCCCTTCGCCGAGTGCAAGACAAGATATCCGCGGCGCGGGCGCTCGAAGACATTGGGATCCCGCAACCAGCATCGGTGATCGTTAGCAGCATTGCTGACTTAAACCGGGTGTCGAATTTTCCCACTTTCGTCAAACGGCCGATCAGCACAGCCAGTAACGGCGTTCGCCGCGTGTCGTCGAAGGCCGAATTAGAGAGGGCGGCAATGGAAATGGGACTTGGCGAGCAGGAATTGCTTGTGCAATCCCACTCTCCGGGGCCGCTTGCGATGATCCAAGCCGTCGCGGACGATGGGCGTTTGGTAGCGCACCATGCAAATCTACGTATCCGCGAAGGCGTCAGTGGAGGCGCCTCGATCAAGGAAAGCATAACACTTCCACTGATGCCTGAAATAATCGCAAGGATAGTACGGGCGTTGAATTGGCACGGCGCTTTGTCTCTGGACGCTATCGTGACGCCCAGCGGACCGCTCGTGATCGACGTGAATCCGCGGCTTGTTGAGCCAATGAACGCTTACTTCGCGGGAGTAGACTTGGTTTCCGTTATGCTTGATCTTGCGCAATCGCGTCACCCGGCCGCGCAGCTTCCCGGGAAAGCCGGCGTTCGTTCATGCCAGCTTCTGCTCGCGATTTTGGGCGCAGCGCAACATGATGGGACGAGGCAGGCCATTATCCGCGAACTCGTCGCGGCACTCTACCGACGCGGCGATTATGCGGCTGCTCATGAAGAATTGACGCCGCTCTATCGCGACCCAGTTGCAGCGGTCCCGGCGATTGTCGCCACCTTGCTCACGCTCTTTCGACCGTCACTTTGGCAAACGTTTCAGTCCGGCGCAGTTGGACCATACGCGCTAACGCCGAAAGCGTGGAACCAAATTCTTTCGGTGGGGTCAATTGACGCTGCACTGCCGGCTGAAAGCCATCTGAAGTCGCATATTGAACGAGGATGATGGCCGTGCCGATCACCATCTACGGCATCAAGAACTGCGACACGATGAAGAAGGCGCGCGCTTGGCTCGACAAGCACGGCATCGACTATTCATTCCATGACTACAAGACGGCGGGCATCGGGCGCGAGCGGCTCGAGCGCTGGGAGAAGAAGGTTGGCTGGGAGATTTTGCTGAATCGCGCCGGCACGATGTTCCGCAAGCTGCCGGACAAAGACAAAACCGTTCTCGATGCAAAAAAGGCCGTGGCGCTGATGCTAGCGCAGCCGTCCATGATCAAGCGGCCAGTCCTTGACCTCGGCGGCGGCAAATTGCTCGTCGGGTTTGCACCTGAGCAATACGACAAGGCGCTTGAAACGCGAAGGTGACGCGCCGCCGGGTCGCTTCGGTGCGGCGGGTTTGAGTCCGCCTAATAGACGCGTTGATCGCCGGGAATGTCGACGGCAGTCGCTTGTGCGAGGGGTTGCAGCATCATTGACAAGAGCGGGCCGCTGGTCATGATCGCGGCCGTGCAATTCAGACCACCCTCCGCTTCCATCCGATTTACGCTGAAATTTCAACACTAAAGTTGGCCGCTGAACCATGGGCGTTGCGATCGAAATCCTAGGGCTGGTTGTGTTTCTCGGCGCGCACGTGTTCGTCTCCATGCGCAACGAGCGCGCGGCATTGATCTCGCGGATCGGCCGCGGGCCATATTTGGGCCTGTTCGCCCTGGTCTCGATCGTCGGTCTCGTGCTGATTGGCTTTGGTTTCGCGCGTTACCGCGCCGAAGGCCTCATCCCGGTGTGGTATCCGCCGGCATGGACCCGCCAGATCGTGGTCGCGGCGATGTGGCCGGCCAGCATCGCTGTGGTCGCCGCCTATATTCCCGGCGACATCAAGCGCGTCCTCAAGCACCCCATGCTGGTGGGTGTTAAAATCTGGGCGGTGGCGCACCTTTGCGCCAACGGCGATCTCGGCGGAATGATCTTGTTCGGTGCGGTGCTCGCTTGGGCGGTCTATGACCGCATCACCTTGAAACGCCGCAGCGATCCAGGCGCACCGCCGATTCCGCTTGGCGGACGGCGAAACGACATCATCGCGATCGTCGTCGGCACCATTCTCTATCTTGCGCTCGGCTTCGTGTTTCATCCTATCGTGATCGGGCTGCCGGCCTTTGGCACGCCGGCGCTGGGACATTGAACGCATGTCGGTCCACGAAGAGATCCGGCGGCTGACGGCGCCGGACATCCGCGGCCGCAAGAACGGCGAGCCGCTGGTGTGCCTGACCTCGTATCACGCGCACACGGCACGCATTCTCGACGGCTATTGCGACGTCATCCTGGTCGGTGATTCGCTCGGCATGGTGATGCACGGGCTCGAGACCACGGTGCCGGTCACCCTCGACATGATGATCCTGCAGGGCCACGCGGTGATGCGCGGCTCGAAGCGGGCGCTGGTGGTCGTCGATTTGCCGTTCGGCTCCTATGAGGCGTCCAAGGAGCAGGCCTTCGCCTCCGCCGCCCGGGTGCTGAAGGAAACCGGCTGCGGTGCCATCAAGCTCGAAGGCGGCCGGCGGATGGCGGAGACCATTGCGTTCCTGGTTGAGCGCGGCGTTCCGGTCATGGGCCATGTCGGCTTGACGCCGCAGGCGATCAACACGATCGGATCGTTCCGCGCGCAAGGCCGCGAGGAGAGCGATTGGGCGCCGATCGAAGCGGACGCGCGCGCGGTGGCGGATGCCGGCGCGTTTGCCGTCGTGCTCGAGGCGATTGCCGAGCCGCTCGGCCGCCGCATCACCGGTGCGGTCGCCATTCCCACGATCGGAATCGGCGCCAGCGTGGCTTGCGACGGCCAGATTCTCGTGCTCGAGGACATGCTCGGGCTCTCGCCGCGGGTGCCGAAATTCGTGAAACGCTTTGGCGAGCTCGGACCCTCGATCGAGCAAGCGGTAAAAAGCTACGCGGAGGGGGTCCGCTCGCGCAGCTTTCCCGGCCCGGAGCACGTCTATCCGATGCGGAAGAAAAAAGTGTGAGGCGGCTATGTCGACGGGGTCTCGATCGGGCCTGCGCAATCGTCGCAGATGGCCGCAGGGGCTTTGCCTTGCTCGCGCCACATGACTATTCTAGCTCCCGCGGGGATTTCGGAGCCTAACCGCCCGGAATCCCTTGATTTTGTCCAGGTCTGTTCGGAAGCCGGCTGTGCGGCTAAAGATGCGGCGCAGGCAGAGTGCTGAACGTGAACTGGTGCTGGGGCAGGTTCCGTGGCCGATATTTTCCAAGAAGTCGACGAGGAAGTCCGTCGCGAACGGCTTAACAAGCTGTGGCAGCGTTACGGCCATTACATCATCGCCGCCTGCCTTCTCGTTGTCGTGGCAGTGGGCGCTTGGCGCGGTTACGAATGGTGGGAAACCAAGAAGGCCGTCGAAGCCGGCGCCGCCTTCGAGCAGGCGGTCATCCTGGCGGAAGCCGGGAAACACCAGGAAGCGGAGGTGGCGTTCGCCAAGCTCGCCGCCGATGGCACCGCCGGCTATCGCCTGCTGGCGCGTCTGCGTGAGGCTGCCGAGGTTGGACGGACAGACCGCAAGGCCGCAATCAAGGCCTACGACGAAATCGCCGCTGACAGGAGCGTGGGGCAGGTCATCCAGGATCTGGCTACGCTGCGTGCTGGCATCCTGCTTGTCGACAGCTCTTCTTATGGCGACATGCGGGCGCGACTTGAAGCGTTGACCCGGCCGGATCGGGCCTTCCGCCACAGCGCACGTGAACTGCTCGCGCTTTCCGCCTGGAAAGAGGGCAATATGGGCGCGGCACGGCAATGGACCGATATGATCATCACCGATCCGCAAACGCCTTCGGCCGCGCGCAGCCGCGCTGAGGTTCTGAGCGAGCTGATCGCGGCGAGCGGCAAGGGTTGAGCCGATGCCCACACGACGGGGTCACTCGCTGGTTCGGGTTGGGGTGGCGGTAGCCTTCGTGCTGGCGCTCGCTGGTTGCACACCGGGCGGTCAGTTCGATCCGACCGAGTTGCTGTCCACGGACATGTTTGGCACCAAGAAAAAGATTCAGGGCGATCGCCAGCCGCTGTTTCCTAACGGCGTCCCCGGGGCCGAGACCGGCGTGCCCCCGGATTTGGTGAAAGGCTACCAGCCGCCGCCGGAGCAGGCCGCGGAAAACAATGATGCCGCGGCAAAGGCGGCAGAAGCGGTGGCCAAGCCGAAGCCTAAACCCAAGCCCAAGCCCAAGCCGAAAGTTGCTCGTGCGCCGGCGACGCATGATGCTGCTTTTGATCAGAAGCCATCATCCGCCACGCCGAAAAGCGCCCAACCCGCGCAATCGGCTTGGCCGGCGCCGCCATCGAGCAACTCGGCACAGTCGGGGCAATCGGCGTGGCCGGCCCCGCCGCCGAGCAACACCGCACAATCTGGGCAATCGGTTTGGCCGGCGTCGCCGCCGAGCAACTCGGCACAGTCCGGGCAGACAGCTTGGCCGGCACCGCCCGCTCCCGGCACGTTTTCACACTGATCGCTTCAGGCTAAAGAGCCTCGTGCTACGCCAGAGCGGCGTATTGCCATGGGCCTTGCCATCAGATCGCGTCATGTCCTTTACCGTCGCCATCGTCGGTCGGCCCAATGTCGGAAAATCGACCCTGTTCAACCGCCTCGTGGGCGCGCGCCGCGCGCTCGTCGACGAGCGGCCGGGCGTCACGCGCGATCGGAGGGAAGGCGAGGGAAGTCTCGGTGACCTTTCGTTTAAGGTGATCGACACGGCCGGGCTCGAGGATGCCGACCGCGAGAGCCTCTCCGGAAGGATGCAGGCGCAGACGGCGGCGGCCATCGCGCAGGCCGATGCCGTGCTCTTTCTCGTTGATGCGCGCGCCGGCACGACGGGGGCCGATCGGGCCTTTGCCAACCTCGTGCGCAGGTCGGGCAAGCCGGCGATCCTCGTGGCCAATAAAAGCGAGGGGCGCGCCGGCGGCGCCGGGGCGCTCGAATCCTATGCGCTGGGGCTCGGCGACCCGGTCGCCATCAGCGCCGAGCACGGCGAGGGCTTGGCCGACTTGTATGACGCGCTCCGCGCAGCGCTGCCTGCGGCGACCGCGGAACACGTCCGCAAGGAGGCCGCCGACGCGGAGGACAAACCCATCCGCATCGCGGTCGTCGGGCGTCCGAACACCGGCAAGTCGACGCTGATCAATCACTTGCTCGGCGAGGAGCGGCTGCTGACGGGCCCCGAAGCCGGCATCACAACTGACGCCATCGCGATCGATCTGCATTGGCGCGGGCGGCACTTGCGCATCCATGACACCGCGGGTCTGCGTCGTCGCTCGCGGATCGAAGAGAAGCTCGAAAAGTTGTCGGTTGCCGATGCGCTCAACGCGATCCGCTTCGCCGAAGTCGTGATCGTGCTGGTCGACGCCGAGACGCCGTTCGAGGAGCAGGATATCCGCATCGCGGACCTTATCGAGCGGGAAGGCCGCGCCATCGTCATCGGGCTCAACAAATGGGATCTGATCGAGAAGGAACCGGGCGCGCTATCGCGGCTGCGCACGCACATTGACCGCCTGTTGCCGCAGATCAAGGGCGTGCCGATCGTCGCCTTGTCGGCGCGCACCGGCGAGGGGATCGATCGGCTGATGGCTGCGGCCATGGATGCCCATGCCGTTTGGAACCGCCGCGTGCCGACGGCCGCGCTCAATCGTTTTTTGACGCAGGCAGCGACGGCACACCCGCCGCCTGCCGTGAAAGGTCGCCCTATCCGGCTCGACTATATGACGCAGCCGAAATCGAGACCGCCGACCTTCGTGCTGTTTTCATCGCGCGCAGCGGCACTTCCGGAGACCTACCGCCGCTATCTGGTCAACGGTCTGCGCGAGAATTTTGCCCTGCCGGGCACGCCGATCCGGCTGACGCTGCGGGCCAAGGCCAATCCCTACGCCGGCCGAAAGCGCCGCTGATGCCGGAGAACTTTCACGCGGGACGCATGAATTCGAGCAGCTTGCCGGCGCGGTATTCGTAGAGTTTGCCGGTCTCGGCAAAGTTCGGCACACACAGATCGACGATTTTTTCCGCCACCTCATTCGGCGTCGGCAGCGTCATCGGGTCTTCGCCCGGCATGACCAAGGCGCGCATGCGCGTGCGAACCGGACCGGGATTGAACAGATTGACGCGGACCGCGGTGGAGCTTGTTTCCGACGCGTAGGTTCGTGCCAGCACATCGAGCGCGGCTTTCGACACCGAGTAGGGCGCCCAATAGGCGCGGGCAAGCGTGGCGGCGCCGGAGGTGATGAACACGGCGCGGCCGGCATCGGAGCGCTTGAGCAACGGGTCCATGGCACGGATGAGATGCCAGTTGGCGGTGACATTGACCGCCATCGCCTCTTCCCAACTTTTCGGCTCGATGTGGCCGAGGGGCGAGGGCACGCCGCAGATTGCGGCATTGCCGACGAGCACGTCGAGCCGCGCGTGGCGCTCGTTGAGCGCGGCGGCGAGCCGATACAGGCCGTCGTAATCGCGCATGTCGAGCGGCACTAGCGTCGCCGAGCTGCCGGCGGCGCGAACCGCATCGTCAAGCTCCTCGAGACCGCCGACGGTGCGCGCCACTGCGACCACATGCGCGCCCGTGCGCGCCAGTGCCAGTGCCGTCGCATAACCGATGCCGCGCGAGGCGCCGGTGACGAGCGCGACACGGTCGGCGAGAGGTAGCGGCATTCCTCAGCTTGCCTCGGCGAGCAAGGAGAGTTGCCGGGGCGGGGCTTCGTGCGCGGTGCGGTCGGTGAGCGAGGTCGGATATTCGCCGGTGAAGCAATGGTCGGTGAATTGCGGACGCAGGGGATCGCGCCCTTTCTCGCCCATGGCGCGATAGATGCCTTCGACCGAGAGGAAGGCGAGCGAATCGGCGCCAATGAATTTTCGCATACCTTCGAGGTCGTGCGTGGCGGCCAGGAGCTTGTCCCGCTCCGGCGTGTCGATACCGTAATAATCCGGATGGGTAATCGGCGGCGAGGCGATGCGGAAATGCACTTCGCGCGCTCCGGCATCGCGCATCATTTGCACGATCTTCACCGATGTGGTGCCGCGCACGATCGAGTCGTCGATCAAAACAATGCGTTTGCCGCTCACCACGGCGCGGTTGGCGCTGTGCTTGAGGCGAACGCCGAGCTGGCGAATCTGCTGGGTCGGCTCGATGAAGGTTCGCCCGACATAGTGATTGCGGATGATGCCAAGCTCGTAAGGGATGCCGGATTCCTGAGCATAACCGATCGCCGCCGGTACCCCGGAATCAGGAACCGGAACGACCACGTCGGCGGCAGCCGGCGCTTCGCGCGCGAGCTGCGCGCCACTCGCCTTGCGCACGTCGTAGACGCTGCGGCCGCCGATGATCGAATCCGGCCGGGCGAAATAAATATACTCGAAGATGCAGGGTCGCGGCGCCATCGGTAGGAACGGCTTGTGCGAATGCGCGCCGTCTTCGTCGAAGACGAGAACCTCGCCGTTCTCCACGTCGCGCACGTAGTGCGCGCCGATGATATCGAGCGCGCAGGTCTCGGAGGCGAGGATCGGGCAGCCGTCCAGCTTGCCGAGTACCAGCGGCCGGATGCCGAGCGGGTCGCGGGCACCCACCAGCTTCTTGTTGGTCACGCCGACGAAGGCGTAGGCGCCTTCAAGCATGCGCAGCCCCTCGATGAAGCGATCGACGAAGCGATTGCGGTGCGAGCGCGCGACCAGATGCAGGATCACCTCCGTGTCGGTCGTCGATTGCATCATGGCGCCTTCGCGCACCAGCTGGCGGCGCAGCGTCAGGCCATTGGTCAGATTGCCGTTATGGCCGATGGCAAAACCGCCGGCATTGAGCTCGGCGAACAGCGGCTGCACGTTGCGCAGAATGGTGTCGCCGGTGGTCGAATAACGCACATGGCCGATTGCGGTGTTGCCGGGCAGGCGATCGATCACCTCACGGCGCGAAAAGGCGTCGCCGACGAGCCCGAGGCGGCGCTCGGAGTGAAAACGCTTGCCGTCAAAGCTGACAATCCCGGCGGCTTCCTGGCCGCGATGCTGCAGCGCGTGGAGGCCGAGCGCGGTAATCGCCGCGGCGTCGGGGTGGCCGAAGATGCCGAATACGCCGCACTCTTCACGCAGCCGATCGCCGTCAAGGTCGAGGAGGGTAGCTTCTGTCATGTTCATCGGCTCGCGATCATCTCAATGCACCATTCCCCTTGACCTCGAGCAATTGCTGCATGCCAGCCCGGCTCGAACGATTATACCCCAGATCGGCGCGACTGCCGGCGGGTTTGTCGAGTTCGCCATGCTGATCCGGCTGGCTCTCGGGGGTGTCGGTTTCCCCGGGCCGCGGCCGCTTCAGCTTCTTCAAGATGGTGCTTTCCGGGTCCTCCGGCAACATCGACATCAGCCATTGTCCGGTCCCGGTCAGGACTACCCGAGATTTGGCGCTTTTCACCCATTCCGGCTGGCTGCGGTCGGGAACGAGCCAGGTGAAGAACAGGAAGGCGACGACGACGATCACCAAGCCGCGCGCGAGCCCGAACAAGAAGCCGAGCGTGCGGTCGAGCGCGCCCACGCGGCTGTCCAGCACCATATCCGAGATTCGGACGGTCAGAATCGAGACCACCACCAGCGTGACCAGGAACACGCCGCCGATGACGGCGACGGCGGCGACCACGTCATTGTTGAAGTACTGCTTGGCGTAAGGCAGCAGCTTGGCATACGAATAGAGCGTCGCCACGGCCGCCAGAACCCAGGCGATGATCGAGAGCACCTCACGGATGAAGCCGCGAACCATGGCGAGCAGCCCCGAAACCAGCATCACGACGATAAGGACGATGTCGAGCAGCGTAATCGGCATGGTCTGCTAGTCGCTCGCTAATCCCGCCCAATGACCGCAGGCGCACGTAGCCCGAACACGAAGGTCCGCCGCGTGTATAGCTGGGCCGGGCGGCGCCGTCATCCGCCTTCTCGTCTGCTCAGCCATCTCATTTTATCGTTAATAATTGGGGATATGTCGCGGAACGCGCATCGCAGTCGCCCCGGTCATGCGTCCTGACGGCCGATCCGCCTGAGCGCCGGCGCGCCGTCCCGGGCAATATCGACAACGAGATTCGCCAGCGTGGCGATGGTGGAGAGCGAAAAGCCATCGGGGGCGTCATTGCGCGCGGCTTCCGGGACAATCGCCCTCGCGAAGCCGAGTTTCTGCGCTTCCTTGAGGCGGGCGGCAGTCTGCGCCACTGGCCGCACGGCTCCCGAGAGCGACACCTCGCCGAAATAGACGGCGTCCGCGGGCAGCGGCGCGTGCGCCAGCGACGACACCAAAGCCGCGGCGGCGGCGACGTCGGCCGCCGGCTCCTGGATGCGCAGGCCGCCGGCGACGTTGAGATAGACGTCGTGGCCCGAGAGGCGAACCCCGCAATGCGCCTCGAGCACCGCGAGCACCATGGAGAGCCGGCTCGGGTCCCAGCCGACGACTGCGCGGCGCGGGGTGCCGAGCGAGGTCGGCGCGACCAGGGCCTGAATTTCCACCAGCAGCGGCCGCGTTCCTTCGATCCCGGCGAACACGGCGGTGCCGGCGCTGCCAAGCTCGCGCTCGGAGAGGAACAGCTCGGAGGGGTTCGCTACTTCGCGCAAGCCCGCTCCGGTCATCTCGAACACGCCGATCTCGTCGGTGGGGCCGAAGCGATTCTTGATGGCGCGCAGGATGCGGAATTGCTGCGAACCCTCGCCTTCGAACGACAGCACGGCATCGACCATGTGCTCGACCACGCGCGGACCGGCGATCTGTCCGTCCTTGGTGACGTGGCCGACGAGGACGATGGCCGCGCCGGTGCGCTTGGCAAAACGAATCAGCTCGCCCGCCGACCCGCGCACCTGCGTGACGGTACCCGGTGCGGCGTCGACGGATTGCGTCCACATGGTCTGGATCGAATCGATGACCAGGAGCTGCGGCGTCGACCCCCGCGAGAGCGTCGCTATGATATCCTCGACCGAGGTTTCGGCGGCCAGCTCGACCGCCGCGTCGTTCAGGCCGAGGCGCTCGGCGCGCAGCCGCACCTGGGCGACGGCCTCCTCGCCGGAGATATAGACGGCGCGGTGACGGTTGCGCGCGTATGCAGCCGCGACCTCGAGCAACAGCGTCGACTTGCCAATGCCCGGGTCGCCGCCGAGCAAGAGCACCGAGCCGCGCACCAGGCCGTTGCCGGTCACGCGATCGAATTCGGCGATGCCGGAGGCGAGCCGTGGCGCTTCGAGCGTTCGACCCTTGAGCGGCTCGACGACAAAGAGGCGTCCCTTGTGCAAAGACCGCGCGCGCGCCGGCGCCGCGGCACCTTCCTCCATCAGCGTGTTCCATGCACCGCAGGCTTCACAGCGGCCGGCCCAGCGCGCCGCCGCTGCGCCGCAGCTCTGGCAGACGAAGTTGTGTGCGCGCGCAACCATCATGCACCTTGTTCCGCCTCGCCTCGCGTCTTACGCACCACGATAGACGAGATGACAACGGGGGCCGAGCCGGGTGAGGATCTCGTAGCCGATCGTTCCAGCCGATGCAGCAAAATCGTCGACGGTGATCTGCTCGCCAATGAATGTCGCGACGTCGCCGCGGTGGACAGCTCCATCTGGAAGCTCAGTGACGTCGATGCAAGCCAGGTCCATCGAGATATGGCCGACGATTGGGCAGCGTCTTGCGGCGATCGTGGCTGCGCCGCCCGGCTTGCGGTCGGTGCCGCTCGCGGCGCGCAACACTCCGTCGGCATAGCCGAGCGCAACGACGGCGATGCGCGAGGCGCGTCTTGCGGTCCACGCCGCGCCATAGCCGACGGTCTCGCCTTTTTCGACTTTGCGCACCTGCAGGATGCGTCCGGTCAGTTCGACCACGCCGTGCATGGGATTGGCGCGTCCGGGCGTCGGATTGATGCCGTACAGCGCGGCGCCGGGCCGCGCCATGTCGCAATGCGCCGCCTCGCCGAGGAAGATGCCCGAGGAATTGGCGAGCGAGGCGGGAACGCCGTGGTAGAGCAGGTGGAGCTCGCGAAACAGCCGGATCTGCTTGGCATTGAGGGGGTGATCGGCGATTTCGGCGCAGGCGAGGTGGCTCATCAGCAACGTGATGCCGTGGTTCTCCTTCTGCACGCGCAGCGCCAGCGCCGCCGCTTCCGCCGGGGAAATGCCGAGCCGGTTCATGCCGGTGTCAATATGCACTGCTGCGCCGCCCTGCCACTTTTGGGCAGCGACGAAAGCATCCCATTCGGCCAGCTCGGCCGTGCTGTTGATGACCGGCCGCGCGTTGAGTTCGGTGAATGCTGTCGCGGCCTGCGGCGAAAATCCGTTGAGCACGTAAATCGTGGCGTCGCGGGCCCGGGGACGAACCCGGCGGGCCTCGGCGATATCGGCCACGAAAAAAGTCTTGCAACCGGCCTTTGCGAGCTTGGCGGTAACCGCTTCGAGGCCGAGCCCATAGGCATTGGCCTTGACCACGGCCGCGCATTCGACGGTGAGCAGGTTGTCCGCCAGCTTGAGCCAGTTAGCTTCGATGGCCTCGAGATCGATGAAAAGCGTCCCGCCGGTCTCGGGGTCGGCCAACAGGCTCGCCAGTCCAGGCAGTGGTTCTGCGAGTGCCATGGCTGCCTTATGACCGGCACCGCGGCGGTGGTAAAGCCGGGCGACGGGCTAAAATCCTGCCTGATGTCTTGTGTCTGGATCGGCGAAGCGGGTCACTTCCGCGTCGAACTGCAGATTGACCGTTCCCGTAGGTCCGTGCCGCTGCTTGCCGATGATGACCTCAGCCTTGCCGTGCACTGCCGCCATCTCGGTCTGCCATGCTTCGTATTCAGCGGTGCCGGGACGCGGCTCCTTGTTCATCAAGTAGTATTCCTCACGGTAGACGAATAGCACGACGTCCGCATCCTGCTCAATCGAACCCGATTCGCGCAGATCAGATAATTGCGGGTGTTTGTCTTCCCGGCTTTCCACCTGACGCGACAGCTGAGACAAAGCCAAGATCGGAACATTAAGCTCTTTGGCTAGCGCCTTCAGACTTGTGGTGATCTCGGTCACTTCGTGAACGCGGCCTTCCATCGCACGGCGGGTCGATCCCTGCATCAGCTGAATGTAGTCGATAACAATGAGGTCTAGCCCGCGCTGCCGCTTGAGCCGGCGGGCGCGGGCTGCGAGCTGCGCAACCGAGACGCCGCCGGTTTCATCGATGAAGAGCGGCAGGTGTTGGATTTCGATCACCTTGTCTTTAATTTTTTCAAAGTGGGAATCATCGATATCGCCGCGCCGCATCATGCTGGACGATATGCCGGTCTGCTCGGCGATGATTCGCGTTGCCAGTTGCTCGGCCGACATTTCCAGCGAGAAAAATCCGACGACGCCGCCGTCGATCGTTCCCATGTGTCCGTCGGCGCGCTGCTCGCCCCGCCATGCCCTCGCGACGTTGTAGGCAATGTTGGTCGCCAGCGCCGTCTTTCCCATGCCGGGTCGGCCCGCCACGACGATGAGATCGGAGGCTTGTAGACCGCCCATTTTTGCGTCGAGGTCCCTAAGGCCGGTTGCGAGACCGGACAGCCTGCCGTCGCGTTGGTACGCAGCTGCCGTCATATCGACGGCCCGGGTCAACGCCCGTCCAAACGGCTGGAAGCCGCTGTCATAGCGGCCCCGCTCCGCGACCTCGTAGAGCTTGCGTTCGGCGTCTTCGATGTGGCTGGTCGGCGTTGCCTCTACCGGTGCCTCGTAGGCGAGGTTGACGATGTCCTCGCCGATCTCGATCAAAGCGCGGCGAACCGAGAGATAGTAAACAATACGGCCGTAATCCTCGGCGTTGATGATAGTGGTCGCCTCGGCGGCGAGTCGCGCCAGATATTGATTGACGGAGAGCCCGGCGATGTCTTGGTCCGCCGGAAGGAAGGTCTTGAGCGTTACTGGCGTCGCCAGTTTTCCGGCCCGGATTAGGCTGCCGGCCAGTTCGAAGATTCGCTGATTAATCTCTTCGAAGAAGTGCTTGGCTTCGAGGAAATCGGAGACGCGATAAAAAGCCTCGTTATTGACGAGGATCGCGCCGAGGAGAGCCTGCTCGGCCTCGATGTTGTGGGGCAACGCGCGGACCGGAAGTTCCGCAGGAGCCTGTTTGCGTGCTATCGAATCGATTTGTGCCATGGTCCCGATCAAGGGGTTCGCGTGTGGCCAATTTTGGGTTGGCCACTGGGGAATTAGCCGGTTGGGGGCAACTCAACATCGCGGATCACTCAGCGACAGCGCCACTACTCGCAATTCCCGGCCGCTGTACGCTTACCGCGAGCAAGTCGTCGATAGTCCAGCCAGGGCACCATGGGAAATGCTCTTTGCGGCTTTCCCCGCTAACCACCGCGTGTCGAGACGGCGCCGTTAATAGGGGCCACTGGCTCTTGACGTCCGCTATCCGACGGCCGGACGGTGCCCGCGCTATTCTCCGGCTAGGCGCAGCGGCGCGGTGTAGCCGGTTTCGACTTCGCGTAACCGCGCTTCCTCGCGCCCGATGTAATCGCGCGTCGCCGGCACCGCGCCTTTGCGCTTGGCCATCTGGATTTGAAACACCACCAAATCGCTCTCGCGGAACGCCATCTCGGAGGATGCCAGGTAGAATTCCCACATGCGCACGAAGCGCCCATCGTAGAGCCGCTCGACGTCTTCACGGTGGGCGAGGAAACGCTCGCGCCAGGCCTTCAGCGTCTCGGCATAGTGGAGTTGCAGGATTTCGACGTCGGTGACCATAAGCCCGGCGCGTTGGACGGCCGGCAGGACTTCCGAGAGCGCGGGGATATAGCCTCCCGGAAAAATATATTTGGCGATCCAGGGATTGGTGGCGCTTGGCGGGCCGCTGCGCCCGATCGTGTGCAGGAGAAAAACGCCATCGTCAGCAAGGAGCTGCGCGCCCTTGCGGAAGAAGATATCGTAAAAACCGACTCCGACATGCTCGAACATGCCGACCGAGACGATGCGATCGAACCGGCCGGTGACATCGCGGTAGTCCTCGAGGCGGAAAGTCGCGTCCCCGGTGCGGCCGCGCTCGAGCGCTCGCTGCTGGGCGCGGGCGTACTGTTCCTGCGAGAGCGTGATGCCGGTGACGCGTGCGCCGGCGACCTCGGCAAGGTAAAGGGCGAGGCCGCCCCAGCCGCAGCCGATATCGAGCACGGTGGCGCCGGGTTCGACCCGCAGCTTGGCGGCGAGGTGGCGCTTCTTGGCGAGCTGCGCATCGTCGAGCGACTGGTCGGGGGGCTCCTCGAAGTAGGCGCAGCTATACTGCTGGTCGGCGTCGAGGAAGAGCGCATAGAGCCTGCCGTCGAGGTCGTAGTGGTGCGCGACATTGCGCCGTGCCCGGGACCGCGGATTGAACTGCTGCAGGCGACGGAACAGATAGCGGACGAACCGCCACGGCAGGGCCCAGGCCGGCGGGGCGATGCGTTCTTGCCGCATCAGGATTGCGAGCGCGTCCCCGATCGAGCCTTGCTCGAGAACGAATGTGCCGTCCATATAGGCTTCGCCGAGCCGAAGCTCGGGATTGAGCAAGACCGCCCGCTGCGCCTTTGCGTTGGTGAAGCGCACGGCGACGGGGGGGCCGCTGCCATCGCCGAAGGTGTAGGTGTTGCCCGCCGCCGTGGTAACCGTAAAGGACCCATGACGGATGAACCGGCTTAAGAATATCGATGGCAACCGATCCAAGGCCTCCTCCACGCGCTCCTACGCCGCAGCAGATGCGACGATCGACGGCTTCCACGTTACACCCGCTACCCGGTCGGCTCATGGACCTTTTGGGCGAGCAGGGTTTCTGCTTGCCGTCATTAAAACAAAATCCTCGTTGACCAGCAATGCAGGCGACGACGGTCTTGTTCCGCGGCGACCGCCACGCCCGGCTCGCATTTGGCCGGTTTTGGGGTAAGGATGGCTGGCCTGCCGAAGCGATTTGAGGAGTTCAGGGTGACCCGGCGTCTTGCGGCTACGATCGGCCTACTGGCAGGACTAGCTCCAGTCTGGGCCCACGCTCAGACCAATATCGACCAGGGCAAGACCCCGGCGCAGATCTTTGCGTCCGCCTGTTCCGAATGCCACAAGGCTACCCGCGCGCTGGCAAGCGGCAAAAATAGCTCAACGCTTACGGATTTCCTGCAGGAGCATTACACGACAAGCCGCGAGCAAGCGGCTGCGCTGGCCGCCTACGTGCTGAGTGCGGCGCGCGGTGGCGAGAGCGGCGCGGCTCAACGCGGGCAAAAGCCATCGGGGGTCCATGCCACGGCACCCGCCGAGGAGCCCAAGCCGGCAAAACGCCAGGTCCGGCAGCCTGGACAGCCCGAAGAGGGGACACCGGCGACCGCTAAGCTACACCAACGGCGCCCGGCAACGGCCGCGCGAAACCATCGCGAGGAGCCTAACGCTCCACCGTCCCAAGAGCCGGCTGCGGTTGCCCATGAGCCTGCGGCGGTCGTCGCTGAGCCGGCCGCCCCGACCGAGCCACCGCGCCAGGAAACAAGCCCGGGTCCAGCGGCCGCGGCTCCGCCGGCGGATGCCGCATCGGGCGGCGGCGAAACGGTGCCGCGCGACAATATTCCAGACTGAAGAAGAGCAGACGTCGAGATCAGGTCTTGTCGGCGGGCGGCGGACTCTCGGCCGGTTCGGCACCTTCGCGAGTGTGCAGCGATTCGGCGGCCTCCGGCTCGAAGAATGCTTCCGCTGCAATCACTGCGGCTTCCTCGGGTGTCGGCTCTTCGCGTAGCCGCGTCACTTCCTCGCCGCGTTCGATACGTGCGGCTTCCTCATTGTTGCGAGCGACAATCACCGTGATCGATGTCTCGATCTCTGGATGCAGCGATAACGGGACGCTGTGCCGGCCGATGGTTTTGATCGGCGCGTTGAGCGCGACCTGATTACGGCTCACGTTATAGCCGGCGTTTGCAATAATGCCGACGAGGTCGCGAGGCGAAACCGATCCAAACAGCTGACCTGCTTCCGAAGCCTGCCGCAGCACCGTGAAGCTCTTGCCGTCGAGTTTGTCGGCGACTTGACCCGCCTCGCTTTTGAGCGCCAGCGAACGCGCCTGGAGCTCGTCTTTCATGGATTCAAAACGCGTGCGGTTTTCAGTGGTGGCGCGCAGCGCCTTGCCGCGCGGCAACAGGAAATTGCGGGCGAAGCCGTCCTTGACGCGCACCACCTCGCCCATCTGCCCCAATCTGGGTACCCGTTCGAGCAAGATCACTTCCATCTCGACTTCTCCTTGCCACCGCTTCTGCCGGCTCGGCTCAGCGAGTGGTCGGCCGGATCACATTCAGCGGATCACGTAGGGCAAGAGCCCAAGGAAGCGGGCGCGCTTGATCGCTTGGGCAAGCTCACGCTGTTTCTTTGCCGAGACCGCCGTGATACGGCTCGGAACGATCTTGCCGCGCTCCGACACGAACCGCTGCAACAGCTTGACATCCTTATAGTCGATCTTTGGTGCGTTGGCGCCCGAAAACGGGCAGCTCTTGCGGCGGCGAAAGAACGGCCGGCGGCCGCCAGCGGATTGTGGTGACATGGCCATAGTCATTCCTCCGTTGCCGTGTCGATCTCGTCAGCGCCCTCGCGGGGACGCCGATCGCGATCCCTGTCGCGGTCACGGTCCCGCGGGCGCTCGCCGCGGCGGTCGTCGCGATCACGGTCGCGTTCGGCGCGGCGCATCATGGCAGACGGGCCTTCCTCATGCTCCTCGACCCGGATCGTGAGATAGCGCAACACGTCTTCGTTGAGGCGCTCCAGGCGTTCGATCTCGTTGATCGCGGCTGGCGGAGCATTGATGTTCATCAGCGTGAAATGCGCCTTGCGGTTCTTGCGCAGCCGGTAGGACAGGGATTTGACGCCCCAATATTCGGTCTTGGTGATCAATCCGCCCAATCCTTCGACGACGCTCTTCAATTGTGCGGTCAATTCCTCCACCTGCTGCGCGCTCGCGTCCTGGCGCGCAAGGTAGACGTGCTCGTACAGCGGCATGGCTGCCCTTTCCTTCGTTGCCCTCGCTCGCTCCCGGCGCCAAGCCCCTCGAGCCCTTCGGGAAAGGCTCGAATGCTCTGAAGGCGGGGACACCGGACGCCGGACCCTAAAGTCCTACCGCACTATAAAGTTTCGGCCGTCCGTTCAGCCCCCGGCCGGGGTCGAGCGGAAAAACAGGCCTTATACGCGGCCTGCACGGAAAGGCAAGACGGCGGTCAACCCTGCGCTCGGTCGCGTTAGCCTTGAGTGTTCAAGTATGTGCGAGATCGCCGATATCCACTTCCTTCCTGCTCGACGCCTCTTTCCCTTGACAGCGCCGTCATCGCGGTATCTTTCGCCCCTCCCAGGGTGGAGTGAATTTGAAGCCGTAAGATCGCGGGGAAACACAGTCGAAATCCCCACCAGAATCATCGATTTGCTGGTGTCGCTTAATTGCAGGTTGCAACGCGGGTCGCGAATAAGCTGCGATCCTCGCGTGGGGACACCGAGGGGCATGCAATGGCGGTTGCGTTCGTTTTTCCCGGCCAAGGTAGTCAGTCGGTCGGCATGGGCAGAGGGTTGGCCGAAGCCTTTGTCCCGGCGCGCCAGGTCTTTGAGGAAATCGACGCAGCGCTCGGCGAAAAGCTCAGCGATACGATCTGGAACGGGCCGGCGGAAACGCTCACTCTGACCGAAAACGCACAGCCCGCGCTCATGGCGGTCTCGCTCGCCGCGCTGCGAGTGATCGAAGCGGAGGCCGGCATCGATCTGGGGCGCGATGCGGCTTTCGTTGCCGGCCACTCGCTCGGAGAATATTCGGCGCTTGCCGCTGCTCGGTCGCTGACGATTGCCGATGCGGCGTGCCTTCTGCGCATTCGCGGACGTGCCATGCAGAAAGCAGTGCCGGTTGGCGTCGGCGCCATGGCTGCGTTGATCGGCGTCGAAATCGGTGAAGCCAAACTGATCGCCGCTGAAGCGGCCGAGGTAGGCGTCTGCGCGGCGGCCAACGATAATGGCGGCGGGCAGGTCGTCTTGTCGGGGGAGAAATCGGCCGTTGAACGCGCCGTCGAGATCGCCAAGGCGCACGGCGTGAAGCGCGCAATGATGTTGCCGGTCTCGGCGCCGTTTCACTGCTCGCTGATGCAGCCGGCGGCGGATGCCATGGCCGCGGCGCTTGCCGCGGTCGACGTCAGGCCGCCATGCGTGCCGGTCGTGGCCAACGTGCTGGCGCAGCCGATCAGCGACCCCGCCGTGATCGTGCGCTGCTTGGTCGAGCAGGTAACCGGCACGGTTCGTTGGCGCGAATCGGTTCTGTTCATGGTGCAAGCGGGTGTGACCACTTTCCACGAGGTCGGTGCCGGCAAAGTGCTCACCGGGTTGATCAAGCGAATCGCCGAGACGGCCAATGCGTCGTCGACCGGCACGCCCGACGACATCGCCCGGTTCAAGGCTGCGCAGGGTTGAGCTTGCGCGTTCGCGAGGATGGTCATGTTTGAACTTACCGGAAAGACCGCATTGATCACAGGAGCCTCCGGCGCGATCGGCGGCACCATCGCCCGCGTTCTGCATAGGCAGGGCGCCACGGTCGCCATCTCCGGTACCCGTCGCGACGCCCTCGACCAGCTTGCCGCCGATCTCGGCGATCGCGTTCACGTGCTGCCCTGCAATCTCGCCGACGGCGCCGAGACCGACGCTTTGGTTCCGCAGGCCGAGCAGGCGATGGGTCAGCTCGACGTGCTCGTCGCCAATGCCGGAGTAACAAAGGACAATTTGTTCGTGCAGCTGCGCGACGACGACTGGGACCAGGTCATTGCCATCAATCTCTCGGCTACGTTCCGGCTCGCCCGTGCCGCGGTGCGCGGCATGATGCGCCGCCGCTTCGGACGTGTCATCGCGATCACCTCGGTGGTGGGGACGACTGGAAATCCCGGGCAAGCCAATTATGTTGCTGCCAAAGCCGGCATTACCGGCATGATCAAATCGATCGCGCAGGAATATGCCAAACGCGGCGTCACCGCCAATTGCGTTGCGCCCGGATTCATTGTCACGCCAATGACCGACAAGCTCACCGACAAACAACGCGAAGCGATCGTTGCGAAGATTCCGGCAAACCGCGCCGGTACGGCCGAGGAGGTGGCCGCCGCAGTCGCGTTTCTCGCCACCAACGAGGCCGGCTATGTGACCGGGCAGACGTTGCACGTGAACGGCGGAATGGCCATGATTTGAAGGTGATAGAGGTTGCAGCGGTGGCGAGCGGCCGCGCTGGTCAACGCTATGGAAGTGTGGTAACCGGACCGTGACTGAGCTGGGGGAGCCGGAAAGCCGGAGAGCGGGAATAGGCGTCCGCCTCTGTTCGCTGTCGACCCGCGGCTATTGCCCGTCACGGGGCCAAGACATTGAGCGGGTCGCGCTGCAAAGAAGAGGTTGGAAACGATGAGTGATATTGGCGAGCGGGTGAAGAAGATCGTCGTGGAGCATCTCGGCGTCGAGCCCGACAAGGTAACCGAAAACGCCAGTTTCATCGATGATCTCGGCGCCGACAGCCTCGACACGGTCGAGCTCGTCATGGCCTTCGAGGAGGAATTTGGTTGCGAGATTCCCGACGACGCCGCCGAAACGATTCTCACCGTGGGCGACGCCATCAAGTTCCTCGAAAAGAACGCGAAGAGCTGACACGCGGTACTGGTCGTTTGCGCTGCACGGATTACGCGCCCGGGCGTGATGTTCGCCCGCGGTTACGGGCGGGCAGATGCTGCGGCGGCAGGCTTGACCGAGGCAACATCAGGCGAAGCGTCCGCCGGGAGCGTCGATGATGAGACGCGTCGTCGTCACTGGTCTTGGTATGCTGACGCCGCTGGCTTGCGGGGTCGAGCACACGTGGCAGCGGCTGCTCGCAGGGGAGAGCGGGATTGGGCGCATCGAGAAATTCGATGTCTCCGATCTGCCATGCCAGATTGCCGGCCAGGTTCCTCGCGGGAACGGCTCGAACGGCACCTTCAATCCCGATGACTGGATGGAACCGAAGGAACAGCGCAAAGTCGATGACTTCATCCTCTATGCTATGGGGGCAGCGAAACAGGCGCTCGATGACGCCGACTGGCACCCGCGGGACTACGAAGAACAAATAACGACCGGTGTGCTGATCGGCTCCGGCATCGGCGGCATTGAAGGCATCGCCGAAACTGCTCTGCTCCTGCGCGACCGCGGTCCGCGGCGGGTGTCGCCGTTTTTCATCCCGGGTCGGATCATCAATCTTGCGTCGGGTTACGTATCGATCGCGCATTCGCTGAAAGGTCCCAATCATGCGGTGGTCACCGCCTGCTCGACCGGCGCTCATGCGATCGGCGACGCCGGCAGACTTATTGCGCTCGGCGATGCCGACGTGATGGTGGCCGGTGGCGCAGAATCGCCTGTCAGCCGCATCGCGCTCGCCGGCTTTGCCGCGTGCCGGGCGCTGTCGACCGGCTACAACGAGACACCGCAACGCGCCTCGCGGCCCTACGATCGCGATCGGGACGGATTTGTGATGGGCGAGGGCGCCGGTGCGTTGGTGCTTGAAGAGTACGAGCACGCCAAGCGCCGCGGTGCTCGCATCTACGCCGAGCTCATCGGTTATGGCCTTTCCGGCGATGCGTTCCATATCACGGCGCCGGCGGAAGACGGGGACGGCGCGCTACGCTGCATGCGAGCCGCGCTTCGCCGCGCCGGCATTTCGCCCGGTGAGATCGACTATATTAACGCGCATGGCACCTCGACGCCGCTCGGCGACGAGATCGAGCTGAAGGCCGTCGAACGGCTGGTCGGCAATGCCGCCGGCCACATCACCATGTCGTCGACGAAGTCGTCGATTGGCCATCTGCTGGGCGCAGCCGGCGCAGTCGAGGCGATCTTCTGCTTGCTGGCAATGCGCGATCAGGTGGTGCCGCCCACCATCAATCTCGACAACCCCTCGGTCGACACCGTCATCGACCTCGTGCCGCACAAGCCGCGCAAGCGCTCCGTCAATGTCGCGCTCTCGAACTCGTTCGGATTCGGCGGCACCAATGCCTCAGTTGTGTTCAGCCGGGTGCCGGATTAGTGCAGCCCATCGCCGTTTCGCCATATTTGCTCCGCACTCGCCTGCAATTCACTGCGAGAGCGAGAGCCCATTATCGCACCGATGGGCGGACGCGGGAGAATCGGCGACTATTTGGTTCGCTGGACGGGGCTCACCTTTCACCGATGATGCATAGCGTAAAAGTGGACATGCGGCGGTGACCAGCTCCGATCCACCGCGCAATGGCAGCGACCGCGCCGGGGTACGTCCGCGTGCGGCACCCGTGCACGCCGCAAACCAACCCGATCCGAATACACGCGGCAGAGCGCCCGCGGTGCAACAATCGTCTACCGCTGTGGGTGCCGCAAAGATGCGCAGCGCCGCCAACGGGAACGGAGGCGCGCCGCCGGCGGTCTCGACGACGCGTGCTCGGGCGGCGAGCGAGCCTTCATCCGCGCTTTCATCCTCGCGAGAAACCAAAAAAGCCGTGCCGGCCGCGGGCGAGCCATATCCGCCGCTATCGGACCGGCCGGTGAACGGGATTGGCGCGGCTGCGGCGGGCTCGAAAAATCCCAAGCAAATCACGCCGCGCAGCCCGCGAACGGCGCTCGAGCCTGATACCGTGGAGATGCCGACCCGCCGCTCAAAGAGTGTGCGGCATCCTTTTGTCGTGATCGGCAATGCCATCATCAGCATCTTCGTATTGGCGGCGATCGTGGCCGGTATCGCGCTTGTCATCGGCAAGCAGCGGTTTGAAGCTCCGGGGCCGTCGCCGGAGGACCGCATCGTCAATATTCCGCGCGGCGCCGGCATCCGCGATATCGCCGACGTGCTGGTGCACGAGGGCGTCATCGATCAGCCCTGGGTGTTCATTGGTGGCGTGCTGGTGCTCAAGGCCCGCGAGGATCTCAAAGCCGGCGAATATCAGTTCAAGGCCCATGCCAGCTTGCGCGACGTGGTCGCGACCATCGTCGAGGGTCGCGTGGTGCCGCATCAGCTCACCATTCCGGAAGGCCTGACCTCCGAGCAGATCGTCGCGCGGCTCCTGGACGACGACGTACTGACCGGAAACATCAAGGAAATCCCACGCGAAGGCAACCTCCTGCCCGATACCTATAATTTCACCCGCGGGGTGACGCGAGAACAGATGATCCAGCGCATGCAACAAGCGCAGCAGCGCGTGGTCAAGGAAATCTGGGACCGCCACTCCCCGGATCTACCGATCAAGACACCGGATCAGCTGGTCATCCTCGCGTCGCTGGTCGAGAAGGAGACCGGCAAGCCTGAGGAGCGCACGCGGGTCGCTGCCGTGTTCGTCAACCGGCTGAAACAGAAGATGAGGCTGCAATCGGACCCCACCATCATCTACGGGCTGGTCGGCGGCAAGGGTACGCTCGGCCGGCCGATCATGAAGAGCGAGATCGATCAGCCGACGCCCTACAACACCTACCAGATCGACGGGCTGCCGCCCGGACCGATCGGCAATCCGGGCCGCGCTTCGCTCGAAGCCGCGGCCAATCCGGCGCGCACGCGCGAACTTTATTTTGTGGCCGACGGCACCGGCGGTCACGCCTTCGCCGAGACTTATGAGCAGCATCAGAAGAACGTCGCTCGCCTGCGGCTGATCGAAACCGATCAGAAGGATCAGGCTCCTGCCGATGCGCAGTTGATTTCATCGCCGCCGGCCACGCCTGCTCCGGCGCCGCAACCGCGGCGCTCGTCCGGCCATCGCACGCGCTAGCCAAGCAGCGATTCTCCTGCAGTGGACTGGCGACGAATAAGCGCCGCGTTATTCAGCGCGCGGCAGTGCGTGCACGATTTCCCGGTTTGCCGCCCACAGGCGCCCTGATCGCCCTTGTGACCCTGGAAAGCCGCCGCTAAGTTCGGCCCCACCTCTTCCCAATTTTATCGGAGCTCGCGTTCCATGGCGCTGTCGAGCATGACCGGCTTTGCTCGCGGCCACGGCGTCAGCGGCCCGTATGCTTGGGCCTGGGAGGTCAAATCGGTCAACGGCAAGGGTCTCGATCTGCGGCTGCGCCTGCCGCCCGGCTGGGACGCGATCGAAGTGACGGTTCGCGCCCGCGCCGCGGAGACGCTTGCACGCGGCTCCATTCAAGCGAACCTGACGGTCGAGCGTACCGGTGTTCAGCCGGTCGTGCGGGTCAACACGGCGGTGCTCGAGGCCGTCTTGGCGACGGTGCGACAGCTTGCACCGCGGATCGAGGCATCGCCGCCGTCGCTCGATGGCCTGCTGGCGCTCAAAGGCGTGATGGAGGTCGGCGATGTCGAGGAGCGCGAGGAGGAGCGGCGCATTGCCGAGACGGCGGTCACTGCCGGCTTCGCCGAGGTCATCGGAGCACTGGCGGACATGCGCCGCCACGAAGGCGCCGCTCTTGGCCGCGTTCTGGAGGCGCGGCTTGGCGAAATTGCCGCGCTCGCGCAGCGCGCGGAATTGGTCCCCGGCCGGCGGCCCGAGGCAATACGCGTGCGGCTTGCCGAGCAAGTCGCGACGCTATTGGCGCAGTCCGATCGGTTCGATCCTGACCGGCTGCATCAGGAGGCGATCCTGATCGCCGCCAAAGCCGACGTGCGCGAGGAGCTCGACCGCCTGGCCGCGCATATCGCGCAGGCCCAGCTTCTTATTGGGCAGGGCGGACCGATCGGCCGCCGGCTCGACTTTCTCGCGCAGGAGCTCAACCGCGAAGCCAACACGCTCTGCGCCAAGGCGAATGACGTCGAACTGACCAATATCGGGTTGGAGCTCAAGGCCGCGGTGGAGCAATTCCGCGAGCAGGTGCAGAACGTGGAATAGAGCATGGCGAACGGGGGGCGGAATCAAAAAAGAATCGCGCGTCGCGGCCTCATGCTGGTCTTGTCTTCGCCGTCAGGCGCCGGCAAGACCACGCTGTCGCGCATGCTGCTCAAGGCCGATCGTCACGTCGAGCTTTCAGTGTCGGTGACGACGCGTCCGCAGCGCCGCGGCGAGGTCGATGGCCGCGATTATCACTTTATCGATCTGCATCGCTTCCAGGCCATGGTGAAATCGGGCAAGCTTCTGGAATGGGCCGAAGTTTTCGGCCATTGCTACGGCACGCCGCGGCGGCCGGTGGAGAAGGCGTTGCAAGCCGGCCGCGACGTCCTGTTCGATATCGATTGGCAAGGCACGCAGCAGTTGAGCGAAAAGGCGCGCGACGATCTGGTCAGCGTCTTCATCCTGCCGCCGACGGTGAAAGAACTCGAGCGCCGGCTCAAGCGACGCGCGCAGGACAGTCACGACATCATCGGCTCGCGCATGGCCAAGGCGGCGGACGAGATGAGCCATTGGCCGGAATACGACTACGTCATTGTCAACCGTGACAAAGATGAAGCATTCGCCGAAGTGAAAGCTGTCCTGGCGGCGGAACGGCTCAAGCGCGAGCGGCAGATCGGTCTTTCCAGCTTCGTGCGTGCTTTGCAGGCGAAGCTGTGATGCCGAGAATCATTTGCTCACCGCGGTGTCAGCGACAGTCGTGACAACCCTAAGCCGATTGGCGCTCGTCGAACACTCAACAGACACCCCGCGCTTGGTTGCCCAAGCAGGTTGCAGTGGCTCAAGCCTGATCCGCGTTTGCTTCGGCACCTCGGTGACCCCTACGCGGCCGCTGACGAGCCCTTTCGTGCCTTCCATG
The DNA here is from genome assembly GCA_049512975.1 of Xanthobacteraceae bacterium. Lineage (GTDB taxonomy): Bacteria > Pseudomonadota > Alphaproteobacteria > Rhizobiales > Xanthobacteraceae > BOG-931. The sequence goes on along the minus strand of JBEKWO010000019.1, from coordinate 10,007 downwards.
TCGAATCGGAAGCATCCGGTTTCCTCAAACGAAAGGACAAGTCCGCGCGTCGCATCGTCGTCGGCTGCAAGGCGAATCTCCATCAACCGCAGTCGTTCATCAGCCGCATACGCGGTGATGGTTTCTCCCGATTCGTCGAGCCTGGTGATGCGAAATGCTCCCTCGCGTGACCGATCGCTCACGCGATACGTAATCGTGCGCTCTGCGGTTTCGAACACCCAGTCTGCGCCAAGCTCAAGCCGATCCGGTTTGCGTAGTAGCTTCAGGTCGACCTCGCCGGCACGCAGAACCCCCATCGAGTGGCCCTCGGTATAATACCCTTCGTAACCGACCAGGGCGCCGGCATGCCGCTTAGGTGATACTCCGAAGCGTTGGCCATCAATCAGGACCTGGCTTTCTGGTCCTGCCAGCGAGCTAGCGCCGCGCCACATCATTGGCAGGCTGCTGGTGGCGGAATGTCCGCCTGGATCCGAGAGGCCCGCGCGGGCTCGGTCTGGTGGACCGACAGCAGTCACATCGAGATCGATGGCTTCCGCGGCATGAGAGACGAAGGCGATCCGCGCCCGGCGCTTGTCGCCGTTCACGCCTGTCTCCAGCGCGATTGCCCGGCCGCAGACATTCCGCTTAGCGCCTCGCATCTGCAACAGACCAGTCTCGTTGTTGATGTGGTCGATCTGCGATTGATCATGAAGCGTGATTATAGCGCGGATGTTCGAGGCGCCGTCGGCGCGATGCTTGATCATAGCCTCAACGGACTCGTATTGCGGATGCCCCTCGATGAACGCCATTACGTGTAGATCGTCACGGTGGAACTGCAGGAAAAACGGTTGCAAAATTTCAGGCGGCAACAAGATGCCAGCCGGCAGATCGTCGGTCATCGTGTCGCTATCGGCCGTTCGAGCCCTAAGCCGACAGCACGGTGCGGCCGACGACGTGGCCGGCGCGTAAATCATCGAGCGCTGCTTGCGCTTGCGCAAGCGGGCGCTCATGGGTCCGAATCGGCGCGATCCTGCCGCCGCAGGCAAGCGCGAGAAGCTCGCGGGCCTCTGCTAGCGTGCCGGTCAGCGTGCCTTCGATCGTCATCGCCTTGAGCGCGAACATGGCGGCGGCGATCGAAAAGCCGCCGCCCAGAAGTCCTGTTACCACCACTTTGCCGCCGCGCCCAAGCACTCCCGTCGAGAAATGCAGCGATTTTTCGGAACCGACGAAATCGCAGACCGCAAGCAGGCCGCCGGTTGCCGTCATGATTGCCTTGCGTGCTTGCGGATCGGACGGGTCGTAGGCTTGTGCCGCGCCGGCTGCGAGTGCAGCCTGGCGCTTTTCCGCATCGATGTCGGCAACGATCGGCGGCTCACGGAATAGCGCGCGCGCAATGGCGAGACCCATTGTGCCTACGCCGCCAACTCCGACGAGCAGCACGGGGCCGCGCTCGGGCCGACCGGTGAGCCGCTTGAGCGCTGAATAAGCGGTCAATCCGGAGCACATCAGCGGCCCGGCGAAGCTCGGGGAGAGCGGAGCATAATCGAGCAGGTAGCGAGGATGCGGGACGAGCACATGCGTGGCAAAGCCGCCATCAACGGCGATGCCGAGATGGCGAGGCGCAGCACACAAATTCTCCTCGCCAGCGCGGCACGCCGCGCAAGTGCCGCAGCCGATCCAGGGATAGACCGCGACCTGGCGGCCAATGATCGCTCCGTCGGCTTCACCTCCCGTGGCTTCGATCACGCCGGCGATCTCGTGTCCGAGCGTGAACGGGAGCGTGCGACCCGCGGTGACATCGAGCCGCTTCTCGCCACCGAGTAGGAAATGGCCGTCCTGCAAATGCAAGTCAGAGTGGCACACGCCGCAACGCTCGACGCGCACCAGCACTTCGCTGCCGCGTGGGGTAGGACAGTCCACCACGGTCTCGCAGAGTGGTTGCCCGTAGGCTACGAGCGATTCACGGTACATCTTGGTCATGGCGGCCCTTCTCTCCAACGGTGTCAGGCGTCGACATCATGCCCGAGACCGCGCTGCACGGCGAGAGCCCGCGCGAGCGATACAAAGCCGGCGACGGTAATTTCCTCGGCACGCGCCGTCGGGGCGAGGCCGGCAGTCGAGAGCAGGCACGCGACATCGACGCCGAGCGAGCGCAGGCTTTGGCGCAGCATCTTGCGGCGTTGCCCGAAGGCGGCTTGGGTTACGGCCTCGAGCAATCGGCGATCGCAAGACAGCGGCGCCGCCCGCGGCACGACACGCACCAGCGAGGACATGACTTTCGGCGCCGGTACGAATGCCGAAGGATTGACGTCGAAAAGAATGCGCGTCTCGCAGCGCCATTGCACCAGCACGGACAGCCGGCCATAGCTCTTGGAGCCGGGCGCGGCAACGATGCGCTCGGCGACCTCGCGCTGGAACATCAGGACGGCGGCATCGTACCAGGGCGGCCACGGCTCGATGCAGACCCAGGACACCAGCAGCGCCGTGGCGATGTTGTAGGGCAGATTGGCGACGATGCGGACGGGACCGCCTTCCAAGCGCGAGCGCGGATCGAACACGAGTGCGTCCGCCGCGACGATGTCGAGGCGCCCGGGATAGTGTTCGGCGATCTCCTGCAGGGCCGCAATGGCGCGCTCATCGCGTTCGACGGCGACCACGCGAGCGGCGCCGAGTGCCAACAATGCGCGCGTCAGGCCGCCCGGCCCAGGACCGACTTCCAGCACCGTCACGCCGGTAAGCGGACCCGCCGCGCGTCCGATGCGCGCGGCTAGGTTAAGGTCGAGAAGGAAATTCTGTCCAAGCGATTTTCTGGCGACGAGATCATGCCGGCGAATGACGTCGCGCAATGGCGGCAGGCCGTCCGGCGTAGCGGTCACGACGCGGGCAGCCGCGCCTGGCTGTCCGCCTTGGCCAGCCGCGCCGCCAGTCGCAGCGCCGCAACCAGGCTCGTCACGTCGGCGGCACCGGTGCCGGCGATGTCGAATGCGGTGCCGTGATCGGGCGACGTACGCACGAAGGGAAGGCCAAGCGTGACATTGACGGCGTGGTCGAAGGCGAGCGTCTTGATCGGGATCAGCGCCTGATCGTGATACATGCACAGAGCCACATCGTAGGTCGCGCGTGCCCGCTCGTGGAACAGCGAATCGGCCGGCAGCGGGCCCCGTGCATCGATGCCGTCGGCGATAAGCCGAGCGACGGCCGGCGCCACGATCGCGCGATCCTCCTCGCCCAGCGCACCGTTCTCGCCGGCATGGGGGTTGAGGCCCGCGACCGCGAGCCGCGGGCGCGAAATACGAAAGCGTACGGCAAGGTCGCGCGCGACGATGCGTCCGGTCGCAACCACAAGTTCAGTCGAAAGATGCTTGAATATTTCTCTCAGCGGCAGGTGGATCGTCACCGGTACGACAGCAAGCTCCGGCGACCACAACATCATGATCGGCCGCAGCGACGTTCCGGTCGCTTCCTGCACCAACGTGGCCAGGAATTCGGTATGGCCGGGCTCGGCAAAACCCCAGTCATAGAGCACATTCTTTGCAATCGGGTTGGTGACGATAGCTGCGGCCGCGCCTGCCATGACGTCGGCGACCGCGCGGCGGATCGAGGCGATGGCGGCCGGCGCGCTCGATCGATCCGGGCGGCCGGGCTCGGCGCTCACCGCGACGTCGATGGCAACCACCGGCAAGGCGGAAGCAAACGCCGCGGCGGCCGCGACCGGCGTCACCGCGGCGATCGGAACGTCGAGCCCGAGCCGACCGGCCCGCCGGCTGAGAAAATCCGGGTCCGCGACAACGTAGAATCGCGGAACGTCGAGTTCGGCGCGTCGATGCCAGACCGCGAGGGCCAGGTCGGGGCCGATGCCGGCCGGCTCGCCGAGCGTCAATGCCAGTGGCTGCACGATTTTCGCTTCTCGCCAGCTATTTTTCTTCAGGCGTCTTGTATTCGATCATGGCCGCGCGCCGCAAACTCTCAAGGTAGCGCTTGGCTTGGGCGCCGAACTTCTCCTGGAACATTTGATCGCGAATTTCTTTCATACCCGGCGTATTGGATTTGGTCTCTTTCTTGTCGCAAATCGCGAACATCTGCACTCCCTCCGCCGTCGTTTCGGGCGGAGTCAGGTGACCGACGCCGGTGCTGTCGAGAATGTCGCGCAATTGCTGCGCCAGCTCGGCGGAATACTTCGAAACCTGATCACGTACCGCGACGTCGGGTAGCGCCCGAGCAAACGGAATGCCGTCGTTGCAGTTCTGAAAGCGCGCGCGCAGGGCGTCGGCGTCATGTTTGCGGGCCTCGTAAGCGGCCTCGGGCGAACCGCGCGGTACAATGAGAACGACGGGGCGCATGATGTATTCGTAGCCCACGTCGTCCTTTTCCGCGGGCTTGTGCAGCTCGAGTTGCGCTTCGACATCCTTGTCCCTGATTTCCAGGCTCGCTCTGAAGCGTCCGCGCACCAGATTGGTCCAGGCAACCTGCGCCCGCAAACGGCGCTTGAGCGTGTCGGCGCTCGTACCGCTGCTCGTAAGAATTTGGTTCAACCTCGCCGCGTCGACGCCCATTCGGGTCGCGACGGCGGCATAAGACTTTTCCACTTCCGAATCGGGAACCTCGACGCTGTAACGCTTGGCTTCCGCCACTTCCAGGATTTCGTCGATAAGGCTATCGAGCACTTCCTTGCGCGTCGGCACCTTTTTGCTGCTGAGCTGGATGAATTTGCTCCGATGTTCGACATCGAGTGTCGTAATGGGCTGGCCATTGACGAACGCCACGACCTGTTGCGAGCGGGCCCCCGAAGGAAGGGCGAGCATGATCGCTGCGGCGAGCATCGTCGTCACAAAAGCCTGCCGGCGGGTACGCAGCGGGAATCGCGATATCAAACTCTTGTTCTCCCTCGACCAAGGCGTCGCCGCCCCTCGTTTGGTTATCCCAGTCCTCGTCAAGCGCACCATTACCATCTCAATACGGAATTTAGAACGCCGATGCGCGTGACTAGCCGTCCTCCTGGTACAACAGCGCAACAAATCCGGTCAGCCCGCCGACCAGCACCGGAATCCACGCCGCCATAACCGGCGGCATGAGCTCCGATTTGCCCATATCCTCGGTAAATTTCGACAAGACGAACAACAAAAGGCCCGCGGTGATTCCGGTCAGGACCATCTTCTGCACACCACCGAACCGAAAGAACCGCAGGCTTACCGAAGCCGCCAGCAGGACCATGCTCGTGAGCAGGAACGGCCGCGACAACAGCAGTTGGTATTGCAGCCGGTAACCCGCGGCGACGAGGCCGGCCCGATCGGCCAGCTCGATGTATGAGGGCAGCTGCCAGAACGGTACTGTTTCGGGCGTGGCAAAGCTCTCTCGCACTTGCTCGAGCGTCAAGTTGGTGCCGAGCCGATAGGTATCTTGGTTGGCCGGTGGTGTGCCGCTCGCATAGACCCGCACGTCATCCAGCCGCCAGTAGCCTCGCTCCAGCGCCGCACTTTTCGCCTCTATCCGCTCCTGGAAATGACCGGAGCTATCGAAGGTGTAGACGCTAACGCCGCCGAGCTCCGAGCCCTGATTGCGGCTCGACTTGGCATTGATGATGGCCGCGCCATCGGCGCTCCTCTGCCGAACCCAGAACCCGGCGGTGTTCTCTTGCAGTGCCGAGGTCGGCGTCTCGCCCTGCATCTCGGCTTCGAGGCGCTTCGACCGCTCGTGCAAAATCGCGGCGACCGGGTTGTAAATGGTCGTGGCGACCGTGCCGAACAGGAACGCCGCGATCATCGCCGGCGCCACGAATTGCCAGGCGGACATACCGGCGGCGCGCGCAACGACCAGTTCGAGGCGGCGCGACAGCGCCAGATAGCATGACATCGCGCCCACCAGCACGGCGAACGGCATGATGCGTTCGGCGAGCTGGGGAACGCGGAATAGGGAAATCTCGGCGAGCAGCCACGCCGTGGCCTTGGGCCAGTCGGCGTTGCGGCGCATGAGTTCGATATAGTCGATCATCGCCGCCAGTGCCACAACGCCGACGAACGTGGCGATGACGGATTTGAGAAAGCGCAATCCGAAGTAACGTGAAAGCGTACCCATGAGCATCGGTCCGCTCCTCAACTGGCTGTCGCTCGCGCGACACGGTCGCCGACGGCAGTTGCGATTTTGGACACCGCAGCGGCAGGCTCGAGGGCCTGCCCGCGGGAAATCAGCCACAATCCGGCGATCGCCGAACTGATGAGAGCGATATATTGCACGGCGAGCATGCTAGGCACGTTAACGCCGACGATGACGCTGAGAAAGCCGACAATGCGCAGCAACGACACTGCGACGCCCAGGCCCAACAGCGCCAGCGTACGGCTCTGCCGTGTCGTTTGCGGCGGACCAAGGAAGGCGTAGGCAAGGATGGCGAATGCCAGCGGATAAAGCGGCGCCGCAAGCCGGTCATGCAGTTCCGATCGATACTGGGCCGACTGCGCCGCGGAGAGCACGTCGCCGGGCTGCGGCCAGATCAAATCCCAAATATTTTTCTCGCGAGCATTGTAGACGACGTTTTGCGGGCCGGCGGTGAATTTCGACATGTCGAACGCGTAACGCTCGAATGTCACGATGCGCGGATCGCGCTGGCCGGCTTCAAGCCGCTGCACGTTGCCGCCTTCGAGCACCAGGAACGACCCCGTCTCGTTCTTCACAATCTCGCCCTGCTCGGCGAGATAGGTGGCGTGTTCATTTGGATCGCGCCGATCGTCAAGAAAAATCCCCACCAGGAGTCCGTTCGGCCGCCGGTCAGCGATGTGGAAGGTGAGATTGCCGCCCACCGTGGCGAAGCGGCCCGGTTGCACGATATTGGAGAGAATATCGGCGCGCACCTGTGTGCCCCAGTCGCGCATCTCGCGGAGCGCGCTCGGCGACACGTAGGCGGCCATGGCGGCGACCAGGAGCGAAACGACAAAGGCCGCGACGAGGAAGGGAGTTAATAACCGCCACGGCGAGACGCCGGCGGCGTTCATGACGATGATCTCGGAATCCGAACTGAGCTTGTTGAGGACATGCGCGGCGGCGAGCACCAGCGAGATCGGCGCGATCATCATGACGAGCAGGGGAACGAACAGGCCGGTAAGGCCGACGAAGACGAAGACCGTTTGCCGCTGGCTCGTGATCAGGTCGAATTCACGGATCGCCTGCGTGAACCACATCACGACAGTCAGGCTGACAAGGGTGATCAGGAACGCACCCATCGTGGTGCGAAACATGTAACGGCCGATCGACCCCATCGGATTTTTCATCCCCCTGGCGCGGCGCTCATGGGCACCGCCGGACCCTGAGGCTACGCGGCCTCCCAAGTCGAGTTCTTGCAATTTCATGCTGTCACAAAATGGCCTCGCCAAGGCAAAGCTGTTGACCTCGAAAGGGATCGGCGGCCCTTGCAGTCCATTATGAGAAGGCGCTTTGCACAATGGCACGGTCCGGGTCATATGTCGGGTCACAAAACCTTTGACCCGGCCAGGAAGGACCGACCATGACCCTCAAGCTCGGCTTTACCTCATTCAACCGCTTGCGGGGCGTTCTCGTTGTGTTCTGCTCGGAAGGACTCAAGTTTGGCCCGGCAACCCAAAAGGTCCTATTGCCGATCGGCGATCTTCATCGCCGTGCGGCGGCGGCGGACCGCTTCACCGGCAAGAAGGCATCGGCCCTCGACATCATTGCGCCTGCCGGCCTCAACGTGCCGCGTCTGGTCATTGTTGGCACCGGCAAGGAGCGCGAGCTCAAGGAGCGGGATCTCGTCAGGCTTGGCGGGGTGGCAATGGGCAAGATACCGATCGCCGCGCCGCAGGCGACAATTTTTGCCGAATTTGCCGGGGGCGCGCTCAAGGGCGATCAGGTCGCCCATCTTGCGCTCGGCGGACGCCTGCGTGCGTATACGTTCGACCGCTACAAGACCAAGCGCAAGGAAGACGAGGAGCGGGCCAAAAAGATGGAAGTGAGCTTCGCCTGCGGCAGCCCGGCCGCGGCGGAGAAGGCCTGGGACAGCACGATGGGCGTCGCCGACGGCGTCGTGTTGGCGCGCGATCTCACCAATGAACCGGCTAATGTGCTCTATCCCGGCGAGTTCGCCCGTCGGGCGTCGGCCTTGCGAAGGCTGGGCCTTGTCGTCGAGGTTCTCGACGTTGCGGCCATGAAGAAGCTCGGAATGGGGGCGCTGCTCGGCGTCGGGCAGGGGTCGGCGCATGAACCAAAGCTCGTCGTCATGCGTTGGAACGGCGGCAAGCGCGGTGCCGATCCCATAGCGTTCATCGGCAAGGGCGTGTGCTTCGACACCGGCGGCATCTCCATCAAACCGGCGCAGGGCATGGAGGACATGAAGGGCGACATGGCGGGTGCCGCGTGCGTCGTCGGCCTCATGCAGGCGCTTGCGGTGCGCAAGGCCAAGGTCAACGTGGTCGGCGCCATCGGCCTCGTCGAGAACATGCCCGACGGCAAGGCGCAACGCCCCGGCGACATCGTCACCACGATGTCGGGTCAGACTGTAGAAGTCATCAATACCGATGCCGAGGGCCGGCTCGTGCTCGCCGACGTGCTGCACTACATCAACAAACGCTTTAAACCGAAATTCATGATCGACCTGGCGACGCTCACCGGCGCGATCATGGTGGCGCTCGGGCAGGAATATGCCGGCGTGTTCTCCAACGACGACAAGCTTGCCGAGCGCCTGAGCAAAGCGGGAGAGGCAACCGACGAGCGGGTGTGGCGCATGCCGCTCGGACCCGAATACGACAAGATCATCGATTCAAAAATCGCCGACATGAAGAATACCGGCGGCCGCTTTGCCGGCTCGATCACCGCCGCGCAATTTCTTCAGCGCTTCGTTAGCAAAACGCCATGGGTGCATCTCGATATCGCCGGAACTGCGCTCGGCTCGCCGCAGACAGATATCAACAAAAGCTGGAGCTCCGGCTGGGGCGTGCGCCTGCTCGACCGGCTCGTCGAGGATTATTACGAACGCTGATCGTCGCCGCCGCGGGCTGGACGGGGCAGTCGACGCCGTCAACGAGACTTCTCCACTTTGAGGATCAGCTTGCCGAAATTCTCGCCGCTGAACAGTTTCAGCAGCGTTTCCGGAAATGTCTCCAGACCCTCGACAATGTCCTCGCGCGACTTGAGCTTGCCGGCGGCGATCCAGGCGGCGATGTCGCGCGCCGCTTGCGGAAACCGATCGACGTAGTCGAACACCACCATGCCCTCCATGCGGGCGCGGTTGACGAGGAGCGAGAGATAGTTGCTCGGGCCCTTGACCGGCGTGGTGTTGTTGTACTGCGAAATGGCCCCGCAAATCACCACGCGGGCGGGCCTCCTCAAGACAGCGAGCACGAGGTCGAGGATATCGCCGCCGACATTGTCGAAATACACGTCCACGCCGTTTGGACAGTGCGTCCGCAAGCTCTTGCGCGTGTCTCCTGCCTTGTAGTCGACCGCTGCATCGAAACCGAGTTCGTCGACGAGGTAGCGGCATTTGGCGGCGCCTCCCGCGATTCCGACCGCGCGGCACCCCTTGATCTTCGCGATTTGGCCGACGGTGGCGCCGACCGCACCGGCGGCTCCCGAGACCACGACGGTTTCGCCCGGCTTGGGTTGGCCCACGTCCAGCAACCCGAAATAGGCGGTCATGCCCGGCATGCCGAGCGTGTTGAGGAACGTCGGCAAGGGTGCGACTTTGGGATCAATCTTGATCAGTTGCGCGCCGTCGAGCGCGGCGTATTCCTGAACCCCAACTGAGCCGCTGACATAATCGCCCACGGCAAAACCGGAATGCTTCGAGGCCATGACCCTACCGACGCCGCCGGCGCGCATAACCTCGCCAATTCCGACCGGCGCGATATAGGATTTGCCTTCGTTCATCCAGCCGCGCATGGCCGGGTCGAGCGAGAGGTATAATACCAAATCTCATTGATCAAAACCCGTGAGCCCACGACCGCAATCCAATGGACATGATGCGCCAGGGTTGATCAACGAGCTTATTCCAGGCAGCGCAACAATGATCGACGAGATCATCATAG
>JBEKWO010000018.1:0-54659 GCA_049512975.1 Xanthobacteraceae bacterium | reverse complement strand
TGCACAGCGTTTCGCAGCCGAGCCGCGTATTGACTTTGCTCTGGTCGGCAATGCCGAGCTTGATGTCGTTCTCGAGGAAGGCATCGAGTATGGCGTCCGAGATCTGGTCGCAAACCTTGTCCGGATGTCCTTCCGACACGGACTCGCTCGTGAACAGGTAGTTTGCACGTCGCACTGCGAAATACTCCCCTCGTAAAGCTGACCAGTCGCCGCATCGGCGCATAGCGCGATGAAGTGCACGCCGATCCGCGACAGGTTGTTGCAGCGTCCTTCCGCGCGGTCAAGATGTGGGCGAAATGTGGGCGAGACCGACGCCGCGCGAAGGCTACGTCAGCGTTTGTCGTAAATGGCGATTTGCTCGACAAGGTCGACGATGCGACGCCGCAATTTGGAGTCGGCGATGCGCATGAATGCTTTGGTGAGAGCCAAGCCGTCCGAAGAGGCGAGAAAGTCGGAAACGTAAGCAGGCGAGGGCGCCTCGCTCATGCCGTCAACACGGCTCCCCGCCCCGACGGTGGGCGCGCCTTCGAAAAAGAACGCCACCTGCACCTGGAGGATTTGCGCGATCTGCTGAAGGCGACTCGCGCCGATGCGGTTGGTGCCCTTCTCGTATTTCTGCACTTGCTGAAATGTCAGGCCGAGGGCGTTGCCGAGCTTCTCCTGGCTCATCCCAAGCATCATGCGACGCATGCGCACCCGGCTGCCGACATACTTGTCGATCGGGTTTGGTGCCTTTTTGGCCATCATAATAATCGTCTCCCCCTATCCCCTACTAACGTCTGAATCTAAGCGCGCGCATGTAAGCGTTTACCGCAACAACTGTCGATATCAAACCAGGCATGCAATACTGGCAATCTAGCCGGTTTTCACCGTGATCTTCGTCACAGATCGTCCCGGAAGTACGTTGGCTGTTAATGTCTGCGAGTATTTTTCAATGCAATATTACGCGGCATAGTTGAGTCATGGCGGACGATACATCTAAAAGCGGCAACAGAGCTCTCGCGGTTTCCGCCGCACCATCATCCCCGGCATGGCAATGAGCTTGGGGGCGCAGGGCTAAATTTTTCTGCCGTCCGATTGCAGCCGCCGGCGAACAATCGCCAGCAGCGCGAGCGCAACGATCAAGGCCGTGGGGACATCGCCGAAGCGGGCGTAGATGGGCGGCCCGATCGGTCGCGGCAATGGCGAATCGATGACGCCCTCGCTGCCAAGCGGCAGCGAATTGACGATCCGTCCGAGCGGGTCGACTACCGCGGAAATGCCGGTATTGGCGGCGCGAACCAGCGGCAGGCCCTCTTCGATCGCCCGCACGCGCGCCTGCTGGAGGTGCTGGTAGGGGCCGCTCGACATGCCGAACCAGCCGTCATTGGTGACATTGACGATCCAGCCCGGCCGCGAGCCTTTGGGCAGCACCTCGCCCGGAAAGATGATCTCATAGCAAATCAGAGGCAGCGCCAGCGGCGCGCCCGGGACGGCGATAAGCCGATGACGGTCTCCGGCAAGAAAGCCGCCGCGCTGCCTGGTCAGCTGCTGCAGGCCGAGGCTTTCGAGGACGTGCTGGAATGGTAGGTATTCGCCGAACGGCACGAGGTGCACCTTGTCATAGAGGGACACGATCGAGCTGTCATGATCGATGACGTAGATCGAATTATACGCGGCGGGGTCGGCGGGATTGACGGGTTCGGCCCGCCGCACGGCGCCGGTGATCAAGACAGTGCCGCCGCGCAGCAGCTGCGTGATCTGGGCGAGCGCGTCGGGTTCCCGGGTGAGGAAAAACGGAAAGGCCGATTCCGGCCAGATCAAATGCGTGGCGTCGCGCACGCCGAGCGATTGCGGACCGGAGGCCCGGTCGGACAGCGCGATGTAGCGGTTCAGGACCTCCTGCTTGGCCGAATAATTGAACCGCACATCCTGCTGCAGGTTCGGCTGCATGATGCGTAGATGCACGCCGTCGACCATCCGCGTCGGGCTGCGAACGAGCCGCAGCGCGCCGAAGCCGCCCAGGCTAGCGAGGACGGCGACGCTGAGGATGAGCGGCAGCCAGGCCCAACGCGTTTCAGCGCGATCGTCAGCAAGTGTGGCCGGGCTGGCGAAGACGACAACGGCGATGAAGGTCAGGCCCCAGATGCCGATGACCGAGGCGCTTTGTGCCAGCGCCAGCGGCGAGGTCAGCGCATAGCCAAAGGCGTTCCAGGGAAAACCCGTCAGAATATGACCGCGCAACCATTCGGCCGTCGTCAGCGCCACGCCCAAAGCCAGGATGCGCGTCGCCCCGCGCGTCCACAACAGGCGCGCCAGCGCGAGGCCAAACGCGGTGAAGACCGCGAGCATCGCCGGCAGGCCGAGGACCGCGATCGGCAACAGCCAGCCAAAGGTCGGCGCATCGACCAGGAAGGCATAACCAATCCAATAAAGGCCGGCGAGAAAATAGCCGAAGCCGAACCACCAGCCCGTTATCGCAGCCCCGATGACGCCGTGCCAACGGCCTGCTCCCGCGCTGTCAACCAGCCAGACCAAGGTCGGGAAAGTGACGAACAGGATCGGCCAGGCGTTCACGGGCGCCATGGCCAGTGCCGATAGCGCGCCCGCGGCGAAAGCGATCAACCATCGCCGCCACCCCCAAGACAGGACGATGGTGTGAACGAGGCCCGTCGGCTTCACGGCGACGGCTGAGTGTTCGAGTTTGACCGAGCGGGCTCGTCGCGCGGCGTTGGTCGCGACGCCGGCGGTCGCACCAGCGTCGGCAGTTCGCGCCCCGCGCCAGGACGGCGGTCCTTGCTGCGGTAGATTTTGACCCGCTTGACCCGACGTGGATCGGCATCGAGCACTTCGGCCTCGAATAAGGCGGGTCCCGGCACCAGCTCGCCGCGGACCGGGACGTGGCCTGCCCGCATGACCAGGTAGCCGCCCAGCGTGTCGACCTCCTGCGCCGCTTCGCCGACGTCAAATTCGTCACCGATCACGTTGCGCACGTCGTCGAGGCTGGCGCGCCCGGTAGCGAGGAACGAGCCGTCGCTCTGGCGCGTCACTGCCGGCAGCTCGGCCTCGTCATGTTCGTCGGCGATATCGCCGACGATGAGCTCGACCAGATCCTCGATCGACACGAGGCCGTCGCTGCCGCCGTATTCATCGATCACCAGCGCGAGATGGATACGCGTCGCCTGCATCTTGGCGAGCAGATCGAGCGCCGGCATCGACGGCGGCGCGTAGAGGATTTCGCGGACGATCTTGGCGGCCGTCAGCGGCATCGAAAGATCGACATTGGCGAGGTCGATGTCGGCCGGCGGCGGCTGTTCGCGCACGCTCAGCGCGGCCGGGTCGATCGCCGCACGTGCGACCATGAACGAGACCAGATCGCGGATGTGGACCATGCCGGTCGGATCGTCGAGCGTATCGTTGTAGACGACGAGCCGCGAATGGCCGGCGCCGGCGAACACCATGGCCAATTCGCCGATGGTGACGTCCTGGTGCACGGCGACGATGTCGGCGCGCGGCACCATGACGCTCTCGATCCGGCGGTCGCGCAGGCCGAGAATATTCTTGAGCATGGCGGCTTCGGCCGGTGAGAAGCCGGATTCCGGTTGCTCGGCCGTGAGCACCATTTCGAAGTCGGCGCGCGTCGCCGCCGCCTTCCAACCAAACAGGATGCGCATGATGCGCGCGAGCCATCCCTCGTGCAGCTCGCCCGCCTCCGGCAAGACCATGGGAAGACCGCGATGCTCGGTCTCGGTCGGTTCGTTGCGCGTCGGGGATTGCGACATGGCTTCGGCTATCGGTGTCTGATGTCAGGCGTCAGATTCAGGGTTCGAGCCGGACGCTTATAGGGATCGGGAATGGCAAGCCGCCGCAGAACGTCGAGCTCGACCCGTTCCATCACCTCGGCATCCTCGTCGCGCACGTGATCGTAGCCCAAGAGATGCAGGAAACCGTGCACGGCAAGATGGGCGACATGATGGGCGAATGGCTTGTGCTCGGCGCGGGCCTCGCCGGCGATGGTTTCGTAGGCCAATACGATGTCGCCGATGAGCGGCGGGTCGTTGCCGGCACACTTGGTCGGGAACGACAGCACGTTGGTCGGGGCATCGACGCCGCGCCAGGCGCGGTTGAGCAAGCGGACCCCCGAATCATCGGTGAGCACGATAGCAAGCTCCGTCGCCGGTATGGCCAGTAGCGCGGCGGCTTCCCGGATCGCGCGCCGCGCCACCGGTCGGACATCTTCCGTGGCTTTCCAGAGATCGGATTGCATCAGCACATCGATCTTGGGCGCCGCCCGTTTCTTCCGCGCGATCGGCGTCATTACCGCCGCTCGCGCTTTGCCGCATCGGCTTTGTCGTAGGCCTCGACGATGCGCGCGACCAGCTCATGCCGGATCACGTCGGCGGCCGTGAATGTGACGTGGGCGATCCCCTCGACGCCTTCGAGTAGCCGCACCGCCTCGGCAAGGCCCGAGGTCTGACCCGACGGCAGGTCCACCTGGCTCGGGTCGCCGGTCACCACCATGCGGCTGTTCTCGCCAAGCCGTGTGAGCAACATCTTCATCTGCATGGCGGTGGTATTCTGCGCTTCGTCGAGGATCACCGCGGCGTTCGACAGCGTTCGCCCGCGCATGAAGGCGAGCGGCGCGATCTCTATCTCGGTGGTCTGCAGCGCGCGCTCGACAATGCGGGCATCCATCAAGTCGTAGAGCGCGTCGTAGATCGGCCGCAGATAGGGATCGACTTTCTCGCGCATGTCGCCGGGGAGGAAACCGAGCCGCTCGCCGGCTTCGACCGCCGGCCGCGACAGCACGATGCGGTCGACCTCTTTACGCTCGAACAATTGCACGGCATGGGCCACCGCGAGCCACGTCTTGCCGGTGCCGGCCGGGCCGGTCGAGAACACCAAAGCGTGGCGCTTGAGCGCGCGAACATAGGCGTCCTGCGCCGGGGTGCGGGCGCGCACGCGCCGCTTGCGCAGATTGATCTCCTCGAAATTCTCCCGCGCGGCGGCGGGGTCGAAGTCGAACAACGAGCCCTGCGCCAAGGCGAGCCGGATGACCCCGTCGACGTCGCCCTGTACCAGTTCGTCGCCGCGCTTGAGCCGCTCATAGAGGCTTTCGAGCACGCGCCGGGCCTGCTCGCAGGCCTCGCGCGTGCCTTCGAGCGTCACATGATTGCCGCGCGAGGTGGCGACAACGCCGAGCCGTCGCTCGATCAAAGCGAGATTCTGGCCATATTGGCCGAACAGGGCCGACGCCAGGCGATTGTCGTCGAAGCTGAGAACAATCTGGACCGCATTATCCGGAGCAGTCACCAGCGAGCCGGCATCCGTTCCGGGAGGACCGAGTGTCCGCATTCAAGCTCCTGCGCCGGCGAGCGCCGGCTCTGGCGCGGAGTTAAGCGCGCCGAACAAACTGTTGCTGGCGACTTCTGTGATAGTAACGGGGGCGATCTCGCCGATCAGCGCGGGCGGTGCCTCGATCTGAACTGGCTGAAGATAAGGCGACCGGCCGACCAGCTGGCCGCTGTGCCGGCCCGGCCGTTCGAACAGCACGGAGAATGTGCGGCCGAGGCAGTCGCGGTTGAACGCAGCCTGGCTCAAGTCGATTGCCGCTTGCAGGCGCTGCAGGCGTTCGGATTTTTCACCTTCCGCCACCTGATCGGCCATGTCGGCGCCGGGCGTGCCCGGGCGCGGCGAGTATTTGAACGAGAACGCGCCGGAATAGCCGATTTCGCCGACCAAGCTGAGCGTGGCGGCGAAGTCCTTCTCCGCCTCGCCCGGAAAGCCGACGATGAAATCGGAGGTGAGCGCCAGATCGGGCCGTGCTTGGCGCAGCCGGGAGACGACCGCAACGTAATTGGCGCGCGTGTGCCGGCGGTTCATGGCGGCAAGGATGCGGTCGGAACCTGACTGTACCGGCAGATGCAGTTGCGGCATCAGTTGCGGCAAATCGCCATGCGCCGTGATCAGGTCGTCGCCCATGTCGAGCGGATGGCTGGTCGTATAACGTAGCCGCTCAATGCCGGGCAAGCGCGCGATCAAGCCGAGCAGTCGCGCCAAGGACCATGGCCGCCCGTCCGGTCCCGCGCCGTGATAGGCGTTGACGTTTTGGCCGATCAGGGTGATTTCGCGCACGCCGGCGTCGGCCAGCCGCTCGACCTCGGCCAGGATCTTATTGACCGGCCGGGAGGTTTCCGCGCCGCGCGTATAGGGCACGACGCAGAATGTGCAGAACTTGTCGCAGCCTTCCTGCACCGTGACAAAGGCGGTGACGCCGCGCGCGCGGCTACTGGCCAGGCTCGGTGCGGCGAGATGGTCGAACTTGTCGTCGAGGGGAAACTCGGTATCGACGGCTTTGCCCTCGCGCTTGGCGCGCGCGATGAGGTCGGGCAAACGATGATAGTTTTGCGAGCCGACGACGAGATCGACCGCCGGAGCCCGGCGGATGATCTCATCGCCCTCGGCCTGCGCGACGCAGCCGGCAACCGCGATGAGAACGTCCCGGCCGTCGGCCGTCGCCGCTTCCTTCAAGCGACGCATGCGGCCAAGCTCGGAATAAACCTTCTCCGCCGCCTTCTCGCGGATGTGGCAGGTGTTGAGGATGATGAGATCGGCGTCGTCGGCGGTCGCGGTTTCGACATAGCCTTCCGGCGCCAAGGTGTCCGCCATACGCTGCGAGTCGTAGACGTTCATCTGGCAGCCGAAGGATTTCACATAGAGCTTGCGAGAACCTGTCATTCGTTTGCGAATCTGAGCCTTTCTCGGCGTTTCGCGGAATATGGGCATCATACCGCGTTTACGCCCATGCGTCAGCCAAGGTCGCGGCGCAGCACTAGGGCGGTGGCGTCGCCGCCATAATAGCCCTGCCGCCGGCCCACCTCGTAGAATCCGCGCTGCCGGTACAGGCGGCAGGCGGGCGCATTGTGTTCATCGACTTCGAGGAATACCGCGCGAGCGCCGAGACCGGCTAAGCGGCGGAGATGCAGATCGAGGAGCGGGCGAGCGAAGCCGCGTCCGCGCCTGGCCGGCGCGATGGCGACCGACAGAATTTCGGCCTCGCCGGCGGTCAGGCGGGACAGGATGAACCCGATCAACGTCCGGCCGATCGCCGCACGGTGGGCAACGACGCTGCGGTCAAGGAGGAGGCGGTGAAACTCGTCCTCGCCCCAGCCACGCAGGAATGAAGCCGCATGCACGGCGGCGATTGCGGCGGCGTCATGCTCGCGCGCCTCCGCGAAGGTCGCGGCGGGCCGGGCGAGCAAGCGCGTGACGAAGTTCATCATCGGCGCGGCAGTTGAGCGGCGTTTTGTGGCTGCGCGTCGGGGGCGCGGAGATATTGCGGCTTTGGCGGCGACTGGCCTTCCGGCAAGCCGGCGCCGATGCGCGCGACCCAAGCGATATCGGGTGCCGGGCGCGCGTCGACGGCAGCGGGTTCCGCGTCAGCCTGTGACAGGCCGGCGGCGACGGATTGCGCCGCGGATCCGACGATGCAAGCCGGCGCCGCGGATGCCGCCTGCACGGCTTCGCGCAAGGGCGCGAGCCGCGGCGCCGACGGCGTGCGGCCGCCGGGACCAAAAACCTGCAGGTAGACGTGACCATGCCGCGCATCGATGGCGGCGACCACGGGAATCCGGTCGTCGGCGGCCATCTGGGGGGCCGCATAGGCGAAGAGCGTCGATAGACCGACGGCTGACTTGCCGGTCGCCAGCGCGATACCGCGCGCGGCAGCGATGCCGACGCGCAAGCCCGTGAAACTGCCGGGTCCGGTGGTCACCGCGACGCGGTCGAGATCGGTAAATGCCAGGCCTGCCTGGTCCATCACGCGTGCTATGAGTGGCATGAGGGCTTCGGCGTGACCGCGCGTCATCGGCAGGCTCTCGGCCGCAACGATACCGCCATGCTCGGTGTCGAGCACGGCGGCGGAACAGGCCGCCAGCGCCGTATCAATGGCGAGCACACGCATGGATCGTCACACAAGCCCATCGTCCGGCGAAAGCCGCCGGGTCACATCGGCCGGACTTCAGTGACATCGGGTATGAAATGCCGCAGCAAATTCTGGATGCCGTGCCGCAGCGTTGCCGTCGACGACGGGCAGCCCGAGCACGCCCCTTTCATGTTGAGATAGACGACGCCGTCCTTGAAACCGCGGAAGGTGATATCGCCGCCGTCATTGGCCACTGCCGGCCGCACCCGCGTCTCGATCAGCTCCTTAATGGTGGCGACGGTCTCGGCATCGGCGGCATCGAAAAACTCATCGGCGTCGCTTTCGCCGGCGCCGCCGGTCGCCAGCAGCGGCGCGTCGGACATGAAATGCTCCATGATGGCACCAAGGATCATCGGCTTGAGCTGCTGCCATTCGCCGGTTTCCTTGGTCACCGCGATGAAATCGGAGCCGAAGAACACCCCGCTGACGCCCGCGATGTCGAATAGCCGCTCGGCAAGGGGCGACTGCGTCGCCTCGTCCTTGCCGCGCAGGTCGAGCGTTCCAGCGTCGAGCACCGGCCTTCCGGGCAGGAATTTCAAGGTCGCCGGGTTGGGTGTCGCTTCCGTCTGGATGAACATAGCGCCCTCCGTCACCTAAACCCGGCCGATTCCCGGCCGCGCCGTGACTTCTCGCGAATCCAGCTTAATACGTGGCGAATTCCATTGGAAGTTCAAGTGCTGCATGGCCACCCCGGTTCCGCGCGGCACTCCGCTCCGGAATGACCGCCGCCTCATGACAGCGAGTCGAGTTCCTCGTCGGTGAGGTGGCCGGGCACAATGGCCACCGGGATCGGATAGTCTCCGGCAGTACGGCCGATGCTGGCGACCAGCGGGCCCGGTCCTTCCGCTCCCGTGCCCGCGGCCAGTACGAGGATGAATATGTCCTCATCCTCATCGATCAACTTGAGAATTTCTTCCGCCTTGTCGCCTTCGCGCACCACGCGCTCGGGGGTGATGCCGGCAATCCCGTTGGCCCGCGCCGCGTATTTGCTGAGCTGCACATCGGCTTCGTCGTGCGCCTCCGCGCGCATGATGTCGGCGACGCCGAGCCATTGCTGGCCCTTGTCGTGCATTTCGATCGCGCGCAGCATGATGACATTGCCGCCAATACGCGCCGCCCGCCGGCTGGCGAAATAAACGGCGCGGTCGCACTCCTCGGTGTCGTCGATGACGACGAGGAGCTTCGGCTTGTGACCGGTTTCATAGCTGCGGCGCCTGCGCGACATCTGTTTCTCCGGGCTGCCCCGGATATCCTCGGTTCTTCGCCTGTCTCAAGGCCGGACGGCACGAACATAACGCCGTGACGGGACGATGCTGCCACGGCGGCGCGTGGTCCTACAAGCGGGTCCAATTGCGGAATCTGGGGGAGGGAAGTGTCCGCGACACGACCAGGGAGTTATGACCGCACGAAGCCGACGATGTCTTTGACCGCCCGCATGGTTTCGGCGGCGAGCTTTTGCGCGCGGGCGGCGCCGTCCGCGAGGATGGCGTCGATGGCGACCGGATCGCGTAAGAGCCGTTTCATCTCGGCGCCGATTGGGCCGAGCTTGGCGACGGACAAATCGACCAGCGCCGACTTGAAGGTCGAGAATTGCGCTTTGCCGAATTGCGCCAGCACGCCGGCGCGCGTGGTGCCGGCGAGTGCGGCGTAGATACCAACGAGATTATCCGCTTCGGGCCGGGACTTCAGGCCAGCCTCTTCGCTCGGCAGCGGCTCCGGATCGGTTTTTGCCTTGCGGATTTTCTGCGCGATGGCGTCGGCATCGTCGGTGAGATTGATGCGCGAATAGTCGGAGGCCTCCGACTTCGACATCTTTTTGGTGCCGTCGCGCAGCGACATGACGCGGGTCGCCTCGCCGGTGATCAGCGGCTCCGGCAGCGGGAAAAAGGTGTCGCCGTAGCCGTGGTGATGGATGGAGCGGCCGAAATCGTTGTTGAACTTCTGCGCGATGTCGCGCGACAGTTCGAGGTGCTGCTTCTGGTCCTCGCCCACTGGGACGTGGGTCGCGCGATAGACCAGGATATCGGCCGCCATCAGCGTCGGATAGGCGTAGAGACCGACCGAGGCATTCTCGCGGTCCTTGCCGGCCTTCTCCTTGAATTGCGTCATCCGGTTGAGCCAGCCAAGTCGCGCGACGCAATTGAAGATCCAGGCGAGTTCGGCGTGCTCGGCGACCTGACTCTGGTTGAACACGATGTGTTTTGTGGGATCGATGCCGCAGGCGATGAAGGCCGCAGTGACCTCGCGGATGGCGCGCGGCAGCTCGGTCGGATCCTGCCAGACGGTGATCGCATGCAGGTCGACGACGCAATAGAGGCAGTCGTAGCGGTCCTGCAGCTCGACGAAGCGCTTGATGGCGCCGAGATAATTGCCGAGGTGCAGAGCGCCGGACGGTTGCACGCCGGAGAACACCCGTTCCTGAAAAGCCATGCATGGTCTCCGTGGCAAACCAGCGCCATATCTCCTGGCGCCGCTCGCGGCGTCCCCATGCCATGCCCACGCCTTGCCCCGCAAGGGCCGGCCGCTATAGTGCGGCTCCCGCGCGAGTTTATTCATGACAGTGACGCGTTACGACGTGCTCGGCATCGGCAATGCGATCGTCGATGTCCTTGCCCGCGCCGAAGAGGATTTCCTGCTCGAGCAGGGCATGCGCAAGGGCGGAATGGCGCTGATCGACGCCGGCCGCGCCGAGGCGATCTATCAAGCCATGGGTCCGGCGGTCGAGGTGTCCGGCGGCTCGGCCGCCAACACCATTGTCGGCGTGGCGAGCCTCGGGGCGCGCGCAGCCTTTATCGGCAAGGTCAAGGACGACGAGCTCGGCCGCACCTTCGCCCATGACATCCGCGCCGCCGGGGTAACTTTCGCGACGACACCGGCCGCCGACGGCGCGCCGACCGGGCGCTGCTATGTGCTGGTGACTCCCGACGGCGAGCGCACCATGAACACCTTTCTCGGCGCCGCCCAGGATCTGCATCCCGCCGACATCGACGCCGACACGGTCGCGGCGAGCGCCATCACCTATCTCGAAGGCTATTTGTGGGACCCAAGGAACGCCAAGGACGCGTTCCTCAAGGCGGCGACGATCGCGCATGACGCCGGGCGGATCGTGGCGCTGACCTTGTCCGACGCTTTCTGCGTCGATCGCTGGCGCGACGAGTTCCTGCATCTCATGCGCTCGCGCACCGTCGATCTCATCTTCGCCAACGAGACCGAGCTGCACAGCCTTTATCAGACTGCGGATTTCAATGCCGCGGCGGCGGCGTTGCGCGCCGATGTCGAAGCGGCCGTGGTGACGCGCAGCGAGAACGGCTGCCTGGTGATCGGTCCCGACGGAACGGAAGCCGTGCCGGCCTTTCCGGTCGAGCGCGTCGTCGACACGACCGGCGCCGGCGACCTGTTCGCGGCCGGTTTTCTCTGCGGCCTGGCGCGCGGCGCCGACGATCGCAGCTGCGGCCGGCTCGGCGCGCTCGCCGCCGCCGAAGTGATCCAGCACCTGGGCGCGCGCCCGGAGGCTTCGCTCAAAGACCTCGCCCGCGAGAACGGCTTGGCTGACTAACAAAAATTTCATTCTTCGATTAAGGCCTCGCTAACTAATTTCTAACCAAACCGCGCTATCGACGGAGGACCCGCAATCCGGAGACTCCCATCATGGCCACGCCGCAAGAGGCGAAGCCCGACGCCTCCTCCGAACTTCCCGGCGACTCGCCCGATATCGCCGGCAACACCGCGCAGCCCCAAGCAAACGCAAGCGCGCCCTCGACCGAAGCAATCAAAGCGGATCCGCCGCTCGGCGAAGCGTCGAGCCACGATACAGCCGGAAGGGCCGCGCCGATCGAAATGGTTGCGGACGCGCCAAGTGAAGCCGCCGAGGAACCGGCCGCCGCGGGCGGCGCTGCCGCCGTCGCGGCGCCGTCGCGGTCGTCACGGTTCGCGTTGCTCGCGGCTTCGCTCGCACTGGCGGCAGGCCTCGGCGCGGTCGTCGGATCGCTGTCCGCTTCCGGGCTGGCACACTTTTCGCCGGTTGCCGCTGCGGCGCCGAAGTCCGGCATGGCAGAAGCGAATGCGCTGCAAGCAGTAAAGGCGGAACTCGCCGAATTTTCCGCCCTCAAGGCGAGCCTCGACGGCACGGCGCGCAACGCCAACAGCCAGTTTGCCAAGATCGTCGACCGCCTCGACCGTGTCGAGCGCGCACAGATCGAGCCGGCGGCCAAGATCGCACACATGGCCGAAGCGATCGACCGGCTGGAGAAGAAGAACGTGATGGCGGCGGCGTCCGCCGCGCCGGAGACGACGGGCGCGATCTCCAACAAACAGCCGGCCGCGCCCGCCGAGGCCAAGCTGCCCGACAAGATTTTGGAGAATTGGGTCGTGCAGGACGTGCGCAGGGGCCGCGCGCTGGTCGAGAACAGCTACGGCGGCGTGTTCGCCGTTGCGGCCGGCAGCGTGCTGCCGGGTCTCGGCGTTGTCGAGTCGATCAAGCGGCAGGACGGCCAATGGGTGGTCGTCACCGCGCGCGGCGTCATTACCGAGCACTGACGCGCATCCCCCCGCGCAAGCGGGGAGGACGCATAATCGCGTCGGCTTCCGGTCGCTTGGCGATCATCGTATAAGAATTTGTCGTTCAACCTGGGGCGGCCGCCGGCGGGGCCGGTCCGGGGTCCCCGTCGCGCGAGCGCGATGGGGTGCCCCGACTTCGGGCCGGACCCGTTGGCTCGCACCTCAGGGTGACGGAGGAAAGCCCCCCGATGTTAAGCGCGGAGCAGAACGATCTCATCACCCGTACGTCACCCGGCACCGCGGCCGGCGCTCTGCTGCGGCGCTATTGGCAGCCGGCGGCTCTGGTCGATGAGCTTTCTGGCAACCGCCCGGTGAAGCCGGTTCGGCTCATGGGCGAAGACCTCGTCGCTTTCCGGGACGACAAGGGACGTTACGGGTTACTCGGCCGGCATTGTCCGCACCGCGGCACCGACCTGGCTTATGGGCGGCTCGAAGACGGCGGGCTGCGCTGCGCGTTTCACGGCTGGCTGTTCGATGTCAACGGAACATGCCTGCAAACGCCGGCCGAGCCCGACAACAGCAATCTGTGCGCTAACATCAAGCAAAAATCCTATCCGGTCGTCGAAAAGAGCGGCATTCTGTTCGCCTATCTGGGCCCGGGCGAGCCGCCGGCATTCCCGCAATTCGACTGCTTCATCGCGCCGCAGACGCACACCTTCGCCTTCAAGGGCATGATCGATTGCAACTGGCTGCAATCGCTCGAAGTCGGCATCGATCCGGTGCACACTTCGTTCCTGCACCGTTTCTTCGAGGACGAGGATCCCGACAAAGGCTATGGCAAGATGTTCCGCGACACCTCGAAGGACTCGGACATGCCGATGACAAAAATCATGCGCGAGTTTGCGCGGCCGCGCATCGAGATCGAGCCGACCGACTACGGCTTCCGCCTGATCACGCTGCGCCAGATCAGCGACGACAAGGCGCATGTGCGGGTGACCAATCTGATCTTTCCCAACGGCTTCATCATTCCGATGAGCCGCGAGATGACGATCTCGCAGTGGCACGTGCCGATCGACGACGTGAAACACTACTGGTACGCGATTTTTACCTCATTCGGCTCGGCCGTCGACAAGGACGAGATGCGCCGCCAGCGACTCGAGCTTTACGAATTGCCGGATTACGTGCCGCGCAAGAACAAGAGCAACGATTACGGCTTCGATGCCCGCGAGCAAGAGCACGCGACCTATACCGGCATGGGCACGGACATCAATGTGCACGACCAATGGGCCTGCGAGTCGATGGGCGCGATCCAGGACCGCACCCAGGAGCATCTCGGCACGTCCGACAAGGCGATCAGCGCCTATCGACGGCTGCTGCGGCAGGCGCTCGACCAATCGGGCAAGGGCGCAAAGCCGATGATGGTGCTCGATCCTGCCGCGGCGGCGAAGATGACCGGCCCGGCCTGTGTCGACGGCATCGGTCCCGCCGGCGACTGGCAGAGCTATTGGCAGCGCACCGACCAAGGCCGGCAACAGACCAAATCCTGGGCCAACGGGCATTGACGGTTATCGCATGGCGCCGCGCCGTCGCGAACCAACAAGATTTACTGCCGCGATGAGCTTTGTCGAACGTCACGGCCTGTGGACCGACGAGCAGGTGCGCCAGGCGAAGGCCGTCCAACAGGTCATCAAGAAAAACAAGCTGGAACTCATTCGCTTCTCTTTTGCCGATCAGCACGGCGTGCTGCGCGGCAAGACCGTGGTGGCGGAAGATGCGGCCGCCATGCTCCAAAGCGGCGTCACCATGACGACGACACTGCTCGCCAAGGACACCGCGCACAAGACGGTCTATCCGGTGTTCACCGCCGGCGGCGGCTTCGACATGGCGGAGATGCAGGGCGGCGGCGACCTCGTCATGGTGGCCGACCCGGCGACGTTTCATGTGCTGCCGTGGGCCGAACATACCGGCTGGCTTCTTTGCGACATCTATTTCACCAATGGCAAACCGGTGCCGTTCTCGACCCGGCAGATTTTGCGCGACGCGCTTACGGCGCTCGCAGCGGCGGGGTTCGATTTCCTCGCCGGGCTCGAGGTCGAATTTCATCTCTTCAAGCTGGAGAACCCGCGGCTGACGCCGCAGGACTCGAGCTGGCCGCCGCAGGCGCCCGACGTTAGCCCGCTTACGCAGGGCTACCAGTATTTGACCGAAACGCGCTTCGATCAGATCGATGCGGCGTTGACGCCGATCCGCCGCGGCGTCGCCGCGCTCGGCATGCCGCTGCGCTCGCTCGAGGTCGAATTGGGGCCGAGCCAGTGCGAATTCACCTTCCGGCCACAGCGCGGGCTTGCCGCCGCCGACACCATGATCCTATTCCGCGCCGCCACCAAACAGATCGCGCGGCGCAACGGCTGTCTCGCGAGCTTCATGTGCCGGCCTGGTCTGCCGAATCTGTTTTCCAGCGGCTGGCATCTGCACCAGTCGCTGATCGAGCGCCGCGGCGGCGGCAATGCTTTCGTCGGCGGCAAACGCGGCGGGCTGTCCGCCGTCGGCCTGCATTTTCTCGGCGGGTTATTGGCACACGCGGAGGCCGCCGCGGCGTTCACGACGCCGACCGTCAACGGCTATAAGCGCTATCGACCGTACACGCTGGCGCCCGACCGCGCGATCTGGGCGCGCGACAATCGCGGCGTGATGGTGCGCGTGCTCGGCCAGCCGGGCGATCCGTCAACGCATCTGGAGAACCGCGTCGGCGAGCCCGCGGCCAATCCCTATCTCTACATGGCGTCGCAGATCTATGCGGGCCTCGACGGATTGGCGGAGCGCCGGGATCCCGGGCCCGCGGCCGACACGCCGTATGAGACCAAGGCGCCGCTTTTGCCGAAAAATCTCGGCGCAGCGCTTGCCGCGCTGCGGGCGAGCGAGGTTTTCAGGAAAAACTTCGGCGCGGCTTTCATCGACTATTACGCGCACATCAAGGAGGCCGAGCTCGCGCGCTTTACCGCCGACGGGGGCGGGGAGGGCGACGTGACCGCCTGGGAGCACAACGAATATTTCGATTTGTTTTAGGGCGTCTTCGTCATTGCGAGGCCCGCAGGGCCGAAGCAATCCAGTCGCTTTTTTCTGGATTGCTTCGCGGAGCCTGTCATCGGGCCGGCCGCTTCGGGCCGGACCGTTGGCTCGCAATGACGAACGGGTATCCGATTTAGCCGAAGCTACACATCCA
Source organism: Xanthobacteraceae bacterium (assembly GCA_049512975.1). Classification (GTDB taxonomy): domain Bacteria; phylum Pseudomonadota; class Alphaproteobacteria; order Rhizobiales; family Xanthobacteraceae; genus BOG-931. The sequence goes on along the minus strand of JBEKWO010000018.1, from coordinate 38,976 downwards.
CACTCGCGGTCAGCGCGTGCTCCTCGATGAACAGGCGGCGCGGCTCGACCTTGTCGCCCATGAGCTCGTCGAAGATGGTGTTGGCCTCGTCGATTTCCTTGACGTTGACCTGCAGGAGCGAGCGCGCGTTGGTGTCGAGCGTGGTTTCCCAGAGCTGGGACGGGTTCATCTCGCCGAGGCCCTTGTAGCGTTGCAGCGCCACGCCCTTGCGGCCGGCGGCGGTCACCGCCTCGAACAGGCCGACCGGGCCGTGGATCGGGGTTTCTTCGTCCTTGCGCTTGAAGATCGCCGGCGGCGTCGGACGCGGGAACACCTTTTGCAGTTCCGGCGCGAACTCGTCGAGCTTGCGCGCATCGGCGGAGCCGAGCAGCGCCTGGTCGAGCACCGCCACCTCCTTGACGCCGCGCACCGTGCGCTCGAAGCGGAAGCCCGCGCCTTCGGTGAACTCGCCGTGCCAGCCGCGTTCGGTTTCTTCCGACAGCGCGTCGAGCCGCTTGGCGATATAGGGCACCGCGGCAACGGCCGTGTTCGGATCGCCGAAGATGCGCTGGTTGAGCACGCTCAAAATCACCGCCTGCTCGACCACCTGCCGATTGTAGCGGCTGTGCAGGCCGCGCAGAATATTGCGGATCGTGCGCGCGTCCTCGACCAGCTTGTGCAAGTCGTTGCCGGCCAGCACCTCGCCCGACGACAGCCGCAACACCGCGTCTTCGAGGCCGGTGTCGATCAGGTAATCCTCGAGCGCCCGCTCGTCCTTGAGATACTGCTCGGATTTGCCGCGCGCGACTTTGTAGAGCGGCGGCTGCGCGATGTAGAGATGGCCCTGGTCAATGATCTCGCGCATCTGCCGGTAGAAGAACGTCAGCAACAGCGTGCGGATATGGGCGCCGTCGACGTCGGCGTCGGTCATGATGATGATCTTGTGGTAGCGCAGCTTGTCGATCGCGAATTCGTCGGTGCCGATGCCGGTACCGAGCGCGGTGATCAGCGTGCCGATCTGCTCGGACGACAGCATCTTGTCCATGCGCGCGCGCTCGACGTTGAGGATCTTGCCGCGCAGCGGCAACACCGCCTGGAATTCCCGATTGCGGCCCTGCTTGGCGCTGCCGCCGGCGGAATCGCCCTCGACAATGAACAGCTCGGATTTGGCCGGATCGCGCTCCTGGCAATCGGCGAGTTTTCCCGGCAGCGAAGTGATGCCGAGCGCGCTTTTCCTCGTCATCTCGCGCGCCTTGCGCGCGGCCTCGCGGGCCGCCGCCGCCTGGATCACCTTGCCGACGACGATCTTGGCCTCGGTCGGATGCTCTTCGAGCCAGGATTTGAGCATATCGTTGATGATGCCCTCGACCGCCGGCCGCACCTCGGAGGAGACCAGCTTGTCCTTGGTCTGCGAGGAGAATTTCGGGTCGGCGACCTTGATCGAGAGCACCGCCGTCAAGCCTTCGCGGCAATCGTCGCCGGTGAGCGCGACCTTCTCCTTGCGGGCGATGCCGCCGGATTCGGCGTAGCCGGTGACCTGGCGCGTCAGCGCGCCGCGGAAGCCGGCGAGGTGGGTGCCGCCGTCGCGCTGCGGGATGTTGTTGGTGAAGCAGAGCACGGTCTCGTGGTAGCCGTCGTTCCACCACAGCGCGCACTCCACCGCGACGCCGTCGCGCTCGGCTTTCATGACGATCGGCTGCGGCACCAACGGCGTCTTGTTGCGATCGAGGTATTTGACGAACGCCTCGACGCCGCCCTCGTAGCGCATCGTTTCGCGCTTCTCGACCGCATGGCGCATGTCGGAAAGTACGATATTGACGCCGGAATTGAGGAACGCCAGCTCGCGCAGCCGGTGCTCCAGCGTGGCGAAGTCGAACTCCGTCATGGTGAAGGTTTTGCGCGACGGCAGGAACGTTACTTCGGTGCCGCGCTTGTCGTGGGCGGCGCCGACGACGGCAAGCGGCGCGACCGGCTCGCCGTCGCGGAATTCCATGAAATGCTCTTTGCCGTCGCGCCAGACCGTGAGCTTGAGCGAGCTCGACAGCGCATTGACCACCGAGACGCCGACGCCGTGCAGGCCGCCGGAAACTTTGTAGGCATTCTGGTCGAATTTTCCGCCGGCGTGCAGTTGGGTCATGATGACCTCGGCGGCGGACACGCCTTCACCCTTGTGGATGTCGGTGGGGACGCCGCGGCCGTCGTCGCGCACGGTGCAGGAGCCGTCGGGATTGAGCGTGACGACGACTTCCTTGGCGAAGCCGGCAAGCGCTTCGTCGATGGCGTTGTCGACGACCTCGTAGACCATGTGATGCAGGCCCGAGCCGTCGTCGGTGTCGCCGATATACATGCCCGGCCGCTTGCGCACGGCATCGAGCCCCTTGAGCACCTTGATCGATTCCGCGCCATAGTCGGAGGGTGCAACAGAGCTGGACTTGCGAACGGGTTCGGCCATGCGAAAAGCTTTCGAATCGTCTGCAGAAAGCGACGTGAATCGCCGGTTCGTTGTACACGAAAAGCGCGCTTCGTACAGAGCAAAGTGGTTGGCCATAAGATATTGTCGGAACGCTATTTTTCAAGGATTTGCCGGCGCCGCAGACGGCGCCGATTCCGGGCTTTTCGATGGCCGTTCCGATGCGCCGGAGCGAAGGCGCTGACGCCGCCCGATTGCGGCGGCAAATTGGCAACTTGAAAGGAGCAGCCGGACACCTTTCCGACCCGATTTCAGTCTTTTCGCGCTTTCAGTTCCAGGCGGCCGGCATTGACTTCGATCATGGCCGCGTCGTCCTTGATTTCAGCAAACAGCGCCGGGTCGGCGCCGGTCATCCAGACTTGCGCGCCGAGCTCGACGAGTTCCCCATGCAGCGCGGCGCGACGTGCCGGATCGAGATGCGCGACGACCTCGTCGAGCAGAAGCACCGGTGCGGACCCGGTCATTTCCGCGATCAATCGCGCGTGCGCGAGGACGAGCCCGATCAGCAAGGCCTTCTGTTCGCCGGTCGACGCGTCGGCGGCGGCAATGCCCTTCTGCCGGTAGACGACCGCAAGGTCGGTCAAATGCGGGCCATCGAGTGTGCGCCCGGCCGCCGCGTCGCGGCCGCGATTGTCCCGCAGCACCGCGCGATAGCGTTCCTCGATTTCGATCGCGGGATGCGCCGGCAGGAGCTTCTCCATCCAGCCGTTGAGCGCAATTTCCACCGGCGGAAAGTCCGAACCTTGGCGGCTCGCCAGGACCGACTCGAGCCGGTGCAGCGCCTCGGCCCGCAATCCGGCCACGGCGACGGCGAGCTCCGCGGTCTCGTGCTCGACGGCATCGAGCCAGTGCGGATCGGGCCGGGCCTCCTCGAGGAGCCGATTGCGCGAGCGCAGCGCCCGCTCCAGCGCGTTGACCCGGCTCGAGTGCTCGGCATCGACCGCCAGCGCCAAGCGATCGAGAAAGCGGCGGCGCTCCGACGGCGCGCCGACGAACAAAGAATCCATCGCCGGCACCAGCCAGACCACGCGCAGGTGATCGGCAAAAGCGGCAGCCGAAGCGACCGATTCACGATCGATCCGGCATTTGCGTTGCACCGTCGCGCCCTCTTCATGCTCCCGCTCGATGCCGGTGCCGAGCGTGGCGAGCCCCAGCGCGCCCTCGACCTCGGCGGCCACCGCCCAGGAGCCGTCGCCCTCGTGGAATGCCACCTCCTCGAGCGTGGCGCGGCGCAGACCGCGGCCCGGCGCGAGGAACGAGATGGCCTCGATCAAATTGGTCTTGCCCGCGCCGTTCGGCCCATAGAGCACGATCGGCCTTAAGTCGGCTTGCAGCGTCGCCGCGCGGTAGTTGCGGAAATTGGTGAGGGTGAGGCGGTGGACGCGGGCCATAGCTTAGCGCTTTTAATCGTCATGGCCGGGCTTGTCCCGGCCATCCACGTCTCATTTGATGCGGCCAAAGACGTGGATGCCCGGCACATAGGCGCGCGAAGCGACGCCGTCCTAAAGGACGGCTGTGGCCGGGCATGACGCAAACGTTAGCGATAGGCCATCGAGTCAAACGCGCATCGGCATCAGCACATAGAGGGCGCCGCGCGGCTCCTTGTCCTGAATGAGGGTCGGTGAACCGGGATCGGCGAGTCTGAGGACTGCGGCTTCGCTTTCGATCTGCGCGGCGATATCGAGGAGGTACCGCGAGTTGAAGCCGATATCGATCGGGTCGGCTTCGTATTCGACCTCGAGTTCCTCGGTGGCGCTGCCGGAATCGGGGTTGGTGACGGACAACAACAGCCGCCCGGCGGTGAGCGAGAGCTTGACGGCGCGGCCGCGTTCGCTGGAAACCGTCGAAACGCGGTCGACGGCGGCCTCGAACTCCTTTTTGTCGACGATCAGTTCCTTGTCGTTGCTCAGCGGGATGACGCGCGCATAATCGGGAAACGTGCCGTCGATCAGCTTCGAGGTCAGGACCACCTCGCCGACGGTGAAGCGAATTTTTCCTGGCGACAGCTCGACGGTGACCTCGGCGTCGCCGTCCTCGATCAGGCGCTGCACTTCGCCGACGGTCTTGCGCGGCACGATGATGCCCGGCATGCCGGCGGCGCCCTTCGGCAGATCGAGCTCCATCTGCGCGAGGCGGTGGCCGTCGGTCGCCACCGCGCGCAGCGTCGGCGCTTGCGCCGTGCCGGCGGTATGCAGATAGATGCCGTTGAGATAATAGCGGGTTTCCTCGGTCGAGATGGCGAACTGCGTCTTATCGATCAGCCGTTTGAGGTCCGCGGCTTTGAGTGTGAACGTGTGCGTCATTTCGCCCGGCGCGAGATCGGGGAAATCGCTCTCCGGGAGTGTCTGTAGCGTGAACCGCGAACGGCCGGCGCGGATCGAGAGCGCGGCGCGGTCCCCGGAAGATTCCAGAACGACCTGCGCGCCCTCGGGCAATTTGCGCACGATGTCGTAGAACATATGCGCGGGGACGGTCGTCGATCCGCCGGGCCCGGCCTCCGCGGCGATCGTATCGGTCACTTCGAGATCAAGGTCCGTGGCCTTCAAACTGAGCTTCGAGCGGTCGGCGCGAATGAGCACGTTGGCGAGGATGGGAATGGTGTTACGCCGCTCCACAGCGCGGTGCACGTGGCCGAGCGACCTCAACAATTCGGAACGCTCTATGGTGACCTTCATTGTGAAATCCATTCGCAGTACGGGCGGCAAAAATGGCGCGGCGCGACCCTTTCGGCAAGGGCGCAGCCCAGTCTCGGCAGGCTTTTCCCTACGTTTCACACCTCCTTCGACAGCCATAACGCGGATGGGGCGGGGAGGTCGAGGCTCATTTCCCTGCGCATGGCGCGTGGCACGCCAGCCGAACGGCCGGGCCCGGTGGCGTCGTCCATGGGGCTCCTTCAGTCCTGCAGCTGGCGCTTGAGCGCTTCGATCTCCTCGGCGAAGGCGCTGTCGTTGCCGGCCAGCGTCTCGATCTTGCGCACCGCGTGCAACACGGTGGTGTGGTCGCGGCCCCCAAACCGGCGGCCGATCTCCGGCAGCGAACGCAGCGTCAAGACCTTCGCCAGGTACATCGCCACTTGACGCGGCCGCACCACGTTCGCGGTGCGTCGCGATGACAGCATGTCGGAGCGGCTGACGTTGTACTGGCGCGCCACGACGCGCTGAATGTCCTCGATTCTCACTCGTTTCGGCTCGGCTGGACGAATGAGGTCGCGCATCTCGCGTTCGGCCATCTCCAGCGTCACCGGCTGGCCGGAGAGCTTGCTATGGGCCAACAAGCGATTGACGGCACCTTCGAGGTCGCGGCCGTTATGCGTGACGGATTTGGCGATGAACGTGAGGACCGGGGCCGGGACTTCGAAGCCGGGGTGATGCACGCAAGCCGCCGCAATCCGGTTCTTGAGGATCTCCAGCCGCAATTCTTCGCCGAGCGAGCCGATCTCCACCACAAGGCCGCCGGCCAGCCGGGAGCGGACCCGGTCATCGAGGCTTTCGAGATCCGCGGGCGGACGGTCGCTGGCGATCACGACCTGACGGCCGGCATCGATGAGGGCGTTGAGCGTGTGGCAGAACTCGGCCTGCGTCGAGCGGCCCTGCAGGAATTGCATGTCGTCGATCATCAGCACGTCAATGGCGCGCACCGCTTCCTTGAAAGCCAAAGTCGTCTGCGTGCGTAACGCCGAGACGAAGCCGTACATGAACCTTTCGGCCGTCAGATAGAGGACCTTGCGGTCGCTGCTGTTGCCGGCCCAGGTGATCGCCTGCAACAGGTGCGTTTTGCCGAGCCCGACACCGGCGTGGATGTAGAGCGGGTTGAACATCAGCGGGTCGCCGCGGCGGCTGGTCGCCACTTGTCGCGCCGCGGCATGCGCCAGCGTGTTCGAGCGGCCGACGATGAAGGTCTCGAAGGCAAGGCGCGGGTCGAGCGGAGAACCGCCGAGGGCTTCGTGCACGGTCATGAACGGTACGCTCGCGCGCATTCCGGCGCCGTTGAGCGCGCCGCCGTGCAGCTGGCGTGAAGGCGCCGGAAGTTCCGCTTGCTTCGGTTTCGCGGGGAGCGGACGGATCGCGGCCGAGCGGACGCTCAATTCCAGACGGGTGATAATCGGCTCTTCAGCCTGCCAATTGCTCAGCACCCGCTCGCTGTAATGTGACTGAATCCAATTGCGCAGGAAACGCGTCGGTACCGAAAGTCGGACCGCCCCGTTTTCGACGGCGTCTACCTCCATGCGCGCGAACCAACTCGTGAACACATCCTCGCCGAGTTCAATGCGCAGCCGGCTTTTGACCCTTTGCCAGCGCTCCTGATCCGTGCTCGTCATTTTGGCCTGCTTTTCGCTGGGAATGGACATAAAGCGAGCAACTCAGGCGAGGTACTCGCCGCCATGCCCGGCATCGGGAAACGCAACGCACATGAGTCATTGGGATTTGCGGCGCTGCGGAAAGCAAAATGCGGCCGCCGGTCGGATGAAGAGCGGCTCAGCCGCTGGAGGTGATCGCCGGTCCGCTATAGCGGCGCGGTGCCGAGGTACGGGCGCGCGCCAATCGGCAAAACACTCTGGACGAAGAGACGCTAGCTACTTGGACAGATTGGTGGATTATTTTCATGCCCCCCTCCATCACTCTCCGATTCGATGTTTCGTGCTGATGATGTCTCAAATGGACGTCTTGCGAGACTTTCAGGCCTGCTCCCTGTGGGTTCACTCGGCCTACACGAGGTTTTCTCCTTGCAACTCCGCGAAGTGAGGACGGTGTTCTCTCGGACACGGCTCTCCCCTACCCATACTTTGATGAGTTACACTAAGACGATTTTTGAAGGCCTTCGGAAGCCGAAGGAATTGAAAACTAGCACGCCGTTGCCGGCCCGCAACTGCAAAAAAACCGCGCCAACATTGGACTTTCAGAAGCCGAGGCGTGTCCGAACGCCGGCGGCCGGCGTGCAAGACTTTGACTCAACGGGCTGATTCACAATTCTGTAACAATTGCGCGGCGACCCAAAAACGCACCGGAGCAAATAAACCCGACATACCGAATTTGCAGCCGACTCCAAGCCCTCAGGCGCGCATAAGCAATAAGCCCTTCATCGTGCACCGGTTATTTTGCGCAAACACAAAGGGTAGCCCCGCGCTGTTTCACACGGAACAAATAAAAATTTCACATTGTCTGACGCAAAACGCGTGACAAGCTACTCCAGTACCCATCTTTAGAAATTGCGTGACAATTCTGCAACAGTTTGGCGGCAATCCACTACTTATTTCGGCCGTCGCCGACAAAGCCGTGACGATATGGCAAGCGATCGTTTGGTTGGCGGAGCCGCCAGCAACTACGATTTGCCAAGTTTCGCGATCCGGTGGGCAAGCCGCGAAACCTTACGGCGGGCGGCGTTGCGGTGCACGACGTTCCTTTGCGCCGCGCGAATGATGACAGGCTCGGCTTCGGCCATGGCGGCGAGCGCGCGCGACCGATCGCCGGCCGCGATCGCCTCCTCGACCTTGCGCACGGCGCCACGCAGGTGCGAGCGCCGCGATTTATTGATCACGGTGCGGCGCGTGATTTGGCGTGCGGCCTTCTTGGCGGACTTTGTATTGGCCATACCGGTAATACGGAATTTGTGAGCGAAGCGCGGCTTATAGGGGCGCCGCGGGCGCTCGTCAACGCTCTCGGCGGGCCGCCGTGCTCGCCAGTACCACGCGCTGCCCCTCACGCCACCCGTTTGGCGCGTACCGCCTCGTAACCGGCGATGGCGGCCGTTCGGTCGACCGCGGCGGGCGGCGACAGCGGCGGCGCGACGCGGACCCATTGCGGCGCGCCGTGAATATGAGCGAGCAGCGCCTTGACACCGGGGACCAGCGGCTTGCCGTCGAACAGCTTGCGGATCGCCATCGCTTGCGCGAGCGCCGCGCTGTCGCCGGAACGATAAAAACGGGTGCACAGATCGGCGTTGAGATTGGCCGTCGCCGAGATGCAGCCGGCGAAGCGGCCGGCGCGGGCCTGCGGCAGTGCCGCTTCGGTCGCGGGAAAGACCTTAAAGCGCGGAGAAAGGCCCGCGGCCTCGTTCGCAAAATCCATGTCGCCGGATGAATCCTTCAGTCCAGCGATGCGTTCGCCGAAGGATTCGAGGAGGCGGCGGATCAGGGCGACCCGCCAGGGCAATCCCGACTGCGCCGGGAAGTGATAGAGGTAGATGGGAATCGGCTGCGCTGCGGTCGCGCCGGCGATCGCTTCGATAGTGGCAAAGAGCCCGTCGTCCGACACGCCCTTATAGTAGAACGGCGGCAGCACCAGCGCGCCGGCAAAGCCGAGCACGGCGGCATGGCCGGTCAGCGTCACCGCATCGTCGAGCGCGGCGGCACCGGTGCCGACCAGCAGGCGTTGCAGCGGCAAGCCGCTTGCGGCGTAGGCGTTCATGACCGCCAGGCGCTGGCGCAGCGACAGCGAGGTTCCCTCGCCGGTGGTGCCGAGCACGTTGAGCCCGTCGCAGCCGTTGTCGAGAAGGAAGCGGGCGAGCGCGAGCGACTGCGCGCAATCAGGTTCGCCCGTTGCATCGATCGCCGTCGCAATAGCGGCGATCACGCCGCGGAGGGGGCTGTCGGTCATGAAACGCCAGTGTTGGCTGATCTATACACCAAGACGAAGAATTGGTGCGGAGAATCCTGCCGCAGCCTCAGCGTGGCGGCGTTTGCCGCCGGCGTGCGCGAAGTTCAGCTCACCGCCTGTCGAGCGGCGGCTCCCAGTCGCGCCGAAGCGTCACCGACCGGCTTTTGCTCCTGAGCGAATCAGGGCTGGCAAGCGCAGGTGAATCGGCAATTGGGGCGAGTTCTCGAGCCTCCTCGATCGCCAGCGTAAAGAGCCGAAGCTCTTCGTCCGAGATCGCATGAACGACCGTCTGCAGCTCAAGCTTTGCCATCTCGAGCAATTGGGCCGTTTGTGTCAGTGAAAGTTTGTGCGCCAGCCCTATGTCGTGCGACAGCCGATCGATAAGAGCAAGAATCTGCTCATCCGTGGTATTGTTCATCGCCCCATCCTAACCCACGACCGGTTCCCTTGAGGTCCCGGCAATTCAGGACTTCGTGTTCAGTCCTCGACGATCCGCGTAACCCATAGCGCCACTCCAATGTCTTGCCGGTCACGGAGCGTGCCCGCGCGCGAGACGCTGCGGGCTGATCTCGGCCAAGTTGTGGGCGTCAGCGCGGCAATCCCCCGACGCCTTGCATCTATCGGCGTGAACTACCATCGGCGGCGCTCTTAAGGGTTGCAAGCGGCCAACTACTTTGGGAAGGTTACCGCTCAAGGGAGAGGTTGTATGCGCGCGTTGGCGACCAGGGGTGAGCCTCCAGAGGCGCACGGGGGAGCTTCGACGACAGGCAGTGTGCCTGATTGGGAGAACGTCCGGCAGTTCATCGAGGTGGTGCGGCGTGGCAGCATTCGCTCCGCCGCGGATCACATGTCGGTGTCGGTCAGCGCGCTGCGTAGAAGACTTGCCAACCTCGAACGGCAACTCAATACACCGCTGATAACCCGACACACGGATGGAATCCGCGTCACTGCGGAGGGTCAGCAAATATTCGACGCCGCATGTCAAATGGAAACGGCCGCCTTCGGCATGATGCGGGCAAGAGATGCGACAGCGCCCGACATATCCGGGGAAGTGAAGATTGCGGTTACCGAGGGAACCGGCACCTTTTGGCTGGCCCCGCGGCTGGTGGAACTGCAGCGGGCTTATCCAAAACTTCTGGTGAACCTGAAATGCGCCATGTCGCCGGCCGATGTTTCGAACCTCGAAGCCGACCTGGCGGTGCAGTTGGTAAAGCCCGACTCTCCAGAATTGAAAGTCGTGCGGTTGGGTTTCTTGCACACGATGCCGTTCGCCGCACAGTCCTATATCAATACCTATGGTTTGCCGACGAGCTTGGAGGAATTAAAACGGCATCGCCTGGTGCTACATGTGGCGGAGCAGACGGAACACGAAGCGTTGTTCCGGAAGTTCTGGCCGGACGTGCCGTTTATCGGCACGGTGGCGCTGAAGACAAACGTCGCCAGCGCGCATCTGTGGGCCGTTGCCAAGGGCGCCGGTATCGGCTGGTTGCCCACTTATACCCACTTCATCGGAGGTCGCATCGTCCCGATCGAGATCAAACCGTGCTTTGTCTCGGACATATGGCTGACCTATCATCCCGATGTCGCACGAATAGCGCGCGTGCGTCGCATTATCGACTGGGTAAGGGATTCGTTCGACGCCCGGAAATTTCCCTGGTTTGGCGAGCAGTTCATTCATCCGTACGACCTGCCAAAGGCCTATCGCGGCGAGCCTTTAATCAATATGTTCGAAGGCTTCGCCCGCGCGGACAGTGGAATTTGTCAGGCGTTCGCCCGGAAGAGCCGGCCGCCCCTGACCTGATTTGCTAGTCTTCCTGGCAGTGCTAAAGGTGAATTTATGGCTCAACGAAGTTCGACGGCCGCGGATCGTGAAATCGGTCGCCGCCTTAAAATACGGCGGCTCGACCTCGGTATTTCGCAAACGGCCGTCGCTGATGCGCTCGGGCTGACGTTTCAACAGGTGCAAAAATACGAAAAGGGCGCCAACCGTATCAGCGCCGGGCGGCTGCAGCGGCTAGCCGAAATACTCGATGTTCCGATCGCATATTTTTACGACGAGAAGATTACCGAGACGAAGAAACATCAGACCGCGTTCGCGCTACTGGAGACCGCCTATTCACTGCGTTTGATGCGGGCATTTATCCGAATAAAGGACCGCCGCATTCAGTTGAGGACAGTGGAACTGGTCGAGGGCATCGCGGATACGGACCACAACCCGCCCCACTGACCGGCCGCAACCCGCTTCCCCTCGCCGGAGAAATCTGCGCTCGGCGGCGCCGACTGCTGGCGTACGCTTGGGTGCTTTTGCTGACGCCGCTCTATTGGTTCCTGCTCTCGGTCGCCGCGTGGCGTGCGCTGTTCCAGCTCCTTCACGATCCGCAGGGCTGGGAGAAGACCGAGCACGGGCTGGCAAGGACTTCGCGCCTGGCAGAAGCGGAGCGTTATTGAACGGCTTTCAGAGATAGCGGCGTAATTCCGCGGCCGCCGCCTCGGGGGTGCGCTTGACGTTGAACGGCGCGACGAAATGGCCGTCCTTGTCCATGAGGTAGACGACAGCGGTATGGTCCATCGTGTAGTCGCCGCCTTCGAGCGGAATTTTCTTGGCGTAGACCCGATAGGCCTTGATCGCGGCGTTGACTGCCGCCGGGTCGCCGGTCAGCCCGCGCAGATGCGGATCGAAGCTCGACAGGTAATCCTTCAGCGCCGCCGGCGTATCGCGCTCCGGATCGACGGTGATGAACAGCGCGCCGATGCGGTCGGCGTCCTTGCCGAGCTGCCGCATGACCTCGGACATTTCAAACAACGTCGTCGGGCAGACGTCGGGGCAATGCGCAAAGCCGAAAAACACCAGGAAGGGACGTCCCTTCATGTCCTCGTCGCTGACCGGCTTGCCGTTCTGATCCTCAAGGTGAAACGGGCCGCCGACCGCGGCAATCGCCGGTCCGATCGCCGAAGGCGAGCGTCCGCTGATGTGGATAATGGCGCCGAACACCAGCACCAGCCCGCACAGGAAGGCGCCGAGCACCGGCAGAACGCGGAAGGGCCGTCGCTGCGCGTTCAAATCTCTCTCCTCTCGTCAACCAAAGCAGGCGACAAAACCGGCACGGATGGTCTCGAAGAACACCGTCGCGCCGTAATAGGCCCAGAGCCAGATGGTGCCGGCGAGCGCGAGTATAAAGGCGGCGCCTGCCAGCAGCAGCGGCCGCGACATTACGCGTGGTGCGGCAGTCTCGCGCATCGGGAGCCCCGGATATCCTGGTAGATAGGCCCGCACGCGGCCCGCGGCAATTACTGCCCGGGGAGCGGCCAACGGTTGGGCAAAGCCTTGGCGCCCGGCTTACCGGCAGGTGTCATAGAGGGCGGCGAGCTCGCGGCCGCGAAGCGCGATGATGCGCGGCGTCAAGCCGCCCTGGCGCGCGATCCAGCTGCGGATCCTGGCCGGGTAAAGACGCAGCACCAACCGCGTGCCGGCGCGGGTCGGCACCAGCGAGCGCCTGGCGTCGTCGTAGTAGGACGCTGCGTGGAAGCCGAGGACCGCCCGGGCGGTCACGCAAACCCGATCGCGCGGGATCAAGCCGGTGAATAAGGTGCAGGCGGAAAGGCAGGGCCCGTCGATGACGAGGCGTTCGCCCGAAGCCCGCATGGCCTGGAACTTGCGAAGATACGCGCTGATTTCGCCCCCCGGATCATGGGTGATGCGCACCTCAGCGGCGGCCGCAGTCGTCAGCAGGGCCGACGCGAGCGCGCCGGCCAAGGCTGCCTGCCATTTCATGAATTTTCCCTTCCCCGTTCCGCCTCCGAGCATCCTTCGGCATTGTGGCGAGAGTTCGGAAAGCCGATTGGTTCCGTCTATTTGCAACCGGATATTTCGCCGGCCGGAACTCTTAGGCTGATCCCCTGGGTGGCGGCTTTAGTCCGTGCCACCGCAAAATACGCTACACTACGCGGAAGCTGAACCAAACAACGATCGGCTGCAGGATGGACACGTCAGTTGCACGCAACACCAACGTTACCGATTTCTCGACCGCCTACTATTTGATTGAAGGCCTGAACGAGATCGGCATCGAGTATCTGTTCTGCAATCTCGGCACCGATCACGCGCCGATCATCGAGGAGATGGCGCATCGTCGCCGGCGCGGCGAGACGGTACCGAAGATCGTGCGCTGCCCGCACGAGAACACTGCTGCGCACATGGCCGCGGGCTACGCGGTCGTCACCGGACGCGGCCAGGGCGTGCTGGTGCATGTCGATGTCGGGACCGCCAACGCTGCAACGGCCATGCACAACATGTTCCGCAGCCGCCTGCCGGTGCTGCTGATGGCCGGCAAGGCGCCCTATACAACCCACCGCGAACTGGTCGGCACGCGCGATACCCATGTTCATTTCGTGCAGGAGCCGTTCGATCAGGCAAGCCTGGTGCGCCCCTATGTGAAATGGGAGTGGACGCTGCCTTCCGGCGTTATCGTCAAGGAGACGCTGCAACGCGCTGCGTCCATCATGCAAAGCGAGCCGCGCGGTCCGGTCTATCTGATGATGCAGCGCGAGACGCTGACGCAGCACTGGGGTGTCGATGAGATTCACCGCTATTCCGGCGACCGGTTCGGCGCGATGGCGGCCGGTGGCGCCGATCCGCAGCTCGTCGCCGCGCTCGCCGATCGGTTGCTCGCCGCCGACAATCCGATCCTGATCACCGGCTATGGCGGACGCAATGCGCAGGGCGCGCGGATGATCGACAAGGTCGCGCAGTTTGCCGGCATCGCCGTGTTCGAGGCCAATACATGGAACAACATCTCGCACGCGAGCCCCTGCTTCGCCGGCTTTTCACCCGACAAATCCCTGCCCAAGGCCGACGTCGGCATGCTCGTCGATGTCGACGTGCCGTGGTTCCCCGCCGATGTGCAACCGCGCGAAGACTCGTTCTGGGCTCATATCGACGTTGACGTCCTCAAGCTCGGCTCGCCGATGTGGACCTTCCCGGGTCATCTTCGGATGCAGGGCGACAGCGGCTGCATCCTCGAGCAGCTGCTGGCGGAGCTGGAAGCCAAGGCAACGCCGCGCTTTAGGGCGGCCGCGGCGGCACGGCTCAGTCATTTGACGGCCGCGCGCGAACAGCGCCTCGCCCGGGCCGCCCAGCACGCGGCGGCAAAGGGTGAGCCCGGCGCCATCAATCCGCATTACCTGATGGCGGAGCTCGGCAAGCTGCTCGACGACGAGGACATCGTCTTCAATGAGGCTGTTCGCAACACGCCGGCCGTGCTGATGCAGATTCCGCGCCCCCTGCCCAATACGATGGTGGCCACCGGCGGCGCCGGACTCGGCTGGTCGGGCGGTATGGCGCTTGGCGCGAAGCTCGCCGCGCCCGGCCGGCTCATGGTGCAAGTGGTGGGCGACGGCAGCTTCTATTTCGGCGCTCCCAGCTCCGTCTTTGCCGTCTCGCAGCAATACGGCCTGCCGATCTTTTGCATCGTGCTCGACAATTCCGGCTGGTCGGCGGTGAAGCAAGCGACGCTGCGGGTGTTCCCCGACGGCGAGGCCAAGGCCGCCGGTGCGTTCGAGGCGGAACTCGCTGCCCAGGTCGAGTTCACCAAGATCGGCGAGGCGTTCGGCGCCCACGCCGAGAAGGTCAGCGATCCCGCCGACGTGCCCGGCGCGATCGCGCGTTGCGCCAAGGAAGTCCGCGGCGGCCGTTCGGCGCTGCTGCACGCTCGCGTCACCCGCCTATAGCGTGATAGTCGGCGGGGACGGTGGCATCGACGAGCCGTGCGCCCATGGCCTTGAACACCGGCGTCAGCACGATCGCGATAACGAGATTGAGCACCACGGTGTAGAGCGCCGTGTAGCCCGGGAAGGTGTAGCCGGCGAACGCCAGCGGATAGTTCGGGGTCAAATTCGCGGCAACGAACATCCAGGTGCCGGCAACGGTTCCCACGGCCCAGCCGATGAGCAGCGCCCAATCGTTGAACCAGCGGGTATAGACGCCGAGCATCACCGCCGGCAGCGTCTGAATGATCAGGATGCCGCCGAGCAGCTGCAGGTAGATGGCGTATTGCGACGGCACGAAGACAATGAAGACGAGCGCGCCGAACTTGACGATCAGCGACGCCCACTTCGCCATCTGCGCTTCTTCTTTGTCGGTCGGATTCTTGTTGATGAACTCGCGATGGATGTTGCGGGTATAGAGATTGGCCGCGGCGATCGACATGATCGCCGCCGGCACCAGCGCGCCGATGCCGACGGCGGCAAAGGCGATGCCGACGAACCACGCCGGGAAGCTGTGCAGGAACAGCGCTGGCACTGCGAAGTTGTTGCCGAACTGCTTGAAGCCGGCGGCGTATTCGGGAAGGCCGCCGACGCCTGCGGCGATGGCGAAGAAGCCGACGAGGGCGAGAAGACCGAGCATGAAGGAATAGCCCGGCAGCATCGCGGCGTTGCGGCGGATGGCATGGCCGCTGGAAGCGCTCAATATGCCGGTCATGGAGTGCGGATAGAGGAACAGCGCCAGCGCCGATCCGAGCGCCAGGGTTACGTAGACGCCGTAGGAGCCGGTAGTGTGAGCGCCGGGAACGGCCAGTAGCAGCTTCTGCGCCGGCACCGCGGCGAAGATTTTGCCAAAGCCGCCGTATTCGATCGGCACGACGATCACCGCGGCGAAAGCCGTGATGTAGATCAAAATATCCTTGACGATGGCGATCGACGCCGGCGCGCGCAGGCCGCTCGAATAGGTGAAGGCCGCCAAAATGACAAAGGCAATGACCAGCGGCAGATCGGCAACGTAGCCGGTACCCGAGACGCCGAGCCCGCCGATGACGACCTGCAGGCCGACCAGCTGCAGGGCGATATAGGGCATGGTCGCGACGATGCCGGTGACGGTGACGGCGAGCGCCAGCCAGCGGTTGCCGAAGCGGCCGCGCACGAAATCCGCCGGCGTAATGTAGTTGTGCTTGTGGCAGACGTGCCACAGCCGCGGGAACACCAGGAACAGGATCGGATAGATCACGATCGTGTACGGCACCGCGAAGAAAGCGATGGCGCCGGCGCCGAAGGCGAGCGCCGGCACGGCAATGAAGGTGTAGGCCGTATAGAGGTCGCCGCCGACCAGGAACCAGGTGATGACGGTGCCGAAGCGGCGGCCGCCGAGCCCCCATTCGTGCAATTGGTCAAGGTCGCCTTTGCGCCAATGGGCGGCGGCAAAACCGAGCCAGGTGATGAAGCCGAACAGGGCGACGAAGACGATCAGTGCGGTCCAGTTCACGTCCTGCACGGCATTCCTCCCGACTTTTTCGTTTTTTGATCAGCGGCGCGCCGCACCGGCGCGCTTTAATCTTCGGTGGCGAAGTACACGATCGCGGTGAGCACCGCGCCGACGATCACCCAGAACATCTGGTACCAATAGAAAAACGGAATGCCGATCCAGGACGGCTCGATCTTGTTGTAGAAGGGCGGCCAGATGATCGCGACGAGCTGAATCAGAAAAAGCAGATACCACCAGCTCCATGCGCTGCGCCGCTCGCTCTGCCCATTCATGTTCGTCCTCCCGTTAGCCTGTCGTCTTTATTAATATTGGAGCGGGCGATGGGAATCGAACCCACGACATACAGCTTGGGAAGCTGTCGTTCTACCACTGAACTACGCCCGCGATTTCAATGACTTAGGACTTATTGTCCGGCCCGTTTCCCTGCTATTTGCCTGCTAAAAACCATACGGCCGAAAGTGCGCACGTAAAACCGGTGCCGAGTATAGACGCCGGTCGGACGGCTGCAACCATCCAAAGCAGAGCCACGTCACTACTATGTATGGCGGAACATGCGGACCATCTTGTCAAAAGTCGAAGGGATGCTGGGGCGTGCTCGGCTCTGGTATTGGCTGGCAAGCATCCTGGCGATCTACCGCGACGAGGCGAACGCACGCTATGGTGGATTTGCTTCTCGCGCGCGGGGGCCTGGCCAACGGAGCTCAAGCGGTCAGAAACAATGTCACGCGACCGCAGCCTTGTGATTTACGGTCTGTCGCACCTCGAAGCCCTCGAAATTCGGATGCTCCAGATAGAGCGGTCCGGTCGTATCATTACCTGCACGCGCATGCGCAGCGCGGAACTCCTCCGATTTGGTCCACGCCTCGAAGCACCTGGCCGAGGTTCGGAAAGGCATCGTCTGGAGGAATCAGGCGGTCGCGGCCGCCCCACATTATCAGCGTCGGCAGCTTGAGTTTCGGCGATCCTGCCGGCATCGGCGCCGAAATCCGCCTGAGCAAATCGTTGGCCCAACGCTCGGCGATTTCCCGTGCGCGATCATGTCGAAGATGTGCACCGTCTGAAACAGGAGGCGGTCATGGATTGGATGATCTATGGCGCGAACGGCTATACAGGCGACTTAATTGCGCGTGAGGCGAAAAAACGAGGTGCTAATCCCGTTATCTACTGATGCGGGCATGCCTGATCGCCAAGACCCATTATCTCGATATTACCGGTGAGATCGACGTCCTTGAGGGCGCGCACCGCCTTGACGCGGACGCGAAATCGGCCGGTGTGGTCGTGTGCCCCGGGGGTTGGCTTCGACGTAACCCCGACTGACTGCATTGCCCTGATGCTCAAGATGGCATTGCCAGAAGCGCATGAGTTGGCGCTGGGTTTCGAAGCGGACCAGCGCATGTCGCCAGGCACCGCCAAGACGGCGATTGAAGCATTGGGCAAGAGCGGTAAAATTCGACGCAGCGGCCGGATCGTCGATCTTCCCATCGGGCGTGGATGTCGGGAGATCGATTTTGGTCGGGGGCCAAAGCTGGCGATGCCCATTCCCTGGGGTGACGTCGCCACAGCCTTTTACACCACGGGCATTCCCCAACATCACGGTCTTCACGCCAATTTCTTCGTGGCTCTTGGCGCTTGCGAGATTGATGAATGTGTTTGGCTTCATCCTACGGTCGCCTCACGTCAAAACTTGGCTCATTGAGAGGGTCGAGAAAACCGCGAAGGGGCCGGATGCCGCGACTCGAGACGCAAGTCCGACATGGCTGTGGGGAGAAGCCGGAAGAAGCAAGGAGATCCGCATCGTCAGCCTGAACGGCTATTCCCTGACCGTGTTCAGCTCTTTGGCCATCGTCGAGCGATTGATCGCGAATGGATTTGCTCCGGGATGTTGGACGCCGGCCACGATCATGGGAGAGGATTTCATTTTCAACCTGCCTGGAACAACCAAGTTGGAAAAAGGGTGAACATCGTCGGCGAACATCATCTGGGCAGCGATGCAGCTGTGAGCACAATCTTATGACCCCCGATCAAGTTCTTCGCGACAAACTACGCAAGATCGAAGCTCTTTTCGCTGGCGCGGCAACGCCCGGCGAGAAGGCTGCCGCGGGCGCGGCTGCAGAACGTATCCGCGAGCGTCTCGGCCTGGCCGCCGGCAAGGAAGACTTCATCGAGTGGAAGTTCTCGATTCCCGATATCTGGTCCCGGCAGCTGTTCATCGCACTATGTCGGCGCTACGGCCTGCGACCATTCCGCCATCCGCGGATGCACCGTCAAAGCGTCATGATTAAAGGACCCAAGAGCTTCATCGAGCAGACGTTGTGGCCGGAATTCCAGGAGTTGAATGCTGCCTTGGAGGCTTATCTCGCCGAGATCACGGAGAAAGTCATTCGCGAGGAAGTACACGGCGAAACCGGCGAAGCCGAGGAAGTTAACGAGCCGACGAGGATCGGGCGATGACAACGGCATATCCAGCCGCGGCCATTCCGGTCATGACAACAACAAGACCGTGGTCACAGCTCACTCAAATCTTCCGGCACATCGCCGAACTTCTTCAGTACAACCGCGTCCGAAAACTCGCCAACGTTCGGATCGCCTGCACGCTTGAATGCGACGGCCCCCGCATTGGCAGGATCCCGGGACATTCCTTCGGCCCGCCTGATCGCGGCGCTCTCGCTCTGGCACTCCTGTGCTTCACCCGGCGCAGTACCGTCTTCGGTGCGGATGAATGGAAGAGCAACGTAATAGGTTACGGCCATGGAGGCCTCCTCAGCAGTTTGCACATGGTCAGTGCGTCTTCTTCTCCTTGGCCTCTTGCGGCGCGGACGCCTTTCTAACCTTGCCACGCGGGAAGCCGGATCACACAGCAGCAGAGAGACGATCGATCTCGGCTTTCCAGAACTGCTTTGGCGATCAACGTAATTCAGGAGTGGCCGAACATAGGCAAGTTATTTCCACGGGGCGCCCCGACACCTTATTTATGTGGGGGTTGCAGCTAGGTGGGGACTACACCAGCGTCGTGGCGCGATAGTGCGGCCCTGACGGCTTGCTGGAACAGCTCGCTGCCGGGACTGCAGGGACCATCAGCCAGCCTGCCAAGTTCTTGGCGGGCCCAACCGACGGCACCGATCTGGTGTGCCGCCGCAAAGAGATGTCTGATGGCCTCGTTGACGTCCGAGACCGGCGGGTCATAGCCGCCGCCCGTGAGCAAATGCGTGACGGCGAACAACGCAACTTTCGCGGCGAACCTTGGCTCCTTGCCGCAGAAATCCCGTGCCGCTCGTACCAACGTCGAAGGGTCCGCATTGTGCATGGCTGCGCAGTCGAGCGCTATGTCGAGAAAGCCTACGTTTTTAGCGGCGGCAAACCATTTACCCTTGTCGCCGCGGGTTTCGATCAGATCCAGGAGCATCCGTCGGTGATCGCGATCAGGATAGGCCCGAACCAGCGAGCGAGAGATGGCAAGATTTGTCGTCCCACTCACCGCACGCAAGCCATAACGGCGGTAGGCCTCATCCGAACGACCGTGCCGGATCAGAAGATCCTCGCAGAAGCGGTCAATCGATATTTCTTGGTAGCCAGGATTTGTGCCGCTCCGCACACCCTCCGCGTATGCGATTGCGGCTTCCCACAGCCCCTGCCGGACGAGAGCCTCTGCACCGAATCGATGCCAGGACCAGAACTTCATCCTTCGCGTCGCCAGCAACTCTGCAAGCTCATCGTAGCGTCCGGCTTCGAGCAAGGATGATAGGCAGATGGATGTCCCGATCACATGTTGGAATGTTTTGCGATCGGCCCAGGCGGGTCGCACCATCCCGATAAGGCGGTCCGCATATTCGTTGATCAGATCCGGAAAGCGGGCGATCTCGCCCCACCGGTCTTCGACCGGGGCCAGATATTCGACCCCGTCGTTCTGAACCGCCTCGAACAGGCGCTCGAGCCATTTGCTTCTGGTCGCATGATCGGCCGGCGCGTCGATGAGGATCGGGATCAACTCGGCGAGCGTCCGCGCGACCGCCATCCCAAGCGCTCCCGAGGAGGTGTCGATATCCTGAAACGCCGGCCAGATGCGCTCCATCAGCGACACCGCGCCGCCACCTGCCGCGACCGGATCGGATTTTGCCACCGCTTTGATTTCAGAGACGGCTTCCTTGAGCCGGCTTATGGCAAGGCGCGAACCGCGCCAGCCATAAGCTTTGGCGCGAAACCTCGCTGTGAATTGCCACTTCCGACCCGCAACCATCGCCTCTACCCGGCCGCTCGAACCTGACAATTGTACTACCCCACAAGCGTGAGAGACATCGACGGGTAGGCGTTAAGTCGTGAACAAATGACGTTTCGTCTTGCGGCGTGGCAAGAAATCTTCGAGCTTGATCGACCGAGCGGCTTAGGAGCAATCCGAAAGGGCGAAGACCTGACCAACGAGGCGGCGGGACGACCTTTCTCAGATAGCGCATGCGCCCGAGAAATCCGGCGACTGTGGGGCCCTGCGTCGTCTGGTGCCGCATAATGTTTTGTCACGCAGGTTCGGTCGGTGTCTCGGCACCGAGCGCGGCCGAATGGCCGTCTGCACCGACGATCCCGGCAATCACGAGGCGCACTGCTTTCACGTGCACTTTCTCTTGATTTCGGGAGCACGAGATGTGTCTGAAAAGGGATAAGCCAAGTGACGGCGCCGGTCGCGTGGTGCTATGAGCTTGGTGCCTTTTACTCAAGGCGCGTGAAGGGAAGTGTCGGGAGAAGCCCATGATTGCAGAATGCGCACGCGGACAATTAGCAGCAATGGTGTTCAGCCTTGTCGCCTGTCTCGTCGCTAGTCCCGGCGTTCGTGCGCAAGCGGCGCCCGACTATGCCGCCCTCATGGCGGCGCCGGATAGGAGCGACGCGGATCGGAAAGCCGACACGCGCCGCGATCCGGTGCCGTTTCTTGCCTTCGCGGGCCTGCGTCCCGGCATGAAGGTGCTCGATATGGGCGCCGGCGGCGGCTACAGCACCGAGTTAATAGCCCGCGCCGTCGCGCCGGGCGGCATCGTCTATGGGCAGAACGCGCCGGATCTGGGTGAGAAGGCCAAGGCAACCTTCGATGCGCGGCTAAAAACTCCAGCCATGAAAGACGCGGTCGCCGACGTGCGGCCCTTCGACGACCCGGCGCCTCCGGGCGTGCACGATTTCGACCTGATCACATTCCTCTTCTACTACCACGATACGACCTACATGAACGTCGATCGCGCCGAGATGGACCGCAACATGTTCGCCGCACTCAAGCCCGGCGGCTTTTTGGTGATCGCCGATCATTCCGCCCTGCCGGGCCAGGGCACCTCGGTCGGCAAGACGCTCCATCGCATCGAGGAGAGCACCCTGCGCAAGGAAGTCGAGGCGGCCGGCTTCCGCGTCGTTGCCGAAGGCAATTTTTGGCGACATCCCGACGACACCCATGACTTCCCGAGCATCCGGCCGACCATGCCGGTCGACGAATTTGTGCTCAAATTCCAGAAGCCAATGTGAAGCCGACTACTTGAGTGGTCCTTCACTTTGTCGACGCCGGCCACCACGCAATACGGCCGCTGAAGCGTCTGCAGAGTATTCACCTGCATCGACGATGCCACGTGCCTGACAATCCGGCCGTTACAGCCATCCGCGCTCTCCGAATGCAGAAAGATCGACTCCAGGTGGGGCATACCATCCACCCGAGCCATAGCGGGCGCCAAGCTTCATCGCGACCTCTTTGTTGCCATAAGGGATCCGTAGCGGCGTACCTGCAACTGAATTTGGCTGCGCGGAATGTGGCGCGGCAGCAGCGTCAGCTTTGCGTTTCCGAGGCCTCTTCGTCGTCGCCGTCGATTGAGGCGCAACTGATCCCGCTGGCCTGAAGGCGGGCTTGCGACTGCGCTTGCGGCGCTTCGCACTTCGGTTCGAGTCTATCCACGCGGACATCGCAGCCGAGTTGGCCTTGGCCTCCTCGGGAATGACGACGCCTTTCCCCTGCGCGATCTTCTTGGCGTACAACATCTGTGCTGGGCTTACCGGTTTAGAGTCGAGCTTCCCCGGCGTTCCACCCTCGCCTTTCTTGGGCGCGTGTTCGTTGAGAAATTTTCGGCAGATCGAAATCGACGTCTTGTAGCCGGGCGGAGGCTTGATGCCCTTCTTCCGGGCGAGGCTGTCGGCAAAGCGCTTCATCGCAGGCGTCGGCGGAAACGTCCCGTGGCCGTTGCCGACCGCAGCGCCAAGCAAGGGTGGCCCGCCGGCCGCGGCGCCGTCCTTGAGCTTGCCGATGATTCGCTCGGCGACACTGCATACTGCATCAATCGCACCGACCATCTCCTGCTTGCCGACAACGACATCGTCGAGCAGGCATTCAAGTTGCGCCGTCACCCCCGGATCGACCAGGGCTGGGTCGGCCTGTTTGAGAACGCCGAACAGCGACAAGCCGGCCTCGGTCGGCACGATGTGCTTTCCCTGGGCAATTAGGAAACCCTGTTTCTTCAGCCCGCCAATGATCTCCGCTCGGGTCGCCGGCGTGCCAATGCCCTTGGCCTCCTTCAGGCGCTCCCGCAGAACCTCATCGTCAACAAACCGCCAGGCATTCTGCATCGCCTCGATCAGAGTGCCTTCGTTGTAACGCGGCGGTGGCCGGGTCTCCTTGTTCTCGATGCTCGGATCGTGCAGTTGTGCAGTCTCGCCGTTGCGCAGTGGCGGCAGCAATTGCGGCTCGTCGCCCTTTTCGTCGGTGGGCTGCCACTCCGGGAACGCTGCGCGCCAGCCGAGATTGATGGGCTGACGGCCGGAAGCGCGGAATTCGAAACCACGCACGTCGAGCGTTGCGGTTGTCTGCCGGTAGCGGAAGTCTGGCATCAGGGCAGCCAGATAGGCCCGCGCGATGACGTCGAACAGTTTTTTCTCGTCAGACGACAGGCGAGGCCATACCTCCCGCAATTTGTCGATCGTGTTGACGTTGGGAATAACGGCGTGGTGGCTCGCGCCCTCCAGGCCCTTGTCGTAGAAAGTGCCGCTCGCACCTTTGCGGATGACCGGCGGCTCGGGTACCGGGATTGCGCTGAACGATTGGCCCACCCGCAGTCCGGCCACGATCCGCGGCACGTCTGATATCAGGCTCTGCGGCAGGTAGCGCACCTCGGCGCGAGGATAGGTGATGATCTTCTTGCCCTGGCCATCATAGAGCTCCTGCGCCACCTCGAGCGTCTTGCTGGCCGGCCAGCCAAATCGCGAGCCACAGAGTTTCTGCAGCGACGGCAGATCGTGCAGCTTGGGTGGCCCTTGCCGCTTATCCTCGACACGCACGGTAAGCGCACCCTCGAAGTCTTGCGCCGCATTGACTACGTCCTGAGCAATCTCACGCCGGACAATCCGATCCTGCGGTGCGTGCCGCATCTGGAACTGACCGCCCGCAACCTTTGCAGTGGCGACAATTTCAAAATAGGCGAGTGGCACGAAGTTCCGGATTTCCAATTCGCGCTTGCACACAATGGCCAAGGTCGGCGTCTTCACCCGGCCAACGCCGATGACTCGTCGCGCACCTTGACCCAGGATGACAGTCGCGGTGCGCGTAAGTGACAGGTTGTAGATCTGGTCGGCCTGCCTGCGTGCGACGGCAGCGGCGTATAGCCGGGCATATTCAGCATTTGGTTTTGCCCGACTAAATGCATCGCGGATGGTCTGCGAGTCCTGCGCAGTGAACAGCACCCGCATCACCTGACCGTGGTACTCATAATGTTCAAGAATTTCCTGGCCGATGAGCTGACCTTCGCGGTCACAGTCAGTGGCGAGCCAAACCCGCTTGGCGGTACGTAATGCCTCGCGAATAGCTCTGAGCTTGGCGGCTTTGTTGCCGCCTTCTGCCGGGCGAGTGCCGTAAAGACCTTCGGGTCGCAGCAGGATCGGCGACCAGCGCTTCCAGGCGGGCACAACATCCTCCGGCTCGAGCAAGTCAAGCAAATGGCCCTCGGCCGCGAGGACGTCTCCGTAACGAGAACCGACGGCGGCACGGACGTCTTTGGCTTGGCTGGATTTCTCCGTGATGACGATCTGGTCGGCCATAACCGGCTCATTTCGAAGGATCGATTCGACAGACAGCGCGGATTGAGAACATATAGCGAACGAATTCATCACACAAGCTGCGCAATTCTGGGGGTCACGCCGCCTCGCGACCTGTCTTGCCTTCGAACGCCGACGCAGCCGGGCCGGGCCAACAGGTAGAGCACAACCTTGCTAAGGTTGGGGTCGTGGGTTCGAATCCCATCGCCCGCTCCATTAACCTCTTTGGCCGATATCCATCAATAGCTTACTGAAAGCATTGGTATTTTCCAGCGCCGATGCTACAAATCACGTTACAAAACCATTTTGTAGCGCGCCCAAAATGCCCCGACTTGCAACCAAGCTCGCCCCCACCAATAAGGGCGGTTTCATCGCCCGCAAGGTGATCCCATTCGATGTGCGCGATGAGTACGCCAAGCTCTACGGCCAGCGTACCGAGGAGCGCTTGAACACTGGCCCTCTTCCCATCTCGCTCGCGCGAGCGAAACACCGCGAATGGTCCAGCGAGATTGAAGCGCGGATCGCCAACATCCGAGCGGCCCGCAAGGGGGAAGGCCGCACGCTCACGCCAAAGGAAGCACGAGCGCTGGCCGGCGAGTGGTATCACTGGTTCACTGCCCGGATGGCGATCCCTAATTGGCCGGCGGACGTATGGGGGGACTATCAGGCACATGTGCGCTCCGAGCTTTACGGTCCAGCGATGGCCGGTGGCGTGTTCTCAGGCGACCCGCTAGAGTTTTGGGAACGTGATAGCGCCATGCGCGAGCGCGTGCGGCCCATCATCGCCGACGAGGCCAAGTCGAACCAATTTCTAGCGGCTAAGCAGCTTGTTCTGGATGCAGCGTCGCGTGATATGTTCCTTGATTGCGTCACGCGCGATTTTTTCGCTGCCCTGGCGCTGCTCGCCCGGCGCGCTCGCGGCGATCACGGTCCGGACAAGTGGGCGGAGCAATTCCCACGATACGAAGGCACCGCGGACCCGAGCCTGACGCCGTGGTCTTTGTTCGAGCGGTGGATCGCTAAAGCCAAGCCGGCCAGCTCGACCGTAAACCGGTGGCGTGGCGTGTTCCTGCGGCTGCAAAGCGATTTTCCGAATATCAGCGCCGCAGCGTTGCTGCCCGAGCAAATGCAGGAATGGGCCAATCGGCTCATTGACCCTGGCCGGACTGCGGGCACGGTCGCTCATATCTGGGTCGGCGCGGCTCGAACCGTGTTTGCATGGGCCATTGATGAAAAGCTGATTTCGCGCAACCCCTTTACCGGCTGGCGCGTGAAGGTTCCGAAAAAGATAAGGATGCGCGAAACGAAGTCTTTCACTGATGGCGAGATCGAGACCATATTAAGTACCGCGCTAGCGATCGAAGTGCGCAGCAAGACCGATGCGGCCAAGCGTTGGTGTCCGTGGCTGGCGGCGTACAGCGGTGCGCGCATGGGCGAGCTTACGCAATTGCGTGGTGTTGATATCGTCGAACGCGACGGCATTCATGCCATTAAGATTTCGCCAGAGGCTGGTACGACCAAAACCGGTAAAGCGCGCACAGTGCCGCTTCACGAGCATTTAGTTGAGCAAGGCTTCCTTGCATTCGTGAAGGCCAACGGCGCCGGGCCGCTGTTTTACAATGAGTCGAAGCAGCCTAGTGGACCAATCGATCCCACCAACCCCCGCAAACCTCGCTATGTGAAAGCACGCGAACAGGTGGCAACGTGGGTCCGGAGACTTGGCGTCAACGATCCTGAGTTGTCGCCTAATCACGCTTGGAGACACACGTTCAAGGCCATAGGCTTCCGAAGCGGCATGTCAGAAAAGGTGCTCGACGCCATCGTCGGACATGCGCCGGCTTCAGTCGGGCGTGGCTATGGCGAACCCACCCTTGCAGATAAAACGAAAGAACTCCAGAAATTTCCACGCTATAAAGTCCGCCAGATAGAACTCGAGCGGTAGTCACGCCTTGTAGCTCACGCTGGCAGCTTTGTTTGCGTGTTAGCGCTTCAACTACCTCACAACTCGTAATGGGGCCGATCCGGCAGACTACGAATCTGGGGGTCAGGAGTTCGAATCTCTTCGGGCGCGCCATAACTTCAATGTTTTCCGAAAGAATTTTGGCATCGATTAACCTGCCATGCAGAATGAAAAAATCTGCATGGTATTTGCATGGCTGCGCGAGAACTCGTTACAATTCGCTAACGCCTCTCGTTCTGCCAGAGCGCCGAGCGGCGCTACTGGCTAGGAAAATACGATTTCCTTATCAGTCGATACACGAATAGAAAGATGAAGATCTGATTTTAAAGCTGATAAAGAAACTGCAATTTGCTAATCAGTTAGGGGCTGACCTTCCTCGATGGCTGCGGATGCTCTGCCGGGGCGTTGGGGGTGGCCAAGCGATAAGGCAGCGGATTTTGATTCCGCCATTCGGAGGTTCGAATCCTCCCGCCCCAGCCATGTTAATGCTTTATTTACAAAGACTTATCGAAGATTGATCGTCGTTCAGCACACGCGACACAAGCGCTATGTCGCGTCTGTGTCGCGTTCAGGTTAGGAGCGCACGCTCGGCCTCCGCCAAGCGCTTATCGGCGTCATCGCGATCCGGAAAGAGGTGACCGTAAGTATCCATCGTCATCACGATCGAGGAATGCCCGAGTCGCACCTGCACGACCTTGGGCGGCAAGCCCTGCCCGCCGCGATCGAGTGGATTGATGCACCACGACGCATAGAAGTGCCGCAGTGCGTGCAGGCCAGTGTACTTCGGCTTGCCGTCGGGATTGGTCAATCCAGCGGCGACTACCGTCGACTTGAATGCGCGCACGATATTGTTATGACGAGCGATGCCCCCGCTGGCGGTCGGGAACACGAGGCCAAGCGCACCCTTCGGGCAGCCGACCTTCCATTCCCGCAGCGCGTTGACCACCAGTGGTCCGATCGGGATGGTGCGGTCGCCAGCCTTCGATTTTGGCTTGCCCAGCTCATTGTAGCGATCGGCGCGCTGGTGCACGTGCAGCTCGCCGACCTTTAGGTCGACGTCGCTCCACCGCAAGCCGCGCAGTTCTGATGAGCGCAGCCCGGTGAAGATCGCCGTCAGCAGCAGTGGTCGCCAGCGCCTAGCCGTCGCGATGATCGCCTTGATCTCATCCGTGGTCGGAATGTCGACGCCAACCTTCAGCCTACCCTCGCCGCGCTTGTCGGCATCGATCTTCTTGACGCTGAGCGCCGCGTTCTGGGCGACGTTGCCACGGCGCTGGGCGTCGCGCAGCAGTGACTTGAGGCTTGTCAGGACTTTGCGGGCCATGGCGCGCGACATGGTCGCCAGCAGGTCGTCGCGGAAGGTGTTGATCCGTGGGGTGAGACCGGAGAGCTTGTGGTTGCCGATGCGCTCGGTGATGTGGCGCGCATGCTGGCGATACTGCGCGAGCGTCGAGGCTTCGCGCCCCTCCAGCTTGACGGACTTGATCCAGTCATCGGCTGCCTGCGCCACCGTAATCGACTTCGACGTCGGCGTGTGGGTGCCAGCGCGAATATCGACGCCGACCTGCTGGGCGTAGGCATCGGCATCCTTCTTGCGCTTGAAAGTTTCGATGTGGCGGTGACCGTCCTGATCGACGTAGTCGACAATCCATGCTTCCTTCGCTTCGCCGTTCCGCGTCGTCCATTTGCGCTTTCGAACCGACATGGTGCCCAAGGCTTCCCTGGAACGTATTTGTAATATGTTGCATTATGTCGCAATCAATCCGCTGACACAATGACATCCCGCTATTCCGAACCATGTCCGTAAATCGGCCTTGGATTGGCGTTCCGGCCGATGACCCATGGGCAAGTCCGCAGCGACCGTCCCAGCCGCCTGGGAGGTCCTCAGCTTACCGGTCTTCATCTTCGGCTGGTGCCGTGCTTGGTCCGCTCCCTGCGCTCGTCACCTTGGCCTTCAGCGACGGGTGTTGCGAGCAGGCGCCGACGAGCACGACCGTCGTGCCGAGGTGCTGCGCGGTGACGTCGACGGCATTGTTGTGCAGGCGGAGTGGTTCGGCCTTGGGGGCTTGGGTCTTGGTCATGACGCCCATACTAGCCGCCGTTCAGCGATAACGCATACGGAGGTCTGCGGAGTGTTGGCCTATACCGGTGTACATAATGCACACACCGTCCGGCAAGTTCAGTCGTTCTTTCGGCGCAGCAGCCCAAGCAGCTTGGCGAAGTTCGCCGCCATCCGACGAGCCTCGTTTAGCGGGTCAGCCGGTTGGTCGCCGAGCGGCGCTGCGGTTCATCGCGGGCGGGTCGGCGGCAGAACGCACCCAGCGCCGCGGCTGGGGCGGTGTGGGGGATGATCTCTAACGGGCTGGACGGGGTTCTGCAAATTTGCACAAATTGGTAGCCGTGAAGATGCAGCCAAGACGAATACCCTTGTCTAAGGAGTTGAGGGTTACGGTGTACCGCCACGACCGTTGGCTGTGCCACTGGTGCGATAAGCCGGTGATCTTCGCGCAGGTTTTGAAGTATTTAGAGAAGGAGCTAAAGGCATCATCAGGGTACAGCGGCGAACAGCTTTGTTATTATAACAAAAACTGGAGGAGAACGGACGCACCCTTGCTTGATCTTCTCGGGGCAGAAATTGACCACATCGATG
Source organism: Xanthobacteraceae bacterium (assembly GCA_049512975.1). Lineage (GTDB taxonomy): Bacteria > Pseudomonadota > Alphaproteobacteria > Rhizobiales > Xanthobacteraceae > BOG-931. The sequence goes on along the minus strand of JBEKWO010000018.1, from coordinate 10,029 downwards.
GAAACAAGGCGAACAACGATCCCAAAAATTTGGCGACATCCTGCCACAAATGCAACATCGAAAAGGGCGCTGCGAAGCCCGAAGAATGGAATAAGCGTCACAAGAAAAAACCGATCAAGAGCAAATATGGAGAGCCGAAATACTGGGATGGCCTGTCGTCGCTGTTTGTGATGCTCGCGCAACGCCATCCCGCCGAGGTGACGACGGACGAAAAGGGATGGCTGAGGGCGTTGGCCGGGCGATCGGCGATGGTCGCCCCCCTGTCCTGATCTCTCGATAGGCGAAAACCGAACACGGTTTTCCGGCGCTCGCGCCGTTTCGGCGCGCCCCTGTGGATAAACCGATCAGCTCGGCTGGCTGGTCCGACCGAGCTGACGGGTGCCCGCCACGCCACCGAAGAGGGCTGCGGGCTGTCGGGGTTGTGGTGTCACGCTCCGACTTTACCGCCCCGGCGCAGCAGATCCGGCAGCTTCGCGAAGTTCGCCGCCATGCGGCGGGGTTAGCGGCGGCGAGGCATGGGTGACCCAGAAACGGGAAAGGGACGCCGTTTCGCTAACTATGATATCGTCAGCCCATGAACAGTGTGCGTCGGCGCCAAACATTAGCCGTTGGCGTGATCGCCACGCTCAGCGTGAATTTTGGCTGCGTGACGAGTAAGCCCGAAATGGCTTGGGTAAGAACCGATGGTCAAAGAATCGGGGACGACCCTGCGCTGCTTCAGCAAGGCAAGAGCGACATAGCCTTCTGCCATGCCAACCTTGACGTCAGCGCAGCCGACGAAGCGGCGCGGGGGTGCATGGCTCAGAAGGGATATGCTCTCGTGCAGAAAGATCAGGCGGAGGAGGCGCGAGCAGCATATGCCGCCGCTGCGGCTCAACGCGGGCCGACACAGTCTGGCAAGTAAGAAAAACCGCCGCTTTAGGCCGCCGGTGGAAGCCGACGGCCCTTCCGGTCGTTTCAAGCAGCCGGTAGGGTAAGCCGCCAGACCGTCAACGAGACCGCGCCGAATGCACTCCTGCTTCACGCGCTCAAGCGCGGCGGACGCTTCGCAGAACCTCCACCGCACAGTTGTCAGGCGTGTAGTTCGTCGAGCAATGCCTTGGCCTCTTTCAGATCGAGCGTGTCGAAGCCTTCGGTAAACCAGCCATAGACCGGAGCGAGAAGATCATGGGCTTGCTTTGGCTTCCCCTGATCGCGCAACAGCCGCGCCATGCTCATCGCCGCGCGCACAGCCTCATTGGTAAAACGAGCTTGTATCAATTGTCATTGAATCAATCGTAACATTGTTTTTGCCGATGATGCTTCCGGTGACTCTAGCTGGATACGAGTCCGACATTGACGTTCGATCCCGTTTGCCACCGTAGTTTAATGTCACATACACTGTGGCAATAGCGTCAAAGTGTTTTTTGTTGGTTTTGAATATCCCATCAGGGTGGGGCTCTATTCCTTCAAAAGAAGTTTGCGTAGAAAGTGCATCGAGGTCGGACCAGGCGCCGTACTTCTCCAGGTCGTCGCGATCGAGTTTGGAGATCGCATCGATGATTGCTGTCAAGCGGGCCGGATTTTTGATTGGCGCTGAGGGTCTAACCTCGCGCGGTCGTTGCTTTGCCGTCATTGCTTACCTCACAGCACCCATGCCGATTCTTGCATTGTATTGCCACGCTAGTCGGCTACATAGGCCATCCAAGCCTCCCATTATTCGGTGCGGATCAATACCAAAGTAAAATAAGCGCCTGCGAAAGAAGGTCCGCATATTTCCAGGAATATCAAAAATATTTTCCCGTGTGGAAAGCGGGTCCACCCATGGCTGGTCGGGCCTCGGGTGAACACTGAAAAGTCCTCCCTGAGTGACAATACGAGTAGTCAGGGCTCTGGGCAGTAGAATACCAACTGCTTTGATTGTGAAGGGGTCATGTTCAATATCCGTGTTTACGATCATTCTAGTGGAAACTCGCAGCGCGACGATCCGCGCAGGGACCTCGCGAGTTGACGGTATCGCATGTGTAACGGCGTACCCTGGAGTTACTGACTGCACGTCGATTGTCGCAGGTTGCGCCGTCACCGCGAAGTACGCGGCAACGAGCGGATTTGTTGTCCAGTCCAAAAGCCTTGTCGGAAGACCGTGATGTTGTGCGAGCGCCAATTTATCCCAGTTCGACAGTGGGCTTGTATCCGTAAATTCCGTCGCACGCCGCTCGAATATTTCGAGGATCGTGCGTTCAGCGATTTCGGAATAACCATCGACACGCCCAACACCCGGAACGAGCGTCAAGTTTGGGTCGCCAAGGCCTCTAAAAACCCATCGCGAATCGGCGTGGGTATCGACCCATTGCAAAAATTCACTCCATCGTTTGGCGCGCGCCGAAGGTGGATTCGTACCGGCCTCGTCTTTGCTCTTTGCCAAAAGCACCCCCTTCGCTGAGTTCCTTTATATAAGCTCGCGCCGATTTTGCGCTTCGTTGGGCGACATGACCTGATGATATCACCTGATATCGCGGCTTTCGAACCACGGGGACCAGCGCGTCAAGAGGTGATTAGTTCACTTGTGGGATCGTGCCCTCGTTAGGGGCTTGCGCGCCCTGCACCAAAGGCGTAATGTAAAATTTCCGTTTCATTAACCTATTGATTTTCTTAGGAAAAATAGATGCGGAACTTGACAAGGTTATCAGCGGTTGATAAGTATACAACTCAGAGAGAGGATTCGTCGCTCCATCGACTCCTCGATCTAGACAGCGAAATTATGGAGGTCGGCAAAGGCTACTGGGTTGCGATCAGCGCCGTAAGGGTGCCTCCAACGCCGACGAAACCGCATGGCATCGACTATTCCTTATGCTTGCTCGATCCTGGCGGGGATCGACTCATTTGCTACGACAACTCCCACTCTGTTTCCGTTGGATCAGGGCCGTCGAGAAAAAGAAGCAAGACCAATGACCACAAGCACGAACGAAAGTCGGTCAAGCCATACGAATATACGAATGCGGAAACGCTAATGGAGGACTTTTGGAAGGACGTTGAAAGGATCTTGAAAGAGGAGGGGATATCATGAGCACCAGAGCAAAAATTCTTCGAATCGGCATCGCCTCGCGCGAGCAAATGAAGGCGCGAACGATTGCCATTGCGCGTGGAGAGCATAAACCGAGCCCGGATGAACCGAAGGTATGGTTCACATCAATGGAGTCACTTGCTCAAGTTCTCTCAAGCAAGAATACACTTTTGCTTGAAATGATTCGTCGTGCCCGGCCTGCATCGCTCAAGGAGCTGGCAGAACTTACTGGTCGGCAACTAAGCAATTTGTCCCGAAGTCTTCGCACCATGGAACGCTATAGACTCGTAAAACTTGATCGTTCGGACGAAGGGACGGTGGTACCGACCGTGCCTTATGATCGACTTGCATTTGAGCATGAGCTTGGAACAACCCAGATGGCGCTCCCAATCTCATTTCAAGCTGCTCAGCTTGAATCGCGAAAGGCTGGCCGCTTTGTGTGATCTTTAAACTTCGGCGGGGTGCATCGCAATCGGTTCACCCCACTCCCAACCCTTTGAACACGGCATCCGCGTCTTCCACCGCCGCTCGCGCCTTGCTCAGATCGGGCGACAATGCCGGATCGCAAGCTTTCTCGCGCTCAGCCTTGGCGCCTTGCTCGGCGGTTTCTATCGCTGCCATTGTCTCTGCGATCAATGATCCAAGATCAATTGACGTGACATCGGTCTTCAACGCATCGCTGATAGCATCCACCAATCTTATCGGACGGCATAAATCGGCCTGACGGGGTGCCGCGCGGCTCGATCCGCCAGAACAGGAGTTCCGCGTAAGTGGGTAAACTCACATGACGCGAACCGGAGCATTTTTATTTCCAATGAAGCGCGCGTGGGCGGCAATTAAGGTAGTGGCCATCGCAATATTGGTCGGCATTCTTGCTACCGCGCCCGTTGGTGCCTTTGAGGTTCGACCAGACAAGAATTTGACCGGCGGTTCAGTAAGAACCGGGGACCGCGACGCCGCGTGTGGACATGCCAAAGAGCACCGGAGTCCGATGTTTTCCGCGCGGCGCGACGAAATTCTGAGACGATACGGATTACCCCCAGGAACGCACCCTGACTACGAGATCGACCACCTTATTCCGCTTTGTCTGGGCGGCTCGGACGACCCATCCAATCTGTGGCCACAACCGCGACGAAGCATAGAACAGACATGGAATGCTGAGGCGAAAGATAGGCTCGAGCGACTGCTGTGCGATATGGTCTGTGATGGGCAAATCGATATAGCCACCGCACAGCAAGCTTTTGCGATTGACTGGATCGCCGCATATCAAAAATACTACGAAGGGAGGAAAAAACGGCAGCGGCGGAATGCAGCTCCCTCACCTTAGCCCTTGCCGCCAGAGGCCAGACCTTATCGATCATAGCTGCCATTCCGGTTGAGTTCTCGGCTTGCCGTCGAAGGCGCGCAGCCCAACAACTTCGCCATCGATCGTACCGATTGATGCGCCGCAGTGCCACTGGATATCTCCTTGCGCTCCGAGAGCGTCAATGCCAACCTCGAGCGACGCCGTGGCGGAGGACGAATCCCACCGTGCGGGGCCAGCTGAAAATAAATAGACGATGACGGCTTACCAAACGCTCGCCCAATCGCGTTCAGCGACTCCCCTCGCCGCCAGCGATCCCACAACTCCGTCTTCTCTGCCGCAGTGAAACCTCGACGAAATCTTTGACTGATCACCAGACACTCCATCTTTTGGGCCTAAGATAAAGTGTTGCGTCGATCAGTTGAGATCACCACCCTGAACGGACATTGCCGCTGATCGTCATTTACCGACTGATGCACAGTTGATCTATGTCATGGCACCAATGCATAGCCGAGGAAAAATCCTGGCTTGCTCTGCATAGCGACGCTTGCCGTTAATTTCATGGCCAGGAATACCACCCAACGTCCGCAATTCGTCCCTTCGGTTGTTGGGGGCAAAGCCGGGGTTCATCTCCCGGGCCAATCTCTCGCCAATAAGGACCGCGCGGTCGGCAAAGCTCTGCGCGAGCGCACCCCTCGCCATAGCCACGCCGCGATTGGCAAGCTCCCCCAACGCCGTGATCCGGTGGCGTTCATCGTTGCCTCCGATGAGGACCGGCTTGAGAACCTGGTGCCGATCCGCCATTCACGGATGCTCGAATCCCCCTTCACCTATTACCGGGGCGCTGCCGCCGTCCAGGCGAACGACCTTGCCCACGCGCCGTCGTCCGGTATCGTGACCCAGTGCTGCGGCGATGCGCACCTGTTGAACTTCGGCGGTTTCGCCACGCCAGAGCGCAAATTTATATTCGATATCAATGATTTTGATGAGACCTTTCGGGCGCCGTTCGAGTGGGACCTCAAACGCTTGGTCGGCAGCTTTGTTCTCGCAGCGCGCTGGCGCGGCATCTCTGATGCCCGTGCGCGGGACATCGCCACTGCCGCCGCTCTGGCCTACCGCACTGAGATGGCAATCGCGGCCGAGGAGAATACGCTGGATGCTTGGTATGCTGCCGTCACCTGGGAGGGCATCTTGCGCGATGTGAAGGACGACCCCGCCGTTTCTCGGCGCCTTAGGGAAGTCGTCGTCGCAGCCGAGCACCACACCTCCGAGTACGTCTTCCACAAGCTCACAACGCACAAGAGCGGGAAGGTCCGCCTGCTCGACCAGCCGCCACTGATCTATCATCCCCCGGGCATGGATATACCCGCCATCGCCGCACTCTTCTTCAAGAACTACGTTAAGACACTCCGCTGGAGCGAACAGGTGTTGTTCGCGCGGCTACGGTTCGTTGACGCCGTCATCAAGGTCGTCGGCGTCGGCAGCGTCGGCACGCGCTGCTATGTCGTTCTGATGATGGGCGAGCAGAACGAGCCAGTGTTTCTCCAAATCAAAGAGGCTGGCAAGTCCGTGCTCGCTGGCCCCGCAGCTCCCGCTGGCCCCTTGCCTTGGCGCGACAGGGGCGAACGGGTGGTCGTTGGCCAGCGCCTCTTACAGGCGGCTTCGGACATCTTCCTTGGCTGGACGAAGGGGCCGGAAGGAAGGCACTACTACGTTCGCCAGCTTCGCGACATGAAAGCTGCGGTCGATATAGCGTCGATGAACGCCCACCTACTCAAGCTCTATGCCAGACTTTGCGGTGAAACGCTTGCTCGCGCACATGCCAAGGCCGGTGGCGCCCCCCGCATTGCCGGATATCTCGGCAAGTCGGATGCTTTTGACGCCGCGCTTGGCAAATACGCCATCGCCTATGCCGACAAGACAGAGCAGGATTTTGAAACCTTCCACCGCGCGGCAGCTACTGGTCGGATCAAGACCGAAACATCGCCGGTGTGAAAAACGCGCGTTACGGAGACTGATGATGGATTGGTGGGGGCATCACCGCTACCACCAGTGTGATCCCGAGCGGCGCAAGCGGCATTAGCGAGGCGATGGTTAGTACCATTTGGAGTGCCACCTAATATAGGAGTGGTTTTTCGCACGCGCATTTGCGTATTACCGTTCGCGTCCTTCACGATGAAGGATTCGGTGGGCTCCTCGATCGTCCAAGGCGGCGGAAAGCGGCGCGGTGCAGGCTGCGACGCTCGCCCCGCGCTCATCAACGCTAATGGCCGCTATTGCGGTTTCGGTTCTGGTTTCATCATGTGATGATGATGATGATGGTGATGATGGTGGTGGTGGACGACCATCTTCTCGGCTGGCATCGTGTCCTTCTTTTCCTGCGCAAAGGCAGGAACGGCGAGGCCAAGCGAAACGAAGGCCGCCAAGGCAATAGTAAACTTCTTCATGGAATTTCTCCTGGGAATAACCCGAACCTACCGAAATTGTCATTGTTCAAATGAACCCAGGGTGAACGCGCGAGAACAACGCACCCCATTGAGGCAGCCATCGCCCATTTTCCGCAATATGCTTGTCGTCTGTCCGGCCTAGTAAGACCATCGTCCGGCTTGCCGGATGGGGCGGCCTTGACCGAACCTTCCGTCATTCCTCCTGGGCTCCGGTCTTGGCCGCTTCCAATTGCGAGCTGCCGCATAATTCCAATTTCCCGGCATGGCCGCACATGAAACCATATTGTTCGATTGCCCCAAGTGCGGGGCCGCATACAAAATTGTCAGAGTCCGAGCCCGGGCTGCGCCGGAGCGCCAGATAACGTGCCTTGGTTGTGGTGGTCCGCTTCACGGGCGCCGAGGCGGATTCGTACTCAAATACTTCCTTGTGAAGCCAGGAAAACGGCCGCGCCCAACTAAATAGCCGCCTCAGTTCCCACAAGTGGTCAAACGGGAGGCTCACGAAAGAAGTGATCTTTGGCGCTAAGGACGCCGTCGAGGTGTGGCTGAAAGCTCTCGCAGAGGCGTAGGCACCCGGCGGCCACGGCTGCGGCGGTGTGGGGCGCTGCTAGAGGGCCTTCGCCGCAGCTCCGGCAACTTGGCGAAGTTCACCGCCATGCGGCGGGCTCATCCTTGGTGAGCAGCTTGGCCGCCGATCGCCTGGCGGCCGGGCTCCTCCTCGAAGTAGAAGTAACCGAGCGCCTGCCCGTTGGCATCGCGTACGATAAAGCTCTCCGTGTGCTCCTCGCGGCAGAACGCACTAGTGCTTGTGCGCAGAGCACCACTTGCGGATATCGACTATGTCGATGCGTTCACCGTTCGGGCCAGCGACGTGAGAGATGACGTGCCCCTGCTGCATTAGGTTACACGCTTTCTGCATTGCATCCTCCTGGGTGCTGATCTCGCTGGAGGAGATGTTGCGCTTGTTGATCTCATCCCAGTAGTGAACGAACCATGCCATTTGCTCGTGTCCCAGCGCCAACCACAATGTTTTCGGGATGCTGATGTTCGCTCAACTTGGCAAGTGCAAAGTGAGATCGTGTTGGGGGATGCGCGCCTGGCACCAGGGGGGCGAGCCGTCTACGAGCGGCGTAGCCAGGGCCCCGCAGGAACCCCAAGCGCGGCGAGGCACGCAACGCTTGGGGCCAAAGGCAGGCGTCGAAAACGCAGGACTAAGACGCGCTGCCCCGGCAAAAGCAGGAGCACGCCACTTCCCAACATTCCACCGCACTCTGAGATTAAGGTTACAACGGAGGGTCAGGCGCCCGCCCCGCTCTACTTTCCGCGCAGCGCTTCGGCAGCTTGGCGAAGTTCACGGCCATCCGCTCACTTCCCCGCCTATCCTAACAACGTATCATCTTGATCTGCCGAGTTCCTCCATCTTCTGATGGAACTGTTACGGTCTCCTTGCAGATGATCGGCGCACGCGGTGGTTCTGGCACGAACCCGACTGGCGGAGGCGTCGCGCTCGTAACGTCGCCGAACGTATCAGTCGGGCCATAATCGTATCCGTAATAGGGATACCAAAAGAGGCCATAACCGTAGCCGCGACCATAACGGCCATGGCCATAGCCTCTACGGTAGCCGCCGCCATAACTGTAGCCTCTGTGGCCGCCGCTAAAGCCGTGCCCTCCGCCGCCACGCCCGGCAGCCATGTCCGGCGCCATCGTCGCCGTGCCGAGCACCAGGGCCGCAGCGACTGCAAGGATTTTCCTTCGCATCGGAGTCACTCCAGTTACGCCAACTCGACTGCAACGCCCACCCGGCGCCTAAAACTGTAGCATTACGCGCCACCAGGCGGCACCGAGTTGTCTCCGCTCGTGATGCGCCTTTCATCCGCAATAGCTCGATCAATGGCCTCGATCGTGTTTTGGATGCTGATGAAGCGCTCGCGCATTTCTACTGAGTGGCCGTGTTTATATTCCTGTGCCAAAGCGTCGGAGATTTGGCGCCGCTCCGCAACGACGCGATCACGCGCGTCGGTTAGTTTTTTGAGGTGCTCGCTGTCGTGAGCCATATTGGACCTCCACGTTAAAATTGCACGCCGCTATCGTCGCGCTCGTAGACGATGATGATAGCACTCCGCGTGCTCCTCGAGCGTCCACGGCGGTGGGAAACGGCGTGCGGGAGCTGGAACAGCCGCTTTCACCGGCCATTCACCGCTCGGGCGCGGGTAACCAATCGCCTCGCCTCTAGCGCACAACGATGCAGTTCACCATCGCCAACATCGCGGTCACCCAGCTGGGCGGCGAGGGCCTCGAGGAAGGCGCTGCGTAGCTGTAGCGGCAGCGGTGATGCAATGGTCTGGATCGTGACGAGCTGCGCATCGGTGAACGCGAGCATGGAGTTGTTCTCCGTGTACGACATCCGGGCGGAGATACAGCGAACCCGACTGAGAAACTGAAAGTTGCAGCCACTACAAACTACTCGAGGGTGTGGGTGGTGAACCCGCGACCCCTTTCAAACACTGCTATGGCCGCTAGCTTGTCGGTGTTCCGCTCGGCATATTTCTGGATCTCAGCGTAAGTCGGTGGCTTGCCGATAGCGCGTGCCACGTACTGTGGAGTTAGTGTTAGGATGAAGGGCGTCGGGTCGTCGGGTCCAGAGCCGTATCTAAGACGAAGATTCCCGCCGAGATCCCCCCGTGGTGTACCGATAAGCTTAAAGTCTGTCATTGGGGCGCTTCACCGCTTCAGGTGCTTCGCGACCTACCAATTGTATAATCCAGCACTCGCGCAAGCTGTGGTCAATGAGATTAGCGCCGAGGCTTGCGCTCCCTCTCAACCGATGCGGCCTTTCAGCCATCTCGGCGCAGCAACTCCCGCAGCTTGGCGAAGTTGACCGCCATCCGCCGAGCTTCGTCCCTGGTGAGCAGCTTGGCCGCTGATCGTCGGCTGGGCTCATCCTCGAAATAGAAATACCCGAGTGCCTGGCCGGTATTATCGCGGACGATAAAGCAGGCGTTGTTGTTCTCACTCGATCGTCCAGGGCGGTGGGAAGGGGCGGGCGGAGGGCACGTAGCCAGTGGGTAGTGGGTCAGTTTGAATAAGGCAGGCTGATTTCGGGCTTGCAGCCTAGCACTACTTTGGCAGATTTTTAGCGGCACGGGATTCCCAAATCAGTTTTTCAATGATTCATGGGTGGTCGGCTTTTGGAGGGCCGACCATGGTAGGCACAACGTCGAATTGGGAAGACGA
>JBEKWO010000017.1:0-54937 GCA_049512975.1 Xanthobacteraceae bacterium | reverse complement strand
CGGCGAGCGGAGGCTCATTTCAAAGGGAGGCTTATTTACAAGATTCCAAATCGCGATCCGCGGAATTCGGAGCCCGCACCGTCCGCAGGACCCTTTCGGTGCGCAGGGCCTTCACCGGATGGATACGTGTCATATGAGATTTTGGAAGTTACAAATTCGTGGCTCCTACATCGAATCGAGCAGGGCCTGTTAAAAAGTATGAAAGCTGAAGTACGATCAAAGCGTGTGGTTCGGCACCGGATCGGGACCCCAATCGAAATCGAACTATCAAGCTGATTTCTAATCCGAAATACGAGCAGTGGTGGGGTTCCGATCCGCGCCGGTTGGGACCCCATCAGATTTGAGGATCCGCCAACAAAGTCAGATGGATAGAAGAAACGATTAAGGGGTCCCGGTTCGTCGCTTATTCACAGTCGATCAAGGTGAAGCGTTTTGCAGCAAAGGTGGCCTAGAATTTAGCGAGTTCTCCGGTCGATTTGGAGAACAATGGCTACGTCAGCCAACCTGCGAGCGGGTCGCCGGCCCAGAAGGGAGTTCATGCGATGAATGAGGGACCGGCTCAAATTGTTCGGCTGTGCCATGGGGCTCTCCATCGGATCTTCGGCTTCGTCGTTGGGGTTGGGGTTTGGGTCGGCTACGGCATCCGCGAAGTCATTTCTCGCCGCCGACACGACCGCGCGCGACACCACGTCAATGGAAATCAACGCTCCGGCAGCTTGCCCAGGCCATGGGCGAGCGGCTGCGTGCCGACCGCAGCCGCGAGCACCTTCTTCCGCTTCTTGCGCTTAGCAAATAAACGCGTCACGCTCAGCCGACCGGCAAAAGCGAATACGCGGTCGTTTTTGTCGGCTGAGGCCAGTCTCGAAAGACGGCGGTGCTATTCCGTGCATAGATTCTGCCGATCAGCGGGGATAATTTAGGATTTCGATTGCGGAGAGATCGAGGTTACGGAATATTGGTGCTCCAATGCTGACGGCGTCACCCCATGAGAGGCCCGGTGGGAAGTATCTTGCAGTGGTTCGCGCGGATCGCTGCGGCATTCACGAAGCTTAGCGATATTTTTTCGCGAGCGCCGCCTCTTGTATCGGATATCGCGGCTGAAAGTCGCGCCGAGAGCGTGGCGGAGGGGGGCGGAGCCGTTGCCACCGCGACCGAAATTGCCACTGCAACACCGACGGCGATTTCCGCTGTCGCCGCTGATGCGAAGATCGGCCAGGACGGTCAGGTCACTGGTGTGGCCTCCATTTCACCTGACCAGCAGGAAATCCAGCGTCGTCGCGAATTGGTCAGAGCGCTATTCAATGATTTCTGGAGCGGACGTGACGACAAGCCGGCGACGTTCGCGGATCGGCTGGACCAGGCCGAGATTTATCTCAACGACCGATTGACCGCGTGCGGCGAGTACTGGCAGCTCGACGCCAAAACACGGAAATTGCTGGGTTTGCCGGCGCGAAGATCAACTGTATCCGCTTGAGCGTCGAGTATAGATCCTGAAGTTGACACGGGTCGATAATCTCCGCGCAATGTCCGCTTGTGTTCGAACTGCGGAAGTATTGATGCGTCGCGGCGAACGTCGAAATGGGCCATGAACGACCTTTTGCATCGCAGCAAATTCGGGGAGATTCGGCAGGGGCAAATCTGCAATTGGGCGACACGACGCAGAGTGCGGCTTTCGAAGGAAGAACAGAAATTGTTTAACTCGGCCGGTACAGTCATACGGGATGTTTAAGCCGCCGCTGCGCGCGCCTTTTCCGGGCATGCACGAGCACTGCCCACTTAGGCTCGGGCTTGGTCCGCGCTATGCGAGATGAGTTTCTTTTCTTGACGGCTGGTGATCTCGATTGGGTAGGCTTTTTGCTAGGCGTATTCGACCGCGGCGGCGGTTTTGGGGCGGTCGGCGCGGGAGCATCTATACGGGTGGTTTCCGTCATTTCCAGCCCGAAAAGGGCGGCAACATCGCTGTCGTCGAGAACCTTTTCCGCGCTCAGCGTTGCTCTTGTCAGCGGAAGATCCTGTTCGACACTCGCGAGCAATTCACTTTCATCCACGTCGCGCAGCACAAAAAGTAGGCGAGGCATTTCGTCGAGCCGGGCACCGACGCCATAGAGCACCGCCGCAACATGCTTGCACATGTCGGCCCAGTCCGGACAACTGCAGGACAGCCGTATTTCGCCCGGCGCGGGAAATAGGCCATCGCCCTCCCGGCAGATCCGATCCATGACGCCTTTGGCCAGCCGGCCCTGCAACAACTCAACCAATGAATCGATAGTCCCGGCGCAATCGCGACAAATGGCCTTCCAGCGCGTCGCGGTCACAGGTTTGATGGCAATCTTGACTTCGTAGAGCTTAGAACCCGCGACCATCGCGGCGACTTCGCCCTTCGTTATTTTCAGGTCGACAACAGAGCCATTGCGAACGTAAGTGCGGCCACGCGGAAGGCGATTCTCATAGTCGCTGTATCGTTCGAGGTTTCCGCACCACGATTTGCCCCAGAAACTCTTGGCAATCATGCGGCCCTCGATCGTCACAGGCGCAACGAATTGTCCCTGTTTCTTGAGCTTAGCAAGTTTGCGTTCTGCTTGTCGCCGTTTCTCGGCTACCGGCACATAGGGCCGCCATCCGAAGTAGCTCATCCATCACCCCTCCTTCATCGCGGCATTTAGATCGAGAGCGACAAGCTTGAGTAATTCCGCGTCCTTCATCTCGGTCAGCAGCGTGTCCGCCCCGGCGCTCAGAAAATCTCCAGCCAATTGCTTCTTGGACTCGATCATCTGGTCGATCTTTTCCTCGACCGTGCCACGGCAAATGAACTTGTGCACAAGTACATTCTTATTCTGCCCGATTCGGAAGGCCCGGTCGGTGGCCTGGTTTTCCACAGCCGGGTTCCACCACCGGTCGAAATGGATGACGTGCGAGGCTGCGGTGAGATTGAGGCCAGTACCCCCTGCCTTGACGGAGAGCACGAAGAACGGGACGTTGTCGTCGTCCTGGAACTGCCGCACCAGGTCCTTGCGCTGTTTGACTGGCGTCTCGCCATGCAGAACGAGACCGGGCTGCCCAAACACGGAGCCCAGGAATGCCTGCAGCGGCGTCGTTACCTCTTTGAATTGGGTGAAGATCAGCGCTTTCTCCTGCTTGGCGGCAATGACCTCCGCGATGTCGCGTAAACGCGCAAGCTTGCCGCTATCCTCCTCCATCCATGCGCCGTCGCCGAGCCACTGCGATGGATGGTTGCAGATCTGTTTCAACCGCATGAGAAAGGCCAGAACGACGCCCCGGCGCTTGATGCCGTCAACATCTTCGAGATGGCTTGCCAAATCTTGTACCGCTTGCTGGTAAAGTGCCGCCTGCTTATTGCTCAGGGGGCAGAAGGTTTTCACCTCGGTCTTGTCAGGCAAATCTGCAATGATGCTCTTGTCGGTCTTCAAGCGCCGTAAGATGTAGGGACGTACAAGATCGCGGAGTGGTCCGTAGGAGTTATGAGGCCGTTCGGCGAGATGTTTGACGAAGGCCGAAAAATGCTTCGACGATCCCAACAGTCCAGGATTGAGGAAGTCGAAGATTGACCAGAGGTCGCCGAGCCGGTTCTCGATTGGCGTTCCGGTGAGTGCAATGCGCATTTCGGCCTGCAATTGCTTGACGGCTCTCGTCTGCTTGGCCGATGGATTCTTGATTGCCTGCGCCTCGTCAAGCACCATCATTCGCCACGCTGCGCTACTCAGCCATGGTACGCGGGCGAGATATCCGTAGCTCGTGATGACCAGATCGAGATCCGCCAGATTGTCGGCGCCGTCGGTCTTCAGGTTCTCGCCCGGCGCTGCCGAGGGATGCACCACGATTGCCTTGAGACTCGGTGCAAAACGCGCAACCTCCGAAACCCAGTTGGCAAGCAGCGAGGCTGGCGCCACCAGAAGACACGGTTTATGCCCGACTTTCGTTTCGTGCTTCAGAACCAGCAGCAGCGACAGGACCTGGATCGTCTTGCCGAGCCCCATGTCATCCGCAAGGCAGGCCCCGAGCCTGAGCTGCGTGAGCAGATAGAGCCATTGCACCCCAGCCTGCTGATAAGGGCGGAGCGTACCCCGAAAAGACCGACCGGGATCTATACGCGCGAGCCCTTCGGGGCTGCGTAAAGCGGCAAGCGTCTGCGCCAGCCACGGACCAGCTACCGTCTGGCTCCAGTCAATGTCGGTCTGTCCGGCGGTCCCGTCCTCGGCGATGCTCGCTCCGGCCAGCATGCGCATCGCCTCACCAAACGACAAGCCTTCGGTGACAGCGCGGCGCTCAATCGCCTCGAATTGTTCAAGAGTCCGGCCTAATCGGTCATGGTCGACTTCGACCCATTTGCCACGGATCAACGCCAACCCGTCGGACTGTGCCAGTAATCGCTTGATCTCGGCCGCCGAGAGGCTTTCGCCATCGAGCGTCACTTCCATCCGGAAGGTGAGCAGCGCATCCAGTCCCAACCGCGATGGGGCATTGTCTCCGATTGTTGCCTTCACCTGCGGGCGTGCAGGGCGGTTCATGCGCCAACTGGCCGGCATCCGTACAACCACCCCGGCGCTTTCGAGCGCGGGAACGTCTTTAAGAAATTGCAGTGCCTGTTGCGGGCTCCAGCGCAGCGGGTGAAAAATTTCGCCCGCGTCGATCATGGTCTTCAGCCAAGGGCAGTGTTCGCCGGCGCGCTGGACCGGCATTAGCAGCGACAGTAGGCGCTCGCGATTCCTCGCGCCGGCATACTCCTGCAAAGCCTTCCCGAGCGGCAGATGCTGCGCCTTGGCCGCAGCCGAAAGCCGTGTCGTATAGGTCGCCAGAAAGGCAAATGGAGCCTCCTCGTCCTTCCTATTCTCGGCAAGGTTGAAATGTACACGCCCGACCAGGTTCCAGGCCGGATGACGGCGCTTGAGGAACTCCTGGACGGAGAGCGTGGCTTCCGCGAGTTCGGCATCGAAAGCCGCATCCATGCTGCGCCACAGATCGGCCAGCACATCTGCCGTCAGGTATTCCGCGCCGATCATGGGCGGAACGGCCGCGGCGATCTGGTCCAATTCGTTCTTTTCGGGAATGGATACGCGCGGCTTGGTAGCACCTTCGGCAACACCAGGAAGTGCGCAGAGCGCGGCCACATAGCACGCCCCAACCTCCCGCCAATACGACAGCACCGGCGGGAGAGCTGTTCCGACTTCATCGGCGCCCAGACACAAGAGTCCATGTCCGGACCCTCGCATGAACGCCTTCTCCAGCCGCGTGCCCCGTTCCGGCTCCAACGCTAGTCCCTCACCCGCTTGCCGCAGGGTCAGCAAACCACGTGGCGTAAGAACGGGTGCCAGCATCATCATAACAAATACATTCTCATGATCCGACCTGCCATGTCGGCTAGTGCCAGGGGACCTGCATGAGTTCATTCATCCAAGGGCATTTCGCAAGCTCGAATTGGTCACGAAGTGCCAAGCGTAGTTGCGGTCAATAATTCCTTGATCGTCATGAACTGCCGAGCTCGCTCTGCGATACTCGCCGGATCCTCATCAAGAGGATCGTCCTCGTCCACAACGTCTTCGTCTTTTTGGTTCCGATTGCGCTCGATGCGCGTCAGCTGCGCCGCGATCTCTTCGGGAGTGAACATTCTTCTCACTTCTGAAATAAATCGCGGCAGCTCTTGCGCAAAATCGCGATGACGGAATGCCGCGTCGGCAAAATTTATCAATTTCTCGCCGACGATATAATCGAAAGCTGCGTTGAGTCCAAATCGAGCCCTGATCGTTTGAGTTGCCTCGCACTGCTCGATCCAGATTTTATGCGCTTTGCTGGAATTCATCATTCTAACCTTCTATGATCCGTGCTCATAGACGTTTTCGTTGCCAGCCGCTCGCTCAGCTTCGACCAACGCCTCCGGCCCGAGACGTTGCGCACCGCGATGGCGATGGCCTTTTTCTGCCCAACCAGAACGACAAGCCGCTTGCCGCGGGTGACGCCGGTGTAGAGCAAATTACGCTGCAGCATGGCGTAGTGCTGCGTCATGACCGGGATCACCACGGCTGGATATTCCGATCCTTGGCTCTTGTGGATGCTCGCGGCGTATGCCGGCACCAGGGCGTCGAGCTCGCCAAATCCGTAGGTGACCGAGCGCCCGTCGAAGCTGGCGGTGAGTTTGCCTTCCTCAGGCTCAACGTCCGCTACAAACCCAATGTCGCCGTTGTAGACCTCCTTGTCATAGTCGTTCTCGATCTGCATGACCTTGTCGCCGGGCGCAAAAGTCCAGCCAAATCTCTCGATCTTGCGCTCGCCCGCCGGATTCAATGCGGCCTGGATCTCGATGTTGAGGGAGCGTGCCCCGACGCCGCCGCGGTTCATCGGGCAGAGAACCTGGACATCGCGGATTGGATCGAGACCGAAGCGGCGCGGGATGCGGGTTTTGACCAGCTCGATGATGCGCGGAACCGCGGTCTCGGGATTGTCAGCCTCGACAAAATAGAAGTCGCTCTCGGTTTCGGGCTTGCGAAGATCGGGAATGACACCTTGATTGATGCGGTGGGCGTTGACGATGATCTGACTTTGGGCCGCCTGCCGGAAAACTTCGGTAAGGCGCACCACCGGTACCGCGCCGGACGAGATGACATCGGCCAGCACCTGGCCGGGCCCAACCGAGGGAAGCTGGTCGATGTCGCCAACGATCAAAAGGGCAGCCCTATCTGGGACTGCCTTCATGAGTGCCTGCATCAGCATGACATCGACCATGGAGGTCTCGTCGACAACTAACAAGTCGCAGTCGAGCGGGTTGTCGTCGCCGCGCTTGAAGCCGCCGCCCTTGGGGTCGACCTCCAGCAGCCGGTGGATGGTCTTGGCCTCAAAGCCGGTCGCCTCGGTCATGCGTTTCGCAGCGCGGCCGGTCGGAGCGCACAGCAGAAGGTGGGTGCCCTTCGCCGCGAGGATACGCAGGATGGCATTGACGATGGTCGTTTTGCCAACGCCGGGGCCGCCGGTCATGACCAGCACCTTTGACATCAGTGCGAGCCGGATTGCGGCGACCTGGCTTTCAGCAAGGGCAAGACCGATACGCCCCTCGACCCACGGCAAGGCCTTGTCGGGATCGATCCAGGGCCAAGGCAGCTTGCCGTTCGCAAGGCGGATCAGCCGCTCGGCGATGGCGCGCTCCGCCTTATGCAAGCCGGCCAGAAATACACAGGGTGTTTCGCCAACCCGGTCGGCGACCACCGTGCCCTCCTGCAGCTCGAGATCGAGCGCAGTGCGGATGAGCTCCTGCGGGACCTCGAGCAGCTTCTCGGCAAGCGGTATCAGCTCTTCCGTAGGCAAGCCGCAATGGCCCTCGTCCATGGCCTCGGTCAGCGCATAGGAGATACCGGCGCGGACCCGCACGATGGCGGTCTTCTCGATGCCGAGCTTCATGGCGATCGCGTCGGCCGTCTTGAAGCCGATGCCGCGGATGTCGCGCGCCAGGCGATACGGGTTTTCGGTCATGACCTGTATGGCGTCAGGGCCGTAGGTCTTGTAGATGCGCACCGCCCGCGCCGTGCCGACACCGTGGCTGTGCAGGAAGACCATGATTTCCCGCACCGCCTTTTGCTCGGCCCAGGCGGCGAGAATGCTGGCAGCGCGGACCGGCCCGATGCCGTCGACCTCGCGTAGCCGGTCCGGCGCCGCCTCGATCACGTCAAAGACCTTCTCGCCGAAGGCGCGCAGGAGCTTCCTGGCGTAGGCCGGGCCAATGCCCCGGATCATGCCGGACGAGAGGTACTTCTCGATGCCGTCGGCCGAGGTCGGAGGCGATGTGCGCAGGAACCTTGCCTTGAACTGCTGGCCGTGTGTCCGATCATTGACCCATTCGCCCGACGCCGTGATCCACTCACCGGCGGCAATGGTTGCGGCATGGCCGACAACGGTCACGACATCACGATGCCCGCGCGCCTTGGTCCGCAGAACGCAAAAGCCGTTCTCGGCATTATGGTACGTGACGCGCTCGACGAGACCGGCAAGTACCTCCTGCTGCTGATTCTCGGACGAGTGTTTCATGGTCGGTGGCCCGCGGCGCGATACCGTCAGACCCGTTTGTGCCGTTTGCACCATAATACCCGCATCAGCCGTGGTGACGAACCTGCGATCGTGTAAAGGCCCAGAGATGCCATATTGGCGGTGTGTGCGTGAAGGTCACCCACACCTGGTCGACATTCCTGGTCGGGCTCGCGGCTGCGGTAGGCGCCGGCATCTCGATGGGGTTCGCCGAGGCCTTATCCGACTTGGAACTGCGCGCGGCGATGAGCATGGCGCGGCGATGAGCATGGCGCGGCTCTGGCGTGATCAGGGCAAGCGGGATGCGGCCCGTGATCTTCTCGCTCCGGTCTATGGCTCGTTCACCGAAGGCTTCGATACGCTCGATCTGAAAAAGGCCAAGGGGCTGCTTGACGAGTTGCACGCCTGACAACCGATTTCGAGTGCATGAGCCCGCTGCTGGCCCCTTTCGACGTTCGCCGCGGCGCACCATTTTGGGAGCGATTGGAGGCATAGCGGACGTGGCTGAACTGCGCGCGATCCGGCGGTGTTGACCTAAAGCGGCGCTTCGCAGCAATCAATTGCCGCATTGCGAAAGGTTCATTCGATTGCTTGAGAAATGTTAATACAAAGTGTCTCCGCGTCTTACGGTGTGAGGAATTTCATCAATCAGTCCGTCAATTATTTCTACTAGCTAAGTCGCAGCTAAATTCCCTGATCCAAGCTATTGCTGTTTCGTCAAGCACAGGAAGTCCGATATGAAGCCGTTCGGTCAGTCGACGTTTGGACGCAGACGATATGTGCCTCCAAAAAGGGAACAGGCGCCATCTCGTAATCGGTTACGTAATATCGCCATTATGTTGTTACTGTCGGTCGTTGGTGTTGTTGTCGTAAGTCTGTGCTTTGGCAATACGAAATTTTATTACAGCGTAAGCTTCTCGGGTCCATCGACGTTTTCGCAACAACTTGATTGGTGCAGTGGCAAGAACGATGCATCGACAGAGCAGCAAATCTCGGGGTGTACCGCGCTGATCGATTCAGGGCGAGGCAACGCACATGGTCTGTCGGAGGCGCTCTACAATCGCGGCAATGCCTACGCGGCCACTGGGGACTTCAATCGTGCCATTGCGGACTACGATCAAGCGATTCGGCTCAACCCCACTATGGCGACTGCCTTTGACAACCGCGGCCGTGCTTATTCGGAACAGAATCAAATCGAGCGCGCCGTTGCCGATTATGACGAGGCAATCCGGCTAAATCCCAACTCCGCGGTGGCGCTGCATAACCGTTGTTGGACACGAGTTGTCATCGGGCATTTGACCGATGCACTATCCGATTGCAATGAATCACTACGTCTTAACCCCAACAATGCCGCCACGCTGGGTACTCGAGGTTTCGCTTATTTGAAAGCCGGCCTTTTCGATAAGGCGGTAGGTGATTATGATGCAGCACTCCAGAACGATCCAAAAATGGTCGGTCTGAATAAAGCTATCGTGTTATACGGTCGTGGCTTGGCAAGGGAGAAACAAGATAGATCTGGTGCCGATACCGATATTTCTGCTGCCAAGGCAATAATCCCTGACATTGCCGAGCAATTTGCCCGCTACGGCGTACACTAGCTAGGAAGCAAGCCCGTAACGGCTACCCACATCGCGGCCGACAGCATAACTCCCGTTAGTGGCCCAGCGCGTCCGATGTTGCGGCGCACGCGAATGTCAGCTCTCAGGGGAATTGCGGAAGTCGCTGGCGCTCACTCGAAACGGCGCTGTTGACCCAAAGTTGCCATCAACAATTATGGAGTGCGCTTGAATAGATTGAGGTCGATTGTCATCCCCATTGCGAGGTACCCCGCGTGATTAGGATGCAGCCTATCGCCCGGTCCGCCGGTCGTGCTCTCCGGTACAAATTCCGGCTTGAGACCGCCGGACTGCGCGTCGAGCGTTACCCGGTCGAAATCGACCACCCGGTCGAACAATCCGGACTTGCGGATGAAATCATTGAGCGCCCGCCGTTTCTCGTCCTGCTCAGGGAAGCCGTGAGCGGCGCTCGTGGAGCCGAGCGCGGTCAAGACAGTCGCGCCGAACACGCGAAGCTCCGGCCGCTTTGCGCGAATGCGGCCGACAATTTCTTTCATGCCGTTGATCACCGTCTCGACCGATGCATTGCCGTTACGACTGAAGTCGTTGGTTCCTTCGAGCCAGATCATCGCTGACACGCCCGACAGTTCCATCACGTCGCGGTCAATGCGCATTAGTGCCGACGGCCCGCCGGGAAACGGCTTCTGCGGTCCGTACTCCGGCGGCCCCACTACTTGGTTGCCGCCAATGCCGGCATTGACCACGGCAACCCGGTTTCCGTAGATCGCTTGGAGGCGACGTAAGAGCACGTCCGGCCAGCGATCGTCGCCGTTCAAGGTTGAAGCCGTGCCGTCGGTAATCGAGTCGCCGAAGGCGACGATCGCAAAGCTGTCGGCCGACGCAAGCATCTCGACTGCGTCGAGGCTGCGGAGAGTGTTTTCGGAATAGGCGCCCTCAAGCCGGAGTATCGCTTCCCGCCAGTTACGATCTGGCCTAGTACGCTTTCTTTGCTGACCAATTGAGACCATGATAATCGTCGCATGTGCACGGTGGGCCCGCCAAAGGATTGCTTGGCTAATATTATTCAGTCCGTGTCACGCGCTTGGCCTTGCGACTTTTAACGAAAGCAACGAAACGCTCACGCACATGATTGAAAAGCCGAGGCGGGAGAAAGCCGTAAGCGATTGTGCTCGGATCGGCATTGGGGATCGGCCGCAAATCCGCACCCGGCCAGAAGAATTCGTTGGCCT
Organism: Xanthobacteraceae bacterium; assembly: GCA_049512975.1. Taxonomy (GTDB): domain Bacteria; phylum Pseudomonadota; class Alphaproteobacteria; order Rhizobiales; family Xanthobacteraceae; genus BOG-931. The sequence continues at coordinate 44,106 of JBEKWO010000017.1, read as the reverse complement.
CGCTTAGGACAATCCATGAGCGCTCGAAGTCCAATCCGAGACGCTGCTTGGTGTGCAGCGGAATCTCGACGGCTGTCGACGGATCGAACGGCGGCGTGTGGGTGATTGGAAGGACAAGAACCCGCGTTTCACCGTCTTCATCATCTAGCGCGAGAATGACGGCACACGGCCTGTCCTTCGTGCCCTCTTCTTGTCCGGCTTGATATTCGCTGAGCCACAAATAGGAGTACCGGATAACAAGGCCCGGCTCCGGCTGTGGAATGTTCACGGTCTCCAGTCTTTCAATTCAGCGTCAAGATGCTCGTGCCCCTTGGGCATGCGAGCCTTTTCGAGTGCGACAATCTGTTCCGCTGACAGATCTTCGACCGCCAGGGCGCGGCGATCGCGACGCTTCAGGCGGTGGTATTCCTCGACGGAAACAAGCACGAGCCGTTCGCGCCCGTTTTTGGTGATAACCACCGGCTCGGCGAGAGCCTTATCCTGGTAGAGACCCAAATTCCGCTGAAACTCGGCAGAGGTCACGATGGACATAGGTTGTTCCTGATCGTCCGTAATACATGTGATATCCGTAATATACGAATTTTTGGGGACGAAAGCAAACACAAAACGCAGCCGATAAACGCTTGCCGAGTGCTTGGAACAAACGCAGAGGAGGAGTTTTGAACCCAAACCAAAGGTGATGCCGTGCTTCGCGAAATTCGTCGCCGCTTTGGCTTCGTCTTCATATTGCAGTGCAGCATACTACCGAATACCGGTAGCTGGCGTCAAATGGTCCCTCGACACCGTCGGCTGCGTCGGCGTCTGCGGGGCAGTTTCGGGTATGCTTCATCTGGACTAATGAAGGACCGAAAGACGTAGAGATCGTCGATTACCACTAACTTTGAATAACCGCCCATAGGAATGACAAAAATGGCCAAAAAGCTTGCTCCCATGCATCCCAGCGAAGTTTTGCGAGAAGAATTTCTTTTCCCGCTCAATTTGTCTGCTGGCGCGCTTGCCAAGGCTTGTGATCTACCCCGCACGCGTATTGAGCGCATCGCGGCGGAAACAACCGGGATCACCGCCGATACAGCGCTGCGTCTCGGCAAGGCTCTCGGCACCTCCGCACAACTGTGGATGAATCTACAGAACCGCTACGATGTGGAAATCGCCAAACGCGAGATCGGCAAGAAGCTCGACAAGATCGAACCGATCATCGACCACGCAGCAGCATGAAATGAAAACGGCGGGGCCGGGTCCGGTTGCGAAAGCGGCAACCGAAAAAGAGCTAGGAGTCGCTAGATCTGGGAACGGCCTCCATCGGCACAAACAGGGTCTTCTCCTGCGTCCGCCGCACTTCGGCGACCGAGCCGCCCAGCGGCAGCAAAATCGACATCGATCCGATGAAGTGACTCAGACGTTGGTCCACTGGACCGGCGTTAGCGAACGGCGGCATGAACGGATTGGGGATTCATTCTGCTCAAGGCGGTACGGCAGCTCGTGTCCGCCAAGCCAGCGTCTGATTCGTGGCCAAGCAGCCGTGCTTGATCCGCGGCCGCCAGCCCTCAGGCGCTCACTACCTTCGCTTCGCGCAAACCGTGCCCTCGGCGCAAAATCGTTGCCCGGTTGACATCAAGACATCAACCCGCATATGACTCGATGATGCGAACCACGTTGACCCTCGATGATGATGTGGCCGCGACGCTCGAACGATTGCGCCGCAGCCGTCGCATCAGTCTGAAACACCTAGTCAACGAAGCGCTGCGTCGTGGCCTCGACGACATGGGCAGGCGACGTAAAACGCGCGAGTCCCTGCGCACGCGAGCGGTGGCGCTCGGTCGCGTGCGCATCGCCAGCATCGACAACATTGGCGAGGCGCTCGCCATTGTCGAAGGCGAAAGCTTCAAGTGATACTGATCGATGCCAATATCCTCATCTATGCGCATGTGAGCTCATTCGCTCAGCACAATCTCGCGCGGGATTGGCTTGATGAACAACTGAACGCTTCTGCCCCGGTCGGCCTACCTTGGGCCAGCTTGCTCGCATTCCTGCGCCTGGTCACAAATCCGCGTGTGTTCGAACAGCCTGAACCAATTAGCGATGCTTGGCAGCAAGTGCGCGCATGGCTTTCATCTGAGACGGCTTGGGTACCGCAAGCTACGGAACGGCACGCCGATATATTGGGCAAATTTCTTACGCTACCTGGCGTCCACGGTAACCTCGTGCCAGACGCTCATCTCGCAGCATTGGCGGTGGAACACGGGCTGACGCTCTACTCCACGGACGGCGATTTTGCGCGGTTTCAGGGATTGCGCTGGATCAATCCGATCGCAGCCTGAGAATTCTCATCCAATTAGAGCATCCACGGATACCACCACGGTGGCAAATGAAGGTGCGGCCGGCGTCAAGTTCATCGACGAGAACGGTGGTGGCCCCGGGGCGTGGCTACGGAACCGGCAAGTGAAGGAAGGATAACGGGTGTGGCTCAAGACGAAGCCGCGTCGTCCGAGTCTCCAACGCCCTGCAATGCGCTCCGCGGAACCCCGCCGTCAAAACCGAGGGCCGCCGTCATGACGGCGCCGATCTCTCGACTGCGTCTGATCTTGGGAGCAAGTGATGCTTGCGCACCACGCTTACAAGCAAAACCGCGCACCTAGTGTTGTCAGGCCTCCACGCCGCGCCTACGTTCCCATCGCCGATTACCGCCCCGGCAAAAGTTTTTGAAACGCAAGCCCATAGACTAGTCCTTCCATGCCATCAGCGAGTGCCAGTATACTAAAAGTGGAGTGAGGGCAGGCCAAAGCCTGAGAAGTGCTGTCGACCTGGTCATCAAAAAGTACGTTCGGAAAATTGAACAGCTCAGCCTCATAATCGGCGAGCCACCACGCTTGTTTCGGCAAAAATACCAAGCCAGCTTCGAATTTCGCCGATTGGATTGACATGCGAGTTTTCTTGTTGCCCTCTGGCTTGACCGCAATTGCCGTGAGGCCGGCGTTTTTCAGTTCAGGCACGAGCCCCTTGCCTACGCCAGTATCCTCGATCAGAATTTTATTGGGTTTGTACTCGTGAGCATGCGCAATAGCTCGGGCCTTCAAGGATGGATAATCGAGCCGTTCGCGCAACACATGCATCAGATAATACCTACGGTCATGAAGCAGCCAGGTGGTGCACACCGACCAATCGTTCGATACTCCAACCCCGGATGCGGTATCCCAACTTTGAACGACGAGGGAAGATGACGTCCGATCCGGCAGTTGATCGTAGTAGCGCACCCACTTCAGCGGAATTATGACGCCGCCGCGCGGGAATGGAGCTTGTTGGTACTGGGCCGCGAACATTTCAGGTGAACGAGAACGGATCGCTTCAAGATACGGTAGCGGTTCGCGCTCGGGGTGAAGAACATCGCCAGCACGACGGAAATGATACTTTTTGTCGCCGATCTGGATTCTTTCGTTCTGCTCGGCAGTCGCTGGAATTTTTAACCGCTCATAATTCTCGGAGGAGGAGCGGAGTAGGGTGCCGGTCAGATCCAGGTCGTCGAGACGCTGCATGACGACAATGATGGCGCCTTCCTGCTTGTTGTCGAGGCGCATCGGAAAGTTAGTGTTGTACCAGTCATTGACCCGTTGGATGTTTCTGTCCGAAAGCGCATCGATCGAACTCAAGGGATCATCGATGATCACGATGTCGCCATCGTCGGAATGCCGAGTGGGCGTTCTCCGCCCCCCGGCTATCTGGGCGCAAGCCCATCCAAGAAGAGTGTGCAGCGGATCAAGGCGAAGATCAGCGCGAGTAACCAAGGAACTCGAAGCGTTCCTTCCGGGCGTCCCTGATCGAAGTTTTGGCCTCGTTCAGACTCAGCCCTAGCTTTGTCATCACCGCCTTTGTCCACATCATTGCCTCCACTGCATGACCGCAGCTGAGGATGACGAAGTCATCGGCGTACGCGATGATCTGCGCTCGAAACGCTTCCCCGCATCCGGTGAACCGCCAATGCTTCAGGAACCGGTTCATGTACAGGTTGGCTAACAGAGGACTGACGACACCGCCTTGCGGCGTGCCGCACTGCTCCGTTTGCCTCCAGTCAGGCGCCGATGACAATCGGCCAATCACGGTTGGTCGTCGTGGTAGATACTTTCGTCGCCGCTCAGCTTTTGGGCAGATAGCGACGAAAATCTACCGAATAGGATACCTTCCCGGAGGGTCGGTAGGCGTACACTAATAGGGGCGACCGGATGCTCACGGTGTCCGGCAGGATCATCAGCCGGCGCGCCCGGAGATGCTGTAGGATCAAGTGAGGCCGGCGATGTTGCCGTTGCACGGAATAAAGGTGATCGAGGTCGCCCAGAACGTGGCGGGTCCCTCTACGGGACAAATCCTCGCGAGTCTCGGTGCCGACGTGGTCAAGGTCGAGCGGCCGGAAAGCGGTGACGACACACGCTACTGGGGCGAGCCGCTCACCCCGGATGCGTCCTACACGTTTCATACCATGAACTACAACAAGCGGGGTTTGGCGCTTGATCTGCGTGATCCCGGAGCGATCGACTGGCTCAAGACGTACATCGGCGAGTGCGACGTGCTCGTGCAGAACATGCGCCCGGGAGCGATGGAGGATCTCGGCCTCGACGGCAGATCTCTGCGCGCGGCATATCCGCGGCTGATTTATTGCTCGCTGTGGGCGTTCGGCGACACCGGTCCGATGAAGATGAAGCCCGGCTACGAACCGATCGTGCAGGCTTTTGCCGGACTGTTCAGCGTCAACGGCGCGCCTGAGGCGCCGCCGACGCGGATCGGCGTGCAGTTGCTTGATCTCGGCACCGGCATGTGGGCGGCGATCGGCGTAGTCGCGGCGCTCTATCGCCGGCAATTCACCGGGGAGGGCTGCCTCGTCGACACCTCGCTGTTCGAGACCGCGCTTGGCTGGCTCAAGCTCAGCTTCGGCGCCTACAAGGCGATGGGTACGGCGCCGGCGCGTCACCGGACCGGGTCGAGTCGGATCATCGTGTTTCAGGCGCTCGACACACGCGACGGCGAGATTGTGGTGGCGACGGCGAATGACCGCCTGTTCGCGAAATTCGCAGGCGCGCTCGGGCGGCCGGAATGGAAAAACGATCCGCGTTTTGGCACCAATGCGCAGCGCCTCGCCAACCGGGACGCACTCATGCCGCAGATCGACGCGATCATGCGCGGCAAGAGCCGCGCCGAATGGATCGAGCTGCTGGAGGCCGCGGGCGTCCCCTGCGCCCCGATCAACACCTTCCCCGAACTTGCCAGCGAAGCGCAAACCGACGCGGTCGAGATCCTTCAGGAAGTCCCCGGGATCGGCAAGCCATGCGTGGGCCTTCCCATCAAGTTCGACGGCGTGCGACCGCCGATTCGGCGCCCCGCCCCACGCATTGGCGAGCACAACGACGAGATCATGGCGCAAGGTGCGGTGCCACATCAGGAGGCCTGATCCATGGTCGGAGGAGCAATGTCGATCTCGGCACTCCTGGCTGCCGGTCAATACGCGATGAGAACCTGTTGGATCTTCGCGGCAGCGGCATTCTTCCACACATTCTGCTGCATCGGATCGGCGCACGCCGCCGAGGCGCCGCCATCGATTAAGCTTGGCTCGCTCTATGCCGCCGCGGGGCGCTATGCCAGCATCTCGCTGACCGCCCATCGCGGCCTGCAGCTATGGGTCGAGATGAAGAACGCCGCGGGCGGCGCGTTCGTCAGACCATTCAACAGGAAGATTCCCATCGAGCTGATCGACTACGACGACCAAAGCTCGACCTCGACCGCCGCAACGCTCTACAATCAGCTTATCACCCGCGACAAAGTCGATCTGTTGATCGCGGACTCGGGCACCGTTCTCACCTCGGTCGCCGTGCCGATCGCGCGAAACAACAAGCGCCTGCTCATCGATCAGACCGGGACTGGGGCCAGCCTGTTCTCTCCGGACAATCCGTACATCGTCGCCGTATCGGCACCATCCTCGGAGCCGTGGGCGAGCGTGCTCGTCGGGTACATCGCGACGCAGGCGACCAAGCTGGGCGTCAAGCGCGTCGCCATGGTGTATTGCACCAACGACTTCACGGCGACCCAGGCGAAAGTCGTGCGCAACGGCGTCAAGGCGGCCGCCGCGACCGGGCTTGATCTCGTGTTCGACAGCGGAGTGCCGACCGAGACGTCAAATTATACGGTGATCATCAACAATATCGCGGCGACCAAGCCGGACCTCGTGATCAGCCTCGGCTATCCAGCGAACGAGATCGCCTTCTTCCGCAATCTTCTTGAGAGCGGAGTCAAGTTTCCAATGGTGTTCGGCATCTATCCGGGAATTGAACGGGGGGTGCTGTTGCACGGTGTAGGAGCCAGGGGTCTACAATACGTGCTCACCTACGTGACCCCCACCACCTACGAGGCCAAGCCCGACTTCGGCATGAACCTGAAGGAGTTTCGCGCCGCATTCGAGAAGCGTTACGCAGGCGAGCAACTCGAGTTCGGTTTCAATGCACTGGCGGGGTACAATACCGGCCTCGTCATCGAAAAGGCGCTCTCGGTTACCGAGAGCCTCGACCAACGGGCGTTGCGAGAAGCCTTTTTCAGCCTTTCGGGTCGGCTGAAAACTCTGGACGGGACCTTCGAGTTGGGACCGGACGGGTCGCAGATCGGTCTCTTGAACCTCATCGGGCAGCTCATCCCCAAGGATGGGGAACTCGAACTCACACCGGTCTACCCTCCGGAGGCCGCCCAGGCCACGGCGATATTCCCGAGGCCGTGAGGTTCGAACGATATATCCGATTGCAGGGCTAAACCGGAGGCACCAGACGCACTCGATAAAGGCTCATGGGCTGACGCCGGGCTTGAACTTCATATTCGGTCATCGCCGCTTGACCATCCCGATCGCGTTCTTCCTTTTTGAAAACCGCTTCTGCCCATCGTCGGGCCTTATCTGAAATCATAACAAATCTCTCCTGCGCGGCGACGGTGCCGCAAAAACACCCCATCCTTTGTGGCGTTGATCGATATAATATCTGGGGAGGCAAATATCATATGTAAGCACTAATCTGACAAAGAAAAGCCCCGCGCACGTGAGTGGGCTGAGTTTTAGGCTTAGGCGACTGCGGAGCCTGAAAGTTCAAAGAAGGGAGTGGAGGGTTTGGTGCCCCGGCCGTGTATTGAGCGATGGTCAGGGAGCCTATTTTAGTTTGCGCACGCTGTTGGCGGACATGTTTAATTCCGCAACCTTCTCGGGGGTGAGGCGCCAGCCCGTAGGAACGGCCATCCATCCCGCTGGAAGTAGTTGCTGGACTGCCACCGCCGACGTCTTGCGTGGCGTTGCGGCTGCCCAAAATTCGGTCTGCCCGTTCCTGGTCGCAGCTACGACGTAAATGCGACCAGCAAATGCGTTGCCCATGCGACCGAATATCCGTTACGCAGTACTCTTAGGGCCATGCGGCAACGGACGCCGCTGTGATCAGGCCATCCAAAACGGCTTGGAAGCCTCAAAATTAGCCGTGCAGCGAGACATGCCAATGTCTTGCAACACCCTGTCATTGAGCATCTCGAGTTCGGCGCGCGAACGTGCGCGGCGCCGCCACTCGACAAGGCGTTGTTTCACTTGGCTCCAACGCAACCTGCGATGCGGATGAACGGCGACATTCAGGCTCATCGTGCTCATGGCTCCCTCCCATGTTCGGAGCACTACGCAAATTCTTACTCTCGCCCCACGGTTGAGGATGTGATCCGCGGCACAAATCGGCGCTTTTGCCATAAGTGGCAGGATTTGCGCGGCTTTTCTGCATCTGATGAATTGCAACGAGCGTGAATTCGGTCGCGGAGAAGAGGAATCAGAAGTAGAGCCCGCTAGGATCAGAGAGGCATACGGCGAATCCTATGGGGTGCTGGTGGTGAGAACCCCTGTGCCGCACGAGAAATATCGGGCAAAGAAAAACCCCGCCGCTGATACGCAACGCCACGGCGGGGCCATTGGAGACTGCACATGGCACCTCGGGGGAATGTCGGGGGGATGGGTGCCGTGTACAGTAAAGTCTATACCATCCCCAGATGATTGCTGCAAGTTCGCATTTTGTGGCCTAGGAGCGAAACAAAGGCGGCCAGGACCAATGCCGCGATGCGCGGTGAAAAGGCTCGGTCAAGGCCGCCCGGGCTCAGATTTAAAATCCCCGAATATCCCCCGGTTCTGAGCCGGGCATAACGGTGTGCGTCTCAGCCCAGGCTCGCAACTTCAAACAGCGATACGAAGGCTGTGGCTAATTCTGGGTGTTCAACAAATCCTTGGCACCACACACAACCAGGACCTCTCGATTTGACCCATGGGTGAGCTTCCTGCGGCCGGCACGCGCCGTAAGAGCCGCTAAGGACCGGTGGGACAATCTCGAAAATAAGCGTTGGGATAAAATGGGACACTAGGCAAAGGTGGGACACGACAAGCTATTGATCGGGCTCATTTGGGTCGCCCCTCTCCTGGGCACCATTAACTACGGTCAGTCATGGTGCTGAACACGGCGGTAAGCGCACTTTCCGGTAATGGCCTTGCTAAAAACTCAGGCGCCGCGACCTGTGACGGACGAAGGCACGCAATGGCCGACGCCAGTCAATAACCGCTACTGAAAGGGTTTGGGCGCCATTGCCGAAACACTTTGAAATTCAGTGACTGGTTCTTTGCCCAAACCTAGCTCTAAATCATTGATTTCGCTAACTTCACTCGGTCCCGTAGGGAGCGCCAGCTGAACGCAACGCCGACCTGAGCCCTTGGGACAATTTGCCCGAGGTGACCCCTGTTGTTCTCGTGCGGCGCAATGGAATATTTTTTTGCACATACCGGTTCCGCCTTCATCAATTGCCGGTATAAGCCCCGCCCCTGTTCTCCTCCCGGGGCGGGGCATTATTTTATGCGGCCGGATTCAGGCATCGCTCCGATGAAGGCGGAAATTTTGCGGTTTTCTCCGGTAACGCTCTATCGAGTGCCGCGCGCGAAGTCGCGCGCCGCCGACAGCACTTTGCCGTCCGCGCCTCTGGCGCCGACAAACTGCAGGCCGATGGGAAGGCCGGCGGCTGTCAAGCCGCACGGCGTGGAGACTGCCGGCTGCTGACTGAGATTGATCGGAAAGGCGAAGCTGCCGGCGTTGATACTCCGATCGAGAATGACATCGCCGGGAATCTCGGGGCCGACGACGAAGGCGGGGATCGGGGTCGCCGGCGAGACAATGAAGTCAAGCTTCGCCAGGAGGTTGTCCATGGCAGCGCCGAAGGCTGCGCGACGCCCCTGGGCGGCGACCAGAGCGGACGCCAATATGGTCGAGCCGGCCTTGGCGACAGCGACAAACCCGGGATCGCACAAATGCGCAAGTTCTGCCGGCACCGCGGCAAAGCGGTTGGCCGCTCCGGCATACCAATGGGTGCGGAATATCCCGCCCAGATCTTCGCCCGGCAGTTCGATGGGTTCAACATGGGCGCCGAGATTCTCGAGCCTGCCGGCTGCCTTGGCGACGGCGGCGGCGACCTCCGAATCGACTTCTCCACGGGGCGGTGTGGTCCACAATCCGATGCGCGCTCCTTTGAGGACGCCGTGCGTCCATGCGAGCGGCGGCAACTCACCGACGCCCTGGTTCCAGTCGTCGATATCCGGCCCGGCCATAACGTTGAGCATCGCGGCGGCATCTTCCGCTGAACGGGCGATCGGCCCGATATGGGCAACGGTACCGAATGCGCTCGGCGGATGGGCGGCAACGCGACCGAAGGTCGGCTTCAATCCCACCACACCGGTGAGCGAACACGGAATCCGGATCGAACCGCCGCCGTCGGTCCCGATATGCAGCACGCCGGCGCCGGTTGCCGCGGCGACCACGGCGCCACCCGACGAGCCGCCCGGCGTCATCTGCGGATTCCAGGGATTTCGGGTCATGCCGGTCAAAGGGCTTTCCGTGATCGCTTTCCAACCAAATTCGGGGGTTGTCGTAATGCCGATGAACACCGCGCCTGCGGCCCGCAGCCGCTTCACCGACGGCGCGTCCTGCGTGCACGGCTGGGTCGATGTGGTGCGACTGCCGTACCTGATGGCCCGGTCCTTGACCCACACGATGTCCTTGATGGTCGTGGGCACACCATCGATCGGCGACAGCGGCGCGCCGCTTCGCCACCGCGCCGTCGACTCCGTCGCCATCGCCAGCGCCGCCTCCGCATCGATCAGCGAGAAGGCATTCAAGCGCTCCTGCACTTGCTCGGCGCGCGCCAGCGTCGCCTGCGCCACTTCCAACGGGGTAAACTTTCCGGCAGAGAAGCCTGCCGAGAGTTCGGCGACGCCCAAGCGGCACAGTTCGTTGGCGTCGTCGAGAAGTCGTTTGGGCATCATGGTCTCGGGTCCATCAGTGGGCGTGTCGCTTTAGCTCGCGGTTACGGTCAAGGCAGCCCGGCTTATTCCGAGCGCCAGAATGCGATGCAGCAAATCCCGGTAGGCGATGCCGTCGTGTCGCGCCGCCGCGGCAAATTCCTGGCTCTCCGCTATTTCGGGATTGGGATTTGCTTCGAGAAAATACGGAATGCCGTCGGCGGAGAGACGGAAATCGATGCGCGCATAGCCGTCAAGCTCCAGCGTGCGGTAGATGCGTTTGGCTATGCGCTGGATGCGGGCGGCTAGTTCAGGCGCGAGGTTCTTGGCCGGCCCGTGCAAGATGCCGCGCCGTTCCTGATAATCCGGATCGTGCTTGGCCTTCTCGGTGGCGATCGGCCAGTCGCCTTGAGCCATATTGCCGAATTCCAGCTCCCAGACCGGCAGCACGCGCAGCCGGTCGTTGCCGATCACTCCGACATAGAGTTCACGGCCCTCGATATATTGCTCGGCAATGGCGGGAGTGCCGATGCGCTCATGAATGAAGCCGACGCGCTCGACGAGCTTGGCATCGGTGTCGACGACGGAGGCTTGCGAGATGCCGTAGGAGCCGTCCTCGTTCAGGCTCTTGACGATCAGCGGCAGCGCCAACCGCGCCGGGCGGCGGACCTTGCGGCGCATCGGGAACACGGCAAAGGCCGGCACCGCAATGCGATGGTAGTGCACCAGCGTCTTCGACAGGTCCTTGCCGCGCGCCAGCATCAGGCCGCGCGGATTGCAGCCGGTATAGGGGATATGCATCAGCTCGAGATAGCTGGCGACGTTCTGGTCGTAGATCGCTTCGCCGCGAAACTGCTCCAGCAAGGTCAACACCACGTGCGGCTTCCAGCCGTCGACTTGGTCGCGGATCGGTTTGAGCTCGTCATGCACGCCGAGCGGCCGGACCTCGTGCCCGGCGGCACGCAGCGTCGTCACCACATCGTATTCCGTTTTCCACTCATTGATTTCCTGCTCGCTGTACCCCTTGCTGGAGTCCGGGGGTATCAGGTCCGGGTGGACGAGCACCAGGACGCGCAGCCGCTTCATAATGCGATCCACCTTCGCCGCGACGGACCGAACAGCGCATGCATCGTCTTCGCGGTCAATACCACGGTAAATTCCATAACCAGTTTGCGCTCGGGACCGACCGCGCGCAAATTAAGCTCGCGGCACCGCGCAATAATGTCGTCGAGCACGGCATCGAGCGTGAGCTGATATTCGCCCGTCCACTTTGCCACCAGTTCTCTCACCCTGCCGCGGTGGCGCCTGATGAACGACGACGCCGCTTCGGACCGGCGATGGCTTGGATCGGCGGAGAACAGCCGCTGCAAATCGCGGTCGTAGGTTTTCGGCGTATCGAAGGCATAGAGCGCCTGCTTTTTCTTGTAATGTTCGGCCAGCGTCTCCGACAGCCGGCTGAGAGGGTCGACACGTTCCCGATGGGTGAGCAGCGGCCGTTGCATGGTGATTTCCGCCATCAGCTCGTCGACATATTTAAGCTTCTTCAGCGCCGGCCATCCGGCATAGCGGGTGCGCCAGTTCGAGCGCGGCCGCAGCCACACGGCAAAGGTCTCGGCGAAATCCTCGTCCGGATGACTTTGCGCGTACCACAGCCGTAGATGCTGGACAAAGTTCCGGCTGGCCGGATTCGGTCGGTAGTAGCGCGGATAGCGTTTCGAGGTGGGACCAAACAGCTGTTGCCAGCGGCGGCGGCGATCGAGCTGATAGGCATGCTGCACGACGTGACCGGCTTCATGGCGAAGAATCGCCATGCACTCCGACCAAGTGCCGCCCTCCACATCGATGATCATTTTTCGTTCCAGCCGCATCAGCCGCGGATGCGCCAGATAGAACGGGATGGCGATGCCCGGCGTGGTGTTCGGGCTGAACCACTCGCTTGAAATCCAAGCATGCGGCCGCACGCGAATGCCGCGCTCGGCCAGCTCGTCGTGAAGCGTGAGCAGGCAGTCCTCGAGCCACGTGCCTTCGACCCTGACCTTGAGGTCCTTGAGGCGAAGCTGCAGCAGCCTCTCGTCGGGCAGTGCGGCCCAGGCGAATTTCCTACGCGGCATGGTGCTTCGAAGCCTGACACCCAATCACTGCGGCGATGGTGTCACGAGAGGCCGTTTACGACAACCGGGGCCGGTGTCGGAATGCCAGACACGGGCTTGCGATGGATGGTCGCTCTTGGCTTCGAGCCGCCCATCACCTCAATCCGCACCGGCCGCGCTGCGCGCTGTTCGGTGCGGCACCTCAGCGCGGCCTTTTGCAGCAGCTCGTCAGTTCAACAATCCGGCCTTCGCGAGACCGTCCGCGAGCCGCTGGGCATCCTCTTGCCGCTTGAAGGGCAGCCGACTCAAATGTTCGTTGAACGAGTATTTCGGATTGATCTCCATGAGCTCGCGCCAAACGCGGCGGGCCTCGTCCATCTGGTCGAGATGACCGAGAGCGGACGCCAGCGCGGATCGTGAAAAATCCGTTCCCGGGACAAGGGCAATACGCTGCTTGAACAGAGCCGCTGCGGTTTCGTATTTGCCGGCGAGCAGGTTCGCCATGCCCAGGAAGTGCAGATATTGCGTGTTGGCCGCGGGGTCGAGGCGCATGGCGCGCTCGATCAGGGGGATCGCTTCCAGCGGTTGTCCCGCATACATGCGAATGCTGCCGGAAATGCTGTAGGCCATAGCGAGATTCGGGTTAAGCGACAGCGCTATGCCGATCTGGGACTGCGCCCGGTCGAGGTCCCCGTCGAACGTTGCCGCCACGGCCGCGACCGCGCGCGCCAGCGGCTCCTTGGGGTTCTTTTCGATCGCCTGTTCGGCGTACCGTTTGGCGAGCGGCAGTGAGGCATCGGGATCGTTGCTCCAACGGTTTTGGTAATCGAACATGTACGCAAAACCGAGACCCGCATAGGCTTGCGCGTAGTTGGGATCGAGGTTGATCGCCTTCAGGAAGGAGGCTTTCGCCTGCTCGAATGTCGAGCGGTTCTTCGGGTTACCGAGCAAAAGCTCGCGGCCACGAAGCGAGTAATCGTACGCCTCGACGCTGGCTGTCGCGGTGTCGGCAAGTTGCGCCTTTTCGGCCGGGCTGAGCGTGACCTTGAGCGCGCCGACGATTCGTTGAGTGACGTCGTCCTGGACCTCGAAGATATCCGTCAAATCGCGATCGTAGCGGTCGGCCCATAGGTGCGCACCGCTCGTCGCATCGATGAGCTGCGCGGTGATCCGGACGCGCTGGCCGGCGCGGCGGATCGAGCCTTCGAGCACCGACCGTACGCCAAGGTCGCGCCCGATGGCACGAACGTCGACGGCGCGTCCCTTGTAAGCGAAGCTCGAATTGCGCGCGATCACTGTCAGGCCGGCGATCTTCGACAAATCGGTGATGATGTCCTCAGTGATGCCGTCGGAGAAATATTCCTGCTCCGGATCGCCCGACATGTTGGTGAAGGGTAAAATAGCGATCGAGGCGGTGGCGCCGTTCGCCTCGGGCTTGGCGGCATTGGGTTGGGCCGCGGAGATACTCGTTCCGGTGGGTCGCCACTTCCAGACTCGGATCGGCCGGTCGATATTCTTGACACTGATGTCGCCGCCGTCCTGGAAGCGAACGTCGATCCGATTGCCAATGCTCTCGTTGACGATCGAGGAGATGCAGATGCCGCCGGGCTCGGCGAGCGGCTCCAGGCGCGCGGCGATATTGACGCCGTCGCCGTAGATGTCGTCGCCTTCCATGATGACATCGCCAAGATTGATGCCGATGCGGAGCACAATGGCGGGCTGGGATGGGCTGTGATCCGGCGGAATAGCGCTGGAGCGCTGTATTGAAAGCGCGCAGTTCACAGCGTCGACCACACTGCCGAACTCGACGATGGTGCCATCGCCGATCAGCTTCACGATACGTCCGTTGTGGGCGGCGACTGCCGGGTCGAAGACGGTTTCCCGGTGTCGCTTCAGGGCGGCCAGCGTGCCCGCCTTGTCGGCTCCCATCAAGCGTGAATAGCCGACCACGTCGGCAACTAGAATTGCTGCCAGCTTGCGGTGGATGTGTCCTTCGGTCATGAACGATTGCAGCGGCCCGTAACGTCTTGGCGTCTCGCAATAAATCGCCTCGTGCGGTCACGCCGTCTGTCCTGCCGACTCACCCTTTATCAATTCGCGAAGCTTGTAACGTATGATCTTGCCCGACCCGGTGCGAGGGATCTCGGAAATTAATTGAACGCTGTGCGGCACCTTGTACGCCGATAAATGAATCCGGCAGTGGGCCAGCAAGGCCTCGCTGTCCAATGCGATGCCCGGGCGTGGTACCACAAAAAGCATCGGCACCTCGCCGAGGTGTTGGTGCGCCGTCCCGACCACGGCGCAGTCGAGTACCGCCGCAAAGCTATTCACCGCCTCCTCGATCTCCGCCGGCGCGATGTTCTGGCCGCCGCGAATGATCAGCTCCTTGAGCCGTCCGGTGATGGTCACAAAGCCGTTCTCATCGCGCATGGCGAGATCGCCGGTGTGATACCAACCATCGCGCAGCGCGTTACGGGTTTCCTCCGGCTTGTTGTGATAGCCGGGCATGACGTTGGGACCGTGGACGATCAATTCGCCTTCCTGGTTCGGCGCGACGTCGCGGCCGTTGAGATCGACGATCCGCACCGCGAGCCCGGGCAGCGGAATGCCGCACGATCCGAGGATGCGGCCGCCGGTCGGCCAGTTCATCGTCACCATGGTCGAGGTTTCGGTGATGCCGTAGCCGTCGAGCAACTGGATGCCGAGATGGTCTTCGAACTCGCGGTTGAGCGTTGCCGGCATGATGGCGCCGGCCGACACGCACAGCCGCACATTGGGAAATGTCACCTTCTGTTCGCCGCGCGTCGCCTGCAACAGATAGTGGAACATGGTCGGCACGCCGGGGAAGTAGGTGAATTCGCCGGTCTTGAGCAGCCGCACCGCGTCGCTGGTCGAGAATTTCTCCATGATGTATTCGCTGGCGCCGGTCGCCAGGATGCTCAACACCGACAAATTGAGCGCGTAGGAATGAAATAACGGCAGCGGCGACAACACGGTATCGCGGTCGGACATGCCGGTGATCGGCGCCCAGCAGGCTGCCGTGACCCACAACATCCCGTGCACCGTGAGGCGAACGCCTTTGGCGCGGCCGGTGGTGCCGGAGGTGTAAAGAATGAACGCGGTGTCGTGCAGCGAAGGCGGATTCCGCGGCGCCGACTGCGGCGGCGCCATGAGCAGGTCCGTATAGCGCAACGCCGGCGCGCCGCAGGTGCCGCGATCGGTCACGATCAGCGTCTTGAGATCGGGCGCGGAGGCTTTCAGCCGGCCGAACAAATCGCCGCGCTCGGCGGTGGTGAAAACCGCCTTGCAGTTGGCGTCCGTGAGCCGATAGCCGATTTCCGTTTCGGTCGAGTCGTAACTGATCGGAACGCTGATGGCTCCGGCGCGGGCGATCGCCAGGCAGCTTTCCACCCATTGCACCGAGTTCGGCAGCATGATCGCGACCGTGTCGTTGGCGGCGATGCCGTTATCGGCCAGATGGCCGGCAAGCTTGCCGGTGCGTTCGTGCAGCTCGGCATAGGTCACCGATGTCTGGGCATCGCGATAGGCGCGTTGTCCGCCACGCGCGGCCGCCTGACGGCGCAATAACTCCGGAATGGAGGCGATCAAATCCGTATGCAGCACGTCGGCCCCCTCACACCATACTGAACCCGCCGCTGATGCTGAGCACCTGTCCGGTAATCCAGCCGGAATGCGGCGAGGCGAGCAACGTGACCATCGGCGCCACATCGGCCGGCATGCCGAGGCGGCCCAGCGGATAGAGCTTGACCAGCTTGTCGCGGTTGGCGTCGACCCACTCCTTGTCGTGCAGGGTCTCGACCAGCCCGAGTGCCACGGTATTCGCGGTGGTGCCGGAGCGGCCGAATTCGCGTGCCAGCGATTTCATCAGGGCGATGGTACCGGCGCGGGCGGCGGCGACGATCGCCAAACCCGATTCGCCGATCCGCGAGGAATCGCCGACGATACTGACGATGCGGCCATTCTTGGCGGCATGAAGATGCGGCGCGGCAGCGTAACAGCAATGGATCGCGCCGTAGAGGCAGGCATCGATCTGGCGGTGCCAGTCCTCGGGCTTCGTTTCCATGAAGCGCCGCCGTATCGCCAGCCCGGCATTGTTGATCAGGATATTGAGGCCGCCGAAATCCTTGACGATATCATCGACCATCGCCTTGACCGCGGCAAAATCGGCCACGTCGGCCTGATAAGCTTTGGCCGTACCGCCTTTCGCCGCGATCTCGGTGACCAGCGCATCGGCTTCCTCGGGTGAGCCGCGGTAATTGACGGCGACGCTGGCGCCTTCTTTGGCGAGGCTCAGCGCGACTTCGCTGCCGACGCCGCTAGTGGCGCCCGTCACCAAGGCGATCTTGTCTTTCAGTCCGAGATCCATGTTCGCTCTTTCACAGATTGGCTTTCGCCCGTGCCGCCTCGATGAGGCGGAACAGGCGCTCCGGCGTTACTGGGAGTTCGTTGATTTCAATTCCAAGCGGCGCGAGCGCGTCGGCAAGCGCGTTGGCCAGCGCCGCCGGCGCGCCGATGGTGCCGCCTTCGCCCATGCCGCGAAAGCCGCCCAGCGTGGTCGGCGAGACGCTTTCCAGGTGGGCCAGTTGCATCGGCGGGATTTCGCAGGCCGACGGCACGAGATAATCGACCAGGCTCGCGGTGTTGAGCTGGCCTTGTTCGTCATAGACGACTTCTTCGTAAAGCGCGGCGCCGATGCCCTGCGCGACGCCGCCGTGAACCTGTCCGTCGACGATCAGCGGATTGACCAGCCGTCCGCAATCCTCAGCGACGGCGAAGCGTTCGATGCGGATTTCATAGGTTTCCGGATCGATCTCCACCATGGCGATGTGTGTTGCCGAGGTCGTGGTGCCGAACACCGGATCGTAGGTCTTGGTGGCGGCGAGTTCGTCGCGCGCTTCCGGCGGCAGCCGCTCCGTTTCCGCATAGACGGCGTGCGCGACCTCGCCGAACGTCACGGAGCGGTCGGTGCCGGCGACTGAAACTTTTCCATCCGCGGCGACAAGATCGGTGGCCGCGGCCTCGAGCAGGTGCGAAGCGGCATTGAGGAGCTTCTCGCGCACCGCTTGCGCCGCCAGCGTCGCCGCACCGCCGGCCAGCACCATACTGCGGCTGGCGTAGGTGCCGGTACCAGCGGGCACGGCGGCGCTGTCGCCCTGCAGGATGCGCACATCTTCGAAACGGGCGCCGAGATGTTCGGCAACGACCTGGGCGAGCGTCGTCTCCAGACCCTGGCCGTGCGAAGCGACGCCGAACGCCGCGGTGACCGCGCCGCCCGAATCGATGCGGACGACGGCCGTTTCGGTGCCGGTCGCGATCGGCATGCCGGGAGCGACGGAGATGCGCGAACCGATGCCGGTCAATTCCGCGTAACAGGCGATGCCGATACCGACCCAGCGGCCGGCGGCGCGTCGCTCCTTCTGCTTGGCGCGCAGGTGATCGTAGCCGATCGCGGCGCAAGCGGCGTGCAGGCATTCCTGAAAGCCCGATTTGTCCCAGACGATGCCGGAAGCGACTTTGTAGGGCAGCTCGTCGGCGCTGATGAGGTTTCGCAGCCGGATCTCCTTGGCGTCGATCCCGATTTTCGCCGCCGCCAAATCCATCAGCCGTTCCATGACGAAGGTCGAAATCGGCCGGCCGACGCCGCGGTAAGGACCGGTCGGCGCCTTCGAGGTCGCCACCGCCTGCACGCGGCCGCGGTAGTTCGCAACGCGATAGGGGCCGGGAAGAAAGCTGACCACCTGCACGGGCTCGAGCGCCGCGGTCCAAGGATAAATCGAGTAGGCGCCGACGTCGCCGATAACATCCGCACGTAACGCTAGCACCCGGCCTTCGTTATCGAGCCCGAGTTCGGCGTCGACGATCTCGTCAAAACCTTGGCTGCTGGCGGTGAGGTCTTCCATGCGGTCGCTGGTCCATTTTACCGGGCGCGCCAACCGCCGCGCTGTGGCGCAGACGAAAATCTCCTCCGGGTAGAGCGAACCTTTGCCGCCGAAACCGCCGCCCACGTCCGCCGCGACGACGCGGATTCGGTCGCCGGGAATGCCGAACGCCAGCGCCAACGCGTCGCGCACGATGCCCGGCACTTGCGTGGCGGAATGCAGCGTCAGCGTGTCGTTGTTCGATTCCCACTCGGCAAGACATGCGCGCGGCTCGATCGCCACCGCGGTCTTGCGGCGCATGCGGAATCTGCCTTCGACCGTTACCGGCGCGGCGGCTAGCGCCGCGTCGACATCGCCGCGCTTGAACTCGCGGCTCAGCAGCACGTTGGTACCGGCTTCCTCATGCAACAACGGCGCTCCGGCGCGTAACGCCTGTTCCGGATCGATAACGACAGGCAGCGGCTGGTAATCGATGGTGACGAGCTCGAGCGCATCCTCGGCGTGATAGCGGCTTTCGGCGACAATGCCGACGACCGGCTCGCCGACATAGCGCACCTTGCCGCGCGCCAGCGGCACAATTGGCGTCGCGTAATAATCCTTCATGCGCGAGGTCGCGAACACCGGTTTGACCGCGTCGCTCAAGTCCTCCGCGGTGAACACCGCAATGACGCCCGGCGCGCCGCGCGCCGCTGAGCAGTCGATGCCGCGAATGCTTGCATGCGACTGATCGCTCCTTCGGAAGGCAACGTGCAGCACGCCTACCGGCTGGCGGTCGTCGGTATAGGCGCCGCGCCCAGTGAGCAGGCGCGGGTCTTCGGTGCGCTTGATGCGGGCGCCGACAATCTTCGGCCGGGCGTGGATTTCGTCCACGTCACTCATAGGCGTCGGCGCCCTTGCGCAAGCTCGCCCATTGCGCGTCGTCGTGGCCGCACAGCACCGTGGCGCCGCCCGCCTCGATGCGCCTGACCTCGGCGAGCGACTTGACCAGCGCGTCGGCGTTCCAGGTATTGCGGGGAATGACGCCGGTATCCAGCGTCGCCCGCAGACTGACGGTGTCGGAGGCCAACAGCAACGTCCCGGATTTTTCCAGCGCGACCAGCACGCCGCTCGAGCCCGGCGTATGGCCGGGCAGCGGGATTACTACGATGCGCCCGTCGCCGAACAGATCGCGCTCATCATCGAGCGCTTCGGTCGGTGCGGATTGCTCCCACTCGGCGGCGACATAGCCGGCCTTGTCGGCGCCCGGCGCCCGCGCCGCCTCGACCTCTTTGGCATGGATGACGAACGTGGCGCGTTTGAAGAAGGTGTTGCAGCCGCAATGGTCGGGATGCAGATGCGAGCACACGACCACGTCGATGTCGTCGCATTGCAGCCCGATACTGGCGAGTGCGTTGACGACGTTATCGCCGGGCCGCATCACCGGCATCATGACCTTGGCGAGACCGCCCCAACGGGCTTCCGCGCTTTCCGCCACCGTCGGATGACAGCCGGTATCGAACAGCACGTTGCCTTGGCTGTGGCGCAGCAGAATGCAGGATACCGGCACGTCTATGGTTTCGCCGCGCACGGCGTCGGCATCGTACATCGTCTTGCGCACGCGCAGACGGCCGCCGGACAGGACGTGCATCTTCATCAAACGTCTCCGGATTTGCCGACCACGGCGCGGATCGCTTTGACGATGTGCTCGTAGCCGGTGCAGCGGCACAGATTGCCGGACAGGCCTTCGCGGATATCGTCATCGGTGGCAAGGGGATATTTTTTGATAAGGTCGGTGGCCGTCATCAGCGTGCCCGGCGTGCAGAAGCCGCACTGCAACGCGTGATGCGCGTGAAACGATTCCTGCAACGCATTCAAGTGCCCGATGCTGCCGAGGCTTTCCACCGTTTCGACGCTGCGGCCGTCGGCCTGCACCGCGAACATCAGGCATGAGCGCACGCTGTCGCCGTCGACGAGCACGGTGCAGGCGCCACAGACGCCGTGCTCACAGCCGACATGGGTGCCGGTCAGGCCGACTGTCTGGCGCAGGAAATCGGCAAGCAGCAGCCGCGGCTCTACGGCCGCTTGCCGGGATTCGCCGTTGACGATGATCGTGATTTTGCGCGTCTTGTTCATGCGGCGCTCGCGGTAGCGCGGCGCCAGGCGGCGGCGAGCGCCCGGCCCGTCAGCACGCCAGCGAGATGCCGCCGGTAATCCGCCGAGGCATGCAGATCGGTCTCGGGCTCGATGGCGGCGCGGACGCCGTCGATCGCGCGGCTGGTCAGATCCGGTTCGAGCGCATGGCCGATCAGCAGGGCTTCGGCCGCCACGGCACGTAACGCGGTCGGGCCGACGCCGGTGAGAGCGATGCGGGCTTGCGCGATCGCGCCCGCTACGACCGTCAATGTGACCGCCACGGCGGCCAGTGCGAAATCGCCGTGGCGGCGCGCGACCTCCGCGAAGCCCCAGCCGGTCTGCGGCGGCAATTTCGGCAGCGCGATCTCGGTGACGATGTCGCCGCCGGCGAGATCGACCGTCAGCGCGTCCAGGAAAAAGTCGCGCGCGGCGACCGTTCGCTTGGCGGAGGCCGAAGCGATGTGAAACTCGGCGTCGAGCAATAGCGCCAGCATCGGCAGCTCGGCCGCCGGATCGCCGTGCGACAGGCTGCCGCCGATGGTGCCGCGGTTGCGGATCGCCAAATGGGCCACATGGCTCATGGCGCAGGACACGACCGGCAAGTGCCGGGCAATGACCGGCGACGTCTCGAGCTGATGGTGGCGCGTCAGCGCGCCGACGCGAATGTCGTTCTCGGTCTCGGCGATGAAGGCTAGGCCCGGGATGCGATTGATGTCGACGAGAATCGACGGCCGCAACAGGCGGAAATTGAGCATCGGAACGAGGCTCTGCCCGCCGGCGATGATCTTGGCGTCGGCGCCGGCCGCGGCCAATGCCGCAACCGCCATGTCGAGGCTGTCGGCGGCGATATAGTCGAAGGACGCAGGCTTCATCAGTCAGCTATCGAGCAGCGCCACGCAGCGCGTCCCGATACTCGATGCTTGGCATCATGTTCGCAGGATCCGAAACAATTCCAGTCTTCGGCGCGCTCGAAAGATCGATGATCTGCACGACTAGCTCCTCCCCACGGCAAGATGAGCCGTTGCGGGCGACTTTACGCGCCGTTCCTTCGTTTAGCGTACGGTAGTTTGCGCTTGATGCAACCGTTTGATTTGGCGGCCGATCGCGCTCAATGGCGGTCAAACCGCCGGCTGTTTTCGGGGCGCGGCACCGACTCGATCGGGGAGATCATCCGCCGCCGACCGCGCGAATTCACCGAAACCCGCAATCAAGTGCAAACTGGCACGGCCGAAAGGAACCATTTTCCCGCTCTTGCGGATTATCCCAGATACCGCTAAATAGGCATGATCGAGTTTTCGGGCCGAACGACTAGGCCACGCAGCGACAACGCGCCTGACTGACGATCTTTCACCAAAATCTCGAGCGAACCGGGCCGTGCATCTTGCGCGGCTCATATCTTGATTCCTAAGCAGGAGTGTCCCGTGAGCAACGGAACAGTGAAGTGGTTCAACGCGCAGAAGGGTTACGGGTTCATCCAGCCCGACGGTGGCGGCAAGGATGTCTTCGTCCACATCAGCGCCGTTGAGCGCGCCGGGTTGCGCGAGCTGAGAGAAGGCCAGAAAGTCGCGTTCGAGGTCGTGGTGGACCGCAAGACCGGCAAATCGGCCGCCGAGAATCTGAAGACCGTCTGACGAAAAGGCGAGACCGCAGCGGCGGTCTCGCTACACGTTCGATCTCGCCTCTTATGGCAGCCCGGCCGGCTATTTGTAATAGCCGACGCCGCAGCCTTGGTCGCCGAACCGCGTCATAAAGGATTCCTTTGGCACGGGCTCGGTCGTTCCGGGCCTCGGGTAGCTATATTGCACCGTGATGACGCTTCCCGGCGCCGAGTTCTTGATTGCATCGTAGGCTCTCTGTCCGAACGGGTCGTCCTTGAGCTTCAAGGCGCGGGCGTCCGTGCCCATCAGGGCCGGATTCGGGTGCGCCGTGAATTTGCCGTCGGCCATGTTGGTGCAGAAGACGTAGAGGTCGCGGTCGTGGAATTGCTTGTTGGTCTTGTCATTGAATTCGGCAAGCGCCGTGGTCTCACCGGCCTTGAGCGCGGCAACGGCGCGCTCAAGCATGGCTTTGGCTTCCGCCGCGGTGATTGCTGAGCGCCGGCTAAGCCAACGCTCCATAACAATGTATCGGAAGTCCGGACCGCGTCGCGCTGCGATGGCGCGCAACCGCAGTCCCGGAGTAAGATAAATTGTGATCACCGCCCGCCATTTCTCTTGGTCATGGCAAGGCCGCGAGGTCGGGCTCGGGCTCGACGAGGCCGGCGAGGGGCCGCTCGTTGTGCTGTTGCCGGCCTTGAGCTCGATTTCAAGCCGCGGCGAGATGCGCCCGCTCATGGAGCGGCTGGCCCGTGATTTTCGCGTCGTCGCCGTCGATTGGCCCGGTTTCGGCACGCAGCCGCGACCGCCAATGCACTGGACGCCCGATGCCTTGTCGGCGTTCGTGCAATATCTCTTTCAATCGCTCATTACCGAGCCCGCGCCGCGCGTCGTCGCCGCCGGGCACGCCGCCACTTATGTGCTGCACCACGCGGCTCGTCATCCCGGTGCGCTGGATCGTATCGTTCTCGTCGCTCCGACTTGGCGAGGGCCGCTGCCGACCATGGCCGGCGGCGATCGTCCGTTCTTCGCCAAGATCAGGCGCGTCGTCGAGGCGCCTTTGATTGGTCCGCTGCTTTATCGCCTCAACGTCAACGACTTTGTGGTGAGCAAGATGGTTGCCGGTCACGTCTACAGCGATCCGGCGGCGTTGAGCGGAGCGCGAATGGCGGATAAGCGAAAGGTCGTCGCGGCGCCGGGAGCGCGTTTCGCCTCGGTGGCCTTCGTCACCGGCGGCTTGGATCGAGTGGCGACAAGGGACGATTTCCTGGCGCTTGCCGCGCGGACCGCTTCGCCGCTTTTGCTCGTCTATGGCGCCGAGACGCCGCCGCGCTCGCGCGCCGAGATGGAGGCCTTGGCGGCGCTGCCCCGCGTCCGCACCGAGCGCTTGCCGCGCGGCAAGCTCTCCGTGCACGAAGAATTTCCCGACGACGTTTACGCCGCCATAAAACCTTTCCTCGCCGAATAATCGACCCGCTACTGCAGGCTGAAAGCCGGTCAATGCGCCGCCGGCAAGCCGGGAATTGCCACACCGAGGGTCTGTATGATGAGGAAGGTGTTGAGGACGAGCACCACGGCCGTGGCGGCCAAGGCCGCAACGCGGGTCAGCCGGCCATTGGTGAAGGCGCCCATGATATCGCGCCGGCCGGTGAAGATCAGAAGCGCGATCATCGGCAGCGGCAGCGCAATACTGAGCACGACTTGGCTGACGACCAGCGCGTTCGTTGCGTTGACGCCGAGACCGACGACGACGAATGCCGGCAGCATCGTGACCAGCCTGCGGACCCAGATCGGGATGCGGAATCCAACGAAGCCCTGCATGATCATCTGTCCGGCCATTGTTCCGACCGTGGAAGCCGACACGCCCGAGACGACGAGCGACAGCAAAAACACCCCGGCCGCTGCAGCACCGAGCAGCGGCGTCAAAGTGTGATAGGCCGTTTCGATCTCCGCCACATCGGGATGGCCGGCGTGGAACGCGCCCGATGCCATCATCACCATCGCCATGTTGACGAGCCCGGCGACGGTGAGAGCGACGATGACTTCCTGGTTCGAGAAGCGCAGAACCTTGCGCCGCTCGCCGTCGTCGCGAACCGGCATCCGCCCCTGCGTCAGGCCGGAATGCAAATAGACCGCATGCGGCATGACGGTTGCGCCGATAATGCCGACGGCGAGCAACAGGGCTGCGGCGTCGGCGAGCTGCGGCGTGAAGGTGTGAACGGCCGCCGATGCCCAATCGACCGGAGCAATGAACATCTCGACCAGGTAGCAGAGCCCGATCACGCTCACCATCGCGCCAATGATCAGCTCGATCGGCCGGAAGCCGAAGCGCTCGAACATCAGGAGGCCGTAGGTCACAACCGCGGTCACGGCCATTCCGGCAAGCAGCGGCATATGCAACAGCAGGGCAAGGCCGATGGCGCCGCCGAGAAATTCGGCGAGATCGGTCGCCATGGCGGCGATCTCGCTGACGACCCACATCGCCCAAACGACCGGTCGCGGAAAATGGTCGCGGCACAGTTCCGCGAGGTTGCGGCCGGTGACGATGCCGAGCTTGGCCGAGAGGGCCTGAAACAGCATCGCGATCACATTGGCGAGCAACACCACCCAGAGCAGGCCGTAGCCGTACTTCGCTCCCGCCTGGATGTTGGTCGCGAAGTTTCCTGGGTCCATATAGGCGATCGAGGCGATGACCGCGGGCCCGGCGAAGACCATGTAGGCGCGCAATCCGCCACGCTGCCCCGCCAACACTTGGCGCGCCGCGGCGACGGTTCGTTCGGATAGCGACCGCCTCCGTCGAGCGGTCAAATTAGTCATATCGCCGTGCATGAAGCACTAACTAGAAAGTGTAGCATCAGTTACATCATAAGTACGTTGCCACTTGGCGTCAATAGTTACACAATACAGCATATGCTATACTTTGACACGGTTAGAAAAGTGTGGTCTCCGCTTGCAGAACCGGACTCAAGTTGAGGATTGTTCGAAACCATGACCTTGGCGATGTCGCATCCGGCGAAACGAAGGCAAGATCGCGCCATGGGAAAGCTCCCGGCGGAAGGAACCCAGGCGCGCCGCTTCGGTAAGACGCGCTCGGCACAGTCCACCGCATTGCTGGAAGACTACGTCGAACTGATCGCCGATCTCCTGACCAGTGCGGGAGAGGCGCGGCCGACGGATATTGCCCGGCGTCTTGGCGTGTCCCACGCCACCGCCGTCAAGACGATCTCGCGCTTGAAACGCGCCGGGCTGGCAACCGCGCGCCCTTACCGGGGGGTATTTTTAACCGAGAAGGGGCAGGCGCTCGCCGACCGCGCGCGCGTGCGTCACCGCCTGGTGGTCGATCTCCTGTGCGCCCTGGGCGTTCCGACCGAGTCGGCCGAGGCGGATGCCGAGGGGATCGAACACTACGTCTCGGAGATTACGCTGAAGGCGTTTGCGCACTTCCTCAAGTCGCGGGAGTGAGCGGCAAGCGGGTTACGCGGCGTGGTCGGTCAGCGCGTCGACGATGTGGTCAACGATTTCTTCGACCAGCGCCTTGTCATCGCCTTCACCCATGACGCGGATCACCGGCTCGGTTCCCGACGGCCGTATGACCAGGCGGCCGTGGCCGTTCAGGCGCTGTTCGGCATCCTCGATCGCCAAACGGACTTCGGAATTCTCCAGCGGCTTGCCGCTGCGGTAGCGCACGTTCTTGAGCACCTGCGGCAGCGGGGTGAAGCGGTGACAGACCTGCGACACCGGCTTGTTCTGCTTTTTCACCACCGCCAGCACCTGCAGCGCGGCGACAAAGCCGTCGCCGGTCGTGGTGTAATCGGACAGGATGATATGGCCCGAAGGCTCGCCGCCGACATTGTAACCGTGCTCGCGCATGTGTTCGAGCACGTAGCGGTCGCCGACCGGCGTTCGCACCAGCGACAGCTGCAGCGATTGCAGATGCCGCTCGAGGCCGAGATTCGACATCACGGTGGCGACGATGCCCGGCTTGGTCAATAGCCCGTCGTCGCGCCAGCTTTCGGCGATCACCGCCAGCAGCTGGTCGCCGTCAATCAGGTGGCCTTGCTCATCGGCGATGACGACGCGGTCGCCGTCGCCGTCGAGCGCGACGCCGATATCGGCGCGCATCTCGCGCACCTTGCGGCAGAGCGCCTCGGGCGCGGTGGAGCCGCAGTCGAGGTTGATGTTGAAGCCGTCCGGCTCGACCCCGATCGCGATGACGTCGGCGCCGAGCTCCCACAGCGCCGCCGGCGCCACCCGATAGCCGGCGCCCTGGGCGCAGTCGATGACGACGCGGAGGCCTTCGAGCGAGAGGTTGCGCGGCAGCGTGCGCTTGGCGAATTCGATATAGCGGTCGTGGACGCCGTCGATACGCTTGGCGCGGCCAAGTTCGCGGCTTTTGGCCAGGCGCTTGGTCATATCGCTGTCGATCAGACTTTCAATCCGGCGCTCGACCTCGTCCGACAGCTTGTAGCCGTCCGGGCCGAACAGCTTGATACCGTTGTCGTCGAACGGATTGTGCGACGCCGAGATCATCACGCCGAGGTCGGCCCGCATCGAACGGGTGAGCATGGCGACGGCGGGAGTCGGCATCGGCCCGAGCTGCAGCACGTCCATGCCGACGGAGGTGAAACCGGCGATCAGCGCGGTCTCGATCATGTAGCCGGACAGCCGGGTATCCTTGCCGATCACGACGCGATGGCGATCTTCGCCGGCGCGGCGGAAGACGATGCCGGTGGCTTGCCCTACCTTGAGCGCCAATTCCGGTGTGATCACGCCATTGGCGCGGCCGCGAATGCCGTCGGTGCCAAAATACTTGCGAACCATGTTCCCCCGCCGCCCTGTCTTTGCAGCGGCGATATTAACCCGTTCCGCGTGATATCTGCCTCAAAAAATATTCAGTAATCTTACTGCCCGCAGTAAGGCTTTCTCCACCCTACCGCTGCTAAATACCACGATGAATCAATGGCATACGCAAACGCCCGCGGACCGGCTCCGCGAAACCTCGTATTTTTCTCGCCTTAAGGCACGCGTTTATCGTGGGTGCTGGACGGCGGTTGGGTGACGGCAACCGGGTCGGAACCGGGGAATGTGTCCTCGAGCCCGCGGTCGAGGCTCTCGTCAAGCCTCTGCTTGCACCCTTCATTCCGCTCGCGGTTCTTGCCGGCCTCTTTCGTGTCCTGCTCGGAATCGCCGTGGTTCGGTGGCTGCGACCGAGTGGTGTTCGATTTGTCCATCATGATCTCGGTCCTGATGCGCGTTGTCCCCGTTTTGACGCCTGGCATGGTAACGCTCCCGCAGCGATCAGCGTTCCTTGCGGCGGTCGAGAACGTCGGCTGAGAGCGGCGGGCGAGTTTGTGCTATCGAGGAGTGCTGAACCCGGGGAATTGCCAGCCATGAAAACCATGACCTGCATCGAAGATCTGCGGGAAACCGCCCGCCGCCGGGTGCCGCGCGCGTTCTTCGAATATGCCGAAGGCGGCTCCTACGCCGAGCAAACGCTCAACGCCAACCGCGCCGATCTCGAGGCCATCAAGCTGCGCCAGCGCATTCTCATCGATGTGTCCAATCGCAGCACGCACACCACGATCCTTGGCGAGCCGGTCTCTTTGCCGCTGGCGCTGGCGCCGATCGGGCTTTGCGGAATGCAGCATGGCGACGGCGAGATTCTGGCCTGCCGTGCGGCGCAGGAAGCCGGCGTCCCGTTCTGCCTCTCGACCATGTCGATCTGCTCGATCGAGGATGTCGCGCAAGCCGTCGGCAAGCCGTTCTGGTTCCAGCTCTACGTCATGAAGGACCGCGGCTTCGTGCGCGCCCTGATCGAGCGGGCGATCGCGACCAAATGCAGCGCGCTGGTGCTCACGGTCGACCTGCAGGTGCTCGGCCAGCGCCATCGCGATATCAAGAACGGCATGACCGTTCCGCCCGAGCTGCGGCGCATCAGGAATCTCATCGATATCGCCAGCAAACCAACCTGGGCGCTCGGCATCGCCCGCGCCAAGCGCAGGACCTTCGGCAATCTCGCCGGCCATATCCGCGGCGTGGAGAACGTCAACTCGCTGTCGCACTGGATCGCCGGCCAGTTCGACGAGACGCTGAGCTGGAAGGATGTCGAGTGGATCGCCGGCATTTGGCCCGGCAAACTCATCCTCAAAGGCATCCTCGATGTCGAGGATGCGCGGGCCGCGGCGAAGACCGGCGCGGCGGCGCTGGTGGTGTCGAATCATGGCGGTCGCCAGCTCGACGGCGCACCGTCCTCGATCTCGGCGCTGCCGCCGATCGTCGATGCGGTCGGATCGTCGATCGAGATCCTGTTCGACGGCGGCGTCCGTTCTGGCCAGGACATGATGCGCGCGATCGCGCTCGGCGCGCGCGCCTGCCTGAGCGGCCGCGCCTATATCTATGGGCTCGGCGCCGGCGGACAGGCCGGCGTCGCCCGCGCGATCGAGATCATGCGCAACGAGCTCAGCATCAGCATGGCGCTGACCGGCGTCAACAGCATCGACGAAATCGATGGCAGCGTGATCGTGGAGAGGTAAGTCAAAGTTGCGGAGCGAATGCGCGGCCGGGGAGGATTAAATGGCAACGTCCTATTCTTCCTTGTAGCCATAGGCCTGCGCGTTGCCGATCGCGCCGTAATATTTGTATGGCAGGAATTTCCCCGACATGGTGAGCTTGACGCGGTCGCCCTTGGGGTCGGTCTGGCGCTCCATCAGCAGATCGAAATCGATCGCCGACATGATGCCGTCGCCGAACTCCTCCTCGATCAGCGCCTTCAGCGCCGGGCCGTTGACCATCACCAATTCGTAGAAGCGGTAGATCAGCGGGTCGGTCGGCGGCATCGCGGTGCCGCGGTGCGGCACCTCGTTGAGCAGCGCCTGTTCGCTTTTGCTCAGCCCGAACAGTTCGGCGGCCTTCGCCGCCTGCGGCTTGGTCAGCTTCATCTGGCCGACGACTGCGCCGGTGATCAAGAGCGGCGACATGCCGCCGATCTCGGCGCAGATCTGTTTCCAGCTCCAGCCCTTCTCGCGCTTGATGCCCAGCATTTTCTCGGTCAGTTCAGCTCGATTCATGGACGACCTCCTGTGAGTTGCGTGCCGTTGCCTGGATTGCAGGCAGCGGACAAGGAGCAATTGCCGTGCCACGAGGTGGTCGCTGCGCGGTCGCCCGGAAGGCTTTCACATCGGCGGATTGACCCCGTTGCGGCCGACAACGATGCTCGGCGCTTCGATGCTGCCATCAGCCTGTTTTTTTCCGGCCACGACGAAGACTTTTTCGCCCGGTTTGAGATCGGCCACGGCCGCTGGAGCGAACATGACGACCTCGACGCTCGCCGGCACGATGAATTTCTTCTCGCCGTCCTTGTACTTCAAAACCAGCTCCTGGCCATCGGCGCTGACGACCGCGCTGTCGATATTGGCGTTGGTCATGGTGCTGTTCGGCATAAGATCCCACGGCCGATGACCTTCGCCGGTACCGCGCAGGGTTTCCGGGAAGATGTGGATTTCGACTGCTTTCTGGGTGCCGTCCGGCTGCGGCATGGCGGTGATGCCGACGAAGACGCCCTGTTTGACATCCGCGAGTGACATTCTGTCGACCGCGAGAATCCGGGCGCCATCCGCGAGCTTGACTCGCAGCGGCGTACCATCGCGCCCTTTCACACTCAAGATCGGGCCATCGACGCCCTCGATCGTGCCGCGCACGCGCACGATGTCCGGTGCTTGCGCCGTCGCCACCGAAGCGGCGAAGAGCAAGGCCAAGGCGCTTGCGCTTACCATCCGTTGTGTCATCGTCGTCACGTTCATCCTCCCAATTTGCAATTAAATGCAGCCCGCGGCGCAGATGGTAGCGGGCCTAATTTGACGACCGCCAACACAAATGCGTTATTCCCGCGTTATCGCCGCAAGTTTCGCGGTGGACCCAGATCGGCTTCGACCAATTCGCGTAAGTCCGGCGTCACCGCCGGCGTCGTGCCGAACCACAGCGCAAAGCCGCGCACGGCCTGATGCAGCAGCATGCCGAGCCCATCAGCGGTGCGCAGAGCGCGAGCCTGTGCGGCGGCGATGAGCGGCGTGCGCACCGGGACATAGACGAGATCGGCGACGACCGCGTCGCCGGGCAGCCGCGCGATATCGACCGGGAGTTCGGGCTGCCCCTGCATGCCAAGCGTCGTGGTGTTGACCAAGAGTGCCGCATCGCCCAACGCCGCGTTCAACTCCTCCCATCGGACGATCTGCACGCGCGCGCCGAATTGTTGGCGCAAAGTCTCGGCGCGGCCTTGCGTGCGGTTGATGAGCACGATTTGCTCGACGCTGCGCGTGACGAGGCCGTAGATCACCGCGCGCGCCGCGCCGCCGGCGCCAAGCACGACCGCCTTGCCGGGGCGGCGATCCCAACGCGGCGCGCAGGCGTCGAGATTGTCCAAAAAGCCTTCAACGTCGGTATTGGTCGAGCGCAGCACGCCGGCGTCGAGCCACAACGTATTGGCGGCGCCGACCGCGCGTGCTCGCTCGTCAGGCTGCGACAGCGCCAGCGCCGCCTCCTTGTGCGGCAAGGTGACGTTGGCGCCGACATAGCCGCGCGCCGCCAGCGATCCGATGAATGCCGCGAACGCTGCCGGCGGCACCGCTTCGCGCCGATATTCGCCGCCGATGCCGTAATGCTTGAGCCAGTAGTTGTGGATCAGCGGCGAACGCGAATGCTCGACCGGCCAGCCGATCACGCACGCCGCGCGGATGGTGGTCGTCACGCCGCGGTCGCCGTGGAGTTGCGTAGCACGCCGATCTGCACGCGATAGAACATGCTTCGATATTTTTGGCGGCTCGGCCATAGCGTAATCCCGGCTCCCGGTTGGCGGTCCGTCTCGAATCACCCAGTGCGCTCGCGGTGGGAGATTTCGACGACGCGGGCGCGCGCGGCGAGCGCGTCGACCAGCGCGTCGGCCTTGGCCTTGTTCGTTGCGTCGAGGTTGGCGTCCCATTCGTCGAGCAGATAGATTTGGGCGTCGGTCGCGTTGACGATCTCCTCCAGCGATTTGAGCTGCCGTTCTCCCGTCGAGAAGCCGAGTTTCTTGTCCGGCGTTTTGCTGGCGATCGTCTCGTCCTCGTGCTCGTCTTCGACGTCGACGGGCACCACGCCGCCGGCGAACTTGAACGCGAGCCGGTCCGACGCTGGCCAATAGAAGGCGCGCCGCCGCATCTCGGTCTTCAGACTCGCCAGCAGCGACGATTTACCGGTGCCGTTGCCGCCGCGCACGTTGATGCGCCCGGTCGGCCGCGCCTGCACGATGCGCAGCGCGTCGTTCACCGAGGAAACGACGTTGGCGTCGGCGCCTTCGCGCAGCACCAGCCGATCGAATTTGATGCGATTGTCGAATGTTTCCGCGGGCTGCGGCAGCATGTTGGCGGCGACGCCGCCGAATCGCGTCCAGACGGCGATGAAATCGTTCCAGCCGCTGGCGAGCAGATGCAGCTCGTAGGTCATCTCGATCTGCCGCGGCAGCGTGGTTGCCAGCGCGATCAGCAATACGGTATCGCCGGCATTGTTCACGGCGACCACCGTGATGGTGACGAAGACGATGGCGAGACTGACGATGCCGCTCATCGCGCTCATGCCTTCGCGCGCGACGATGGCGCGGATCTGGGCGGTCAACGCTTGGCGCAGCCGGCTCTTGAAGCCGGCGAGCCAGAGCCGCAGGTTGTAGCGGTTGCCGCTGAAGATGTTGTCCCACGCGGTATAGCCCTGCGCGGTGATGCGGTTGTTCATGCGCTGGTTTTCGAGATAGGTGCGCGCAATCGGCCCTTGCAGCGCCCATTGCATCAGCAACAGGGCGGTGAACGCGCCGGCATAGGCGAATGGCAGGCTGAGGTCGATTTCGACTCCCAGTACGACGGCGTTGAACACCACTCCGAGCAACAGCTTCAGCGTGAACTCGAGCTCATACATCAAATTGAAGAAGCACTGGAACGTCTCGCCGGTGAGGAACGGCTCGACTTGCTCGCGCGCCGGCTTGTCGTCGAACAGCTTGACCTTGCCGCGGTTCTCGCGCGCAAAGCGCAGCATGAACTTGCCGAAGCCGCGATAGCCGGCCCGTTCGGCGAACATCCAGCTGATCACGCCCGCGACATAGGAGGCCGATTGCGCCGCAAGGATCAAGATGAGATCGGTGAGCAGAAACTCGCCGACGGCGACCTTGCGCGCGGCATTGATGACGAGCCAGGTCGTCGCCGCGGCGAGCATCGCTTCGGCCACCATCAGCACCAACATCCCGAACAGCGCCGGCGACAGCAGATAGCTCGCCAGCTCCACGCGTGAAATCTGCTTCTGTGTCATGGCGTTCCGGGAAAGACGTAGGTGCGCGGTGCCGACTCGGTCGTCAACGGCATCCTAGTCCGGCCGATTCGAAGTTGCTAAACGCAGCCGCCAAAGGTCCAGCAGAGTCCAACAAAACCGCAATGTTTTCAGTATCTTGATGGACTCACGCCGGCGCGGCGCGCTGCCGCGTCAGTTCGCTTTCCAGCCGGTTGATATTGTCGAACAACCGCGCCGTCGCCAGCCGCAGGAAATAGAAGCCGAATGTAGGATTCTGGTAATAGAGCTGCTCGACCTGCTCGTAGGTGATCGACAGGACTTTGCCGTCCTCGACGCATTCCAGCGTCGCCGTGCGCCGATTGTCGGGCGCCAGCATCGCCAGCTCCCCGACCACCTGGCCGGGTTCGATCTCGATGCCCAGCTCGGTGAGAACATAGCGGCCGGTCACGGCGCAGAACATCTCGTCCGCCGGCTCGCTTTTGGCGAACAGGACGTCGCCGTTGCTGAAGTGACGCTCCGTCATGAACGGCTTGAGCCAGTCTAGCGATGGCTTGTCGCGGATCGCCTCGCGCACGTTCCGGATCAGGACGATCATCTGATAGAGCCGATAACCGTTCATCGGCAGCGCGAGGGCTTGCAGCGCCATCGGAAACCATGAGTGCGACACGGCGAAGACGGTGATCAGGAAGCAATTCGCGACGATGGCGAGGATACGCAACGGCACCATCGTCTTGGTCGAAGCCTGGCCACAATGAACAGCGATGCGCCGCTGGTGAAAAATTCAGTCCAATGCATGATCGTGCTCCGCGCCCCTGCGTCCTGCCTGCGACGACGAGGGTAACAAACCAGACCGGAAATGGCGCGCCGGTCAATTGCCAATCTTCGGCACCACGGCCGCGAGCCGGACTCACGGGCAAATTCGACTGGTGCTGCGAATTCCGGCAACATAATTTGTCACGCGGACGAGTTCCTTGCCATCGGTGCTCATGATGATCGCGCTCAACGAAACCCACGACCCGGCGCGGCGAACTCTCCCTCTCCCCGCGTGCGGGGAGAGGGTAGGGTGAGGGGGCGTTGCCGTTTTGCTCAGATGCCCCGAGTAGCTCCCCCCGCCTCCTCTCCCTCGTCACCACTGGGCTTGACCCGGTGGTCCATGCTGAAATCCAGCGAATCAAGTCACGCGATGAACAAGCGGCCTTGCCGCATGGATTGCCGGGTCAAGCCCGGCAATGACGAATAGAAGAATGTTCTCGCGGCGCAATGCGCGCCCGAGGCATGCCGTACAACGCGTCAAAAAAACTCCGCTGAGCACCATCGCGTCACGCCTGAACCGGCGGTGGGACCGGCTTTCGGCTCGATCATGCTCGGCGAATACCTCCCCGGGTTTCACGGAGCCTGTCATCGGGCCGGCCACTTTGGGCCGGACCCGTTGGTTCAACCCGGGCTACGAAATACAAATAAACAAAAAGGAAGCAGAACGCCGCCAGGCGCATGTCTTCCGATGGTCCGCACCGCAGACAAGTTTACGCAGTCTGCGCAAACCATCTGCTTCGGGCGCGGCTCGCGCCTTAACGCGGCGCGCTCGCCTGACGGCGTTCCACCGCGGAACTTGTTGCAGCGAGCCAACGCCGCAACTCAGCTCCAGAACGCGCTTCCTGGGACGTGGCATCCTCCAGGCATTACCTGAAGGCGACCTGTCCCAGTCCAGCGACAAAGTCGCAGACCGGTCATCGTGCCGGCCGGGCGTTTTCCCGTTAGCCGCCCGGGAGCGGAGGTGACGAGCCCCTGCCCGCGGGAACCGCTCCTGCCCCATCGGCCGGCGTCACCCGGCCGACGTCCTTTGGTGGGCAAGATTCGCAACTAAGTAACGTAAACAGGGACGAATGTCAAGGTGTGGTCACTGCCGAAGTGACCATTTTCTCGGTAGCGTGACATGATAAGTTCCGCTGGCAGCCGCGCTGATGCTGCCGCCATCTCAAGGACTTGCCCGTGCCGGACAAATCGACCGACCTCATCACAGAGCTTGCGCTGGCCAATCGAATTCTCGCCTATGAAGGCGTGCTCGACGCGTTCGGTCACGTCAGCGTGCGCCATCCGGCCGATCCGAGCCGTTATCTCCTCTCGCGCTCGCGTTCGCCGCTCCTGGTCGAGCCGGATGATATTTTGCAATACACGCTCGATTCCGAGCCGGTGAAGCCGGCCAAGGTGGCGCTCTATGCCGAGCGCGTCATTCACGGCTGCATCTATCAGGCGCGCAGCGATGTCATGGCGATCTGCCATCATCACGCCCCGGCGGTGCTGCCGTTCTGCGTCGCCGGCAAGCCGATCGTGCCGGTCTTTCATCTTGGCGCCACCATCGGCGAAGCGACGCCGTTCTGGGACCAGCACGACGAATTCGGCGACACCAACCTCCTGGTTAGCAAACAAGAGGAAGGCCATTCGCTCGCTCGCGCGCTTGGGCAACACGCCGTGGTGCTGATGCGGCGCCACGGCGCAACGGTAGTCGGCGGCGGATTGCAGGAACTTGTTTCGCGCGCGATCTTCCTGTGCCAGAACGCCGACTATCAGCTGCGCGCTTGCCTGCTGGGCACGCCGGCGCCGTTGCGCCCGGGCGAGGTCAAGCTTGCCGGTGCGATCAACGCGATGCCGAGCGTCGTGGCGCGGACCTGGGAATATTGGCGCGCGCGGCTGACGGCGAGCGGCTTTTGGCCGCCGCCATCGCCAAGCAAACGCCGCATCAAACACTGACGCTTTTGCACTGATGGATCATTCTCCGCTCAGTCCCGCGCAAGTTGGTGAAACGCTGACACAATGCTGAAACTGTCGCGCCGTAGACTGCTGCCGACACTCGCGGGCTTGATCGGCGTGCCGCGCGCCTTACCGTCGAGCCGAGCCATGGCCATGGAGAATGCATTTCCCGCGGACTTCGTCTGGGGCGCCTCGACCTCGAGCTATCAGATCGAGGGCGCGGTCGATGCCGACGGCCGCGGCAAGAGCATCTGGGATATTTTTTGCCACACGCCGGGGAAAGTGAAGGGCGGCGACACCGGCGACGTCGCCTGCGATCACTATCATCGCTGGCCCGAGGACGTGGAGTGGCTCCAACGCGGCGGCTTTTCCGCTTACCGCTTCTCGACGGCGTGGCCGCGCATCCTGCCTACCGGCGCCGGCGCCGTCGAAACGCGCGGGCTGGATTTCTACGATCGCCTAGTCGATGGCCTGCTGGCGCGCGGCGTTAAGCCGTGGCTTTGTCTCTATCATTGGGACCAGCCGCAGGCGCTGCAGGAGGAGGGCGGCTGGCTTCACCGCGACATCGCGGACAAATTTGCCGACTACGCGCGCGTCGTCGCCAAGCGGCTCAGTGACCGCGTGCGGCATTGGGCGATGTTCAACGAGGCCAATGTCCACGCGCTGTTCGGCCACGGCATCGGCAGCCATGCGCCTGGCCTCACCGGGCTCTCCAATATGCTGGCGGCGATCCATCACCAGAACCTGGCGCAAGGCCGCGCCCTGCAGGCGCTGCGGGCGGAACATTCGCAGCTGCGGCTGGGCACGGTGATCAACGTGCAGCCGGCGCGGCCGTCATCGGATCGCGATGACGACCGCCGCGCCGTGGAGCGGTTCGATGCGTTCTGGAACGGCGCGGTGCTCGATCCGCTGTTCAAGGGCGTTTACCCGGCCGCCATCGCCGCCGACTTCGCGCCGCTGGTGGCGCCCGGCGATCTGGCAACGGCCAAGCAGCCGATCGATTTTTTCGGACTCAATTATTACGCGCCGATGTATGTCGCCGCGGCGCCGCAAAACCTGCTCGGGGCGTGGTTCGGCGCGGTGCCGGCGGGGACGCGCTTTACCGCCTTCGGCTGGCCGATCGACCCGAGCGGGCTCACCGACGCGCTGCATCGCTTGCGCGAGCGTTACGGCAATCCGGAAATCTACGTGACCGAGAACGGCGCCTGCTACGACGATCCGGTCGCGCCGGATGGCACCGTGCACGACGACGACCGTGTCGCCTATCTGCGCGATCATCTTACCGCCGCCCGCCGCGCGCTCGCCGAAGGCGTCAATTTGCGCGGCTATTTCGTCTGGTCGCTTCTCGACAATTTCGAATGGGCCGAGGGCTATAGCCGGCGGTTCGGCATCATCCACGTCGATTTCGCGAGCCTAAAGCGCGCGCCCAAAGCGTCCTACCAATGGCTCTCGGAGTTCATCAGGCAGCAAAGACGCCAGTAATGAATCGCGGGAACGAGCGGAGGCGGGTCATCAATGCCGGTCGCGAGCCGCGGCGCTGATGGCGTTGAGGATGGCGCCGCCGTCCTTTTTGCCCAACGCCCCGCGCACGGTCTGCTGCGCGCCGATCTGACCCATTTCGCGCTGGCGCTTCACCGTGGCCGCGCTCATCAGCGGCTCGACACCGAGTTCGCGCAAGGTCGCGGCGACCTCTTCCATTTCGGCGGCGCGCCGCTCGCCGTGGTTGGCCATGCGTTCGAGGTTGTAGGCGATCATTCTCGACCAATCGAGACCGGGATAATTGTTCTTCAGCGAGGCGGCGACCTGCTCGACCACGCCGATGCGCGCGGCGGCCAAAAAACACTCCAGCGTCAGCGCCTCGATTCCTTTGATCATCACGCTGCGCACCATCTTGATCGCCGCCGCGGCGCCGACGTCCGCGCCGGCCACGGTCGCGCGCATGCCGAGCGCGGCGAGGATGGGAGCGACGGCGTCGGCATGCGGGCCGGCGAGCAGCAACGGCGTTTGGTGCCGCGCCGGGTAAATCGGCGCCAGCACCGCGACATCGACAAAGCGGGCGGTCTCGCCGAGGAGTCTTGCCGTCTCCTGCTTGCGGCCGGGCGAAACCGAATTGATGTCGAGTACAAACGGCTGGCCGGCAAGATGCGCCCTGACCGATTGCGCCGCGTCGACGCTGGCCGCCGCGGTGACGGCGGATATGACGATGTCGGCTTCGGCGACCGCCGCCGCGGCGGAAGGCGCGCAGCGCACGCCGATCGCCGCGCCGGCGCGGAGAAGCCGTTTGCCCGCGGCGTGGGGAAAGAGAATGTCCCACGCCGCTATCCGCTCGACGCCGCTCGCCTGGCGCAGGCCGGCGGCGATGGCTTGGCCGGCTTCGCCGAAGCCGATGAAACACAGCGCCGGCTTCATCTCTGGCATCGCCTTTTGCTCGATTGCGTCGGTACTCGCCGATGATGGCAGGATCGGTATATGGTCGGCAATGGCGTCGTGAAATGCGAACGCCGCCGCCGGACATCTGCATGCAACCGCTCTCCTGCCGCGATCGGCTCGAACAAGCGCTCTCCCGCATCGCCGACCCGAACGGGGAGGGGGCGCGGGCCTGCCTTTCGGTCTATGCCGACGCCGCGCGCGCCGCCGCCGATGCGGCCGACGCCCGCGCCGCTCACGGCGTATCGCAGGGGCCGCTCGACGGCGCCATCGTCAGCATCAAGGATCTGTTCGATGTCGCCGGCGAGCCGACGCGCGCCGGGTCGAAAATCCTCGCCGAAGAGGCGGCGCCGGCCGAGGCCGACGCCGTCGTGGTGCGCCGGCTGCGCGCCGCCGGCGCGGTGATCGTCGCCAAGACCAACATGACCGAGTTCGCCTATTCCGCTGTCGGCGCCAATCCGCATTTCGGCACGCCGCGCAATCCGCGCGATCGCGCGCGCGTGCCGGGCGGCTCGTCGGCGGGCGCCGCGGTCGCCGCCGCCGACGGCCTCTGCGAGATCGCGATCGGCAGCGATACCGGCGGCTCGGTGCGCATACCGGCGGCGTTGTGCGGTATCGTCGGCTTCAAGCCGAGCCGGCAGCGCATCCCGACCGAGGGCGCGTTTCCCTTGAGCTTCACGCTCGACTCGATCGGGCCGCTCGGGCGCAGTGTCGCCGATTGCGCCAAGGCCGACGCAGTCATGGCCGGCGAGGATTTCGCGCCGCTCGAGCCGATGCCGCTCGCCGGCCTGCGTTTCGCACTGGCCGTGGGGCTGCCGCTCGAGGGACTGGACGATACCGTCGCAGCCGCCTTCGCCGCGGCGCTCAACGCGCTCGACGGCGCCGGGGTGCGCATCACGCGCGACAAGCTGTCGTTGTTCGACGACATGGCCGAGGTCAACGCCAAGGGCGGCATCGTGCCGCCCGAAGCGTGTGCCATTCATCGCGACCGCCTCAAGCGGCGCGCCGCCGACGTCGACCCGAATGTCCGCGTCCGCATCGAGCGCGGCTGTGCGGTTCCAGCGGCGGATTACATCGAGACGGTCCGCGCGCGCCAGCGCCTGGTGCGGGCGCTGGATCGCCGCCTTGCCGGCACCGATGCGCTCGTCATGCCGACCACGGCGATCGTCGCGCCCACGATCGCGGAGGTGGCGGACCCGAAGGTTTTCGCCGCGCGCAATTTCATGCTCCTGCGCAACACCGCGGTCGGCAACTTCTTCGACCTCTGCGCCATTTCGTTGCCGCTTCCGGCGGCGCTTCCGGTCGGGTTCATGCTGCTGGCGCGCAACGGGCAGGATCGCATGCTGCTGCGCATTGCCGCGGCGATGGAGAAATTGTTCGGCTGATGGCTGACGATGGGAAAGCGCGCGACCCTTTAAGAGGCTCGCCCTCGCGGTTGGGCCATGCGACGACATTGGTGTTGACGGCATTGTTGTCGAGGTCAACAATATAAGGTGTTGACGCCACGATCGAGGGGCCGCTTGGTCGCGGCATTTTCGAGCTTTGTGGCGTCGCATGAATCCGGCATCATAGGGGCAAAGCCGGACAGCATCATCCAGGGAGGGTCTTGTTATGAGCCGTAAATCTCAATCCAAATCCGCGCGCCTGACCCGCCGCACCTTTGCCGCGGGCGTCGGCGCGGCCGGTTTCGTTGCCGGCACGGCACCTTTTAACATTCTGCGCGCTCAGGGCGGCCCGTTGAAGGTCGGCGTGCTGTTGCCGCGCTCGGGTTACCAGGCCGGCATCGGCCAGGATTGCCAGCGCGGCGCCAACATCGCGCCGGCGATCCTGAAATCGATGGGGCTGCCGGAGCTCAGCCTGATGAACGCAGACACCGAGACCAACGTCGACACCGCGCGCGCCCGCGCCGAGCAGCTGATCGGCGAGGGGGCGCAACTCCTGGTCGGCGCCTTCGATTCCGGCCAGTCGACGGCGATCGCGCAGGTCGCCGAACAGAAGGGTATCCCCTACGTCATCAATATCGCCGCGGCGCCCGCCATCACCGAGCAGGGCTACAAGTTCGTGTTCCGGAATTTTCCCACGGCGGCGATGATTCTCGGCGACGCCTTCGCCAATCAGAAGGAGATCTTCGCCGTGACCGGCGCGGCGCCGAAGACGGTGGTCTTCATGCACGTCAACGACACCTTCGGCACGGCGATGGCCAAAGGCATCGGCGCGGTCATGCCGAAATTCGACATGCCCTACAAGGTCGTCGAGGAGATCGCCTACGATCCGGCGGCGCGCGACCTGTCCGTGGAGGTGGCGAAGGCCAAGGCGACCGGCGCCGAGGCGCTGCTGGTGGTCAGCCGCCTCAACGACGCCATGCTGTTGACGCGCGAGCTTGTCAAGCAGCGCTGGACGCCGGAGGCGATCCTCAGCATGGGCCCGGGCTGGTACGAGGACCAATACATCAAGACGCTCGGCAAGCTCGCCGACGGGCCGATCAGCTTCGTGCCCTGGTACGACCCGCACAAGCGGCTGACCCCGGTGCTCGAAGCCGCCTTGGCCAAGGCCGACCCCGGCGTCAACCTCAACACCAACCACGTTTTCACGTTCGAGGCGCTGCTCGTTGCCGCCGACGCCTATAAGCGCGCCGGCTCGGCCGATCCGAAGGCGCTGGCCGACGCGCTGCGCACCACCAACATCACCGACAATGTCAGCATCGGACCGGGTATCCAGTTCGACGCCAAGGGCCAAAACGAGAAGGTCAAGGACGGCGGCATCCAGAACCGTGGCGGTAAGACCGTGACGCTGGCGCCGAAGGAAGCCGCTAACGCCAAACCGGAATGGCCGCTGCCGCCCTATCAGAATCGCGTCTGAAAGCGTTGCGGTGCCGTTCGACGTCTATCTCAACGTCGCAGTTGGCGGGGTTTTGACCGGCCTGGTCTACGGGCTGATGGCGCTCGGCCTGTCGGTCATTTTCGGCGTGGTGCGCGTCGTCAATTTCGCCCACGGCGAGATGATGACCATCGCCATGTTCATCGCGGTGCTGGCGTTTGCAAGCCTGCACCTCGATCCGCTGGTCCTGCTGGTGCCGATTGCCGCGGTGATGTTCGTCTTCGGCTATGTGCTGCAGCGCGGTCTCATCAATCCGTTCATCACCCGTCCCGAGCACACGCAGTTTCTGTTGCTGGTGGCGCTTGGGATCATCATCGCCAACGTCTTGCTGATCCTCTTCGGTCCGGACGCCCGTTCGGTGCAAACCTCGTACTCGTACGATAGTTTCCAGGTCGGCCCGCTGATCGTCGACGCCGCCAAGGTCTATGCCGGCGTCGCCGCCATCGTCTTCGCCGCCGCGCTGTTCGCGTTCTTCCGGTTTACGCTCATTGGCAAGGCGATCCGCGCCTGCGCCGACAATCACACCGGCGCGCTGGTGGTCGGGCTCGACGTCAAGCGGCTTTATGCGCTGACCTTCGGGCTCGGCGCCGCCTGCGTCGGGGCGGCCGGTACGATGATGGTGCTGCTTGTCGACGCCACCCCGTTGCTCGGGCCGAGCTATACGCTGCTTGCCTTCGTCATCGTTATTACCGGCGGGCTGGGGTCGATGCCGGGTGCATTGGTCGGCGGCGTTCTGATCGGCGTCACCGAGGCGCTCGCCGGCCTTCTCTTCACGCCCTCCGCCAAAAGCATGTTCGCGTTCGGCATTCTCGTGCTGGTGCTGCTGTTCCGGCCGCAGGGCATTCTCGGCAAGAGGCTGACATGAGCGCGCCGCTCGCCGCTCCGCTGTCGCGTCTGACCGCCGGCGTGTCGCGCCGTAGCGCCGTGCTGCTGGCGGCGGCGCTCGCCGCCTTCCTGGCGGCGCCATGGATCGTCAACGATTATCTGCTCACCGTTCTCATCATCATTCTCTATTTCGCCTATGCCGGCCAAGCCTGGAACATCATGATGGGCTTTGCCGGCCAGCTGTCGCTCGGGCATGCGATCTATCTCGGGCTCGGCGGCTATGTCGCGGCCGCCTTGTTCACGCAATTCGGCATCGGCCCCTGGCTCGGCCTGTTGGCGGCCATTCCGGTGGCGGCGGCTTGCGGCGCGGTGATCGGCTTTCTCGCCTTCCGCTTCCGTGTCGCCGGCGTCTATTTCGCCATCCTCACCATCGCCTTTGCCGAGTTTGCCCGCATCGGCTTCGACCATTTGGATTTCGTCAACGCCTCGAGCGGCCTGTTCCTGCCGGTCAAGCAATATGCGCACAACGATCTGTGGCGGCTGCGCGGCGGTCCGACCATGTTCTATTACGTCATCCTCGCCGCGACCGTGTTGGCGTTGCTGCTCTGCCATTTTCTCCTGCGCAGCCGCGTCGGCTACTTCTGGCTGGCGATCCGCGAGGACGAACAGGCGGCGCGCGCCGCCGGCATCGACACTTTCCGTTACAAGATGTACGCGGTGATGGTTTCCGCCGCGGTGACTTCGTTTGCCGGCGTGTTCTATGCGTTCTTCTACAACAACCTGTTTCCCGAGCAGGTTTTCAGCATTTCGCGTTCGATCGAGATCATTCTCGGTCCGATCATCGGCGGCGTCGGCACCCTGTTCGGGCCGATCCTCGGCGCGTTCGTGCTGACGGGCCTCGCCGAAACCCTCAATTCCGGCATGACCGCATTCGGCGTCGATCTGCCCGGCGCGACGCAGGTGTTCTATGGCATCTGTCTGCTTCTCGTCGTCGTCGCGCTGCCGAACGGCGTCTGGCCGCCTTTGGCGCGCCGGTTCGGCCTGATCGGGGACAAGCAATGAGCGCGCTGCTTGCCGTCAAGGCGGTCAGCAAGCGCTTCCGCGGTCTGCTCGCCGTCGACAGCATCAGCCTCGCCGTGCCGGCCGGCGCGATCTTTGCCGTCATCGGCCCGAACGGCGCCGGCAAAACCACGCTGTTCAACATGATCGCCGGCGCCATGGCGCCGGACGACGGTTCGATCACCTTCGCCGGCGAGCGCATCGGCGGTTTGCCGGCCGATGCGGTGTGCCGGCGCGGCGTCGCCCGCACCTTCCAGATCGTGCGGCCGTTTCCGGCGCTGAGCGTCGAGGACAACGTCACCATCGGCGCGCTGCTGCACCGGCGTGACGTCGCGGCGGCGCGGCAGCGGGCGCGGACGCTGCTGCAGCGCCTCGATCTGTTCGACCTGCGGCACCGGCTCGCTTCGACGCTGACCCTGCCGGATCGCAAGCGGCTGGAAGTCGCCCGCGCGCTTGCCACCGATCCGCAGCTTTTGCTGCTCGACGAGGTGATGGCGGGGCTGCGGCCGACCGAAACCGACCGCATGGTCGCCATCCTGCAAGGGCTCAACCGCGACAGCGGATTGACCATCCTTCTGATCGAGCACGTGATGCGCGCGGTGATGGCGCTGGCGTCGCGCGTGCTGGTGCTCGATCACGGCACGGCGATCGCCGAAGGAACCCCGCAACAAGTCGTGCGCGATCCGGCGGTCGTACAATCCTATCTCGGTGCCGAGGCGGTGTGATGCTGCGCGTCGAAAACCTCGATGTCTTCTACGGCGATGTGCAGGCGCTCGATGGCGTGTCGCTGGAGATCGCGGAAGGCGAGATCATCGCCATCGTCGGCGCCAATGGTGCCGGCAAGACGACGCTCATTCGCGCGCTCGCCGGCATGCAGCCGCAGGCGCGCGGTTGCATCGTCTTCCGCGGCACCGATATTTCCGGCTGGCCGAGCCATCGCGTCTGCGACCTCGGTCTCGGCCAGGTGGCCGAAGGCCGGCAGGTCTTTCCCACGCTCTCGGTGACCGAGAATCTCGACATCGGCGCCATGCTGCCGCGCGCCCGTGCGCAGCGGACCAGGAACCGCGAGCGCGTGCTCGCGATGTTTCCCAAGCTCGCCGAGCGGGCGCGGCAGCCGGCCGGCACGCTGTCGGGCGGCGAGCAGCAGATGCTGGCCATCGCCCGCTGCCTGATGGGCGCGCCCGAGCTCATCATGTTCGACGAGCCCTCGCTTGGGCTCGCGCCCAATGTCGTGCGCAGCGTGCTCGACACCATCCGCGAGCTCAACGGCGAAGGCATCACTTGTCTCTTGGTCGAGCAGAACGTCGCGCTCTCGCTCAAGCTCGCGAGCCACGCCTACGTGCTGGAAAACGGCCGGGTCACGCTGTCCGGCAGCGGCAGCGAACTCTTGGCCGACGACCGCGTGCGGAGTGCTTATCTCGGGCTATGACGACAAAGTCAGAACGCGCGCCGCAGCCGTTCCATGATGACGCCGAGCGCGGCCACCCGGGCGCCGAGCGGCGCCAGCGGAAACGACTGGCGCAGCCGGTTATAGACGTCGGCTGCCGTCGGCGCCTCGATGTCGGCGAGCGCCGCGGCCATGGCGCGGGCCATATCGGCCTCGGGGCGTCCGCTCAGCGCGGCGGGTACCATGGTGACGTCGCCGAACGGGATCGGCGGCTGCACACGTAAGGTGACTCGGCGGGCGCCCATGGCAATCTCCCAGGAGATGCGGTTCACCTCCTAGAGCGGTTTCCGTTTAAGTCGACCATATCCTGAATTCGCGAGGTATGCAGCGCATTCAGCTCGAGAGATTTGATCGAGACACGAGGCGACGGCCTTGCAGAGGCTCCTGACGGTGAACGCGGCAT
>JBEKWO010000016.1:0-58538 GCA_049512975.1 Xanthobacteraceae bacterium | reverse complement strand
AGAAATCCGGGCTACACTCTGTCGGCATCGGGGCGCTCCGCGAATCGACGATGAATTGTTGCGGCACAACGGTTTTCGTTGATTCGCAGCCCCGATGCACTCAGTAGTGTGAGAGATTCGCGCTAGCCCGCATTTCTCTGTGCGTCATTGTCGCGTCTGCGCGGCGAAGCCTTGTGCGCGCCCTATTGCGCGCGAGTAGTTCGCATGAGAATTGACCCGTTACACGATCGGGCGGCGCGTTGGAGATTCTCTTGGTGACCGGGCATTGTCT
The DNA here is from genome assembly GCA_049512975.1 of Xanthobacteraceae bacterium. GTDB lineage: Bacteria > Pseudomonadota > Alphaproteobacteria > Rhizobiales > Xanthobacteraceae > BOG-931. Next base: position 58,267 of record JBEKWO010000016.1, on the reverse strand, counting down.
AGGCTTGCTCTCGCGCCCGGTTGTTTGGGCTGCTGCGGCCGCCCTGTTGGTCGTTGCCGTTGCCGCTGCTCATGCCGCCTCGAACATGACCGTCAAGAAGGACGAGACTTTCCAGACCGGCGCTGCCGCCGCGCTCCTGCTCGATCCCGAAAGCGACAGCGTTCTTTACGACAAGAACGGCGACCAGCTCGTCGCCCCGGCGAGCCTCGCCAAGCTGATGACGCTCGAATTCATATTCAACGAAATCAAGCAAGGTCACATCAATCTCGACGACGAGTTTCCCATCAGCGAGAACGCCTGGCGCAAGGGCGGGGCGCCGTCGCACGGCTCGACGATGTTCGCCGCCATCCACAGCAGGGTGAAGCTGGACGACCTCATCCACGGCATCATCGTCGATTCCGCGAACGACGCCTGCATCGCCGTCGCCGAAGCGCTCGCCGGCAACGAGCCCGAGTTCGGCGCCATGCTGACCAAGCGCGCGCGCCAGATCGGGCTGGAAAAGTCGACCTTCACCAACGCCACCGGCTATTCCGATCCCAATCTGCGCGTCACCGCGCGCGAGATGGCGACGCTGGCGCGCCACATCATGAAGACCTATCCCGACTTCTATCCGTATTTCGCCGAGCGCGAATTCACCTGGAACAACATCCGGCAGCAGAACCGCAATCCCTTGCTGGCCATGGGCATCGGCACCGACGGGCTCAAGACCGGCGAGACTGCCGAAGCCGGCTTCAATCTGGTCGGATCGGCGGTGCAGGACGGATTTCGCCTGATCGTCGTCATCACCGGCGCGAAATCCGAGAAGGAGCGCGCCGATGAGGCGCGCAAGATGCTCGAGTGGGGGTTCCACGGTTTCGAGGCTCGCGTGCTGTTCGCCGAAGGGCAGACGATCGGCGAGGCCAAGGTGTTTGGCGGCACCACAAACTACGTTGCGCTGGTCGCGCCCGGCACCATCCGGCTGATGACGCCGCGCAACGGCAGCGAACGGCTGGTCGCGCGTATCGTCTATACCGGGCCGGTGCCGGCGCCGGTCGGCAAAGGCCAGAGCATCGGCAAGCTCAAGGTATGGCGCGGCGATAAGCTGGCCCTGGAAGTGCCGCTGCAGGCCGGCGAGGACGTGGGGAAGGGCACCATGTCGCAACGCGCCATGGACGGCGCGACCGAGCTGATGATCGGCCTGTTTCGGGCCGGTGTGGATCGGCTATGATTGTCGGCGCTGGCGAGGCTAGCGCATGCGCCTCGTGTTGCGTTCCCTTATATGTCTCTGGGCGCTTTCTCGATGCTTCCAATGATGTGTGCGAAGAGACCAAGATAAAGCGCTGATTTCGTTTCACTTCACCTATTGCCCCGACGGCACTGACAGCGGCAGTTTGGGGTTTTTGGACCGACATGAGAGGCAAGTTCATCACCTTTGAAGGCGGTGAGGGCACCGGCAAGTCGACCCAAGCGGCAATGCTCGCGCTTCGGCTGGAATCCCTCGGGCTGCGCGTGCTGCTCACGCGCGAGCCGGGCGGCTCGCCGGGCGCGGAAATCATCCGCCACGTTTTGTTGTCCGGCGCGGCAAAGCCGTTGGGGCCGGAGGCCGAAGCCATGCTGTTTGCCGCCGCCCGCGACGACCATATCCGCTGCGCCATCCTGCCGGCGCTCGAGGCGGGCCAATGGGTCATTTGCGATCGCTTCGCCGATTCCACGCGCGTCTATCAGGGGGCGCTCGGCGAAGTCGATCAACGCCTGATCAAGGCGCTCGAGCGCGTATCCCTCGGCGAGCTTTATCCCGATCTGACTTTGATCCTCGACGTGCCCGTCGCATTGGGACTGAAACGGGCGGCGCGGCGGCGCGGCGGCGCCAACCCCGATCGTTTCGAAGCGGAGGCAATCGATTTTCACGACAAGCTGCGCCAAGCGTACCTTGCGCTCGCCGCAGCGGAGCCGGATCGCTGCGTGATCATCGATGCAGCCGCGCCAAAGGAAAAGGTCGCCAGGCAAGTGTGGAAGGCGGTGAATTCGAGGCTCCAACCGGCAGGCGCGGCGACCGTGCTCGAAAACGTAGCATCATGAGCCCGGTCGCTGACGAACCCGAGGAAGCGCCGCCCCCGCGCCTGACCGACGCGCTGTACGGCCACGCCGACGCCGAGGCCGCGCTTTTGGCCGCCTTTCGCGGCGGACGCGTGCCGCACGCCTTGCTGCTCGTCGGCCCCAAGGGCATCGGCAAGGCGACGCTCGCCTACCGCTTCGCTCGCTTCGTCCTTGCGCATCCGGATCCGGCCGCGCCGGAGGTCCGGGCGGCGACCTCGCTCGCCGTCGATCCCGAACATCCCGTGGCCCGGCGGATGGCGGCGCAAGCCCAAGCCGACCTTCTCGTCATCGAGCGCACGGCCAACGAGAAGGGCAATTTGCGCCAGCAGATTGCCGTCGACGACGTGCGCCGCACGGTGGCGTTTTTCGGCGCCACGGCCGGGGAGGGGGGCTGGCGGGTCGCCATCGTCGACGCGGTCGACGAACTCAACCGGTCGGGCGCCAATGCGTTGCTCAAGGTGCTCGAGGAACCCCCGGAACGCGCGCTGTTGCTGCTGGTGTGCCACTCCGCGGCGCGCGTGCCGGCGACGCTGCGCTCCCGCTGCCGCATCGTGACGTTGCGGCCTTTGGCGCCGGCCGAGGTCGCGGCAGCGCTCGCCGCGGTGGTCGGGAGTGCATCAAGCGATCCGCAGATCCAGGCCGCCGCTGCCGCGGCAGAGGGCAGCGTCGGACGGGCATTCACCTTCCTCGACGAGGACGCCTTGGCGCTGCGCCAGCGCGCGCTCGATCAGCTCGACCGCCTGCCCGCGCTCGACACTGGCGCGCTGCATGGGCTCGGAGAAGCGCTCGCCGGCACCGACCCGCAGCCGCTCGCGGCCTTTGTCGATACCGTCAATGCCTGGCTGTCGCAGCGCCTTCATCGCAACCAGGGTGAAATAGAGCGGGTGGCGCGGCTGGCCGAGGCCTGGGAACGGATCAATCAAGCCGCCCGCGACGCCGAAACCTATAATTTGGAGCGAAAGCCGCTGGTCTTCAGCATTTTCGGCTTGCTTGCCGAGGCCACGCGCGGTTGATACCTATGCGCCGTCCTTGGCCGGGCCTGTCCCGGCCATTGGTCATTATGCGGCGCGGACAATCCGAAATGGCCGGCAAGCCCTACTACATCACCACGGCGATCTCTTATCCGAATGGCCCGCCGCATATCGGCCACGCCTATGAAGCGATCGCCACCGACGCCATCGCCCGCTTCATGCGGCTTGACGGCCGTGACGTGTTCTTCCTCACCGGCACCGACGAGCATGGCCAGAAGATTCAGCAGACCGCGGCACGCGAAGGCCTGACGCCGCGGCAATTGCTCGACCGCAACGTGCCGCTGTTCGAGGCCATGGTGAAGCGGCTCAATTGCTCGAACGACGACTTCATCCACACCACGGAGGAGCGCCACCACCGGTCGTCGGAAGAAATCTGGCGGCGCATGGAGCGAAACGGCGACATCTATCTCGGCAAATATGCCGGCTGGTATTCGGTGCGCGACGAGGCGTATTACGCCGAGAACGAAACCCACCTCAACGAGCAGAAGCAGCGCATCGCGACCGAGACCGGCACGCCGGTCGAATGGGTGGAGGAGGAAAGCTATTTCTTCAAGCTCTCGGCCTACCAGCAGAAGCTGCTGGAGCTCTACGAGCGGCCGAACTACGTGATGCCGAAGGAACGCCTGAACGAAGTCGCGAGTTTCGTGCGCGGCGGCCTGCAGGACCTCTCGATCTCACGCACCACCTTCGACTGGGGTATCCGCGTGCCCGGCCGCGACGGCCACATCATGTACGTGTGGGTCGATGCGCTGACAAATTACATAACCGCGGTCGGCTTTCCCGATACGGACAGCGAGAAATTCCGCAAATACTGGCCCGCCGATCTGCATGTCATCGGCAAGGACATCGTGCGCTTCCACGCGGTGTACTGGCCGGCGTTCCTGATGTCGGCTGGACTAGACGTGCCGCGGCGCATTTTCTCCCACGGTTTTTTGTTCAACCGCGGTGAGAAAATATCGAAGTCGGTCGGCAACGTCATCGATCCTTTCGCGCTGGCCGATGCCTATGGCGTGGATCCGCTGCGCTATTTCCTGCTGCGCGAGGTACCGTTCGGCCAGGACGGCAATTACAGCCACGAGGCGATCGTCAACCGCACCAACGCCGATCTCGCCAACGATCTCGGCAATCTGGCGCAGCGCTCGCTGACCATGGTGGCGCGCAATTTCGCCGGCGTGTTGCCGCAGCCGGCAGCCTTCAGCGCCACCGACCAGACGATCCTGGCCGCCGCCGATGCCATGATCGGCAAGGCGCGTGAGGTGATGGCCGCACAGCAATTGCATCAGGTGCTCAATGCCGTCTGGGCGGTGGTCGCCGATGCCAACCGCTATTTCGCCGGCGAGGCGCCGTGGGCCTTGGCCAAGACTGATCCGCAGCGGCAGGGCACCATCCTCTACGTGACCGCGGAGGTGTTGCGGCAGGTCGCGATCCTGGCGCTGCCCTTCATGCCAGGGTCGGCGGGGAAATTGCTCGATCTGCTGGCGGTGCCGGCCGGGGAGCGGCTGTTCTCATTTCTCGGTGGCGCCCATCGCATCGCCGCGGGCGCAAAGCTTCCGGCACCGGCGCCGGTGTTCCCGCGTTATGTCGAGTCCGAAGCGCGCGCGGCGCAATAGCCATGCTGATCGACAGCCATTGTCATCTCGATTTTCCGGACTTCTCCGCCGAGCTCGAGGCGGTGGTGGCGCGCGCCCGCGCCGCCGGCATTGCCCGCATGGTCACGATCTCGACGCGCGTTCACCGCCATGCCGAGGTGCTGGCGATCGCCGAGCGCTTTGCCGATGTTTTTTGCTCCGTCGGCACGCATCCGCATTACGCCCGCCAGGAAGCGGACGTGACCGCGGCCGACCTCGTCGCGCGGACGCGCCATCCAAAAGTGGTCGCGATTGGCGAAGCGGGTCTCGACTACCATTATGACAACTCGCCGCGCGTGGCGCAGGAGCGCGGATTTCGCACGCACATCAGAGCGGCGCGCGAGAGCGGATTGCCGTTGGTCATCCACACCCGCGAGGCCGACGCCGACACTGCGCGCATCCTCGAGGAAGAGACGGGGCAGGGCGCCTTCCCCGCGGTGTTGCACTGCTTCACCGGCGGGCGCGACCTTGCCCAGCGCGCGGTCGCGCTTGGGCTTTTCATCTCCTTCACCGGCATTCTGACGTTTAAGAATTCAACGGCGCTACGCGCCATCGCCGCCGAGCTGCCGGCCGACCGCATCCTGATCGAGACCGACGCGCCCTACCTCGCGCCCGGTCGGTTTCGCGGCAAGCGCAACGAACCGGCCTATGTGGTTGAAGTGGCCAAAGTGCTCGCCGAATGCCGCGGCGTCTCGTTCGACGAGATCGCACGCCAGACGTCGGACAACTTCTTCCGCCTGTTCAGCAAGGTGCCCCGGCCGGCCAGCGCGGATGCGTATCATCCGCCCAAACTTGGTGCGCCGGCGGCATGACGTTGAAATTCACCATTCTCGGCTGCGGGTCCTCCGGCGGCGTACCGCGGCCGGCGCTGGGCTGGGGCGCCTGCGATCCCAAGAATCCGAAAAACCGCCGCCGCCGCACGTCGCTGCTGGTCGAGCGTCACAACTCCGGCGGCGTCACCCGGGTCCTGATCGACACCCCGCCCGATCTGCGCGAGCAGCTTCTCGATGCCGACGTCGATTGGCTCGACGCCGTCCTCTACACCCACGAGCACGCCGACCACACCCACGGCATCGATGATCTGCGTTCGCTGTTCATGAGACGGCGGCGATTGGTCGACGTCTACCTCGACGAACAGACCGCGGCGATGATGCACACCCGGTTCAGCTACTGCTTCAAGTCGCCGCCCGGCAGCGAGTACCCGCCGATGGTCAGCGAGCACCGCCTGGCGGCCGGCCGCCAGATCGCGATCGAAGGGCAGGGCGGCGCCATCACGGCCCTGCCCATCCTGCAGCAGCACGGCGACATCGCCTCGCTGGGCTTTCGCTTCGGCAAGCTCGCCTATTCCTGCGACCTGGGCGGCATGCCTTCCGCCAGCGTCGCGGCCTTGGCCGACCTCGACGTCTGGATTGTGGACGCGCTGCGCTACCGGCCGCACCCGAGCCATTTCTCGCTTGACGACGCGCTCGCCTGGATCGAGCGGCTGAAGCCCCGGCGCGCGATCCTGACCAACCTGCACGCCGATCTCGATTACGAGGCCGTGCGCAAGGCGGTGCCGCCGCATGTCGAGCCGGCCTACGACGGTATGACGTTCGAGATCGCCGATGCAGCGCCAGCGGCGCCCTGACGCCGGGCACCTGCACTACGCCGCAAAGCCGCGAACGAAGTAGACTGGCACGGATCCGCTGATGCCTTTGAGTTCGGCGGCACTCTTGTCGACCCGGTAGGGGGCAAGTATTTCCGCAATCCCCGTGCTCTGCCGGACATTATCGGTGATGACGATCTCGTCGCCGTCGGCAAGGTGTTGGACCCGCGAAGCAATGTTGACGGTCTGTCCGAAATAATCGAGCCTCTCGTTGAGCGTGACCGCGATCGAGGGGCCCTTATGGACGCCGATCTTGAGAATGAAATCGCGCTGCAGCCGATCTCTGTTCATCTGCTCGACCGACTGGCGCATTTCCAGAGCCGCCTGCACCGCGTCGGCCGGAGTGAGGAAAGCCGCCATCACCGCATCGCCGATCGTCTTTGTGACCGCACCCTGGTGCCGCACGGTGACGTCAACGAGCTGCTCGAAATGCCGCTGCACCTGCACGTAGGCGTTAAGATCGCCGATCCGCTCGTATAGGGCCGTCGGGCCCTTGAGGTCGGTGAACAGCACCGTGATGTCGCGAACGGCAAGCCCCTCGGTGCCGCGGATGACCTCGGAACGGAAGAAATCGCGGAAGGTCTGCGTCATCAACAGACGCTTGCCGGACAGGAACGGCTGGAATTGCAGCATCCCGCGCGGCGGCACTCCTCCCGGTGGCAACTGCAAGACCCCGAAAACGGCGCGCCGATCCACGGTGGCGTTGTGGACTTCGAACACGACCTTGCCGGGTGCGACGCTGCCCGCATCGGGCGTGCAGGTATTGACGCCGAAGGTTATCGGGACGCGCTGTGGGGCGGACGCCGCGTCGCCGGCGACGATGAAATTGAAATGCGCGTCGCTCTCCATATCGAAGCTGAGCAGGACCCCCTCGACGGCGTCGACTTCCAGCTCGACCGTCGCGCCTGGTTCGAGCCAGGTTAAGGCCCTGATGCACGATTTGATCACCTCAACCCAAGGCACGCCCTCCGGCGTCATGCCTTCCGATGTCGCCTTGTAGCCAAATGCATAATCGTCGACCGGGAGCGCGTCCGGGTCGTGATAACGGATGCGGCGCACGGCCGGCGAAACCGTGAAGGTCACGGCGATGTAGTCGTCGAGCACGGCTTCGTAGTCGCCTTGGCACAAGTGACAATGATAATGGCTATGGAGCTTCTGCAGGCTGTGCAGGCTCTCCACCACGTCGGAACACATCGGGCAGAGCAACAGCCAGTCCATCTCGAACAAGCCGACCAGTGTTCCATGCAGGAACAGATCGATCGCCTCGGTTTCGGCAATCGCCTTATCGGCAGCGAAGCGGATCGGGTTGATGCGAAAGAGGGCGGGCTCGTCGGCCGAACGCAACAGCGTCTCCAGGCGCGAGACCACGCGGGGGCTCTACGGCTTTGCCGCCTCAAGAGCGGTCAGCCGTTCTTCGAGTTTTTTATCGTCGATCATCGCCCTTGCCACCGTACCCACGGCCGCGTGCCGCATAGTAGCACGCATACAGGGATACAGCCGATACGGCTGGAAAACGCCCGTGCAGAAGGCGCGACCGCAAATAAGGCGATGTTTCACTTGACTTACCCCACACTAGCCGGGGTATGGTCTAGTGAGCCGGCTGCTCTCCATAAGCGATTTCTTGCCGAGCAATTGGCTGGATCGCGGGCTATTGGTCATGCTGCGAGCGTTCTTTGACGACAGCGGAACGCATGAAGGCGGCCGATGGGAACCGTCGAAAGTCGTAGCCGTCGGCGGAATTTTCGGCACTGAGGGCGAATTACGCGGCTTGGAAGCCGAATGGCAAAAGCACTTGGACCGCCCGCTTTGCGGAAGCAAACCCAAGCTAAGCCGCTTCCATATGACTGAGTGCCAAGCCAGTGACGGTGAATTTACCGGCTGGACGCGTACTGAAACGGACTATTTTTGCCACCAGCTTGGCACGGTCATTATTGATTCTGGCGTGAGCGCTTACGGGATGGCGTGCTTCCGTAAGGATTGGGACGATCTCATCACTGGCGATGCTCGCGCCGTCCTAGGTGATGCCGAAGGTAATTGCGTCCGGAACTGCTTTCTCAAAGCGGCTACTTGGGCGCAAATGTACACCTTCGATCCTGAAATGATCTTTTTCATCGACGATAGGCCACATCGTCAAAGGGAAAACCGACTTGTTTTTAATGTGTTTCAGACTCAATCCATGCCTCCGCCAGAATTGGTTGGTCTCTCATTTGTCACGTCGCACAAGCTATTGCCGTTGCAAGCTGCGGACCTGATCGCGTGGGAATTTTACCGATATGCAAAGGACACGTTGGAAAGCGGCAAACTGCAATTGCCTAAGCGGCAACAATTTCACCGCCTAAGGCAGGCAATAGCGGTATTTGACCTACAAATAGCGCGGCGTGAAAGCATCCAAAAAATTGCCGATGATGCCGGAAACCGCCCGCACTTAAAAGAAATGGCCAAACATTTCAAAACTTTCGATCCTGACGGTTTGGTTTTTTCGGAAGGGCCACGTTCTTGAAAGCCCGATCCGCTCCCTCCCTTGTTTCGTCGGCCTGCGCCTTATCTGCGGCTTCGATGAAGCGTTTGTATTGCGCGGGATCGTCGGGTTTCGGGGTTGGTTTGCGTGTCATTCCTTCATCCCTTCTTTGTCGCAACCGAAGTCGCATATTTGGCGATCATTTGATCGGTCCATTGGCGGTGATAGTGGCGGGACAAAAGCAGCGAGCCGCCGCTGTAGCACCCAATAAGCACGGTAGCAATCAAGACCGGCAGCCAAAACACCATGAGCGCCGGAATCACCAATGCCACAAATGCCGCCACGACAATCCATTGTCGCAAGCCAAAATTCGTCAGCTTCTGCCGACCGCCGATTCCTTCTCGGAATGGCGCGGTGCGTTCCATAAATTTTTCGCGGCCCTCCAGAAGAATCAATCGTCCCATCTCAATCTCCTGCGCTGCCGTCAAGATCGGTGGCGTCCAGAAATAGAGGAAATAGCGAATCATGAAACAGCCATGGCGTGAACGTCTGGGACTCTGGCTGGTCTACTGGTCGCTTCGGATCACCGGGAACCGCGTCCTTGCAAATGTTTCGCAAGTCCTTCCGCTAATTCCGCAGCAGCGTCTGGCGATAAGTCCAAGACCACTGACTGACCATCCAGTGTCCGAGCCTCTACTCGGACAGGAATGGTACTTATGGGATCCATCTGGGGCCTTGCGCCATCGCTTATCGAGCCAATCGTCGTGACAAGGCTAGAAATCATTACCATGGTTTTCGCTCCTGATTCGCTTCGCAACGATCAGGATAGCGACGGCGGGGAGGGGCGTCAGTGCCCTTCCCCGCTATATTCCCGCAATTTGCGGGTTATCCATTCCTCGAAAGTTTCGGGCTTAGGCTTCGGCGCTATGAGTTGTTTGGTACGTGAGTCGCTTGCCTTGCGCGCCTTTGATAGCCCGCGCCGTGCGCTGTACATCGTCAATGCCAAGCTTGGCACGGGTGTTCATGCGGAAGTCAAATTCGGCCAAGTAGCGGTCAAAATGCTTGGCGTCGATATGCTGGTAAACGCCAATGATGCCGCGTTTGAAGATCGAGAAAAACCCTTCAAGCGTATTGGTGTGAACGTCGCCGCGCTTCCATTCAAACTTGGAATGGTCAACCGCGCCATGGCTTGCCGCCCCGGTAAACTTGAACACCGGGGCGCTGTCCGTGACCAAGCGGCTTTTCGTGTCGAATTGCGAATAGAACAGGCCACCGATTCCGCGATGGTCAATGACCATGGAGCGGATCGGGCCGCCACGTTCGACAAGGCTCAGAACCTTCACGTTACTCTTGCGCCCTTCGGGCCGACGCCGCGTTTTGGGCGACTTACCCATTTCCATGTCGTCCGCTTCAACCGTCTTGCCCGGTCCGCCAACCGGGCCGCTCTTGTCGGGGTTCATCATTTCGCGGATGCGGTGGCCGAGGTGCCATGCGGTTTTCATGCCGCAGCCGAGCATCCGTTGAAGCTGGCGGGTCGATATGCCCTTCTTCGACGCGCAAAGCAGGTGGATGGCTTGCAGCCACATCTTCAGGGGAAGGTGGCTATCCTCGAAAATCGTGCCCTTGCGCACGGTAAAGGCGGGGCCACGGCAGGCGTAGCACTTGCGCAGTCCGACCTGCACGACGCCTTCTGGGTTCTTCTTGCTGGCCTTGGAGCGCACGCCTTGCAGCTGTCCGATCTTATCGCCGAATGCTCCGCAATGCGGGCATATCGGGCCAGTCGGCCAAATCTGCGCTTCGACATACTCGAAAGCGGCTTCTTCGCTGAAAAACCGAGGATCGGAAAGGACGGGCTTGGCCATGGCCAAAATCTCCAAAATTAAGGGCGTGCCTATCCCCGACCCGCCAAGAGGATTTCGATGGCATTCTTTGGGTAGATGGATTGACCACCGCAATGCGGACAAGTCGCTTCGAAAGGATCGGAAAGCTTCTGCGGATTTGCCTTCGCGGCACCGACACCAAGCGCAAAATGTTCGCCGCAAATCTCACATCGAAGGGTCAGAATCGTGACATCTGCGCTCATGGCAATCTCCATTGATCGCAAGCCTATACCTAGCGGATGGGTAAGTCAAGTGAAACATCGCCGCAAATAATTCCATAATATGTCTTATGCGAATCGACGGTTAAGATGCCGGATGAGGGCGCCGCCGCGCGGGTCTCTGCCGCCCTTTCACCAAATTCCCGGCAGCAGCCGCCAGCGCACCCGCTCCGCGTAGTTGCGATAGCCCGGCAATTCGGCGAGCAGCACACGGTCCTCCGTCGCGGCGCGATACAGGAGAAACGGCAAAGTGGAAACCACGAGAATGGCCGCGGCGATCCAGGAGTCGAGCGCCGCACCACTCGCCACCACGATGACGATGCCGGCGAGATAGCCGGGGTGGCGGATGAAGACGTAAGGGCCGGTGGTGATGACGACCTGCCCGCGATCGTTTTGGATGCGCACGATCGACGAGAAGAAGCGGTTCACGCGCATGGCCCAGAGGCAGAAGGCGTAGCCGGCCGCGACTGCAATCAGCGCCGTCCATTGCAGCCAGGTCGGCACACTGTCGCTCCAATGGAAGCGGCCGTGGTCAAGACCGGCAATCACCCAATGCATGAACAGGACCCCGGAAAACAGCCGCAGCGCCAGCGGGGGCTTCTTTCCGCCTGGGCGCATCCGCTCGCGCGCCAGATCGGGATCCAGCCACAGGAACGATGCGACGAACACGGCGGCGAAAATCGCGAGATAAATCCAGTATGTGAGGATCGCGACCGTCCCGGCCGCGGCAAACAGGGCCGCAGCCGCCAAAGCGAAGAAAGCGACCGACTGGATGTAAACGGAAGCGGGCACTGGTAGAGCCCTCGCCTTGCCGAGGCCGGAACCAAAGTCGTCATGCCGGCGTTGCTTGCCAAGCCCGCCCCGCCGCTTCGGCTGAGCGGCCGCACTGGTTTGTCATCCCGTCATAGCCCGAAGGTGATGCCGTGAACAACAAAGTCCGAGCCCTCGACACGCGCCGCAAGCCGGCCGCACCACTTGATACGCCCACTGACCTTTCCTCCGAGGCCGTGAGCCAGATATCCGCGAAGCTGAACGAAATCCTGGCCACCACATTCGCGCTCTATCTCAAGATCAAGAATTTCCACTGGCACGTCAGCGGCCCGCATTTTCGCGACTATCATCTGCTGCTCGACGAGCAGGCCGAGCAGATTTTCGCCAGCACCGATGACCTCGCCGAACGCGTGCGCAAGATCGGCGGCACGACGCTGCGGTCGATCGGCCAGGTTTCCAAGCTGCAGGCCATCGCCGACAATAACGAGAGCTATGTGGCGCCGGGCGACATGCTGCGCGAGCTGATGGGCGACAATAAGAAGGTCGTCGAGGCCATGCGGCATTGCCATAAGCTTTGCGACGATCATGAAGATGTCGCCACCGCGAGCCTTCTGGAAAACTTTATCGACCAGGCCGAGCGGCGAACTTGGTTCCTGTTCGAGGCGAGCCGCAAAGCCGACGGGTCCGGCCACTAGTTGGCCCGCAATGACAGGGTCTGATAGGGGTTCCCGCAAGCAACTCGCGGGATTCCCCTATGACCCCTTCGCGCGATATCGGCCAGCTCCTGGACATCATGGCGGCGCTGCGGACGCCGCAGACCGGGTGCCCGTGGGACTTGGCGCAGAACTTTGCGACCATCGCGCCCTATACGCTTGAAGAAGCGTATGAGGTCGCCGACGCCATTGCGCGCAACGACCTCGCCGATCTCAAGGAGGAATTGGGCGATCTGCTGCTCCAAGTCGTCTTCCACGCCCGCATGGCCGAGGAACAGGGCGCCTTCGACTTCGGCGATGTCGTCGAGACCATCACCGACAAGCTCATTCGCCGCCATCCGCATGTGTTCGGCGATGAGAGATCGGACGACCCGCGCGCCGTCGAAGGCCTGTGGGAGCGGATCAAGGCGCAGGAAAAGGCTGCGCGCGGCCGTTCGCCCGAGCAGGGCACATTGGCCGGCGTGCCAGTGGCGCTCCCTGCCCTGACCCGCGCGCTCAAGTTACAAGCCAAGGCGAGCCAAGTCGGCTTCGATTGGAACGATCCGCGCGCCGTGCTGCGCAAGATCCGCGAAGAGGCCGACGAGATCGAGGAGGCGCTTAACGGTGATCAAGCGGCAGCCGCTGCCGAAGTCGGCGACCTTGTCTTTGCCGCCGTCAATCTGGCGCGGCATCTGCGCGCCGATCCGGAAGCGCTGTTGCGGCAGACCAACCAGAAATTCGAGCGCCGCTTTGCGGCAATAGAGCGCGCGCTCGCCGCACGCGGAAAAGCGCCGCAGGATGCCACGCTCGCTGAAATGGACGCGCTGTGGGAGGAAGCGAAGGCGCGGGAGTAGCACTCTCTCTCCCCGCACCCGAAGTCGGATGTCTCCGACTTCGGTCACTTAATATTGCCGAACTCGGGAACACCCGAGTTCGGCGGGCAGAGGTGATTAATGCGCAAACCTTTCCCTTACCGCCTTCGCCTTTTCCGGCTCGACCCGCACCGTCATGGTCATCCGGCCGGTCTTCTCGTCCGCCGCCTTGCCGATCACCTCGGTGTGGCGATGCAGCCAACTCACGCCGGCACCGTCGGCGGCGTCGAGCACCAGCTCGATGAGGACGCGGCCGGCGGCGAGCCGCGCCTCGATTGACGCTTCGAGCGCATCGATCCCTTCCCCCGTGATGGCCGAAACCAGCGCCGGCCTCTCGTCCGCCGGTCGCCGTTCGGCGAGGTTCTTCAATCGCGCCCGTTGGTCGGCATCGAGCCGGTCGAGCTTGTTCCACACCTCGATCAGCACCCGCTTGTGCTGCGACCCGTCATGCCGATCGATGCCGAGCTGCCGCAGGACGTTTTCCACGTCCTGCGACTGCGCTTCGGCGTCTTCGTGCGAGACGTCGCGCACATGCAGGATGATGTCGGCCTCGATCACTTCTTCCAGCGTGGCGCGGAACGCCGCGATCAGCATCGTCGGCAGATCAGAAATAAAGCCGACCGTATCGGACAGGATCACCCGCGCGCGGTGCGGCAGGTCGACGGCGCGCAGCGTCGGATCGAGCGTTGAGAACAGCATGTCGGCGGAGACGACGCTCGCTTGCGTCATGCGGTTGAACAGCGTCGACTTGCCGGCATTGGTGTAACCGACCAGAGCCACGATCGGATAAGGCACACGGCGGCGGCTCTCGCGATGCAGTTCCCGCGTGCGCTTCACCTTGGCAAGCTCGGCCTCGATCTTGGCGAGACGCTCCTCGATCAGGCGGCGGTCGGCTTCGAGCTGGGTCTCGCCGGGCCCGCCGAGAAAGCCGTAGCCGCCACGCTGGCGCTCGAGATGGGTCCAGGAGCGCACCAATCGGCCTTTCTGGTAGGTCAGGTGCGCATGCTCGACCTGCAGCGCCCCTTCGCGGGTGCGCGCGCGGCGGCCGAAAATCTCAAGGATCAGCCCGGTGCGGTCGAGCACCTTGGCGTTCCAGGCCTTTTCCAGATTGCGCTGCTGCACCGGCGATAGCGCGCAGTCCATGACCACGATGCCGGCTGCATGCGTTTTGATGAGTCCGGCAATCTCCTCGACCTTGCCTTTGCCGAGGTAGGTGGCGGGCCGCACCGCATTGAGCATCACGAGGCCGGATTGTTCGACATCGAGAGCGATGGCGCGGGCAAGCCCGACCGCCTCGTCGAGGCGCGCGGTCGGCGTGCGCTCGGTTGCTGCCGCCCGCGCGACTGTCGTCCTCAACGCCGGCTCGATGACCAGCGCGCGGCCGGTCGCCGAGCCCGCGGAGCTTAGCCGGTCAGAGCGCGTGTCGCGGCGGCGCGGCTCCAATCAGACCTTTTCCCCGGCCGGCGCATCCTCGGCGCCTTCGAACAGCTGGACGGGATGACCCGGCATGATGGTTGAGATGGCGTGCTTGTAGACGAGCTGCGAATGCCCGTCGCGACGCAACAGCACGCAGAAATTATCGAACCAGGTTACCACGCCTTGCAGCTTCACGCCGTTCACCAAAAAAATGGTGAGCGGGATTTTGCTCTTGCGGACGTGATTGAGGAACGTGTCTTGCAGGTTTTGTGCGCGGTCGGCTGCCATGGCCGTTGCTTCCGTTCTTGTACCGCAGGCCCCTGCCCCGCGGGTCTTTTCTTACGCTGCTTCAAATAGGGTGGGTCGAGCGAAGCGAAACCCACCTTAGCTGCGGTGCCGGACGGCATGGGCACGCTTCGCCCAGCCCATCCGCCAGGTTTGCGGCCCGCCGATCCCGGCCGACGGAGCCAAGCGAATGATTAGAAGGCACGGCGAGAGGCGATGCAAGCCCAAGTTCGTAGCCAAGGCGAGCCTGCCATGCTCGCCGACACCCCGCCGAGAGGACAAAAACCCCCCTTTTCACGCTCATCCGGTCTCCGCATGGCGGTGAAACTCGCGCCGCAACGCTGTCGCAACCGGGCCGGGTTTGCCGTCGCCGATCGGGCGGCCGTCGATGCGCACGACCGGCAGCACGATCTGGCTGGCCGCGGTGACGAAGGCTTCGCGCGCGGCGTAGGCCTCTTCCAGCGTGAACGCCCGCTCATCGACGGCGAGCCCCAGCGCCTTGATGGCTTCCAGCACCACCGTGCGCGTAATACCGCGCAGGATGGCGTCATCGGCTGCCCGGGTGACGATCGTGCCGGTTTGTGTGACGATCCAAGCGTTCGAAGAAGCACCTTCCGTGACGGTGCCGTCCTTGTCGACAAACCAGGCGTCGCGCGCACCCCGCTCGATTGCGGCCTGCCGCGCCAGCACGTTGGGCAGGAGCCCGATCGTCTTGATGTCGACGCGGCCCCAGCGGTTGTCCGGCACGCTGACGACGGCGATGCCCGCGGCGGCAAGCGCCTCGTTGCGCGCGCTGTTGAGAGCGCGCGCGGTCACCACCACGCTCGGATGCACCTCCGGCGCCGGGAAGGCATGGTCGCGCCGCGCCACGCCGCGGGTGACCTGCAGGTAGACGATGCCGTAGCCGATGCGGTTCTTCGCGATCACCTCGCGCAACACGATGCCGAGCGCGGCCGGCGACATCGGCAGGCGGATGCGTAATTCAGCGAGCGAGCGCTTGAGCCGATCGAGGTGGCGCCGCTCGTCGATGAGCCGCCCTCCCCTCACCTCGCAGACTTCATAGACGCCGTCGCCGAACTGATAGCCGCGATCCTCGACATGGACTTTTGCCGCGCGCATCGGCAGGTAGCGGCCGTTGACGTAGGCTATCCGAGACATCGGTGATCAGAAATCAATAATCAGAAAGCAACGTTGCATATGGCCTCTTCCCAACTGACCACTGACCACTGACCACTGACCACTGATTACTGATCCCTGGTCAGTCAATCCCCAGCGCCTTTAGCTTGCGATGCAGCGCCGAGCGTTCCATGCCGACAAACTCGGCGGTGCGCGAAATATTGCCGCCGAAACGGTTGATCTGCGCCAGCAGATACTCGCGCTCGAACACTTCGCGCGCCTCGCGCAGCGCCAGGCTCATCAGGTGTTCGCCGCCGTTGCCGTTCGGCATCGAGGGAATCATCGAGCCGACGTCCTGCGGCAGCATCGACGCGGTGATCACCGCATCCGCCTCGCCGCCGGCGAGGATCATCAGGCGCTCGACGTTGTTGCGCAGCTGCCGCACGTTGCCCGGCCAGTCGTGCGACTGCAGCACCGCCAGCGCGTCGGCGCCGACGTTGCGCTTCGGCAGGCCGGTAGTCTGCGAAATCTGCGTCATGAAATATTCGACCAGCTCGGCAACGTCCTCGCGGCGCTCGGCCAGCGGCGGCACGCGGATCGGTACGACCGACAGCCGATGATAGAGATCTTCGCGGAATTTTCCGGCGGTGATATCGGCCTCGATATTGCGGCTGGTGGACGAGATGATGCGCACATCGACCGTGACCTTGATGCTGCCGCCGACGCGCTGGAAAGTCTGATCGACGAGCACGCGCAAGATCTTGTTCTGGGTCTCGCGCGGCATGTCGGCAATCTCGTCGATGAACAGCGTGCCGCCGTGGGCCTCTTCGAGCGCGCCGACCTTGCGGCTTTTCGTGCCGTTGCCGGCTTCGACGCCGAACAGCTCGACCTCCATATGCTCCGGCATGATGGCGGCGGCGTTGATCACCACGAACGGCCCATTGGCGCGCGCCGACAGCGCATGAATGGTACGCGCGGCGAGCTCCTTGCCGCTGCCCGACGGGCCGACGATGAGCACGCGGCTGTTGGTCGGTCCCACCTTCTCGAGCGTCTGCCGCAACTGATTGGCGGCGGGCGAATGGCCGACCAGCGTCGCTGACAACGGACCGAGCTGTTTGAGCTCCCTCACCTCGCGCCGCAGCCGCGAGTGCTCGAGCGTCCGTTCGGCGACCAGCAGCAGCCGGTCGGCCTTGAACGGCTTCTCGATAAAGTCGTAGGCGCCGCGCTTGATCGCCGAGACCGCGGTCTCGATGTTGCCGTGCCCGGAGATCATTACAACGGGAAGCTCGGGGTGCTCCTGCTTGAGGACGTCGAGCAATTGCAGTCCGTCGAGACGGCTGCCCTGCAGCCAGATATCGAGGAACACCAGATTGGGCCGGCGCGCCACCACCGCAGCCAATGCTTCCTCGCTGTCGGCGGCCGTGCGGGTGCCATGGCCTTCGTCCTGCAGAATGCCGGCGACCAATTCGCGGATATCCGCCTCATCATCGACAATCAGGATATCGGAAGCCATGATCAGACCGTTGCTCTGTGCGGCTCGGCCGGTTCGGCGGCGGGCGCGATCGTCTCCGCGGTGAAGCGCAACTGCATCCAGGCGCCGCGCGCGCCCGGAACCATCTCCGAGGCGTCCCGCAGCTCGAGACGCCCGCCGTGCTCTTCGAGAATGCGTCCAACGATGGCGAGCCCGAGCCCGGTGCCCTTGTCGCGCGTCGTCACGTAGGGTTCGAGCAGCCGTGCGCGGTTCTCCTTGGGCAGGCCGATACCGTTGTCGATCACGTCGATCACCACGTCCTTGCCGTCGCGCCGCGCGCTCACCTTAATATGGCCGCGCCCGAGGTCGGCGGCCGGCACCGCACCGATTGCTTCGATCGCGTTCTTGACGATGTTGGTCAGCGCCTGCGAGATCAGCCGCCGATCGAACCGCGCCGGCATCGCCTCGGCCGGCAGCTCGACCTCGAAATCGATGTCCGGATGGCCGACGCGCATCAGGAAGACCACCTGGCGCACGGCATCGGCCACGTCTTCGGCGGCGATGACCGGCTTCGGCATGCGCGCAAAGCGCGAGAATTCGTCGACCATGCGCTTGATATCGTCCACCTGCCGCACGATGGTCGCGGTGCACTGCTCGAAAACGGCGGGGTCATCGACGATCACCTTGCCGTATTTGCGGCGCAGCCGCTCGGCCGACAGTTGGATCGGCGTCAGCGGATTCTTGATCTCGTGCGCGATGCGCCGCGCAATATCCGCCCAAGCCGAGGAGCGCTGCGCCAGCACCAGCTCGGTGATGTCGTCGATGGTGATGACATAGCCGTGGTCGGATTCGGCGGCCTGTTCGCTGGTGACGCGGACCGAGTAGTTGCGCTCCTGGCCGTTGCGGTTGACCGTCACCTGGCGCTGCACCAGGCGCTGCGTGCCGTTGCGCGCCGCTTGAAAGATATCGGCGAGCTCGGGGGCGACCTCGACGAGGGGAAGCCCGAGCACGTCGCTCTCGGCGCGCCCGATCAGCTGTTCGGCCGAGCGATTGAGGATGGTGATGCGGCCGTCGGCATTGACGCCGATCACGCCGGCGCTGGCGCCGGCGAGCACGGCTTCGGTGAAGCGCCGGCGGCTGTCGATCACATCGCGCGCCCGCACGATGTCGTCGTGCTGCGTGCGCAGCTCGTGCGTCATCTTGTTGAAGGTCTCGCCGAGCTGGGCCAAGTCGCCTTCCGAGCGCCGCACCGGCACCTGGACATGCAGATTGCCGGTCGAGACGATGTTCGCCGCGCCGATCAGGCGGCGGATCGGGGCGACCAGCCGATTGGCAAAATCCAGTCCGATCCAGGCGGAGGAGAGCAGAACGATGAGCGCGATGACCGCGAACATCAGCCAGAAGGCGATCTGAATACCGAGTCGTCGCGCTTCAAGACTGGCATATTCGCCGACGCTCTCCTGGGTCGCCCGCAACTGCGCGACGACACGCGGATCGAGCAGGCGCGCGACATAAAGATAGGTGTCATCGTAGCCGTGCAGCTTGACGGCGGCGGCGACGTGATCGCCTTCGGGAATGAGCGCGACCTGCGGCTCGGTCTCGGTGATCCGTTGCAGCAATTCCTTGGAGGGGAGCACGATCGCCTTGTCCATCGTGACATCGGCACGCTCCACGGTGGAACCGTCGGAATGGATCATGATGGCGGCGGCGACCCCGCGCGCGTTCGCCTGCGCGGTGAGAAATGCGCGGAACCGCTCGCGGTCGGAATCGAACATCGGCTTGGCGCGACCGATGTCGTAGGCCATGGCCATGATCTCGCCGCGGATCGCCTGAAAATGCTCGGCCACGTAGGCGTTGGCGACAACCAGCGACTGCTCGATCATGGCTTGGGTGCGGGTCGAGAAAAAGCGATCGAGGGCCCGATCGAGGGTCGTCGACGCGACTACGGCGACGAGAATGGTCGGCACCGCGGCGATGACCGCGAACAGGCCGACGATCTGCACGTGCAGCCGCGAGCCGGCGAGGCCGCGCCGGCGCGCCCGCACCACCATCCAGACCTCCCGTCCGATGATGGCGAGCAGCAGCAGCCCGGTCGCGGCATTGCTGGCGAGGAGCTTGACCACGACCTCGTGCACCGGCGAGATCGGGGTCATGCCGGAAAGCACCAGGAAGGTCGCCGTGGCGGACAGGAGCGCAATGCCGACCGCGATCGCCCCGATCAGCCGCGATGCAACCGGCATCGGCGCCGCTGCGGCCGGATCGAGCGGAGCAACCTGATCGACAGTCGTCATGGAGGGCCTTGAGAGGCACGGGACTTGAACGGCCGAAGGTGCCCCAAACCATCCGGCGGTGATGCTTTTATACAACAATGTTGCCAGATTACGACAATTCCTAGGCGCCACTTGTAAGCCAAGCCGACCCGGAATGACGCCGTCAGCTGCCGCTGGTGCGATAAACCTGGATTTCCAGATCGCGGATTTTCTTGCGCAGCGTATTGCGATTGACGCCGAGAAGGTCGGCGGCGCGGATTTGATTGCCCCGCGTGGCCGCGAGCGCGGCCGACAGCAGCGGCGCTTCCACCTCGCGCAGAATGCGGTGGTAAAGACCCGGCGGCGGTAAGCCTTCGTCGAAGCCGGAGAAATAGCGCGCGAGATAGCGCTCGACCGAGTTCGACAGGTTTTCATCGCCGCGTTGGCTTTCGCCGGGCGCGGTCAGCGCCGGCTGCGACAATTCGGCGTCGACCACGGCGGCTGTGATCGTCTCCTGCGGATAGAGCGCGGCAAGGCGGCGGGCGAGATTTTCCAGTTCGCGAACGTTGCCAGGCCAGCGATGTCGCCGCAGCCGGTCGAGCGCGGCCGGATCGATCTGCTTCAGGGGCAAGCCCTCGCGCTCGACCTGGGCGAAGAAGTGCCGGATCAGATCGGCAATGTCCTCGGTGCGCTCGCGCAGCGGCGGCAGTCGCAACGGCACCACGTTGAGACGGAAAAACAGATCCTCGCGGAACAGGCCCTGCTGAATGAGCTGGCGCAGGTCTTTGTTGGTCGCGGCGATGATGCGGACGTCGGCCTTGATCGGCGTGCGGCCGCCGACCGTGGTGTACTCGCCCTGCTGCAGCACGCGCAACAGCCGGGTCTGCGCTTCCATCGGCATGTCGCCGATCTCGTCGAGAAACAGCGTGCCGCCTTCGGCCTGCTCGAAGCGGCCGGCGCTGCGGGTGTTGGCGCCGGTAAACGCGCCTTTCTCGTGACCGAACAGCTCGGATTCGATGAGGTCGCGCGGGATCGCCGCCATGTTGATGGCGACGAACGGCCCGGTGCGGCGCTTGCCGTAATCGTGCAGCGCGCGCGCCACCAGCTCCTTGCCGGTGCCGGATTCACCGGAGATCATGACGGTCAAATCCGTCTGCATCAGCCGCGCCAGCACCCGATAGATTTCCTGCATCGCCGGCGAGCGGCCGACCAGCGGAATCGATTCGAAATCCTCGACCTTGACCGGCTGCCGCGCCCGCTCCTTCGGTTCCGACAGCGCGCGGCCGACGATGGCGATCAGCTCCTTGAGATCGAACGGCTTGGGCAGATACTCGTAGGCGCCGCGCTCGGAGGCGCGGATCGCCGTCATGAAGGTATTCTGCGCGCTCATGACGATGACCGGCAGGTCCGGCCGCACTTTCTTGATGCGCAACAACAGATCGAAGGCGTTTTCGTCGGGCAGCACCACGTCGGTGACGATGAGATCGCCGTCGCCCTGGCTGACCCAGCGCCACAGCGTGGCGGCGTTGCCGGTGGAGCGGACCTCATAGCCGGCGCGCGACAGCGCCTGATTGAGCACGGTGCGGATCGCCGCATCATCATCGGCAACGAGAATATTTCCCGCTGGCATCAATGATCCCCTCGTGGCTGAACGGCGCCGTCGCCGGTGTACACCGGCATCAGCACGCGAAAGATGGTTCGTCGCGGCTGCGACTCGCATTCGATGATGCCGCCATGATCGCCGACGATCTTGGCGACCAGCGCAAGTCCGAGGCCCGATCCGGTCGGCTTGGTAGTGACGAACGGATCGAACAGATGCGGCATCAATTCCTCGGGCACGCCGGGCCCGTTATCCCTGACGCAGAATTCGAGCGGCAACGAGATGCGCGTCTTGGCGCCCGGCACCGACAGCCGCACGCCCGGACGGAACGCGGTCGAAAGCACGATCTCGCCGCCGCTGTTCTCGCCGATCGACTCGGCCGCGTTCTTCACTAGGTTCAGGAACACCTGAACGAGCTGATCGCGGTTCGCCCACACCGGCGGCAGCGATGGATCGTAGTCCTCGACGAATTTGACGTGGCGGGCGACGCCGGATTGCGCCAGCCGCTTCACGTGGTCGAGCACGACGTGGATGTTGATCGGTTCGCGCTCGACCGGCCGTTCGTCGGCGAACACCTCCATGCGATCGACCAGCTTCACGATGCGGTCGGCCTCGTCGCAAATCAGCCGTGTCAGCGTGCGGTCGTCGTCCTCGACCGACTGCTCGAGCAATTGCGCCGCGCCGCGAATACCCGACAGCGGATTCTTGATCTCGTGCGCGAGCATGGCGGCGAGCGCAATCACCGAGCGCGCGGCGCCGCGATGCGTGAGCTGGCGGTCCATCTTGTCGGCGATGCTGCGCTCCTGCAGCATCACCACCACGAAATCCGGCCGCTCCGGCAGTGGCGCGACGTGCAAATCCACCGCGCGGTCGCCGGGATTGCGCGGCGTGCCGAGATCTACCTTGTACTCGTTGACCGCTGCGCCGGTTGCCCGAACTTGTTCGACCAGGGTGAGCAAGGGACTGCCGAACGGAACGAGGTCGCGCAGCAGGTGGCGGCGCAACAGCGGCGCCGAAACCTCGAAAAAGGCTTCCGCCGCAACGTTGGCATCGACGACCTTGCCGTCGGCCGACACGACAATGACTGGATGCGGCAATGCATTGAGCACCGCATCGGCAGGCGTGGCCGTCAGCAATGGCTCGGCGGTCGTCATGCGCTCGCTCTCGCCGCTTCCATGGAACACGATGGCGCCGGCGGGGCGTGATCTGCCGGGAATGGGTCCCGAGATCTGGCGAGCCGGCAATGACCGAAGGTTCCAGCAGAATATGTGCACACGAATTAGGCGCCGTTTTGGTTCTGCATATAGTTTAGCCAAATCCGTGGGGGACGCAAGTGCTGCACTGCAATATTACCCGGTTCATCCCCAGCCGTTTACCGGCGGGAACTGCGACCCAACCGCGGAGGTACGGCCCGCGTGGCTGTTCGCACATTTGGGAGACATGCGCTAAAGCGGTGCGGGCATTAGCGAACGGAGTCATTCATGACCGGGGGGGTTGCGGCTGTCGTTGTCGCAGCCGGGCGCGGCCATCGCGCCGGGAGTGAAGTGCCCAAGCAATATCGGACCATCGCCGGAGAGGCGGTCATCCGCCCTACTCTGCGTGCGTTTCTGGAGCATCCAGAGATCGATGCGGTGCAGCCGGTCATTCATCCCGACGATGAGGGCCTGTTTCGTGCCGCGACCGCCGGCCTCCAGGACCTGATGCCGCCGGTTGCCGGGGGCGCGACACGGCAGGCCTCGGTTCGCGCCGGGCTCGAGGCGCTCCGCGCCGCTGCGCCCGATATCGTGCTCATCCATGACGCGGCGCGGCCGTTCTTGACCGGCGCCCTGATCTCCCGCGCCATCGCTGCCGCCAACGAGCACGGCGCGACGGTCCCGGCGATCGCCGTCGCCGACACCGTGAAAATGATCGATGAGCATGAGGTGGTCATCGAAACGCTCGACCGCAGCCGGCTGCGCATCGTACAGACACCGCAAGCCTTCGCCTTCGGTCTCATTGTCGATGCGCATCGGCGCGCGGCGGCGGCCGGCCGCGAGGATTTTACCGACGACGCTGCGCTCGCCGAATGGGCCGGCCATCGTGTCACCGTGTTCGCCGGCGAGGCCAGCAACGTGAAGCTGACGACGAACGATGACCTCGCCCGCGCCGAAGCGTTGCGCCTAGCGGCGCTTGCCGACGTGCGGATCGGCAACGGCTTCGACGTGCACGCCTTCGCTGACGGCGATCATGTCATGCTCGGCGGCGTCCGCATCCCGCATACCCGCGGGGTGACCGGACATTCCGACGCCGATGTGGCGCTGCACGCCTTGGTCGACGCCATTCTCGGCGCGCTCGCCGAGGGCGATATCGGGTTGCACTTTCCGCCGACCGATCCGCAATGGCGCGGCGCGTCGTCGGATCGTTTTCTCGCCTTCGCCTGCGAGCGCGTGCGCGCACGCTCCGGCATGATAGCGCATCTCGACGTCACCGTCGTGTGCGAAGCGCCGCGCGTTACCCCGTATCGCGATGCGATGCGCGCGCGCATTGCCGCAATCGCCGACATTCCGCTCAGCCGTGTGGCGATCAAGGCGACCACCAGCGAGAAGCTCGGTTTCACCGGTCGCGGCGAGGGCATTGTGGCGATGGCGACGGCGACCGTGCGGCTGCCGTGGAGCGCGTCGTGATCGACGATGCGCTGCGCGCGGCAGCCAAGCGCGTGCTCGATAGTTTCCGCGCCCGCGGCCTGAAGGTTGCCACGGCCGAGTCCTGCACCGGCGGCCTCGTCGCCGCGGCGCTGACGGAAATCGCCGGCTCCTCCGACGTCGTCGATTGCGGCTTCGTCACCTATTCGAACGCGGCGAAACAGGCGATGCTCGGGGTGCCGGAAGCGACGCTCAAGCGCCATGGTGCCGTGAGCGCGCAGACCGCGGCGGCCATGGCGGCCGGCGCGCTGAAAAATTCGCAGGCCGATGTGGCGGTGGCGATCACCGGGATTGCCGGCCCCGGGGGCGGTACGGCGGAAAAGCCCGTCGGCCTTGTCCATTTCGCCGCGGCCAGCCGTGACGGCAGCCGGCTCGCGCGCACGCGGCGCTACGGCAAAATCGGCCGGCGGCGCGTCCGGCAGCGCTCGGTCGCCGAGGCGCTTGAGCTGTTGCAGGTGCTGGCGGCAGGAACGCAGATAACCGAGTAAATCCTACGCCGGCTGCCTGCCATAAACCCGGTCGGCGCGGTGCTCGAAGGCGGTCGAGAAGCGGCGGAAGGCAGCATCGAACACGGCACCCATCAGCATGCCGAGCGTGCGGCTGCGGAATTCGTAGGCGATGAAAAAATCGACATCGCAAATGCGATCTCCCGCCGGGCGGAAATTCCAGCGGTTGTTCAAGCGGCGGAACGGTCCTTCGAGGTATTCGACCAGGATTTCGAGATTTGGCCGGTCGAGCGCCACGCGGCTGGTGAACGATTCACGGATCACTTTATAGGCGACGGTCATGTCGGCGACGATGACGTCTTTGCCGGCCACCTGCATCCGCCTACGGACCCTCAGCGATTGGCACAGCGGCACGAATTCCGGGTAGCGCTCGACGTCGGCGACGAGGTCGAACATCTCGGAGGCGGCGTGCCGCACGCGCCTGGTGGTGGACAATTGCGGCATCGATCAACGCGCCGCCCGCAGCGCCCGCAGCCGTGCGAAATCGTCGCCGGCATGATGGGAGGAGCGCGTCAGCGGGCTTGCCGAGACCATCGAAAAGCCCTTGGCGTAAGCGATCGTCGCGAGCGCCTTGAACTCGTCCGGCGGCACGAAGCGCACGACCGGGTGATGCTTGCGCGACGGTTGCAGATATTGGCCGATGGTGAGGAAGTCGACATCGGCGGCGCGCAAATCGTCCATCACTTGCAGCACTTCGTTCCGCTCCTCGCCGAGGCCGACCATGATCCCGGATTTGGTGAAGATCAGCGGGTCGAGCTCCTTGGCGCGCTGCAACAGCCGGACCGAGGCGAAGTAGCGCGCGCCGGGGCGCACCGTCAGATAGTTCGACGGCACGGTTTCCAGATTGTGGTTGAACACATCGGGCCGTGCCGCGACCACTTTTTCCACCGCGCCCGGCTTGCGCAGAAAATCCGGCGTCAGCACTTCGATCGTGGTCTGCGGGCAGCGCGCGCGGATGGCGCGGATCACCGCGGCGAAATGTGCGGCGCCGCCGTCGTCGAGATCGTCGCGATCGACGGAGGTGACCACGACATGGGCGAGGCCGAGCTTGGCGGTCGCCTCGGCGACATGTGCCGGCTCGGCGCCATCAAGCGCCCCCGGTATCCCGGTCTTGACGTTGCAGAAGGCACAGGCGCGCGTGCAGGTGTCGCCCATGATCATGAACGTGGCGTGCTTCTTCTCCCAGCACTCGCCAATATTGGGGCAACTGGCCTCCTCGCACACCGTGTGCAGGCCGTTCGTCCGCACGATCTGCCGCGTCTCGGCATAGCCCGGCGAGACCGGCGCCTTGACTCTGATCCAGTCCGGCTTGCGCCCGACGGGCTGGTCCGGCCGATGCGCCTTTTCCGGGTGGCGGGGCGGAGTTGCGGCGCCGACCGTGTCGATCAGGACCGTCATGAAAGCTCCAATGAGTCGGTCTTTACTTACGAGTCGGAGCGCCGCTCCGCAAGGCGGCTCGGATGAGCCTGACGGACCTCAAATATTCAGCACCCGGCCGTAGGCGTCGAGCACCGCCTCCTTCATCATCTCTGAGAGCGTCGGGTGCGGGAACACGGTGTGCATCAGCTCTTCTTCCGTGGTCTCCAGATTCATGGCGATGACGTAGCCCTGGATGAGCTCGGTGACTTCCGCACCGACCATGTGGGCGCCGAGAAGCTGCCCGCTCTTTTTGTCGAAAATTACCTTCACCAGGCCCTGGTCCTCGCCGAGCGCGATCGCCTTGCCGTTGCCGACGAACGGAAAGCGGCCGACGCGGATGTCAAGTTTCTTCTCCTTCGCCGCCTGTTCGGTCAGCCCCACGGAAGCGATCTGCGGGGAGCAATAAGTGCAGCCGGGGATGAGCTGCCTGTCCATCGGATGCGGGTGCAGCCCCTTGATCGCCTCGACGCAGATGACGCCTTCGTGCTCGGCCTTGTGCGCCAGAAGCGGCGGGCCGGCGACGTCGCCGATGGCATAAATGCCGGGCACATTGGTCTTGCATGCGCCGTCGGTGATGATGGCGCCGCGCTCGACCTTCACGCCGAGCTTTTCCAGTCCGAGATTTTCGGTGTTGCCGACGACGCCGACCGCGGAAATGACGCGCTCGACGGCAAGCGTCTGCGTGCCGCCCTTGCCGTCGTCGATGGTTGCCGTCACGCCGTCGCCCGTCTTGTCGAGCTTCGTCACCTTGGCGCCGGTGTAGATCTTGATGCCCTGCTTCTCGAAACTTTTCCGCGCGAAGGCGGCGATCTCGGCATCCTCCACCGGCAGGATCTGCGGCAGCACCTCGACCACGGTCACCTCGGCGCCGAGGGTGCGGTAGAACGAGGCGAACTCGATGCCGATCGCGCCGGAGCCGACGACGAGGAGCGACTTTGGAATGCGATCCGGCACCATGGCCTCGAAGTAGGTCCAGATCAGTTTGTTGTCGGGCTCGAGGCCGGGCAGAACGCGCGGCCGCGCGCCGGTGGCGATGATGATGTGCTTGGCTTGATAGGAGCCGGGTCCAAGCGCGCCCTTCGGCGCTTCGCTCTTTGCCGCCTTCACCGTGACCTTGCCCGGCGCCTCGATTGCTGCCTCGCCCCAGATCACGGCGACCTTGTTCTTCTTCATCAAGAAGCCGACGCCGTCGTTAAGGCGCTTCGACACCGCGCGCGAGCGCTTCACCACCGCCGCCGGATCGTAAGTGACGGTGCCGGCCGAGAGGCCGTAATCCTTGGCGTGCTGCAGGTAATGGAAAATCTCGGCCGAGCGCAGCAGCGCCTTGGTCGGAATGCAGCCCCAGTTCAGGCAAATGCCGCCCAAATATGCGCGCTCGACGATGGCGGTCTTGAATCCAAGCTGCGCGGCGCGGATCGCGGTGACATAGCCGCCCGGACCGGAACCGATGATGATGATATCGAAAGCGGTATCAGCCATTACAAAGCCTCATACGCGCACTGTAGCGATCACGCCCGCGCTTGTCGCGGGCCTCCTATCCCTCGGACTTGCCGATCTATTAGACGGTGACGGCCGGAACAAGTCCGGCCGTGGCGATGATCTAGTCGGGGATGGGATGAAATTCGCCGTCCTCGCCCAGACGCTGCAAAATGCCGGAGCGGATATCGAAGAAGCAGCCGTGCAGCTTGAGCGCTTGGGCTGCCACCGCATCCTTGATCCATGGAAACGTCATGAGGTTCGTGAGCGACAGGCGGACCGATTCATGTTCGCAGACGTCTTGTTGCTGCGCCGGCGGCGCCTGCAGCGCGCGCTGCCGCGCCGGTTCGGCAAGGCGAACCCATGGACCGACAAAATCGGAAGCCTCCGGCGGCGCGCCGTGGAGCAGCGCGTGGATGCCGCCGCACATGGCATGACCCATGATCACGATGTTGCGCACCCGCAGCGACCGCACCGCGAATTCGATCGCCGAGCTCACGCCATGCGGCTGGTCGTCGGGCCCGTAGGGCGGCGCCAGATTGGGGATGTTGCGGATGACGAACAGCTCACCGGGCGCGGCATTGAACACCATCTGCGGGTCGGTGCGGCTGTCTGAGCAGGCGATCACCAGCGTTCGCGGGTGCTGGCCGAGGCGGCTTAGTTCCTCGAACCGGGCGCGCTCGGCGCGCCAGGTGCCGGCGCGGAAGCGGCGATAACCTGCGATCAGATCGTCCATCAAGAAACCTGCCGTTCGACGATCTGATCGCGAATTACGGTTCCGAGATGCAAGGGCAACGGCGGAACAATGACTACACCAGCATCATCACCGGGTTCTCGATCAGCGCCTTGAACGCGCCGATAAGTTGCGCGCCGAGCGCGCCGTCGACGGAGCGGTGATCGCACGACATGGTCACGCTCATGATCTGAGCCGCCTCGATCTTGCCGTTGCGCACGACCGCGCGCTCCTCGCCGGTGCCGACAGCGAGAATGGTCGATTGCGGCGGGTTGATCACGGCGGTAAAATCCTTGATGCCATACATGCCGAGATTGGAAACCGACGACCCGCCGCCCTGATATTCCTGGGGCTTGAGTTTTCTCGCCCGCGCCCGCGCCGCCAGATCCTTCATCTCGTTGGAGATCGCCGACAGCGATTTCACTTCGGCGTTGCGGATGATTGGCGTGATAAGGCCGGCCGGCAGCGCCACCGCGACGCCGATGTCGGAATGCTTGTGTTTGAGCAAGCCGGCCTCGGTCCAGCTGACATTGGCATCGGGCACGCGCTGCAAAGCGAGGGCCAAGGCCTTGATGACGAAGTCGTTGACCGAGAGCTTGTACGCGGGCTTGCCGTCCTTATCCTTCGGCGCGGCGGCGTTGATCTCCTCACGCGCGGCGACAAGCTTGCCGATATCGCAGTCGACGGTGAGATAAAAATGCGGAATGGTCTGGACTGAGGCGGTGAGCCGCTGCGCGATGGTGCGGCGCATGCCGTCATGCGGGATGAGCTCGTAGCTCCCCTCTTCGTAGAGCGCGCGGATTTGCTGATCCGACATCGACGGCGCGATCGCGGGAGCGGC
The DNA here is from genome assembly GCA_049512975.1 of Xanthobacteraceae bacterium. GTDB lineage: Bacteria > Pseudomonadota > Alphaproteobacteria > Rhizobiales > Xanthobacteraceae > BOG-931. Next base: position 29,203 of record JBEKWO010000016.1, on the reverse strand, counting down.
CGCGGCCGCAGGGGCCCCGGCTGCTGCTGCCGGCGCGCGTAATCCTTTGCCTTCTTTTGCTGCCGCCACATCGCGAGCAATCACGCGGCCATGCGGGCCGGAACCTTGAATGCGGCCGATATCGATGCCCGCTTCCTTCGCCAGCCGCCGTGCTAGCGGCGAGGAGAAGATGCGGTCCGTGTCATGACCGTCGGCCTGAGCCCCCTCACCCGGCGCCTGCGGCGCCGACCTCTCCACGCCGGGGAGAGGTGAAGGAGGCGCTGGCGGCAACGGTCTTGTTTGAGGCGCGGTTGTTGGCTCAGCGGCTCGCTGGGCCGCCCCCTCTCCCCGAGGGAGAGAGGGTTGGGGTGAGGGGGGTCCGGCGCTGGTCGGCTTCGCAGCTGGAGTCCCCTTCCCTGCCGCCGCAGCCGCGGCTTTCGGGTCCTCGCCCTCTTGCGCCAGCACGGCGATCAGCTGGTTGACCGGCACATCGTTGGTGCCTTCCGGCACCACGATCTTCGCCAGCACGCCGTCATCGACGGCCTCAACTTCCATTGTCGCCTTGTCAGTCTCGATCTCGGCGATGACGTCGCCGGTCTTCACCGCTTCGCCTTCCTTCTTGAGCCACTTGGCGAGGTTGCCCTTCTCCATCGTGGGCGACAACGCCGGCATGAGGATGTTGATGGGCATGGGTCTAAGCAGCAACGGGGTTTCTAATCTTTCGAACGAATTCAACTGCCTCAGCTGAAATGGAATGGCGAGCCCATGCGTAAACCGTCGGGCCAAATAGATAGTAGCCGACGTGCGCCTTCTCCAAATTCATAAAACACTGCGGCTCGCCGATAACATATTTGAGTGGTCCTCCCTTCCGATTATTGAGGAAGGAATTTACGACCGCCTCGAACTCTAAGTTCTCGTACTTTGCCACGAGAGCTTTCAATAGTTCTGTCACGTCACTCTTTTCCAGTCGGTGGAGCGGCACGTCGTATCGCCCGACCAGATCGCCCCCACGGCCGATTACCTCTATCGTCCAAAATCTTTTGGATTTCGACATCTTCTCACCGGTAACAAACGGCCTTCGCCGCCTCGACCACTTCGGCAGCCGACGGCAGCGCGAGCTTTTCCAGATTGGCGGCATAGGGCATCGGCACATCCTTGCCGGTGACGCGCATCACCGGCGCGTCGAGATAGTCGAACGCCTCCTCCATCACCCGCGCAGCGATCTCGGCGCCGACCCCGGACTGCCTCCAGCCCTCTTCCACGGTGACCAGGCGCCCGGTTTTTTTCACCGACTCGATGATCGTCTCGCTGTCCATCGGCTTGAGCGTGCGCAGGTCGATCACCTCGGCATTGATGTTGTCTTTCGCCAATTCGTCGGCGGCTTTGAGCGCATAGCTCATGCCCATCGACCAGGCGACCAGCGTCACGTCGTTGCCGGCGCGCACCACCCGCGCGCGGCCGATCGGCAGCACGTAATCGTCGAGTTTCGGCACCGGCGAGGAGACGCCGTAGAGGATTTCGTTCTCCAGGAAGATCACCGGATTGGGGTCGCGGATCGCGGCCTTGAGCAGCCCCTTGGCGTCGGCCGCAGTCGACGGCGCGATCACCTTCAGCCCGGGGACATGCGAATACCAGGACGAATAATCCTGGCTGTGCTGGGCGGCGACGCGGGCGGCCGGACCGTTCGGCCCGCGAAAGACGATCGACACGTCGGCCTGGCCGCCGGTCATGTAGCGCGACTTCGCCGCCGAGTTGATGAGATGGTCCATCGCCTGCATGGCGAAATTCCAGGTCATGAACTCGACGATCGGCTTTAGCCCGGCGAACGCGGCGCCGACGCCGAGACCGGCAAAGCCATGCTCGGTGATCGGCGTATCGATGACGCGCCGCGCGCCGAATTCGGCCAGCAAGCCCTGCGTTACCTTGTAGGCGCCCTGATATTCCGCGACTTCCTCGCCGATCACGAACACGTCGGCATCGCGGCGCATTTCCTCGGCCATGGCGTCGCGCAACGCCTCGCGCATGGTCATGGTGACCATCTCCGTGCCTTCCGGCACCTCGGGCTCGGGCATCGCCTGGACCGGCGGCGGCGCGGCGGTCCCGGTTTTCGCCGGCGCCGGCGCTTCGGCTTTCTTTGCCGGCTCGTCCTTCTCCGCGGGCGGCGCCGGTTCCGCGGCTTTTTGTTGCCGCGCCGGCTGGGTCGCGTCGGCGCTCGCCTGCGGCGGTGCGCCGTCCTTGAGCGCGGCTTGGTTCTCGCCTTCGGCGAGGATCACGGCGATCGGCGTGTTGACCGCAACATCGTTGGTGCCCTCCGGCACCAAAATCCTTCCCAGCGTCCCTTCGTCAACCGCCTCCACTTCCATCGTGGCTTTGTCGGTTTCGATTTCCGCGATCACATCGCCCGACTTGACGGTGTCGCCTTCCTTCTTGAGCCACTTGGCAAGATTGCCCTTCTCCATGGTCGGGGAGAGCGCGGGCATGAGAACTTGAATCGGCATGGCGGGCTAACTCGTCGATCGTCAAGCCCAAGGAAATCGCGGGCGCCGGTGCACAAGCATGATCGCTGTCACCGGTATACGTCAGTGTAAAGTTCCGCGGGATCGGGTTCGGCATCGTTGGTGGCAAATTCGGCGGCTTCATTGACGGCGGCGCGAACCGTAGCGTCGATTTTCTTCAGCTCGTCCTCGCTCGCCCATTTCTTGGCGAGAAGCCGTGCGCGCACCTGTTCGATCGGATCGTGTTCGGTGCGGACTTTGTCGACCTCTTCCTTGGTGCGGTATTTGGCCGGATCGGACATCGAGTGGCCGCGATAGCGGTAGGTCATCATTTCGACGATGGTCGGGCCCTTGCCGGCGCGGCACCAGGCGATCGCCTCGTCGGCGGCCGCCTTGACCGCGCGCACGTCCATGCCGTCGACCTGCACGCCCGGAATATTGAAGGAAACGCCGCGCTTGGAGAAATCCGGCTGCGCCGAGGAGCGCGTTACCGCGGTCCCCATCGCGTAGCGGTTGTTCTCGATCACGTAGACCACGGGGAGCTTCCACAGCTCCGCCATGTTGAAGCTCTCGTAGACCTGGCCCTGGTTGGCGGCGCCGTCGCCGAAAAAGGTCAGGCTGACATTGTCGTTGCCGCGATATTTGTCGGCGAAGGCCAAGCCGGTGCCGAGCGGAACCGGGGCGCCGACGATGCCATGCCCGCCATAGAAATTCTTCTCGCGGGAGAACATGTGCATCGAGCCGCCCTTACCCTTGGAATAGCCGCCGCGCCGCCCGGTGAGCTCCGCCATCACGCCTTTGGGATCCATGCCGCAGGCAAGCATGTGACCGTGATCGCGATAACCGGTGATCATCTGGTCGCCGTCGCGCTTGGCCATCTGCACGCCGACGACGACCGCCTCTTGGCCGATATAGAGGTGACAGAACCCCCCGATCAGCCCCATGCCGTACATCTGGCCGGCCTTCTCCTCGAAACGCCGGATCAGCAGCATCTGGCGGAGCGCCTGGAACTCCGCTTCCTTGGTGAATTCCGCGATCGGGCCTGCGGGGATCGCCGCCGCGGCCGGGCTGCGCTCTTCCGCGATTTGATCCGCGTCTTTGGTTCTGGCGACGGCCATCAGCGTCCTCGATATATCGCGGGGTTTCATCCCATAGCCGAAATCCGGCTATGGCGGAAGCCGCCGCCCGGCGACCGGTTCCTGCCGCCAAACCGTTGCCAGTAAATCTATTTCGGCAAGGGAGCCGGAGAGGTCAAGGGCCGCCAGCCGACGGGCGCCGGGGCGTGTCGAACATCAAGGTCAAATCATTGGGATGCGCGTAGTCCAGGAGCGCCCGCGCCCGTTCATCCAGCATATCGGGGTCAAGCCCGTTGGACTTGACGAGCGCGACCCGGCGCTCCCATTGCGCGCGCTCGATTTGCAGCCGGCCGAGCTCAGTCGAGAGCGATGCGATCTGCTGGTCGATATCCTGCTTGGCCTTCAGCCCGTGATTGCCGCTGAACGCGTTGACACCGAAATAGCCGATGAGCAACGCCGCCGTGACGTAGAGGCCGAGCGCGGTGAGGATCGAGCGTAGACGCTTGCGTGTGACCATGCGCCCAACATGCGAGGACGCCGCTTAAAGCGACCTTAATGGCCGACGCGCGCCTGGCACAAACCAATACCGCTAACCGAGCGCCTTGAATGCCGCGCGCCCCGGGTACACCGCCTGTGCGCCGAGTTCCTCCTCGATCCGCAGCAGCTGATTGTATTTCGCGGTGCGATCGGCACGCGCCAGCGAGCCGGTCTTGATCTGCCCGCAATTGGTCGCCACCGCGAGGTCGGCGATGGTGGAATCCTCGGTCTCGCCCGAGCGATGCGATATCACGGCGGTGTAGCCGGCTTTGTGCGCGGTTTCGACCGCCGCCAGCGTCTCGGTGAGTGTTCCGATCTGGTTGACTTTGATCAGGACGGAATTGGCGATGCCGTTTCTGATCCCCTCCATGATCCGCGTGACGTTGGTGACGAAATTGTCGTCGCCGACGAGCTGGCAGCGCGCACCGATTTTCTGCGTCAGGAGCTTCCAGCCGGCCGAATCGTCCTCGGCCATGCCGTCCTCGATCGACACGATCGGATAGCGCTGCGCCAGGGCCGCCAGGTATTCGACCTGCTGTTCGATCGAGCGCGTCTTGCCCTCGCCCTTGTAGCGATAGGCGCCGTCGCGGAAGAATTCGCTCGCGGCCGGATCGAGCGCCAGCATGACGTCGTTGCCGATCCGGTAGCCGGCCTTCTCGATTGCCGCCACGATCTGATCGAGCGCGGCCTCGGCCGAAGGCAGGTTGGGCGCGAAGCCGCCCTCGTCGCCGACATTGGTGTTGTAGCCGCCGGCTTTGAGCGCCGCGCGCAGGGTGTGAAAAATCTCCGACCCGGCGCGCAAAGCCTCGGCGAAGGATTTGGCGCCGAGCGGCACGATCATGAATTCCTGGAAATCGATCGGGTTGTCAGCGTGCACGCCGCCATTGACGATGTTCATCATCGGCACCGGGAGGACCCGCGCCGCGGTGCCGCCGACATAGCGGTAGAGCGGCAGCTTGTTCGCGGCAGCCGCCGCCTTGGCAACGGCGAGCGACACGCCGAGAATGGCGTTGGCGCCGAGCCGGCCCTTGTTGGGGGTGCCGTCGAGGGCGATCATGGTCTGGTCGATCTTGACCTGAGCCTCTGCCTCCATGCCGCTCAAGGCGTCGAATATCTCGCCGTTGACGGCCTCGACCGCCTTGCGCACGCCCTTGCCGAGATAGCGCTTTTTATCGCCATCGCGCAGCTCGACTGCCTCGTGGGTGCCGGTGGAAGCACCCGACGGCACGCCGGCGCGGCCGCGCGAGCCGTCGTCCAAGATGACATCGACCTCGACGGTCGGATTGCCGCGGCTGTCGAGAATTTCCCGGCCGATGATATCGATGATCGCGGTCATACACGCCCCCGGCTAGCTTCTGTTGGGGCTTCTACAGGATTGGCAAGGCGCTTGTCATGCCCCGGCAAGCGGGGCATGCAGTGAGTTCTGACATAACCGCAATGGACGCCCGTTGGCTTTGCATCCCATGCCGAAGAAACGCCTCCACCTCGGCCGCCCGGTGCTGCTCCCGGCCTCGCCCGACCAGGCGGTGCTCGACCGCGTCGGCAATCCGCATCCGGACACGAACTACGTCGCCCGCTTCACGTTTCCTGAATTCACGGTGATGTGCCCGGTCACCGGCCAGCCGGATTTCGCCACGCTGGTCATCGACTACGTACCGAAGGGCTGGTTGGTGGAATCGAAATCGCTCAAGCTTTATCTCAACAGCTTCCGCAATCACGGTGCATTCCATGAGGATTGCACCGTCGCCGTCGGCAAAAAACTCGTGGCGCTGCTAAAGCCGAAATGGCTGCGCATCGGTGGTTATTTTCATCCGCGCGGCGGCATGCCGATCGACGTGTTCTGGCAGGCCGGCAAGCTTCCCGCCGGCGTCTGGGCGCCCCAGCAGGGCATCAGCACCTATCGGGCGCGGTAGAGGCTTTAGTTTTAGTGGTGCATGATCTTTTCCGAAAACCGGTGACCACTTTTCGGGATCATGCACTCACGCTCGGATGGCGAGCGAGCCTTTCAGCGTGGCGATGAGGGCTTTCACCTCTTGCGCCGGATCGGCCGCGCGCATCACGCCGCCCATGACCGCGACGCCGGCTGCGCCCGCCGCGATGAGTTCGCCGACACGCGCCGCATTGATGCCGCCGATCGCCAGCACCGGCACGGGTGCGGCGCGCGCGATCTCGGCCAGACCCTTGCGGCCGATCTCGGGGCCATAGCCCGGCTTGCTTGCCGTCTCGAAGGCCGGACCCGCCAGTGCGTAGTCGACAAAGGCCGGAGCGATCGCCTCGGCTTCGGTTACCGTGTGGATGGAAACGCCGACGAGCTTGCCGGGACCAAGCAGCCGCCGGGCCGCTGCGGCGTCACCGCCTGACGGCAGATGCACACCGTCGGCGCCGGCGGCCTTCGCCAGCGGCGCTGCGCCATGCAACGTCAGCGTCGCGCCAACCGCGTGCGCCAGGCGCGCGAGAGCGCGCGCCCGCAGGATTTGTTCGTCTCGCGGCAAATCCTTCTCGCGCAGGCTCACCCAGCGGCAGCCGGCCTCAAGCGCGGCGGCGACAATTTGCATCAGCGGCCGCCGTGCCTGCCGGCGGTCGGTCACCAGGAGGAGCGGCGGGTCGGGAAGCTGCATGTTTGGCGAATGTCCCCGTTGATTGGGCGAAATAGAGCGCGGCGCTGCGAAGCTATCGCCGCGCGCCCAGCTTGAATACTGCCGCCGCGCTTGCCACTTGGGTGAGACTTGCGCCGCCAGCGCCTTGAATTCGACGGTAAGCCGCGCCAGGAAGCGTTCGAGATCCTTGATGAATCGCCCTCCCCGCATCTCTTTCGTGTCGCTCGGCTGCCCGAAGGCGCTGGTCGATTCCGAGCGCATCGTGACGCGGCTGCGCGCGGAGGGCTACGAGCTTAGCCGCGACCACGCCGACGCCGACCTCGCTATCGTCAATACCTGCGGCTTCCTCGACAGCGCCCAGGCGGAATCGCTGGCCGCCATCGGCGCGGCGCTCGCCGAAAACGGCAAGGTCGTCGTCACCGGCTGCATGGGCGCCGAACCGGAAAAGATCACCGCCGTGCATCCGAACGTGCTGGCGGTAACCGGCCCGCAGCAATACGAGAGCGTGCTGGCCGCGGTGCATCGAGCCGTTCCACCGCAGCACGATCCGCATATCGATCTCATTCCGCCGCAGGGCATCAAGTTGACGCCCCGGCACTATGCTTATCTCAAGATTTCAGAGGGTTGTAACAATCGCTGCACGTTCTGCATCATCCCCCGGCTGCGCGGCGACCTGGTCTCGCGGCCGGCCGCCGACGTGCTGCGCGAGGCCGAGCGGCTGGTGGCGGCGGGCGTCAAGGAGCTGCTGGTTATTTCTCAGGATACGTCGGCCTATGGCGTCGATTTGAAATATGCCGCCAGCACATGGAAGGGCGGCGAGGTGCGGGCCAAGTTCATCGAACTGGTGCGCGCGCTCGGTGAGTTCGGCGTCTGGGTGCGGCTGCACTACGTCTATCCCTACCCGCATGTCGACGAGGTGATTCCGCTGATGGCGGAGGGCAAAGTGCTGCCCTACCTCGATGTGCCGTTCCAGCACGCCAGTCCCGCCGTGCTCAAGCGCATGCGCCGGCCCGCCGCGCAGGAAGAAACGCTGGAACGGATCCGGCAGTGGCGGGCGGTCTGCCCCAGCCTGACGCTGCGCTCGAGCTTCATCGTTGGCTTCCCCGGCGAGACCGAGGCGGATTTCTCCCTGCTGCTCGACTGGCTCGGCGAGGCCGAACTCGATCGCGTCGGCTGTTTCCGCTACGAGCCGGTCGCCGGTGCCGCGGCGAACGATCTCGCCGCGCCCGTTCCCGAGGCGCTCAAGCAGGAACGCTATCATCGCTTAATGCAGCGCCAGCAGGAGATTTCGCGCAAGCGGCTCCAGCGCAAAATCGGGGCGCGTGAGCGCGTCATCATCGATGCGGTCGGTCTGCCCGGTTCAAGCCCCGGGGCCGCGAAGGGCCGCAGCAAGGGCGATGCGCCACAGATCGACGGCGCGGTTCACGTGCAAAGCCGCCGGCCGCTGCGGGTCGGCGAAATCGCGACGGTGAAAATCGAGCACGCCGACGCCTACGACCTCTACGGTACGGCGGTCGGCTACTGATCCACGGCTGCGGCCGCGCTTGCGCGGCGGCTGGATCGGTTATTTTCTCTGGTATTGCCGCACATTCGGCGCTTTCATACCGGGCACGAGGCGCCAAATCGTGACCGCGATCTTTATCACTGCCACCGGAACCGACGTTGGAAAAACCTTCGTCGTCGCCTCGCTCATCCGGCTGTTGCGGCAAATGGGCCGTACGGTCGACGCCATCAAGCCGATCGTGAGCGGATATGATGCGACGCTGGCGGCGGCGAGCGATCCCGGCGTTCTCATCGGCGCGCTCGGCCTGCCGTTTTCGCCGGAGGCGGTCGATCGCGTTTCACCCTGGCGCTTTCGCGCCGCGGTTGCGCCGGACCTTGCGGCGCGGCGCGAGGGCCGCAGCATCGATGTCGACGCTGTCGTGGCCTATTGCCAAGGCGCGATCGAGCACCGCCGCGACATTTTGCTGATCGAAGGCGTCGGCGGCATCATGGTGCCGCTCGACGAGCACCGCACCATCCTCGACGTCATGATGGCGCTGCGCGTGCCGCTCATCCTGGTGACCGGCTCTTATCGCGGCACCATCAGCCATACGCTGACCGCGCTCGACTCGCTGTTCCGGCGCGACTTGAATGTTCTCGCGACCATCGTCAACGAGACCCCCGGCAGCAGCATACCGCTCGGCGACGTGGTGGCTTCCATCGGGCGTTTCGCCGACCCGGTGATCGGCTTGCCGCGGCCGCGCCGCCAGAGTTGACGGCACCCGCGGCGCGGCGCCACCGATCGCTCAAGAGAAAAATCGGACCTGCAGCACGGTTTCCAGCATCCCTTCCAGATTGAACAGCGCGTGCAGCAGGAACGTCAGCGGCGTCGAGCCGCTGCGCCAGCGGATCCAGCCGAGGAACAGGCCGATGACGAAAATCTGCAGGATGCCGGCCCAATCGTATTGAACATGCAGTGCCGCCCATAAGACCGAGATCGCCACGATGGCCGGCCACGCCGAGCGGTCACTACGAGCCCAGCCGCGGAAAAGGAATCCGCGGAACAAGATCTCTTCGCCGGCCGGCGCCACGATGATGGCCCCGGCCAGCAGCGCCGGCAGCCATCCCTCGGCGGCAGCGGTGGTGTAGGACTGCAACTGAAACGGCGAGACCAGCGCCCGCCCGCTGAGATAGAGCAAGCCATCGCCGATCGCGATCAGGCCGACCAGCCACAGGACTCCCACCTTCAGGGAGCGCGCGCGCGGCAACCTGAGCGCCAGATAATCGGCTTGCGGGCTTCCTGAAAGCCAAGCCGCAAGCGCAATCACGGCGATCATGATTGGATTGGCGATGACGATGAACAGCGTCACCGAGGCGCCGTCGAACGGGGTTGCGAGCAGCGAATTCAAGTCGCCGATCCGCAACCACAGCAACAGCGCCAGCGCGGCGAATTGGCCCACGAGGAAGGCGAGGAGCCCCCAGCCCAGCGTGGCCCAATAGCCCCAAATCCTCATGGATCGCCGCAAGTCCTCACGGCACCAGGATCGAGGCGCCGGTCGTGGCGCGCGCTTCGAGATCGCGGTGCGCTTTGGCGGCATCGCGCAGCGCGTATTTCTGATTGATCGGGATTTTCACCGCCCCGCTGCCGACGACGGCAAACAGGTCGTTGGCGATGGCCAGTAAATCCTCGCGCTTGGCGGCATAAGTGTTGAGCGTCGGGCGCGTGGCGAACAACGAGCCCTTGAATTGCAGAAGGTTGATGTTGAACGCCTCGATCGGCCCGGACGCAGCGCCGAAACTGACGAACATGCCGAGCGGACGAATACAGTCGAGCGAAGCCGGAAATGTATCCTTGCCGATGCTGTCGTAGACCACGTCGCACAGCTTGCCGCCGGTGAGCTCTTTCACGCGCTGTGCGAAATTCTCCTCGCGGTAGAGAATGGTGTGATGACAGCCGTTGGCCTTGGCGAGTTCGGCCTTGTCCTTGGAGCCCACGGTGCCGATGACATTGGCGCCGAGATGGTTCGCCCATTGGCAGAAAATAAGCCCGACGCCGCCGGCCGCGGCATGAATCAGCACATTCATGCCCTTCTCGACCTTGAAAGTTCGGCGCAGGAGATATTCCACCGTCATGCCCTTGAGCAGCATGGCGGCGGCCTGCTCGTAGCTGATATTCGCAGGCAGCTTCACCGCGCGGTCGGCCGGCACCACGCGTTCCTGCGTGTAACAGCCAGGGCCGGCGACATAGGCGACGCGATCGCCTACCTTGAATTCGCTGACGCCGGGGCCGATCTCGACGACCGCGCCGGCGGCTTCATTGCCGAGGATGAACGGCAAGCCGCCCGGCGGCGGGTACAGGCCGATGCGAAAATAGACGTCGGTAAAATTGACGCCGATGGCATGCTGCTTGACCCGGATCTGGCCGGGCCCGGGAGGAGGAACGGCCACATCCTCGTAGGTCAACACCTCGGGACCGCCGAACTTGTGAACACGCACCGCCGCAACCATCTTCTTCTCCTGGTACTCAGGCTGACTTTTGCGAGTGCGCGATCATAGGTGGTCGCCAACGCAGTGCAAGGGACGACTAGCCACGCGGATCGGACCGGCCATCGCGGCATAAATCGCGATCTTGTGAAGCGAATTACGCATGCGCCGCACCGTCCTTTGAACCTAACGAGCCGATAATTGCGTATCTTAGAGGCCGTTTCGAAATTCGTCGTCAGGCGTGCAGCTCATCGAGCAACGTCTTGGCCTCCTTCAGGTCAAGCGTGTCGAAGCCTTCGGTGAACCAGCCGCAGACCGGAGCGAGAAGATCACGGGCCTCATGCCGCTTGCCCTGATCGCGCCACAGCCGGGCCATGCTCATCGCCGCGCGCAGTTCCCATGACTTGGCTTGCTGCTGGCGCGCAACCGCGAGCGCACGCTCGAAATACGTTTCCGCTTTCGCCGCATCCGGCACGGGCGACTTAAGCGCGATTTCGCCGGCTATGCGTTGGATTTCGGCCTCAAACCACCTTTCCTTGGTTGTTTCCGCCGCTGTCATCGCTTCGCCAACGCAGCGCCAAGCATCATCGAATTGGCCGAGTTCGGCATGGGCTCTCGCCAAATATGACAGATAAAACGGATCCCACACTGTTGCTCCCGTTGACCGAAATCCAGTGATTCCGGAGGTCATCATTTGCACCACCTCCGAGGCTTTGCCGGTCAAGGCCAGTACGCAACCTTGGTTCCTCATTCCCTCGGACTTCCACAGCAAGGCGCCTTTTTCATCCGCCAGCGCGACGACCTGATTGGCTTGCGCGTTCGCCGTCGCGTTATTTCCGATGAGGATATGGGTCAACGGTAGGTGGCCCAGCGCGTACATCAAAGTGCCGGCTTGCCCGATCTCGCGCGCATCCTTGAGTGCGTGCTCAGCGTCCGCCAGCGCGGCCTCGGGATAGCCGAGCAACCACAGGTTCCGCGACCGATAGCACAAGATTGCCACGCCGACGTCTTGGCCAAATCGCGTCGCCAATGGACGATGCTCGGCAGGATCATAAAGCGCGAGCGCTTGATCGTAGTGCGCTCGGCCCGGTGCGATGTCTCCCGTACTCATCAAAGACGTGCCCATAAGCCGATGCCCGACCATGAGCGGAACGGTCGCACCTTTCTTCTCGGCGAGCGCCAAGAACTGCACCGCAAGCTCAAGCGTAGCATTGCCGTTGAACGCCACGTAGTTCGCGACCCAGAAGCCGTAGAGGACGGAGAACAACAATAGCGGGTCTTCGACAGGCTCTCCCAGCGCCTCAGCCTGCTCGATCAGCAGGCGTGCCCGCTCCGTAGCTGCCTTGGTTTCCGGCGCCGCATACCCTTTGACATGGATGAGTGGGGTTATCAGCGCGACCTGCAGCTTGATCTGCTCGCGACGCAGCGCGGGCGTGGCGGGCAAGGCCGCAATCTGGGCAAGCGCACGGGTGAGTTGCTCGGCAGCTTCAACCAGCGCCGAGCGCGCCAGCGACCGCTGTCCCGCTTTGCCCCATAGGACCGCAGCCTTCTCGATCAGACCGGCCTTGGTGCAGTGACGCGCCAGCAGCTCCGGCTTGCTCTCGGCGATCTCGGCGAATTGGATTTCGAGGGTTTCGGCGATGCGGGCATGAAGCGCGCGTCGCGGCTCCCGCAGCAGCGTGCCATAGGCCGCGTCCTGCACCAGGGCGTGCTTGAACAGGTAGTTCGCATGTGGCGGTACGCCCTGCCGGAACAACAACCCCGCTGCAATAAGACGGTCCAGCGCCGCTCCCAGCTCCGCCTCCGGCTTGCGTGCCACCGCAGCCAGCAGGGCATGGGAGAACTCCCGCCCGATCGCCGCCCCGATCTGCGCCACCTCCTTGGCGGGGCCGAGTCGGTCAAGCCGCGCCATCAGCGAGGCGTGCAAGCTTGCAGGGACGGCCAGGGCCGGAGACGGAACCGCGCCGGCGGTCCGCCGCGCTTCGCCCTCGCTCTCCGCCTCCAGCACCGCCTTGGTCATCTCCTCCACGAACAAGGGAATGCCGTCGGTGCGCTCCACGATCTCCGCCATCATATCCGCCGGCAGTACCTTGTTTCCGGCAAGGCGCGCGATGATGGCCGCCGCTTCACGCTCTCCAAGCCGGTTGAGCGCCAGGCTCGTCACATGCGACCGTCCAGCCCACGGCGCGTTGAACTCGGGGCGGAAAGTTACGATGAGCAGGACCGGAAGGGTTTTAATTTGGTCCACCGTCCGACCGAACACTTCCAGGCTCGTGGGATCGACCCAATGCGCATCCTCGCAGATCATCAGCACCGGTCGCTTTTTGGCCAACCCCGCGAGTTGCGCCGTTAAGGCTTCCAGCGTTCGCTGCCTGCGCTGTTCCGGGGTTAGATCGAGCGCGGGATAGCGTCCATCATTCGGGAGCGACAGCATCTCGGCAAAGAGCGCCGCGTCCTGGATGGAGGTTGCGGTCTGCGCCAGCAGCGCGTCGAGCTTGTCGAGCTTTGTTTGCAGTACGTCGTCGTCCGCCAGTCCGGCGGCGCGTTCCATCTGGCCGATGATCGGATAAAATGCGCTGTCGATGTGCTGCGGGGAGCAGAAATAGCGCAGGCGCGTGTGTGATTCGGCGGCGAGGCTTTCCAGCAGGGCGGCCGTAAGGCGTGATTTGCCGATACCTGCCTCGCCAGAGAGCAACACCACCTGGCCTTCGCCGGTCTTTGCCCTGGACCAACGCCGTAGCAGCAATTCGGTCTCTTCTTCCCGGCCCACCAGGGCGGTCAGGCCAGTCGCGTGCAGAGCCTCGAAACGGCCTTCCGCCGAACTCGCCCGTAGCACCGCCCAGGCCCTGGCCGGCCCGGCGATGCCCTTGAGGTCCTTGGCGCCAAGGTCCTCCAGCTCGAAGAGATTGCCGAGAAGCCGTCGCGTGCCGTCGGCGATAACCACCGTGTTCGGCTCGGCCAGGGCTTGCAGGCGCGCCGCAAGGTTCGGCGTCTCGCCGACGATCGCTTGCTCCTGTGCAGCACCCAAGCCGATCAAATCACCGACCACGACCAGCCCGGTCGCGATGCCGATCCGGGTTTGCAGCGCAGCGCGCGTCTTGAGGCCGGCTACCGCCGCGATGAGCTCTAGCCCCGCCCGCACCGCCTGCTCGGCGTCGTCCTCATGCGCTTCCGGATAGCCGAAATAAACGAGGACGCCGTCACCTATGTATTTGGCCACGAAGCCGCCGAAGCGGCGCACCGTCTCGGCAACGCATTTCTGATACGCCGCAATGACCTCGCGCAAATCCTCCGGGTCCATGCGCGCGGAAAGCGCCGTCGAACCGACGAGGTCCGAGAACATCACCGTGACCTGGCGGCGCTCGGCGGTATCCGAGGGCTTCGGTTCAATCAATGCAGGCTGCGGCGACACCGGAACGGCACCGGCAAGGTCGGCAATCGCTTCCAGCAGCTTCTTGCGATGGCCGAACGACGCGACGCCGATGTCCTTGAGATCGTCACTAGTTAACCGGCGCAGCAGCTCGATGTCGATGTCGTTGGCGCGGAACATCTCGGCATACTGGGCGAGGCCGATCCCGCGGAGCCAACCGTCGATGTCCAAGTTCAGTCCCCAGGGCTCTTGTCAGTGGCAGTTTTTGAAAAAGGGTTGTGTCATTGGCCCCCGCCGCGATTCCAAGGGTTTTCTCGAACCAACCTTGGATTCGCCATGTGGACGCCGACCACTCGAGAGCAGCATAACCGTATCGTCACCCGATACTAGACCGATCTGACCGACGCAGTGTGGCGCGCGATCGCGCCGCACTTGCCAAGCCTTGCGCGATGGGCCGGCCGCGCGAGTGGCCAATGCGCGAGATCATCAACGGCATCTTCTACGTCACGCGGTCACGCGGGCGGGCTGCCCGTGGCGGCTGTTACCGAGCGACCTGCCGCCGCGGTCTCGAAGCGCGTGCCAAAGGCGGAGCCACCTATTGGGTGATCCAGCCCTAGCGCCGCAGCAGACCGACGATCACGAAATAGACGGCGATCGCCGCCAGCGCCGCGCCGACCCATGCTGGCGGGTCGAGATTCTGCGCGAGCGCAAACAGCGCCAGGACGCCCCACAGCACCAGCGCCGCCACATTGAGCACGCGCCATCGCGGCACGCGGACCGGGTGGACGAAATGAATCGGCGCGAATGTGGCCGCCGCCAGCACGGCGATCGCAGCGGCGCCAAGCCAGGGCGCGGGCTTGAGCAGGAACAGATAGAACGCCGCGACATTCCACAGCGCCGGGAAGCCGCGGAAATAGCTGTCCGGCGTCTTCATGCGCCGGTCGGCGAAATAGAGCGCGCCGGTCACCGTGACGATGAGCGCGAGCGGCAGCGCCGCGGCCGGCGGCAACAGTCCGCCGGCGGCAACGGCGTAGGCCGGAACGAACACGTAGGTCGGGAAATCGACGACGAAATCGAGCAGTTCGCCCGACCAGCGCGGCAGCAGCTCCGCCACCCGCAGCCGCCGCGCCAAAGTGCCGTCGACGCCGTCGATGACGAGCGCGAGCCCAAGCCAAAGGAACATGCGTGCCCACTCGGCGCGCACCGCCGCCATCAGCGCCAACAACGCACAAGCCGCACCGCAGGCGGTGAAGACGTGGACCGCAAAAGCGGCCGCGATGCGGGAAGCTGGCGCCGGTTTTGCCGGTGGCTCGATCGGGTTCATTTTATCAACCTACACCGGAATGCAGGAAACGTGCGCAAGCTGTCTGTTATTGCTAATCTTTCGACATACATTTGCGGAAGCGAATTCACCGGGACAGCGCATGGCATTCGTGGACGGCGCGAGGGAAGATAGGACCGCCGAAGTCGCGGTCGTCGGCGGCGGACCGGCCGGCCTCATGAGCGCGATCGCGCTCGCGGCGGGCGGCGTCGATACGCTGCTTATCGCCCGTCAGCCGGAGAACGATCACCGCACCACCGCGCTACTCGCCGGCTCGGTCACCGCGTTGACAACGCTCGGCGTATGGCAGGACTGCCTGCCGCATGCCGCGCCGCTCGTTACCATCCGCATCATCGACGACATGCAGCGGCTCTTTCGCGCGCCGGAAGTCACCTTCACCGCCGCGGACATCGGCCTCGACGCCTTCGGCTACAATATCGAGAACCGGCATCTGATCGCGGCGCTTTATGCGCGCGCGGCGCAGCTGAAGATCACGCGCATCGGCGGGGCAGCCGTCGCCGTCGACAGCGATGCCACGGGCGTCACCATCAGGCTCGATGACGGCACGGTGCGCGTGCGGCTTGTGGTCGGCGCCGACGGACGGCGCTCGCTCTGCCGCGCCGCGGCCGGGATCGGCACGGAACGCCACGCTTATCCGCAAACGGCGCTGACGCTCAATCTCGCGCACGACAGGCCGCATCAGGATGCGGCGACCGAATTCCACACCGAGAGCGGTCCGTTCACGCTTGTGGCGCTGCCCGGCCGGCGGTCGAGTCTCGTCTGGGTGCTCGATCCGGAGCGCGCCGCCGAATGGTCCGCCGCCAGCGACGCCGAGCTTTCCGCCGAGATTGAGCGTCGCGCCCATTCGATCTTCGGCGCGGTACGGGTCGAGCGCGGCCGCGGCATGTTTCCGCTCGCGGTGGAAACCGCGGATTCCTTCGGACGCGCGCGCATTGCGCTCGTCGGCGAAGCGGCGCACGTGGTGCCGCCGATCGGGGCGCAGGGCCTCAATCTCGGACTTCGCGACGCGGCGACGCTGGCCGAGCTCGTCGCCGAGGCGCACCGCCGACACTTAGACGTAGGATCGCCGAGCCTGCTGGCGCGCTACGACGCCCAGCGCCGCGCCGACGCGACGACCAGGAGGATCGCCATCGACCTGCTCAACCGCAGCCTGTTGAGCGATTTCATCCCGGTCCAGGGCGTCCGCGGGCTGTCGCTGTTCCTGGTCGACCGTATCGGACCGCTGCGCCGCGCGCTGATGCGCGAAGGCGTCACCCCGGCCGCTTCGCAACCGCGCCTGATGCGCGGCGAAATGGTGTGAGCGACCGGTATTACGGCTCGGACGCCACAAGCCGGTACAGCCCAAAGCCAAACAGTACGATGCCAATTGCGTCCAGCAACAAACCAAAAAAGTAAGGATACCAGGGGTAGCTTTCTGCAGTGGTCCCGTCAGTTCGTTTTACATGAATGGCATGGTTGCCCCATTCGCCGGCGCCGAAGAACAGCAGCCCCAATCCCATCAACACGCCGGCAACGAATTGCATAGGCGCGGAAGCGATTGTGAGCAGCACGCCGGCCGCCCCTATGAAGTTCCACCATTGCTTCAAATCCCAGTTGCTCCGGATTTGCATGGGACGCCCTTCAAATATGAGAGGCGCACGCTGGTGCAGTATCGCCATAATGCCCTGAATGCTCGCTATTTCCTAGGCACGAGTGACTTCAAAATTGGCTTGGCGGGCCATGCCGTTCATCCTACGGTCTGCCGCGGGAATAAGTTCGAGGTCGTCGCATGAAATTGCCGCGTAATTTTTTCAAGCCGCTCGCCATTGGCGCGCCGGCGCCGCTGCGCGAATTGCCGGTGCGGCTGGAGCGCATGATTCACTTCGTGCCCCCGCACCTGGAAAAGCTGCGCGCGCGGGTGCCCGAGCTCATTCAGCAGGTCGACGTGGTGCTCGGCAATCTCGAGGACGCCATTCCCGCCGACGCCAAGGCGGCGGCCCGCGCGGGATTTATCGCCATGGCGAAGGCCAACGATTTCGGCTCGACCGGATTGTGGACCCGCGTCAACGCGCTCAATTCGCCGTGGGTGCTCGACGACGTCACCGAGATCGTCGCCGCCGTCGGCGGCAAGCTCGATGTCATCATGCTGCCGAAGGTCGAGGGCGAGTGGGACATTCATTATCTCGACCAGCTGCTCGCCCAGCTCGAGGCCAAGCACGCGGTGAAAAAGCCGATCCTCATCCACGCCATCCTCGAGACCGCCGAAGGCGTCAACAACGTCGCGGCGATCGCTGCCGCTTCGCCGCGCATGCACGGCATCAGTCTCGGTCCCGCGGACCTTGCCGCTTCCCGCGCCATGAAAACGACCCGCGTCGGCGGCGGCCATCCCGAATACAAGGTGCTGGCCGACGCACCGCTCGGCAGCGCCGTCGATGCGCCGCGCGCCGCCTATCAGCAGGACCTCTGGCATTACACCATGGCGAAGATGGTCGATGCCTGCGCCGCCGCCGGCATCAAGCCGTTCTACGGGCCGTTCGGCGATATCGCCGACGGCGCCGGCTGCGAGGTGCAGTTCCGCAACAGCTTCCTGATGGGTTGCGTCGGCGCCTGGTCGCTGCACCCGAGCCAGGTGCCGATCGCCAAGCGCGTGTTTTCGCCTGACCCCGCCGAGGTCGCTTTCGCCAAAAAGATCATCGCGGCCATGCCGGACGGCAGCGGCACGGTGATGATCGACGGCAAGATGCAGGACGACGCCACCTGGAAGCAGGCGAAGGTGCTGGTCGATCTCGCCCGGCTCGTCGCCGCCAAGGATCCGGACATGGCCGCCCGCTACGGGCTATAAACGCGCCAGGAATCGTGGCATGAAATGCGCTATGAACAAACATTCAACGCGCGGCCTGCCGGGCGCCACAATTCTGTGATCTCATTTCGGCCATGAACAAGCTCCGCATCGCCAAATATCAGATCGGCCAGGTGGTCCGGCACCGCCTGTTTCCGTTCCGCGGCGTCGTGTTCGATATCGATCCGATCTTCAGCAATACCGAGGAATGGTACGAATCGATTCCCGCGGAGGTGCGGCCGCACAAGGATCAGCCGTACTATCATCTGTTCGCCGAGAACGACGAGACCGAATACATCGCCTACGTCTCCGAGCAGAACCTACTGCCGGATGACAGCGGCGAGCCGGTCCGGCATCCGCAGGTGGCGAAGGTTTTCGTGCAGGACGGCCATGGCGGCTATCGCCCGCGCCACGCGACCACGCACTGATTAGATCAATTTCGTGTATTTCCGCGCCAGCGCGGAATTCCAAACAACGAGGTTTGGTAGCGGCGCGCAAGACACGCGCGCCCACGTCAGCGGGCGTGCGCCCGCCTGAGCGGAGGCGCGTGGAACTCAGCGATCGACTACTGCGTCTTACCGCCTGGTGCTGGTGCTGGTGCTGGTGCTGGTGCTGGTGCTGGTGCTGGTGCTGGTGCTGGTGCCGGCGTTGCCGACGATTGCGGCGCGTTCTGCTGGTTTTCCAGTTTCTTGCGCGCTTCATCGGCGCGTCGTTGCAGTTCTTCCTGCAATTTCTTCTGCTGCTCTTCGAACACTTTGGGATCGGTCGGCGGCCCATCATAGGCCTTGGCGAAATCGGTGAGCGGCATCCCCAAGCTGATCGGCTGGCCGGTCGAATTGATCGCCTGGACAACGAGTCCCTGCCCCTTCTTCATCTTGCCGATCATGTCGGCGTTGGCCTCATAATCCGCCATGCAACCATTGGTGAAGCAGATTACGTAAGGCGCGGTCAGCGGTTGGTTCTGGTCGATGATGACGCGCGTGCCGTGAGCAAGCTGCATGCCTAAAGGCAAGGTCACGCGCAAAATCTTGCGCTCCTGGCCCTCCGGCTCGATGAGCACGGCGGCGACCACCGGCATCCCGGATTCGATGCGCGCGTCCTTGCCGGTGAAACAGATCTGCTTGGCATTGGGATCGGGCGCTTGTCCCGGCTGGCCCTTGAGGCAGAATTTAGTCCACGGCGAAAAGATTAACTGCACCTGCTGCTGGCCAGCCTGCCCTTGCGGCGGTTGCTGGCCTTGCTGTGCCGGCACCGGTTGCTGGGCTTGCGGGGCGGGGGCGGGCTGCTGTGCTGCGGGCGGGGCCGCTTTAGGCTTTTTGGCGGGCTTCGGCTTCTCCTTCGCAGCTGGTGCCGCGGGGGCAGGCTGATCTTGCGCCGCTGCCGGCGGACCGGCCGCAATTGCAAGCGCGACCGTCAACGGCACAGTCAGGGCGATGATCTTGGCCAAAGCGAGCGTCCGGCTCGCCGGCTTCGCCGGCGCGGTCCAATAGGTCATGAGATGCAGTCCCTCGTTAATGCTGCCGCGCGCAAATCGACCTGATTTGCGATGAATGTCGGGTCGACCTGGTATCGACCGGCGATTTCGCCGCGCCCGCCAAGCGGGTAGTCCCCCACTGCACGGTCATTCGACGCAGATTACGGCAACAGCGTGACACCACGCGCCGCCGCGACCCCGAGATAGCCCACTTGGCCGGGCGGATAAAGCGCGCCCTTCGACCGCGGTGATAAGACGCTGTTGGCCGATCGCCTCCGGCGCTAAGCCGTAGCGGTATCGCCGTGCTACATTCGCCCCTCTCCGCTCCGAATCGCGTGAGTTCCATTCCCGCCGATGCACGCCATCCGCAACCCCTGTGTCGCCCTGGGAGCCTGCGCCGTTTTGTCTGGAGCGTTCGCGGTTTCGGGCCCGGCCGCCGCGGCGGCGGAAGCGGCCCACGCCATCGCCATGCACGGCGCGCCGGCCATGCCGGACGGCTTTACCGCGCTGCCCTATGCCAATCCCGATGCGCCGAAGGGCGGCCGGCTGGTGCAAGGCGTGCTCGGAACCTTCGACAGCCTCAATCCCCTCATCGTCAAGGGCCTCGCCGTGCAGGCGATCCGCGGCTATGTGGTCGAAAGCCTGATGGCGCGCGGCTATGACGAGCCGTTCGCGCTTTACGGTCTGCTCGCGCGCACGGTCGAGACCGACGATGCGCGGAGCTACGTCACCTTCAGGCTCGATCCGGCGGCGCGCTTCTCCGATGGCGTTCCGGTGACGGCCGAAGACGTCATCTTCTCCTGGCAGCTGCTGCGCGATCACGGCAGGCCCAACCACCGCGCCTACTATGCCAAAGTGGTCAAAGCCGAGAGCCTCGACGTGCGCACCGTGCGTTTCGATCTCGGCGGCAGCAACGATCGCGAATTGCCGCTCATCCTCGGACTGATGCCGGTGCTGCCGAAGCACGCGATCGATGTCGCGACCTTCGAGGAAACGACATTGGCCAAGCCGGTCGGCAGCGGGCCTTACGTCGTCGCCGACGTCGATCCGGGCCGCAGCGTCACGCTCGAGCGCGATCCCAATTACTGGGGCCGGGCGCTTCCTATCAATCGCGGGCTGTGGAATTTCGACGAACTGCGCTTCGATTACTATCGCGACGCCAACGCCTATTTCGAAGCCTTCAAGAGCGGCCTCTACGACGTGCGCAGCGAGACCGATCCGAGCCGCTGGCAGACCGGCTATGAATTTCCGGCGGTGCGCGACGGCCGCATCGTCAAGGAAGCGTTTGCCAACGGCCTGCCCAAGCCAACCTCGGCGTTCGTCTTCAACACGCGGCGGCCGATCTTCTCCGACATTCGCGTACGCCAGGCGATTTCGCTCTTGTTCGATGCTGCGTGGGTCAACCGCAACTTTTTCTACGATCTGTATCGGCGCAGCCCGAGTTTCTTTGCCGGCTCGGAGCTCTCCGCCTATCGGCGTCCGGCCGACGCGCGCGAGCGCGCGCTGCTGGCGGCGTTTCCCGATGCGGTACGCGCCGACGTCCTCGACGGCACCTGGTCGCCGCCGGGCGCCGACGGCTCGGGCCGCGACCGCGGAAGCCTGCGCCAGGCGCTGGCCTTGCTCGATGCCGCCGGCTACGCGCTCAACGGCACGACGTTGCGTGAGCGCAGCAGCGGACGCGCATTTAGCTTCGAGATCATGGTGACGAGCCGGGACGAGGAGCGGCTGGCGCTCGCTTTCGCCAGCAATCTGGCGCGCGCCGGCATCGCGGTGCAGGTCCGGCTGGTCGACGCGGTGCAGTACGATCAGCGCCGGGTGTCGTTCGATTTCGACATGATCGAGTACCGCTGGGAGCAGTCGCTGTCGCCCGGCAACGAGCAGAGCTTCTACTGGGGCTCCGCGGCCACCGCCGAACCGGGCTCGCGCAACTATATGGGCGTACGCAGCACCGCGATCGACGCCATGATCGCCGCCATGCTGCGCGCGCGCGAGCGCGGCGACTTCGTCGCCGCCGTGCGCGCGCTCGATCGCGTGCTGATGTCCGGTGGTTACGTGGTGCCGCTGTTTTATCTGCCGGAACAATGGGTGGCGCGATGGACCTCGGTCGCGCATCCGGCGTACACGTCGCTGTCCGGCTACCTGCCGGAAACCTGGTGGCATCGACCGAAACGGGCGCTGCAATGATCCTCGGCAAGGCCATATCAGCCGCGGCGGCACCGCCTCACGCGCGCAACCGCCTCACCATCGACGCGGTGTTCCGCCGCCTCGCCGAGCGGCGGCCCGACGCGCTCGCGCTCGCCGACGCACCCAACCGGCAGAGCTTCACCGACGGAGCGCCGCGCCGGCTCAGCTTTGCCGAGGCCGACCGTATGGTCACCGCGATCGCCGGCCGGCTGCGCGCGATGGGCTTGCCGACCGACGCCATTGTCGGCATCCAATTGCCGAATGTCGTCGAGAATATCCTCACGATGCTCGGCGTGCTGCGCGCGGGAATGATCGTCGCGCCGTTGCCGCTGTTGTGGCGGCGCGCCGACGCTGTCGCGGCGCTCGGGCGCATCGGCGCCAAGGCGCTGATCACCTGCGGCCATGTCGGCAGCTTCGATCATAGCCTGTTCGCGCTGCGCGTCGCTGCAGAGGTCTTTTCCATTCGCTACGTCTGCGGCTTCGGCGGCAATCTGCCGGACGGCGTGGTGCCGTTCGACGATCTGTTCACCGCGGAAAAACTCGACCCGATTCCGCCGCTCGACGGCGAGCGGCAGAATAATGCCGCCGCGCATGTCGCCGCCGTCACCTTCGAGGTCGGCGAGGGCGGCATCATGCCCGTTGCGCGCAACCATCCCGAACTGCTCGCGGCGGGGCTCGCCGTGGCGCTGGAAGGTCGCCTGGCGCCCGGCGCGAGCATCCTTTCGGCATTTGCTCCCTCGTCCTTCGCCGGCATCAGCCTGACGCTGCTGCCCTGGCTTTTAACTGGCGGCACGCTTGTCCTGCATCACGCGTTCGATCCGGATGTGCTCGCCGCTCAGCGGCAAAGCGATCGATGCGGCGCGCTGATCCTGCCCGCTCCCGTGGTCTTCAGCCTCGCCGAGGCCGGCGCGTTGGCCGGCGACGACACGGCATGCGTGATCGCCGCCTGGCGCTCGCCGGAACGGCTCGCCACGAGTCCAATCTGGCGCGAACCCAATACCGTGCTCGTCGACGTTTCGCTCTTCGGCGAAGCCGCTCTCGTTGCCTCGCGCCGCGGCGTTGACGGGACGCCGAGCGCGCTTCGCCTCGGTCCGATGCTGGCGCAGCGCGACGGCGGGCGCGGCGTCGTGGTTGCCGAACTCATGCGGACCGACACCGGCACGCTCGCGGTGCGCGGTCCGATGGTGCCGCATCATTCATTTCCGCCCGGTATCGAACGCTCCGGCCTCCCCTATTTCCAGGTCGGACGCAGAGGCGTGGTCGAAACCGGTTATGCCTGCCGGATCGATTCCGGCAGCGACGCCATCACGATGATGGCCGGCGCGGCCTGAGCCGTTGACGACCCATTAACAGCGCTCTGGCATGGTTCGAGGCGTCATCCTCGAATTCGTATCCCGCCATGGCGCTGCAAGGTCCGTTTCTCGTCGTTGCCGACAGCCCGGCGCCGGACGTCGTCGAAGCGTTGCGCGCGGCCGGAGCCTTCCCGATCGTCGAAGCCGACTGGCCCGATGCCGCCACCGCGGTCGCCTCGGTCGAACCGGAAGGCGTGGTGCTCGCCGAACCCTGCAGCGACGGCGAACGCGCCAGTGAGCATGCGCAGGCGCTCGCCGATAAGCTGAAAAGCGGCAGCGGCCCGTTGACGCCGGTCATCGCCCGCCTGCGCGACGACGGCGCGAGCCTGGTGCCCGACGCGCTGGCCATGTCGGCGAGCGCGCCGGCCGCAGCGATCGCCCGCCGGCTCGCCGCGGCCATGCGCATCCGCGCGCTGCACGGCACGGTGTTGCGCCGGACGGAAACGCTCGCCGCGCGCGGCGAGCAGGTTCCCGCCATGCCGGCCAGCGATCCGCTCGCGGAAGCGACGGTGCTGGTCGCCGGCCGCGGCCGCTCCTATCCGGGTCTCACGGTCGCCGTCGGCGAGCGCGTCGGCCTGGTCGGCGCGCTCAGCGTCGAGAGCGCGGCGCGCGCGCTCAACGCCCGCGACATCGACGGCATGGCGGTCGGCGATGGTTTCAGCCCGCGCGTGGTCGAGGCGCTGTTGACCGTGCTCGCCGAGGACGCGCGATTTCGCGACCTGCCGGTCGCCGTGCTCGGCGGCCAGCCCAACATCGTCGAGGAGTTCTACACGCTCCTGCCCAATCTCGAACGCATCGCCGAAGGCCACGGCCGCCTGGTCGAGCGCTTTCTGCCCTACGTGCGCCTGCATGCCTTCGGCCAGCGGCTCAAGCGCATGCTCAAATCGCTCGACGCCAAAGGCATGATCGATCCCGACACCGGGCTGCTCGGCCACGAAATATTCTGGCGCGATCTCAACCGCGCCGTCGGCGATGCCGAAAAGCGCGGCGTCGGCCTGTCGATCGCGCGCTTCTCCTTCGAGCGCGGCGACCGCCGCACGAGCCTCGATGCCGCGCGGCTGGTCGGCCGGCTGATGCGCCAGGTCGATTTCGCCTGCCGCGAAGCCGACGATTCGATCTTCGCGGTGTTCACCGAGACCGATCTGCGCGCCGCTCATGTCATTGCCCGGCGCATCGCCAGCGTGCTCAAGCACACCATGCTGGCGCCCGATCGCAAGCGCTCCGGCATCGAAACCGCGGTGACGCTGGCGACGCTGAAGCCGACCGATAACGTCGAATCCCTGGTCGCGCGGGTGGCGGGCGAGGTTGCCGCGCGCTGAACGCGGCCCCATTTATCCGGAGTGAATGCTGGCCGATGCGGCAGCCGGTTGCTGCCCCGAAACTGCGCCAGCCGCGAAAGCTTGCAGCCATGACTGACGGCACCTCCGCGCCGGCGCCGCTGCACGTCGATGTCGTCTCCGATGTCGTGTGCCCGTGGTGCTATATCGGCAAACACCGGCTCGAAGCGGCAATGGCGCTCGTTCCCGACATTGCCGTCGACGTCACTTGGCGGCCGTTTTTCCTCAATCCCTGGATCCCGCGCGAGGGCATCGACCGCAAGACTTATCTCGAGGCCAAGTTCGGCTCGGTCGCGCGCTATAGCGCCATCGCCGAGCGCGTCGTCGCCGCCGCCGCCGCCGAGGGGCTCGTCTACGCGCCCGACAAGGTCAGCCGGCAGCCCAACACGCTCGACAGCCATCGCCTCATCCTGTGGTCGCGCAGCGCCACCGATCCCGGCCGCATGAAACAGCGGCTGATGCAGCTCTACTTCGCCGAGGGCGCCGATCTGAGCGATCCCGAAACGCTGATCCAGGCCGCGATCGATTGCGGCATGGACGGCGACCTGGTGCGCAAGCTCCTCGCCAGCGACGCCGACGTCGACCGCGTCGAGGCTGAGGCTAACAGCGCCAAGGAAGCCGGCATCGACGGCGTGCCCTGCTTTATCTTCGGCGGCAGCATCATTGTCACCGGCGCGCAATCGCCGGACTATCTCGCCGCCGCCATGAAGCAGGCGGGTGCACAGCAGACGCGCGCGACGGCGTGAGGGCCCTCGTCGTTGCGAGGAGCGGCGCGACGAAGCAATCCAGGCCTTTGCCGCTCAAAAAGCTGGATTGCTTCGCGGAGCCTGTCATCGGGCCGGCCACTTCGGGCCGGACCCGTTGGCTCGCAATGACGAAATAGAATCCGTTCTCGCGGCGCGATGCGTGCCCGAGGTATGCCGTACAACGCGTCAACCGTTCCGCCGAGCACCATCGCGTCACGCCTGAACCGGCGGTGGGACCGGTTTTTGGCTCGATCATACTAAGCGGCTTATTTGAGCATGATCTTTTCGGAAAACCGGTGTCCACTTTTCCGGATCATGCTCGACAAATAAAAAGGAAGCAGAACGCCGCCAGGCGCATGTCTTCCGATGGTCCGCACCGCAGACAAGTTTACGCAGTCTGCGCAAACCATCTGCTTCGGGCGCGGTTCGCGCCTTAACGCGGCGCGCTCGCCTGACGGCGTTCCACCGCGGCACTTGCCGCCGCGAGCCAACGCCGCCGCTCAGCTCCAGAACGCGCTTCCTGGGACGCGGCCACCTCCAGGCGTTACCTGAAGGCGACCTATCCCAGTCCAGCGACAAAGTCGCAGACCGGTCATCATGCCGGCCGGGCGTTTTCCCGTTAGCCGCCCGGGAGCGGAGGTGACGAGCCCCTGCCCGCGGGAACCGCTCCTGCCCCATCGGCCGATGTCACCCGGCCGACGTCCTTGGTGAGCAAGATAAAGCACCGTAACATATACGGTGACCATCCGTCAAGCAATCGTCGCCAATATCGGGACACTTTCTTGTGATATAGATTCCTCGGCGCGGCGCGCCCGACCCCGCGCATGGACATCCGCCAAACCCAAAGGAATGCCGATGATCAAGCCCAAGCTGCACCATGTCACGATGAAGACGACACGCCTGGACGAGATGATCGCGTGGTACGCGCTGGTCATCGGCGCCCGGGTCCAATTCAGGGACAAGATGGCGGCCTGGACCACCAACGACGCCGCCAATCACCGCATCGCGTTTCTCGCCGTGCCGGGGCTGAGCGACGACGCCGACAAGGTCCGGCATAACGGCATGCACCACTGCGCTTTCGAATACGACAGCTTCGCCGATCTGATGGCCTCGTTCGACCGGTTGCGCAAGGCGAGCGTCGAGCCGGCGTTCTGCCTCGATCACGGCATGACGATTTCGCTCTATTACAAAGACCCCGAAGGCAACTTCGTCGAGCTGCAAAGCGACAGTTTCTCCGATTGGAACCTGTCCAGCGAATGGATGCGGACGTCGGCGGATTTTGCCCGAGATCCGATCGGCACCTTCTTCGATCCGGCGCGGGTCTACGATGCCTTCAAATCCGGCATCGATTTCAAGGCGCTGCAGCAGACGGTCCGCGGCGGCGCTTATCTGCCCGACCCTATCCCCAACATCGGTTTGCCGACGCCCTGACGGCGGGCGGCGAGTCAGGCTACGTTTGCTCAATCGCGCGCCCGTTCCGCCTTATAGTCATAAGACGAGTCCCACTCGAGTTTGCCCATCAGATCAAGCAGCCGCTTCTGCCGTCTGCGCGCGATAAATTCCTGCAGCGCTTTGGTGACGGCGGCCTTTTTGGTGCGCTCGCCGCTCACTTCCAGCGCACGGTCGATGAGTTCCGGATCAATCGACAGGTTCGTTGCAATGGCCGTATCTCCTCACAAAGTTTGACACAAAAGCCAAAGGCCGCGCAATCGTCATTGCGAGGAGCCAACGGGTCCGGCCCGATGACAGGCTCAGCGAAAACCGTGGCGCAGCCGTGAGGTTCGGTCGCGGCATCCACGTCTTCCGGCGATGCGGTTTGATCGGATCGTCATGCCCGCGCTTGTCGCGGGCATCCACGTCCTCCGGCACATGCAGTCAAACAAGACGTGGATGGCCGGGACGAGCCCGGCCATGACGGAGGAGGAGGAGCCGTGAGGTTAACCCCGGATTTCGTTTTCACTCAATCCGGGCTACGCTTGCTCGGCGCCCTCACCGATCCGGGGCGAACAAGTTCCACATGGGAGGTGCCAAATGCCGTTATGCGTCGTTGTTCATCATCTCAAAGACTTCAATGAATGGATTACGCTGTTCAAGGCCAACCCGCCGCCGCCGGTCGGCCGCTGGCGCCTGACGCGTGGCATCGACGATCGCAACCGGGTTCACGTCGTCGGCGAAGTGAGCGCGGCGGAAGTCAAAGACGTAAAGGATTTCCTGAATTCGCCACGCATGCAGGACGTGTTTCGGCGCGTCAACGCCATGTCGACGGTGCCGATCGAGTTCGTCTGGCTCGACGAGGTAAAACCCTGATCGTCTCGCAATTCATGCTGAACTTCGCCACGGCTACAGCGAGTAGCCGGGATTGAGCGGCAGCGAAATCCGGGGAGCGGCCGTGAGGTTGACCCCGGATTTCGTTTCACTCAATCCGAGCTACGCTCGTTGAAGCGTCCCACTGGAGCGCTTTGTTAGAGCTACGATTTACAACTTTTCTAATTGAGGCCATTTGTCGTGTATGGAGAACCACGTCGCCTTTGACCCGACGTGAATGTGCCGTTGTTTACGCGGCTCGAAGGGTGTATCGAGTGTACTCAGCGAGACGGCCACCCAGTCTTCACCGCTTTTTTGCCAGAAAAGCTGAGATCCATATTGGCTGCAGAAGGAGCGAGTAGTTGGTGGGGAGGACCTGTATTCCCTAAGCAGGTCTGCACCGGTGAGCAGCCGCAAGTCACTCTTCGGGACACCGCCATGTGTTGCAAAAGCTGCTCCATGTGCCTTGCGGCACATTGAGCAGTGGCAGTGTGTGGTGGCTCGCAGTTCCGAGCTCAGCTCATACCGAATGCCTCCGCAGAGGCAACTCCCTCGATGTAGCGGTTCGGTCATTTGCCTCTCGCGCCTCCAACCGGACTTCAATTTAAAGAGCGAGTAGCCCGGATTGAGCGGCAGCGAAATCCGGGGAGCGGCCGTGAGGTTGACCCGGATTTCGTTTCACTCGATCTGGGCTACGCTTGCTCTTTCTCCTTGTCCATAGCCGGGAAGCCCTGTTGGGAAGTTTGATAGCCTTACCCAGAATGGCGGCATTGTGTTTGGCGCGACAGGAGGCGGTTTCCAACGCTCCAACAAGTACCAATCAAACAGCTTGGCTAGCTTGTGGCGGGGGTTCATGATTTCTAGACGGAGGTGTCCTTGACCTAAATAACCATCCTGATAGCTCAGTGGCTCAACGTAGAAAACTACCGACGCGACGCGCTGGGTACCTCTCGCAAAGAAATCCACTGCACCCTGCCCGGTTATCCGCTGCCAATCTGGGTTCTGCATCCACTTTTGAGGGATTTTTAAGAAAATACGCCCGGTCCTTCTGGCGGCAATTGGTCACGACTGTTCTTAAGCGTTTTTTCGATTGTGGCCGAACTCAATTCGGTCGTTTCCAACTTGCATTTGGTATCGCCACATCGCGTTTGGTTATGACAAATGATTTCCAGATCGTAATCATCGCCTCTCTTGCCGCGCGGCTTTACAATGCGAAACGGCCACCTGTTTATATAGAGCATCTTTGCAATATGTAATACCGAGTCCGGCTGATTGATTCCTAAGATTTCTGGGATTCACGGGCGGAATCGAAGCTGTTAGCGTGCGTCGTCATGATTCGTCAGAGGGGCACGATCATGACGACTATCAAGGCACAGTTGAGCGGCTTTGAGCTTGAGACGCGCTATGAGGCGGCGGCGGATCCGGTTGGAAAGAGCCATTTTCATGCGCTGTGGCTTTTGTCTTCGGGCTATGAGGTCGATGAGGTCGCGGAGATATTGTCGTTCTCACCGCGCTGGGTGCGGGCGCTGATCAAACGCTACAACGAGGGCGGTGCCGAGGCGCTTGGCGACCAGCGCATCCACAACGGAACGAGGCCGACGATCCTGACGCCCGAGGCATTGGCGG
>JBEKWO010000015.1:0-58605 GCA_049512975.1 Xanthobacteraceae bacterium | reverse complement strand
AACAGCGTGCTCTGCCCGCGATCCGTGCCCGCAACAAAGCGCTTCATCCGACCCCTCCGCAAATCACGCAGGAATCATACCGCGAGAATCAAATGAAGCAGTGCGTTTTCACACAGGCTAGGTCATTCGCGACCGATGCGTTCGGCGCCAGTGTCACTCCAGGTCCGAAATGGTCGCAAAGCGGACCTTGCCGGCAAGGTGACAAACTAAGACCGCTGCCCGGTCGCGCGAGCCGCACCGCAATCATATCGTGCATTACCCTGTGCCAGTCCCGCACCGGTGTCAGGGGGCGTAGCGTTCGGCGGTCTTAGTTTAGCGGTGGCTCCGGTAAGTTATTTGAGCCGTTTCCGCACGCCTAACCCGGCCAGGTAATGTCTGAACCATGTTTTCGGCAGGGTCAGCAACTCAGGTAAGATGGTAGATAATGGTCGCGGCCGGTCGGCGGTTGCCCGTCTCTCCGTCTCTCCTTCCCTCTCTGATATGAAAATGGCGCTCTTTACAAAAGAAGGCATTCTTTGTTAAATAGTACCTTTATTGATAAACTTCGATCTTTGGAGGACCCATGCCATTCAGTCAGACCCGTGCCCTTGCCTTTGCGCAGTACACATTGACCGCGCTCGTCGACGAGAACAATGGAAAAGTCCTGACGATCAGCCGTCAGGATTTGGCCCACGTCCTTGATGTAGAAAAGATCTGGGATAAGCACATCGACGTGATTAGCGCAGAGGCCGCAAAATTTGACGTAGGTACTGCCAACCTCGGTAGCAGGATCGCGTTCGTCGGCTTGGAAAGCAACTCAAATGTGCGAGCGATAAATCCGACAGATGCAAAGGAAATAACTGACAAGTTTGAGCACATATACGGAAGCAAAGCTGCTGACGATATGTGGGAAAATGAGGAATACCGTTCGAAGCCTAGAAAGAAATAAGGTGTCAAACGAAACTTGAGGAGTGAAACGAAATGGCGCGCTCCGTCCAAAGAACATGGCGATCGATAAGCGAGAAGATTTGCCTCGTGAATCGTCTCCCGCCCGGGTTCCGCATCGTTCTGCGGGATGAAGACGGGCGCGCGAAGAGGGACGACATTTTGGTGCGCGAGGACAAGCTTGAGCTTTGCAATGGTGACTTTCTCGCCTACCCGGGTAGTTTCCGGATTTGGGCCTTCCTTGACGAGGCAGTCATGGGTGCCGACTGTCTCGACTGCGCTGACACCCAGCTGCGCGACCACAGGGACAAACCAGTCGATCCGAACCTCACGTTACGCATGGTGCGCGACATGCGGGGTGCTGGGGGGAGGCATACCAAGGGTTGGGAGGATGATCAGGATAATATCCGAGACCTTGAGTCTGAGATTGAAGATGCTCTAGCGAGTTTCCACGACGATTACCGACTTGCGAATGATCAAGAACACGATGTTCTGCTCAAGGCGTTAATCCACTACATCATCTCGCAGTTCGATACTGACGCGCTGGAGTATGTCCTTGATTTCTACAAGGCGGAAATAGAGAGGAAGGCACGCCACGAGACAGAGTAGCAGTGGCGGCGCAGCAGGTGATTTTCCAGAAAGCAAGTTGAAAGGATGGCTGGGCCTAGGAGGGCGCAAGAAATGAATTTCTATGGCCGGTGCGGTAAAAAAAGAAGATAACACTTGACATAACACATAATGACACATATTGATTAATGTTAATACACACGTTTTCAAGGAGACTTACAATGTCTGATATGGCAATAACCGTTCCGGTTACGGTGCTCAAAACCGCTCCGAACGCTGTCCGGACATGGCTCACCCAGGCACTGGGCCTTGGGACGAGCGTGGAAGCCGGCCAGCAAGAGCAAGAGCAGGACGCGCACGCGCAAGAATGGGGCCTCGCCCGACTCTCAAACGCGGAAGCGCACGAAGTTGTGGAG
Organism: Xanthobacteraceae bacterium; assembly: GCA_049512975.1. GTDB lineage: Bacteria > Pseudomonadota > Alphaproteobacteria > Rhizobiales > Xanthobacteraceae > BOG-931. The sequence continues at coordinate 56,698 of JBEKWO010000015.1, read as the reverse complement.
GGTATTCACGACCGCACGCGAGAGGTTCTTCGAGCAATCGCTGAACTCCAACCGCGCTTCCGCTGGGCCGATCTTGCGAAAAAAGTTGGATGCCCCCTAGACGATGATGCCCCACTCCGCGGGGTGTTTCGTGGACTGACGAAAAGAACTCGCACTGTCACGGGAGACAGAAAAGCAGGTTTGATAGTGTGGCCCAATTGGGATGACCTTAGCTGGGAAGACGCAATCGGCGAAATGCACCCGGACACTCACGCCGCCTTTCGTCGGGTCTTTAGTATCACTTGATGATTGCGGCTGTGCTCGCCGTCATCAGGGCTGGTGTTAGTTCTAGGCAGAGTCCCGCGCGTGGCGGGGCTCTTGCCCTGTTCCTTACTTATAACCTTCGACGATTGGATGCGAAGCAGATTGCGAACAAGCGTCTTTGTCAAAAGAACGGTAGAACGCGCAGGGCATGTGCTCGTGCCACCACCAACACGTAGCACCTACCTGCATGAAGATGTGCTGACCCTGCACCGTGTTGCGGGGGTAGCGTTCGACGGCCTTATTGATGCGGTCGCGAGCGGATGCTCTCTTTTCCGCGGTGGGCTTGTGCAGTATTCTTACGCTCGCAACTGCTTATCCAGAGTTCGTTCACGGAACCGGCTACGGGCGGCGCGGGTCGTAACTTCATCAGGAGTGCGGTCGTGGATCGATGGCGCATCATGGTGCTAACGGCAGTGGGGCTCATAGGTGGTGCCGCTACCTCCGAGGCAGGACCATGCACCACCCAGATTTCGCAGGTCGAACAGCAAGTCCACAAAGCGCAGGCAGCCTCGCCGCCGGGCGGGGCGGGTGAGCCAACCGCTCCGCAATCGGTTGGCGCCCAGCTTCATCATCAGCCGACACCCCAAACGGTTGAGAGCGCCGAGAGCAAAGCCCGCGCCAGCGCCGAGGCGGCGCTCGACCGCGCGCGAAAGGCTGACGCTGAGGGCGATGCCAGCGCGTGCGCAAAGGCATTGAAGGAAGCCAGGCGACTCTACGGCATCGATTAAAGCCACCGATTGGCCGCCCTGAAACTCATAGAACTCCTGTGTATTAACTTGTCAGCGTGCTACCGGCCAACCGTTGGCGACGGCTTTGCGCCTACTCGGAGGTACTCCATCGCGAGCGCGTGGCAACAGTAAACGAACCATTAAGAAGGGAAAAATAGACCTAGGTGACTAAGACCCATTCTATCTTCAAAAAGAGGCCCCCGGCCTGTCCAGCATACCCCCGGGGTCCGTCAGCCCCTGAGCCTCGCATCAAGCTGTAAATTAGAAACCGTTGCTCGAAGCGGCTATGGCGTGCGGCTGTGCGCAAAACACTGTGCGCAAAACACTGTCGCGTGACGCCATGGCGCGTTTTGTGCGTTGTCCTGTCCATCCTACCGTCAAAGGAGGCATCTGTGGCACGGGCGGTGATTTCCGACCCAAGAAGACGCACAGCCTACGAGCCGCTGTACGATATTGACCCACAGACCGGCGCCAGCGTCGAAGTGTTCTACGCTGACCGCACTCTCGCCATGTCCTTCGGCATGCATGGCGCCGGATGGTTCTGGTGGGCTTGCCAGCCCGCCTGTCTGCCAGGGGCGGTCACCGGCCCATTTGCAGACAACTATCTCGCATACCGCGACGCGCTGGGTAGCCTCAAATCTGTGGCGCGCTTCGGCAAGCGCCCCTCATCCGCATTGTACTTGCGGACACAGCGCGGACACAGCGTTTCCTAGAAATGGGCTGTCGTACCTAAGTTATTGATTTCAATGGTGGGCGGTACAGGGATTGAACCTGTGACCCCATCCATGTCAAGGATGTGCTCTCCCGCTGAGCTAACCGCCCAATCCAAGCCCCGGATGTAGCGTTCGGCCGGCCCAAGGGTCAAGGCCGTCCGGGCTGCTAAAATTTTACCCGATCACCGCCCTTTAACCCCAACAGCGCGCGCGCCTCTGCCGGCGTGGCAATCTCGAAGCCCAGCTCCTCGACGATGTGGCGGATTTTCGCCACCTGCTCGGCATTGCTCTTGGCGAGTTTCCCCGGCCCGATATAGAGCGAGTCCTCGAGGCCGACGCGCACGTTGCCGCCCATCATGGCGGCGTTGGTGCAGAAATTCATCTGGTGGCGGCCGCCGGCGAGCACCGACCAGAAGTATTGATCACCGAACAGCCGGTCGGCAGTGCGTTTCATAAACAGCAGATTGTCGAGCTCGGCGCCGATGCCGCCGAGGATGCCGAAGATCAGCTGCACGAAAACCGGCGGCTTGAACATGCCACGGTCGATGCAATGGGCGAGGTTGTACAAATGACCGGTGTCGTAGCACTCATGCTCGAATTTGACGCCATGGCCTTCGCCGAGAAGCTTAGAGATTTTTTCAATGTCGCGAAAGGTGTTGGGAAAGATATAGGCGTCGGAGTTGGTGAGATAACTCTCTTCCCAATCGTATTTCCAGCTCTTGTAGCGCCGCGCCATCGGGTAGAGTGCGAAGTTCATCGATCCCATGTTGAGCGAGCACATTTCCGGCGACAGCTGCAGCGCCGCCGCGATGCGCTGCTCCACCGTCATGGTCACGGCGCCGCCGGTGGTGATGTTGACCACCGCGTCGCAGCTTTGCTTGATGCGCGGCAGGAACTGCATGAAGACATTCGGGTCCGGCGATGGCCGCCCATCCTGCGGATCGCGCGCGTGCAAATGCAGGATCGCGGCACCGGCCTTGGCGGCATCGATCGCTTGCGTTGCGATCTGATCGGGGGTGATCGGCAGCGCGTCCGACATGGTCGGAGTGTGGATCGAGCCGGTGATCGCGCAGCTGATGATGGTCTTGTTCGCCATGGTCGTTTCCCCCTGGTGGCCGGCCGGCCGGCCCGTTCATTCCTCGCCAACCGCTACGATCCTCGACGTTGCGGCGGCGTTCAAGTGGAAAATCCGTCGGTTCCACCGCCAGCCGGCGGCGAAAGCGGTCAAATTCTGCCCGCACGGCGACACACGGCTTCACACTATATTCAAAATTTTGCCGTCTCGAGCTGATTTATCTCCGCGTCTGGCGGGTGTGTTCGCTTCGCCAGACCGCTTGCGCAAGGGCTGCGCGTTGCATATTGGATAATCGCGGCCGGCGATGAATACCTATGAATTAACGCAACCGACGATCATGTTCCCGCGCCGTGAACGCCGTTCCGCGGAACCGGCGCACCGATACGGATTAAGATGATCGAAATTCGGAGAGCCGAGATGCGAGCAAGATACATAATCGCTGCCGCAGCGTTGCTGTCGCTCGTCGCCGGGCATGCGCTGGGCGCGGAGCCGGCAGCTGCCGGGCTTTGGCAAGCAGTCGATCAGGAAACCGGGCAACCGACCGGCTGGTTTCTCATTCGCGATCACGACGGTATCTATGATGGGACCATCGTCAAGATGTTCCTGAAGCCGGGCGAGAGCGTGAGCGTCGTTTGCGATCAGTGCAAGGACGATCGCCATGACAAGCCGTGGCTGGGCCTCGAGATCATCCGCGGCATGAAGCGCGACGGTTTGCATTACGGTGATGGGACTATCCTCGATCCGCGGTACGGCCAAGTTTACAGCGCCTTGATGAATCTCTCGCCGGACGGTCAATCGCTCATCGTGCGCGGCTATCTCGGCATTTCACTGTTGGGGCAAAATCAATATTGGACGCGATTGCCGGATTCGGCCTACAACGAGATCGATCCGCGCTTTAATCCCAACCACTCCGCAGCCGCAGCGGCGCACAAACCCCAGGCCTTACCGAAACCTGAGAATTCTGCGCGTCGCTAGAGCAGCTCACAGGCTGGTCTGCCCGGTCGCTTCAATTTGACGAAGCGCCGACGCCTTTGCGCTGGGCGTGCTCGCGTGTTTCCTCGTCGCGCGGCTTGCCCATCAGCACCGGCTGGAACAGTGCCGCCGCCGTCATCGTCGTCAACAGCGAGAGGGCGAGCAGCTTGCCCATGCTGGACGTACCCGGATCGCTGGAAAAATACAGGCTGCCGAATGCGGTCGCCGTCGTGCAGGCGCTGAACGTCACGGCTCGGGTCAGCACCGACTGCAATAATTTGGTCTGTCCCTCGCGCCACGCCATGATGTAGTAAATCTTGAATGCCACGCCGACGCCGAGCAGGAGCGGCAGCGCGATGATGTTGGCGAAGTTGAGCGGCAAGTCGATTGCCACACAGATTTCCAGCGTGACGACGCCTGCCACCAGGAGCGGGATGAGCGTCAACAACACGTCACCCACCCGCCGCAAGGTGATCCACAACAGGACGGCGATCGACAGCAGCGCGTAGGCACCAGCCTCGAGAAAGGCGGTGATGATCGTGCGGCGCGCTTCGAGAATCGAGATCGGACCCTCCGTCGCATTGGGCGCCACGCTCTGCACGGCATGCGCGAATGTCCGCAACGTCGCATTGTTGTCGGCATTGCCGCTCGGGGCGACCTCGATGCGGGCCTGCCCGTCCGGCGTCATCCATTGGCTGACAAGCTCGGGCGGCAGGTTGTCGCGGGTGACTTCGTGCGCCTTGAGCAGATTGCGCAGATCGTCGAGCGCCGTTCGCAACGGCTGCACGAACGCCGTTTCGGCCCGCTGGCGTGTCGCTTGATCGGCCTTGGCGAGCGCGGTCATGTCCGCGGCCAGCCGCTTGGCCGCGGCGGCACCGGGACCAGGAGCGCTACCGGCCAGCCGATTGAGCGCATTGACCGTGGAATTGATGATGGCGACATTTTCCGCGTCCGTCGGCGGCGAGTTGACGCTCGGCGGGTTCAGCGCGGGATCGAGCGTCTTTGCCGCGCTCTGGATCAGCGGCAGCTTTTGCTGCTGGTGATCCGGAATGAACGTCGAAAGTGTCACCACGCGCGCAACCTGAGGCAAGGCCCTGAGCTTGACGGCAAGCTGGTCGGCTGCCGCCAACGTCGGCTCCAGCGCCTGGATATCGTTGACGCCGCTTTCCTGCTCCTTCTCGAGTTGAAGGTAGGTGGCGACGGACTCGACATTGGGGTTGCGCAGGTTCATCGGATTGAAATCGAACCGCAGCCAAAACAGCAGCGGCGACGCGCCCAGAATGACAAGCGCGGTGCCGATGAGGATCGGTACGCGATAGCGCTCGAGGAAATCGTCGACCGGCGCCAGGAATGCGTAGCCGAGTGGATGCGGCTCGCTCCGCGGCTTCAGACGGCTGAGCAGGGCCGGCAACAAAGTAATACTGGTAACAAAGGCGATCAGCATGCCGAGGCCGGCGATCAATCCGAGCTCGGACAATCCCCGGTAGGCCGTCGGGAGGAATGAAAGAAAGCCCGCGGCAGTGGCGAGCCCGGCAAGCGTCAGCGGCGCGCCGGCGCGGCGCCCGGCATGCAGGAGGGCTTCGTATAGACCATCGACTTCATGCCGCTCGGCCCGGTAGCGGACGCTGAATTGGATGCCGAAATCGACACCGAGGCCGACGAAAAGCACGGCGAAATACACCGATATCAGGTTGAGAGTGCCGACCAGCAGCATGCCCAGTGCCGCCGTGGCGGAAAGTCCGACCACAAGGCTGACGAACACGGCGAAAATGATCCGCATCCAACGCAACGCCATCCACAGGATGAAGAGCACGACGGCAATGGTCACGACGGCGTTGAGCGCCGCGTTCTCTTTGATCGTGGCGAACTGGTCGTCGTTCATGGGCACGGGGCCAGTCAACCGCAGTTGTGCTTGAAAAGCGGATGCAAGATTGAGGTCCGCGGCGGCCTGACGGACGGCATTGCTCGCCTTCAGACCCGGCTCGAGCTCTGAATAATCGAGCACGGCGGTGAGTTTCACGAACCGCCGCAGATCGGCGGGTTTGGCCTCGTGGCCCTGAACCAGCACGCGCCAGGAGAAGCTTGCGGGCTGATTTGCCTTGACCTGGTCGAGCGTGTTGGCGACGAGGGTCATCGGCCAGGTCATGTCGTCGAGCTTGATGTTGCCGCCCTGGACGCCGAGCAGCCCGAATTGCAGCGCGCGGACCACGCCGCGCAAACTCGGATCGCCGGCCAGGACCTCCATGAGCCGCTGTGCCTGCGACAGCATGCTCATCTGCGGCGCGAGCTCGGCGGTCGACTCGAACAACAAACCGTTCTGGGCAAATAGCGAACTGCCCTGCAGATCCTGGACGGAACGGAAGAAATTCTTCTGCTGCGACAGCCGCGCAACCAGCGCGCCGCTGCCCTGCTCCACCAGCTCCGGCGTCGGCGCGTCGATCACCGCAATGATCGTATCGAATTGCGGGAAAGCCTTTTCGAATGCCAGTTCCCGTTGCCGACTCGGGCTATTGCTGGAAATGAGCTGATTGATATCCGTCGTCATCGAGAAACGAGTGGCGGCATACCAGGTCGACACCGCCGCGAGCACGATCGCGCCGGCGATCACCCACCGAGGGTAGTGGATGCAAAAAGCAATCGCGCGGACGACGAAAGCGGTAAGTGTCTTCATGGGATGAGGAGGTCAAACCGACGTTTGAGGCGTGGGACGTGAGGTGGGTAACGGCAAACCGATGTTTGAGGCGTTAAGAGAAAGGCGAAATGGAGGCACACGTTTTGACCGCCTACGGCATGGCACAAGGACATCCCCCCGCGCGCGGCGCTGCAGGCCCCTCCGTTCGGACGGAACCCTGGGCGCGCGTGCAGTGCGTTCACGGAATCTCCCCCGGCTTCGCGCGGCACTAGATGCCCTGAAATGCCACAAAAGTGAAATCATGGATATTTTCCTAGAAATCCGGGGGACCGCAGGCCACAGCCGGGGTGGGGTGGGCGAGGGGGCGTGCGGTAGACAAGGAGCCCCCTTTTCAGCTCAATGGTTCCGCTTAGAAACCATGATCGATCGGCTGCCTGGGGCCGCCGAGAGCGGGCTTGATTGTCACAGAATCGTGGCCAATTTGGTTGTCACGGGGTTGTAGCCAAAGTATTGGACAGGGAGCATGGGGGCGGCCGCCCGCGGCTCTTGCGGTCCAACGCCGCAGTCCGGCACCCGCCTGGAGGTCGTTGATGAAGGTCATACTCGCCCAGCCTCGCGGTTTTTGCGCCGGCGTCGTGCGTGCCATCGAGATCGTCGAGCGCGCGCTGCAGAAGTACGGTCCGCCGGTCTACGTGCGCCATGAGATCGTCCACAATAAGCACGTCGTGGAGAGCCTGAAGGCCAAGGGGGCGCATTTCGTCGAGGACCTGTCCGAAGTTCCCCCAAACGCGGTCACCATCTTCAGCGCCCATGGCGTGGCCAAAAGCGTCGAGGAAGAGGCGGCGGCACGCGAGCTCCCGGTTCTCAACGCCACCTGTCCGCTGGTCACCAAGGTGCACAATCAGGGCAAACGCTATGTGGCGCAGGGCCGCCGCCTGGTTCTCATCGGCCATGCCGGCCACCCCGAGGTCGAGGGCACGATGGGTCAGATCTCCGAGCCGGTGACCTTGGTGCAAACCGAGAACGACGTCGACTCCCTCGACATCCCGCCCGACACTCCGGTCGCCTACGTCACCCAAACAACGCTCAGCGTCGACGACACCCGCGACATCATCGCGGCGCTGCATCGCCGGTTCACCGATATCGTCGGGCCGGAGACGCGCGATATTTGCTACGCTACCCAGAACCGGCAGACCGCGGTGCGTGAACTCAGCAAGCTCGTCGACGTTATCCTGGTGGTTGGCGCCAAGAATAGCTCCAATTCCAACCGGCTCCGCGAGATCGGCAACGAGGCCGGCACGCCGTGCTATCTGATCGCCGACGGCAGCGAGCTGCAGCCGGAGTGGTTCAACGGCGCCCATACCGTCGGCATCACGGCGGGCGCTTCGGCGCCGGAAGTGCTGGTCGAGGATGTCATCGACGCGTTGCGCCGGCTGGGGCCGGTCGAGGTCAGCGAATTGACCGGCCGGCAGGAAACCATCGAGTTTCGCTTGCCGCCGGAATTGACGGACGGCAGAACGCCTGAACGGGCGGCGGCGAAGGTTTAGTTGGACGCCGGTTTGCGGCCGACGCAAAGGCAAACTATAGAAGGAAACGATTGTGGCTGTATCACTGCGACAGACGGCGGCCGTTGGCTCCTACATACTCCGGCAGCGACTTGCCGGGCGCAAGCGCTATCCGCTCGTGCTCATGCTGGAGCCGCTGTTCCGATGCAATCTGACTTGCTTCGGCTGCGGCAAGATCGATTATCCCGACGCGATTTTGAACAAGCGCCTTTCGGTGCAGGAATGCCTTGACGCGGTCGACGAATGCGGCGCGCCGATGGTCGCCATTCCCGGCGGCGAGCCGCTGATCCACAGGGAGATCGGCGACATCGTCAAGGGCATCGTCGCGCGCAAGAAATTCATGTCGTTGTGCACCAACGCGCTGCTCCTGGAGAAGAAACTGCATTTGTTCGAGCCGTCGCCGTATCTGTTCTTCTCCGTGCATCTCGACGGTCTCAAGCAGCATCACGACAAATCGGTGTGCATGGAGGGCGGCTTCGAGCGGGCGATCTCCGCCATCAAGGCCGCCCAGGCCAAAGGCTTCGCCGTCAACGTCAATTGCACGGTCTTCGACGGCCATCCGGCCGAGGATATCGCGGCGTTCCTGGATCTCACTGAAGAGCTCGGCGTCGGCGTCTCCATCTCGCCCGGCTACGCCTATGAGCGGGCGCCGGACCAGCAGCACTTCCTCAATCGGCGCAAGACCAAGGAACTGTTCCGCAAAGTCTTTGCCCTCGGCAAGGGCAAGAAGTGGAACCTGACGCACTCTTCCATGTTCCTCGACTTCCTCGCCGGCAACCAGGAATTCCATTGCACGCCGTGGGGCATGCCGACGCGCAACATCTTCGGCTGGCAGAAGCCGTGCTATCTGCTCGGCGAAGGTTATGCCGAGACGTTCGAGGAATTGATGGAGACGACGGACTGGGATTCCTACGGCACCGGCCGCTACGAGAAGTGCGCCAATTGCATGGCGCATTGCGGCTACGAGGCGACGGCGGCGGATGCCATGATGAAGCATCCGCTTGAGGCGCTGATGATCGGCTTGCGTGGCGTCAAGACTGAAGGGCCGATGGCGCCGGAAATCTCGCTCGAAAACCAGCGGCCGGCGCAATACGTCTTCGATAGCAATGTCCAGCTGACGCTGTCGCAAATGCGCGCCAACGAGGCGCGGGAGAAAGCGGCCAAAGCGGCGAAAGCCACGGCCAGCGCCGCCTGAACGCCATTGCACGGGCGGCGGCGGTTGCGACGCGCAGGTATAGAAGGGCTGGCTGAAGAGTTGTCAGCCCGTGCACGTCAGCGATCAACCCTCACCAAAACTTGTATGACACGCCAAAGCGCACAATGTTCTCGTTGAGCGAAGTGCGCAAAGGCACCGGCGGGTCGGATATGAATGTGCTGCCGGTGAAGGTCGTGTACGTGGGAATTTGCACGAAGAGATATTCCGCCCGGAGCAAGCAGTTGTCTGTCAGCGCATATTCCACGCCACCGCCGACCGTCCAACCGACCACCGTATCAGTCTGGCTATTCAACGTCGCCGCGACATTACCGGTGATAAACTGCGCGCTGGTGACGTTCATCAACGCGCCGCCGCCAGTCACGTACACCAGCGTCCTATTATTGAAGCCGGTAAAACCAAGCCTCGCGCGCAGGGTTGCTTGCCACGACTCGTTTGTGCTCCCAACGGCAAGCTGATTTATGAAGCCCGGAAGTGCCTTGCCTTGCCCACTCTGATTCAGCAAGGCGTCAAAATCGCCTTCGATGCCCACAACCCACTGGCCCCATTGACGGTTGCAGCCGGCCTGGCCGTCAATGACCGCCCCCTCGACGTTTGCCGGTGCGTAGACGCCTCCGGGGTATGGAGTAGTACTCCCGAAGAAAACGGTCGTCGGAGTGCCATCAAAGCCTGAGGTTTGCCCCCATCCGTAACCGGCGTTGCCTCCGGCATCTAGGTGTTGCCGTTTTGCCACTATCCCCTGGAAATTCCGACCTCCCCGGGAACCTCGCGCTACATCCCATAGGCTATGGCGCGGGTATTGCCGCGCTTGAGATTGCGGTAGCGCGCCATCGCCCACAGCGGGAAGAATTTCGCATAGCCGTGGTAGCGCAGATAGAACACGCGCGGGAAACCGGTCGCGGTATAGCGCTGCTCGTTCCAGAAGCCGTCGGCGCCCTGCGTGTCGGCGAGATACTTGAGGCCGCGCACCACTGCGGGGTGATCGACCTCGCCGGCGGCCATAAGTCCAAGCAGCGCCCACGCCGTCTGCGATGCGGTCGACGGCGCCTGCTCGTAGCCGCGATAGTCGAGCTTATAGCTGGCGCCGTCCTCGCCCCAGCCGCCGTCATCGTTTTGAATGGCGAGGAGCCAGTCCACCGCCTTGCGCATTTCCGGGGCCTGGTGATCGACGCCGACGGCGTTGAGCGCGCAGAGCACCGACCATGTGCCGTAAATGTAGTTCATGCCCCAGCGGCCGAACCAGCTGCCTTCGGCATGCTGCGTTCGGCGCAGATAATCGATCCCTTTTGCCACAGCCGCGCTGCTCGCTCTTGTCTCGCCGAACTGCGCGAGCATCGACAGGCAGCGCGCGGTGACGTCCTCGGACGGCGGATCGAGCAGCGCGCCGTGATCGGCGAACGGAATGTTGTTGAGGTAATAATATTCGTTGTCGGCGTCGAAGGCGCCCCAGGCGCCATTCTCGCTCTGCATCCCCAAAATCCATTCGCGGGCGCGCGCGAGCGAAGCATCAAAGTCCCCCCGCCCGGACAGATTTTGCAGCCGATCCATCGCCATGGCGACGACGGCGGTGTCGTCGACGTCCGGATAGTGCGGGTTGGCGTACTGAAAAGCCCAGCCGCCGGGACGAAGATCGGACCGCCGCGCGATCCAATCGCCGCGCACGTCGAGGATTTGTTTCGGGGCGAGCCAATCGAGGCCGCGCTTAACCTCGGCGGCCGCGCGGGCGTCGCCGGCTTCCAACAAAGCGTGGCAGGTGAGCGCCGTGTCCCAGATCGGCGACACGCAGGGCTGGCAATAGGCCTCGTCCTTGTGCACCATCAACAGCTTCTCGACCGACTCCCGCGCGATGGCGCGCTGCGGATGATTGTCGGGGAAGCCAAGCGCGTCGAACATCATCACGCTGTTCGCCATCGCCGGGAAAATGGCGCCGAGGCCGTCTTCGCCGTTCAATCGCTCGCTCACCCAGGCGACCGCGCAATCGATGGCGCGCTGCCGCGTGCTGCGGGGAAAGTACGGCTCCGCCGCGCGCAACACGTTGTCGACGCCGCGGAAAAACCAGAACCACGACGCCTTCTGCTGCGGTGCCTTCGGCACCGGCCCGAGCGTCTCCGGCGGTTCGAGGAACAGCTCGTCGATGCGGACGCCCTTGGCGTTGCGCGCCTGCGGTTTCTTCGCCATCAGCACCAGCAAGGGAACGATGACAGTCCGGCTCCAGTACGAGATCTTGTCGAGATGGAATGGAAACCATTTCGGCAGCAGCATGATCTCGACCGGCATCGCCGGCACCGCGCGCCAGGGAATAAATCCGAACAGCGCCAGCATGATCCGCGTGAACACGTTGGCGCGGGCGGCGCCGCCGCGGGCGCGAACCGCCTCGCGGGCGCGGCGCATATGCTCCGCGTCAACCGAATCGCCGATCATCTTCAGCGCGAAATAGGCCTTAACGGTCGCGCTGACGTCGAGATCGCCGTCGCGGAACAGCGGCCAGCCGCCGTGGTCGCCCTGGATGCGGCGCAGATAGACGGCGATCTTGGCCTCAAGCGCCGCGTCCACCGGCTCGCCGAGGTAATGCCGCAGCAGCACGTATTCGGCGGGAATGGTCGCGTCGGCCTCGAGCTCGAACACCCAATGGCCGTCCGGCCGCTGCTGCGCGAGCAGCGCCTGCCTTGCCTTTTGGATGTGCCGTTCGAGACTATCGCCGAGCGGACGCGCGACCGTTTGTTGCGTCGCCGTTTGGAAGTGCTGTTCGACGGTGTCTTCCATCACTGTAATTTCGCGATGATTTCGGCAGCGCGGTTGCCGGATCGGATCGCGCCTTCAATGGTAGCGGGCAGGCCAGTATCTGTCCAATCGCCGGCAAGGATGAGATTGCGCCACCCGGTGGCCGGTCCTGGACGTTTGGCATCTTGCGCCGGCGTGGCCGAAAAGGTCGCGCGCCGCTCGCGCACGATCTGCCAAGGGGGTAGTCCGCCCGGCAGCGCGGCCGGCAATCCGGTGATACGCGCGACCTCGTCCCAGATCGTCTTGGCGAGCTCCTCCCGCGGCCCGTCGATGAGCCGGTCGCCGGCGCTGATGGTGACTGACAGCCTGCCAGGAAAGGCGAACAGCCATTGCACCGTGCCATTGAGCACGCCGAGGATCGGCGGTTGCTGCGCAGGCGGTTCGATGCGGAAATGCGCGTTGACGATGGCGCGGAACTCGGTCGGCGCGTCGAGGCCCGGCACCAGCGACGTCGCCACATAGGGCGGAACCGTGAGGATGACGGTGTCGTCGGCGCCGAGCGCGATGGTCTCGCTGCCGAAATCGAGCATCTCGACCCGCTCGGCACTAAAGCGCAACCCACGCAGCTGATGCTCCATGCGCACCGTGGCGCCGCGCTGCTGCAAATGGGCGAGCGCCGGCTCGATCAGCGTCGAACCCAGTCCGTCACGCGCAATCAGCGGCCGGCAAGCGCGCCCCCCGGCGGCGAGCGTCTCGCGGATGATCGCGGCCGCAAGCCGCGCCGATCCTTGCGGCGGATCGATATTGAGCGCCGCGAGCAGCAGCGGCTCGACCAGCCGGCGATACAGCACTCCGTCGCAGGCTATGACCTCGCCCACCGCTTTGCCCGGCGGCGCCCACAGAAGCCGTGCCAGCGGCACATAGTCGAGCGCGCGCGTGCCGGGGACGCGCCGCCTGGGATCGAACACCCAGAACGGCAGCCGGCCGTCGTTGAAGCGTAGCGTCCAGCGTTCGCCGCTGGCGAGATCGACGAAGGGGAATTCCGCGGTCGGCGGACCGATCAGCCGATGCTCGGCGCCGATGCTGCGCAAATAGTCGAGCGCGGCACGGTTGCCCGAGAGCAACAGGTGATTGCCGTTGTCGATCGTCATGCCGACCGCCGCGTCGTGATAGGAACGGCAGCGGCCGCCGGCGAACGCCGTCGCCTCATGCGCGATAACGCGCCGGCCGCGCGCGGAAAGCTTGAGCGCGGCTGACAATCCGGCGAGGCCGGCCCCGATAATGTGCACTGTTGCAGTCATTGGCAGAATGGCATCACACGAGATTGCGCAGCACGATGAACAGCAGTTTTGCGCGCGGCAGGCGAATGGGCGCCCGCGGCGGCGCAAAGCCGCGCGCCACCAGTGCCGCGAGGATGATGCGATAGGCCTCGCCCATGATCCGCGGCGCCCGCACGACGCGGCGCGGGCTTTGCGCCATGATCGTCTTTGCTTTGCGGAAGTGCTCTTGCGCCCGCTCGACGATGCCGGCGCAGACCTTGCCGATCGCGGGATGCGCCAGAACCTCGCGCGGTTCTGTCGCAGCGATCCCCGCCGCTTGCAGCGCCTCCCGCGGCAAGTAGAGGCGGCCGAGCGCCGCATCCTCGTCGAGGTCGCGCAAAATATTGGTGAGCTGGAGCGCGCGGCCCAGGTGGTCGGCAAGCGCGATGCCGGCATCGGGCTGCATGCCAAAAACGCGCACTGAGAGACGCCCGACCGCGCAGGCCACGCGATCGCAATAGAGATCGAGCGTCGCGCGATCGGGAGCGCGGATGTCGGCGACCACGTCCATTTCCATGCCGTCGATGATGGCGATGAAGTCTTGGCGTTGCAGATCAAACCCGCGCACCGCCTGCGCCAAGCCGGCGAGCTGCGGCGGTGGCGCGCCGCGATAGACCGCGCCGATGTCGGACCGCCAGCGGGCCAATTGCCCGCGACGCAGTTCCCGCGGGCCGGTGTCGTCAGCAACGTCGTCGACGGCGCGACAGAACGAATAGATTTCGAACATCGCCTCGCGCTGCGCGCGCGGCAGAATGCGCATGCCCAAATAAAACGAGCTGCGGGAGGCGCGCTCGGCCGCCGGAGTGGGTTTGTTCACTCACGCACCCGCGGCTTCTGCGACGTGGCGGAGAAACGCCGACCGAGCCGCCGGGACGCGCCGCTCAAAATGCCGATCATCGTCAGGCCGGCAATGGCGGGCACGGAAAGATGGACGCGCTCGCTGAGCGGATCGCGCGTCGTGAGGATGCGCGTCAGGCGATGGGCCAGCGTATTGATGACCGAAACTTCCAGCGATAGCCGCCGGTCGTTGATCAAGAGCGGGAAGACATCGCTGTCGCCGAGCAATCGCTCCGTGCGTTCGGCCAGGCTATGCAGCGCGGCACGCAGCGGCGGTGAAGCGCGCGGCTCGCCGAGCGCTTCTACGCCGACGTTGTGCGCAGCCAGCGTGTCGAGCGGAATGTAGACCCGGTCAAGATTGAGGTAATCGTCCTTGCAGTCCTGCAAATGATTGATGATCTGCAAGGCCGCGCACAGCGCATCGTTGGCCGGCCAGGTGCCGCGGCTCTCGCCGTGCACGTCGAGCACGAAGCGGCCGACCGGCATCGCCGAATAGGCGCAGTAGTGCAGCAGATCGTCCCAATCGAGATAACGCAGCTTGGTCACGTCGAGCTTGAACGCGGCGAGCAAGTCCTGCGCATGGCGCGGCGACAGCGCCCGTTCGGCGAGAGCGGCGCGCAGCTCGACGGCGGCCGCATCGTCACCGCTGTCGCCGATGAGGCCGGCTTCGAGGCGGTCGAGCAAACCAAGTTTCTCATGCGCTGGGAGCGCGGCATGGTCGGCGATGTCATCGGCGGTGCGGACGAAATTGTAGAAGGCCAGGATCACTTTGCGGTGGCGCGGATGAATGAGCCAGGAGGCGACCGGGAAGTTCTCGTCCCGGTAGCCCTTTCCCGACCGCCAATGTTTGGCGTCGCCCATGCTCGCGTCGTTCATGGCAATTCCGAAACGTCTTGAATATTGCCTTGGGCGCGGCCTTTCCACATGCCGCCGCGCCCGCGCGCATGCTGATAGGCGGAATCAATCGTGAACGCCATATAGATCGCGGCAATCGCCGGCAACGCCAGCCCCCACAGCGGCGACAGGCGATAGAAGCGGAGCGTCGGCTGGAGGGCCAACGCCATGGCGAGCCATGCCAGGAATCCGAGGAGGCGCGCCAAGCCGCCGGCGAAAACGGCCAGCGCCACAGGGGCAAGATACGTGATCGCCAGACCGAAGACGGTTCCTGCCAGCAGAAGCAGCGAGTAGCGCAATTGTGCATAAGCGGTGCGCGCGACCATGCGGCGAATATCCTCAATGGCCGGGTAGGCGCGGCTGCTGCGCACGTTGTCGGTCAATCCGATCCAAATCGGGCCGTGGGCTTTGAGCACCTTCGCCAGCGCGCAGTCGTCGATCAAGGCGCTGCGGATCGCGGCCATGCCGCCGGCTTGGGCGAGCGCATCGTGGCGCACCAGCATGCAGCCGCCGGCCGCGGCGGCGGTGCCGCGGCGCGGGTCGTTGGCCCAGGAGAACGGATAGAGCATCTGGAAAAAGAAGATGAACGCCGGGATGAACATGCGCTCGGCCAGACTTTCACAGCGGAGCTTCGCCATCAGCGAGGTCAGGACGTAGTCGCTCGATTGCGCCCGCGCGACGAGCCCCTTGAGCGCACCGGGCGCGTAGACAATGTCGGCGTCGGTGAGGAGGAGGTAAGTCGGCGGATGCGGCACAGCCGTGGCCGCCTCCACGCCCTGGTGCTGCGCCCAGAGCTTGCCCGTCCAACCCCCCGGCAGCGCCCGCCCGGACACTACGTTGAGGCGGTCGGCGGCGCCGAGCGCCGCTGCGGCATCGCGGGCGACCTGCGCGGTGGCGTCGCGGCTCTGGTCGTCGACCAGGATCACCGCGAATTCGCCCGGATAATTCTGCCGCAACAACGAAGAGATGGTCTCACCCACGCATTCGGCCTCATCGCGCGCAGGAATAATTGCGGTCATCGCAGGCCACGACCTTGCCCCCGCCGGGATCGCGTCGTCACGCTGCCTTGCGAGCCAGAACCCTCCGCGCGCGGCCAGAAGGTAAAGCCAGATCGCAAGCACCATTGACGCTATGAGGTCGTTGGTCACAGATAGTCCTGTAGCGGCTGATTGGGGGCTGCCATTCCCCGAGTCAAAGCGGAGTCGCCCCAGCCGGGGGCGGTTCCTTCCTGCAATTATACGGTCAGATAGCACCCATTGGGGACACCGAAAGGGCGGGCAACGAAACTATGAACGCCAAGGATAACCCTTTCCTCTCACACCTTGACGCCACGGCCAAAGACATTGACGACCTGCTCAGTCGGCTTCTGTCGGCAGCGCCGGCGGAAGGCGAGCTGGCCCGGCCACCGCGCCTGGTCGAAGCCATGCGCTACGCCAGCCTCGGCGGCGGTAAGCGATTCCGGCCCTTCCTGGTGGTCGAATGTGCGGCTTTGTTCGAGGTTCCGCGGCAGCACGCTTTGATGGCAGGCGCGGCGCTGGAATGCGTGCATTGCTATTCGTTGGTGCATGACGACCTTCCCGCCATGGACAACGACGACCTGCGGCGCGGACAGCCGACCGCGCACAAGGCCTTCGACGAGGCGACCGCGATCCTGGCCGGCGACGGCCTGCTCACCTTTGCCTTCGATATCCTGTCTCGACCCCAGACGCATCCCGACTCCGCTGTCCGGATCGAGCTCGTCAACGCGCTCGCCCGCGCCGCCGGATTGGGGGGCATGGTGGGTGGCCAGATGCTGGATCTCGCCGCCGAGGGCCGCTTTGCCGGCAACGGTCCGCAACGTCTGGGCGAGGACGATGTGCGCACGCTGCAGGCAATGAAGACCGGCGCGCTGCTGCGCTTCGCCTGCCAAGCCGGCGGCATCCTCGGATCGGCGACGCGCGTGCAGCGTCGAGCGCTCGAGCGCTACGGTTCGGCGGTTGGCCAGGCCTTCCAGATCGCCGACGATCTTCTCGATCTCGAAGGCGACCCGGCGCTGGTCGGCAAATCGACCGGCAAAGACGCCGTGGCTGGCAAGGCGACCATGGTCGGTGTGCTCGGCGGGGCGGGGGCAAAGGCGCGGCTCAAGCAGCTGGTCGCTGAGGCCGAACAGGCGCTGGCGCCGTTCGGGCCCAGTGCCGCGGTGCTTATCGAAGGCGCGAGATTCGTCGCCGAGCGGCATGCGTGAAGCGCGCTGATGAGGGTTGATACGTGCTGCAGAGCGGCTACTCTGGGCTGCCGTTCATTTTCCACACTCGACGGAGTTCCCCATTCGGCCCGATTGAAGTTCGCGCAGGCGGGCCCTATCTGCTCACTGTCGCGCAGTCGTGCGTGATCGACGGCAACGAAACACGGCCCGGGCCTTTTGTGGATTTCGGGACTTTCATCTGCCATGACCATGCATACGCGATCGACCATCTGCGCGGCTGCCGCCCTGGTCTCCGTCCCGTTTCTAGCGCCTCCACAGGTGCTGGCGCAGGACCTGGCCGCTGCGGCAACAACGCAATCTCATCCGCAATGGGTCGCCCAGGCCCGAGTCAAGCCATCGGCCTCCGGAAACGTCGGTCGGAAGCCGGCCCCACCGCCGCCACCCACACAGCCGCAATTGCCGCCGCGCGTGCCGTTCACGGCTGCGGAGGACGCGGTCGCCAGCATCCCTGGAATTCCGACTGCGCGCTTTTGGGTCGATTCCGATACGGACTTCAACAATGCGTTGCCGCCACGGCCAGGCCCGTGGCTCGTTCTGTCCAGCGGCGGCGAGGATGGCGCCTTCGGCGCCGGGCTCCTCAGCGGCCTCGCCGCCGCCGGTAAACGACCGGACTACGCGGTGATCACCGGAGTCAGCACCGGCGCGCTCATGGCGCCCTTTGTCTTTGCCGGCCCGCATTACGACGAGGCGCTGCGCAAGGAATATACCAATGTCACGGCGGCGGACATTTTCGAAGCCGGCAAGACCGGCGAGAGCTTTGTCGACTCGTGGCCGCTGCGGGATCTGATCGCCAAGGAGATTACGCCGCAGCTGCTGGCGGATGTCGCCAAGGAGCACCGTAATGGCCGGCGTCTGTTCGTCGTCTCGACCGATCTCGATACCGAACGCTGCGTGGTCTGGAACCTCGGCGAGATCGCCGTTCATGGCGGCGATGCTGCCATCAAGCTGTTCCGCAGCGTGCTGCTCGCCTCGGCGAGCGTCCCCGGCGGTTTTCCGCCGGTGATGATCGACGTCGAGGCGAACGGAAAACATTTTCAGGAAATGCACGTCGACGGCGGCATCTGCGGACAATTCTTCGTCGCGCCGGCGGCATTGATGGCAAGCGCCAGCGACTATCGGCTGCCGGCGACGCAGCTCTACATCGTCGTCAACACCGGACTGGAACGCGACTTCAAGGTGGTCGAACGTTTTGCACCTTCCATCCTGACCCAAGCGGTCGGCATGGCAGTGAAGGTCGACACCCGGCTGATGCTTGATCGTGCCTACATCCTGGCGAAGCGGAGTGGGATCGAGTTCAACGTCGCCACCATTCCCGCAAGCTTCAATGCGCCAAGCCAGGGTTCTTTCGATCCCAAATACATGGGGGCATTGTTCCAGACCGGCTACGCGCTGGGCCAAAGCACCAATCCTTTCGGCGCCGAACCGCCGCCCTATCCGCGCGGACCCGCCCCGCCGTCGAGTCACATCGAGAAAACCGGAGCGAACTGATGAAGAATGTCTTGCGCTCGATCTTGGTCGCGACAATTGCCGGCTTGCTGGTAGCGAGCGCCAGCATTCCGTCCGATGCCGCACGTCGGGCGGCGCGTACGCGCGCCTTTGACGGGGTGTGGAGCGTGGTGATCTACACGCTCTACGGCGATTGCGACCGCTCGCTGCGTTATTCGCTGCGCATCGCGGACGGTCAAGTGCTGGCGGACGAGCAAAGTTACCAGGTCGCCGGGCTGGTGGCCCCCAATGGTATCATCCGCGTGGTGGTCGCCGAAGGCGGTCGGTCCGCTAGCGGCGTCGGCAAGCTGTCCGGCAATAACGGCAAAGGAGAGTGGCGGACATCGACGGGCCAGTGCGCCGGCCAATGGACGGCGGTGCGGCGGTCGAACGCCGAGTATTAACCGGATTAGTCCTCGGCGCGCGACCAGGCGACATTGTCGGCGAAGCGCGCCCACGCCCTCTCACACGCGCAGCGCCCGCGTCGTGTCGTCGAACAATTCCTCGGCGGATAGGCGGCGTGGAATAATCTTCATCTCGAACGCATAGCGGCTCATGAGATCGAGCGCCGGTTTGACCGCGTCGAAGCCGAACGGAATTAAGTCGATGGCGCCGGCCTTCGGCAGGCCAGCGGCCTTCTTGCTGTCGAGCAGCATGCGGAAAAGCTCGCGCACCGCGCCCGGATTGGACTTTGCCAGGTTTTCTTTGAGCACGACCATATGATTGACCGGCACGATGCCGTGCCGCGCGTACCAGTCTCTCGCCACCACTTCGGGATCGGCAATCACGCTCTTGAGCCGCGGGTCCGTCGGCATGACGCCGCCGTAGATCGCGGCATCGAGCTCACCCTCGAGCAGCATCTTGGTCATGTCCTTGCCGGTGACGCGCTCAACGCCCGGGGGATCGCTGTACTCGGCCAAATGGGCGTCCTCGAACGTCACCCATTGCACCTTGCCGAGATCAAGGCCGTAGTCCTTCGAGAGAATGCCGCGCAACCATACGCCCGTGGTCTGCGTGAAGGCGCGCACGCCGACCCTGCGGCCGGGCAGGTCTTGCAGCCGCACCGTGCCGCGTTCGGCATTGTAAAGCATGGCGCCGTGCTGAAAGCGCCCCAGCATCGTGGCCGGCATCAACGTCAGCACCTTGCCGTAGGCCTTGGCCTGCAGATAGCTGACGATCGCCATTTCGCTCACGTCGAACTTCTGCTCGCGTGCCATCATGCGGAACGCCTTGTTGATCGGATCGATTTCGGTGAAGTTCAAGACAACCCGCTCGGATTTGATATCGCCTTTTTTCAGCGCCCGAGTGTGCGGGTAAGTCCCCAGACAGACACTCAAAGTCTCGACCTTTGCGGCAGCGATAGGGTTCATACCGGCTCCTCGCGGGTTCGCATGATTCTACGATCGGGCGGGTGGCGAAACCAGTCCTGCCTTGTTTCGAGGACGTCAGTGACGGAGGCGACTCACTCCGGTTAGGCTATTGAAAGATTGTGATAAATCACGACTAGAAAGCGGAAAAATCCGGCGACGAATCGAGCGAGCTTAGACTTCCGGTTCCGTTAGGCCGCGGCGCCGGCAAGCGGCGATCAGCGTGTTGCGCAAGAGGCAGGCGATGGTCATCGGACCAACGCCGCCCGGGACCGGCGTGATGGCGCCGGCGATGCCCTGCGCCTCGGCAAAAGCAACATCGCCGACCAGCCTCGATTTGCCGCCTGGCACCGCGATTCTATTGATGCCGACATCGATGACGACGGCGCCTGGTTTGATCCAGTTCCCGCGCACGAATTCCGGCCGACCCACCGCCGCGACCACAATATCGGCTTGGCGCAGCATGGCCGGGATGTCGCGGCTCTTGGAATGAGCCAGCGTCACCGTGCAGTTCTCGGACACAAGCAACGCCGCCATCGGCTTGCCGACGATGTTGGAGCGCCCGAGCACGACCGCCGCGGCGCCGCTCAGATTTGGCATCACGTCCCGCAGCAGCAGCAGGCAACCATAGGGCGTGCAGGGAATAAGCGCCCTGGCCGGACCGCCACTCCACAAATGTCCAACGTTCTGCGGATGCAATCCGTCGACGTCCTTGGCGGGGTCGATCGCGGCAACGACGCGCTGCGGATCGATGTGCTTGGGCAGCGGCAATTGCACCAAAATCCCATCGATAGTGTCGTCGGCATTGAGCTTGGCGATCAGCGCCAGGAGCTCGGCTTCGCTGGTGGTCTCCGGGAGGTTCTGCTGGAAGCTGACAATGCCGGCAGCGGTCGCGGCTTTCCCCTTGATGCGGACATAGATCTGGCTTGCCGGATCGTTGCCCACGAGTACGGCGCAAAGCTCGGGAGCGACCCCCGACGCAGCCTTCATTTTCGCTGTGGCGGCCGCAATACCGGCAACCAAGCGGTCCGCGCGCGCCTTGCCGTCGATCCGTTTTGTTTCGACCATGACGGCGACGCTGTTAACCCAGACGAGCCTCTTTAGCTAGCCGCCTACATTCGGGGGTCGCTACTTTTCCGGCCGACAGATCAAATCGATGGCGGCTGTCGCGAGCGCCATGAGTTGCTTGCGCGACACGCCGACGCGAGAGCGGACGGTCTTGTACGAAAGCCACAAAACGCTCGTTTTGTTGGCTACGGCAGTCCAAAGCGAATACCTCAGCAAACCGCCCTCTACCCCGACCGCCATGCTTTTCCTGGCACCATATTCGTGCTAAACGATCGATTGGTGAATTCCCCGAGGAAAACGGCCTTGGCGGCGACCATTGCGAAACGTCAGTCCAACCGCTGGCCGGCGCTCTTGGATGCCGCCGCATCGCAGTTCGCCGAACGCGGTTACCACGCCACCAGTATGCGCGACCTCGGCGCCGCGATCGCCATGACGCCGGGCGCGATCTATTTTCACGTTGCCAGCAAGCAGGCGCTGCTGCTTGCTGTGTATGAGGAAGGCGTGCAGCGCATTCTCGACCGGGTCGAAGCGGCGGTCGCGGCCGAACGGGAACCCTGGGCGCGTCTGGAGAAGGCGGTCGCCGCCCATCTGGAGGCCATTCTCGACGCCAGCGCCTTCGCGCGCGTCGTCATTCGCATCCTGCCGACCGATGCCCCGGAGATCGCTGCGCAGCTCAAGGAGTTGCGTGATCGATACGAGTCACGGTTCCGGCGCTACTTTTCCGCGATTACCTTGCCGCGGGACCGCGACGCCGCGATCGCGCGGCTGTCGCTGCTCGGCGCCATGAACTGGACTCCCGTCTGGTACCAGGAGGGCGGCGAATCCGCCCAGACCATTGCCCGGGAATTTCTGGCGCCGCTGCGGGCGCTCGCCGGCGTCAAATCCTTGCGGGGGCGGAAATGATGACGAACACATTATCCCCGCCGGCCCGCGTCCTGGTCACCAAGATCGGTCTCGACGGGCACGATCGCGGCAGCCGCATCGTCGCCGCCTATCTGCGCGACGCCGGCATGGAGGTCATCTACACGCCGCCGTGGCAATCGGTCCCCGGCGTCGTCAAGCTGGCGATGGAGGAGGACGTCGATGTGATCGGCGTCAGCTCGCTGGCGACCGACCATCTCATTGTGCCGAAGCTCATGGATGCGTTGCGCCAAGCCGGCCTCGGTCACATCGGCCTGGTGGTTGGCGGCATCATTCCGGAAGACGAGCGCCCGGCGCTCATCCAGGCGGGCGTCAGCGCGATTTTCGGACCGGGCACCGCACGCGATGACATCATCGTGCATGTCGGTGCGCTGGCCGTCAAAGCGCGCGAGAGACGCAACGCCGAGCTCACGGAGATCGCCCAATGACCCAAGAGGCCGTTCAACTTTCGCTGCCCGGCTTCGAGCAGGCGCAAGGCCGCTGGCGCGCCGAATATGGCCAGCAGATCGGCACCGAACGCGTCATCAAGAACCGCTCGCGCATCGAGATCAAGCCGCTCTACACGCCGCGCGACTGGAACAGCGACGCCTTCCTGGAAAATCTCGGCTTTCCCGGCCAATACCCCTTCACGCGCGGCATCTACCCGACCATGCATCGCGGCCGCACCTGGACGCAGCGGCAATTGATCGGGCTCGGCACGCCCGAGGATTATAACAAGCGCGTGCGCATCATTCTCGATGCCGGCGCCACCGCGATCAGCCTGTTGCCGTGCAATTCCGGCTTCCGCGGCGTCGACTGCGATGAAGTCGACCCTGTCCTGCTCGGCACCTGCGGCACGGTCATCAACACCACCGACCATATGGATCGCGCGCTCGACTGTGTGCCGCTCGGCAGAATCTCCACCGCGATGAACGATCCTTCGCCGTTCACGCTGCTGGCCTTCACCCTCGGGGTCGCCAAGAAGCGCGGCATCCCGTGGACCTCGATCAGCGGCACCTCGAACCAGAGCGATTATCTCTCGCATTTCATCGCCAATCACATGTTCTATCGCCTGTCGCTGCCCGGCTCGCGCCGGGTTCTACTCGACCACATCGAGTTCTGCCGCAAGCACGTGCCGAACTGGAATCCGGTATCGGTCGTCGGTCAGCACATGCAGCAGGCCGGCGCCACGCCGGTCGAGACGATGGCGTTTACGATCTCGACGGCGCTGCAATACGCGCAGGACTGCATCGATCGCGGCATGGACATCGACTTGGTGTTGCGGCGCTTCACCTTCTTCTTCGACATCTCGATCAGCTTCTTCGAGGAAGTCGCCAAGTTCCGCGCCGGCCGACGGATCTGGGCGCGGCTGGCGCGCGAGCGGCTCGGCGCCAAGGATCCGGGCTCGTGGCGCTTCAAATTCCACGGCCAGACATCCGGCGTCGATCTCACCGAGCAGCAGCCGCTCAACAACATCGCGCGGGTTGCGGTGCAGGCGATGGCCGGCATCATGAGCGGGCTGCAGTCGTTGCACACCGATGCCTACGACGAGGCGATCACCACGCCGACCGAGGAAACCGCGCGCATCGCCGTCGCCACCCAGAATATCCTGCGTGAAGAAGCGCACCTTTGCGACGTCATCGACCCGCTCGGCGGCTCCTATTATGTCGAGACGCTGACCGACCAGATGGAGCAGGAGATGGTGGCGCTGATCGGCAAGATCGACGATGCCGGCGGCATGTACAAGGCGGCAGAATCCGGCGTCATCCAATCGATGATCGGTCAATCCGCGCTGGCGTTCCAGGAGCGGGTGGAAGCCGGCGACGAGAAGGTGATCGGCGTCAATTGCTATCAAATCGACGAAACCGACCGCCACGGCAGGCCGACCGAGCGCCCGGACCCCGAGCGCATGAAGGAGCATGTGGCGCGCTTCAAGGCCTACAAGGCGGAGCGCAGCCAAGCTGACGTGCGCCATGCTCTCGATGCGTTGGCGCGCGCCGCCAATAGCCCACGCGAGAACGTTTACGAGCGGATCGTCGAAGCGGCCGAAGCAGGCGTCACTCACGGCGAGATCGTCAGCATGCTTCGCAAGGAGCTTGGCTTTGGCCATCCCCTTGTCGTTGTCTGAGCCCGCGCACGCGCGTACCGCCGCCGATGCATAACGATGTCGTCGACAAGCTCATCGCCGGGGACGCCCCGACGCTGGCCCGGTGCATCACGCTGATGGAAACCGGCGGGCCGACCGCCGATCTTGTCCATCAGCGCATTTGCCGGCACGTCGGGCGCGCGGCGGTCGTCGGTTTCACCGGGGCGCCCGGCGCCGGCAAATCGACACTGATCGACGCCTATATCGGCGTGCTGCGCGCCCGCGGACACAACGTCGCCGTCGCCGCCGTCGATCCGTCAAGCCCGATCTCCGGCGGCGCCATTCTTGGCGACCGCGTGCGGATGCGGCGCCACGCCGAAGATTCCGGCGTCTTCATTCGCTCGGTGGCGTCGCGCGGCCACCTCGGCGGTCTGTCGGAGAGCATCCACCGCATCGTCGATGTCATGGACGCCGCCGGCCGCGATTTCATCATCATCGAAACCGTCGGCACGGGACAATCGGAAGTCGAGGTGGCCGAGATCGCCGATCTCTGCGTGGTGGTCAACGCACCCAACATGGGCGACGACATTCAGGCGATGAAAGCCGGCGTTCTCGAAATCGCCGACGTGCTGGTGGTGAACAAGGCCGACTTGCCGTTGGCGCGGCGCACCACCGAGCAGCTCAAGAACATGCTGAAGCTGCGGCGCGAGAACCTCGATGTGCCGGTCATCGAGACGGTAGCGACCAAGGAGACCGGAATCGAGTCCCTTCACGAGGCGATCGTCGGCCTGCTGACGATAGCGACCGGCGACAAGCAAAAAACCCGCGAGCGGCGCATGCGCCGCCTGATCGCCGAATCCGCCGGCCGCATCGTTCACGATCGCATTCGCGATGCCGCCGGCGGCGAACTGGAAGGCCTCATCCAAACCGCCGCCTCCGGCGAAATCGGCATTGTGGACGCCGCTCGGCGCGCGCTGAAGACTGTTCTTTAAAATCAATGGGCGCGCAACGTTGCATGCGGAGTGCGACTTACCCAACGGCTCGCGCCGCGGCGCGGCCGGCCGCGCGCCCGGAAAAAATACAGCCGCCGAGGAACGTGCCCTCAAGCGCGGCGTAGCCGTGAACGCCGCCACCGCCGAAACCGGCAGCCTCGCCGGCGGCGTAAAGCCCCGGCACCGGCTGGCCGTCGGCGCGAATGACGCGGCTGTCGAGGTCGGTTTGCAGGCCGCCCAGAGTCTTGCGGGTCAAAATGTTGAGGCGAACCGCAATCAAGGGAGCGGCGGCGGGATCGAGCAGTTTATGCAGCCGCGCCGTGCGAACCAGCCTATCGCCAAGATAGCGGCGCGCCGCCCGAACGGCGTTGATCTGCATGTCCTTGCAAAACCGATTATCAAGCTGCCGATCGCGGGCGGTCATTTCATGCTCGATGCCCGTGAGCGTCAGCAGAGGTTCGCCGCCGACGAGCGCATTCATGCGCTCGACCAGTCGCGGCAGATCGTGCTCGACAATGAAATCCTCGCCTTCGTCCATGAACGCCTTGACGGGTGCGGGAATGCCCTTGGTCGCGCGACCTAAAACCTGGCGCCAGCTTTTCCCGGTAAAATCGGGGTTCTGCTCCGAGCCGGACAGCGAGAATTCTTTCTCGATGATTTTCCGGGTCAGGATGAGCCAGGAGTAATCGTATCCGGTCGCCATGATGTGCTGGAGCGTCCCGAGCGTATCGAAGCCGGGGTAGAGCGGCACTGGAAGCCGTTTGCCGCGCGCATCGAGCCACAGCGCGGATGGACCGGGAATGACGCGAATGGCGTGCTCGGTCCAGATCGGGTTCCAGTTCTTGACCCCCTCCGGGTAATGCCACATGCGATCGCGATTGATGATGGTGCCGCCGGCGGCCTCCGTGATGGCCAACATGCGGCCGTCGACATGGTCGGGGACGCCGGTAATCATCCGTTGCGGCGGCGGTCCCATCCGCTCGGGCCAGTACTTGCGCACCAGCTCATGATTGGCGCCGATGCCGCCGGAGGTGACGATGACCGCCTGCGCCTTCAGCGCAAAAGCGCCGACGACCTCGCGCGAGCTTTTTTGGCCGCGCGCGACGCTCGACGGTGCGAGGATATCGCCAGCCACGCCGTCAACCGCCGCGCCCGACTTGGTCAGTTCGTTGACCCGATGCCGAAACCTGAAGGTCAGTAGGCCGCGGTTTGCGGCCTCGCGCGCGCGCTGGACAAAGGGCGCGATAATCCCCGGCCCGGTTCCCCAGGTGATATGAAATCGCGGCACCGAATTGCCGTGCCCGGTCGCGTTGCCGCCGCCGCGCTCGGCCCAGCCGACCACCGGAAAGAAGCGGATGCCGCGCTCGTGCAGCCACGATCGCTTTTCGCCGGCGGCGAAGGCGACATAAGCCTCGGCCCATTTTCGCGGCCAGAAATCCTCATTACGATCGAACGCGGCGGTGCCCATCCAATCTTCGAGCGCCAGTGCATGCGAGTCATGAATGCCCATGCGCCGCTGCTCGGGCGAGTCGACGAGAAAAATCCCGCCGAACGACCAGAACGCCTGACCGCCGAGCGATGGTTCGGGCTCCTGATCGAGCACGATGATCTTCCTGCCGGCTTCGGCAAGCTCCGCCGCGGCGACGAGGCCGGCAAGTCCGGCTCCGACGACGATCGCGTCGGCATCATAGGCCATCTGCTATTCCCCCCGTGCCATCACATTACCTGCGACCGAACAGGTCGCAAGCAGCGCAAAACTATGCTGTGGGCGATTCGGATATTCCGTTGAGTGCTTCCCACACGCGACGCGGCGTCGCGGGCATGTCGATGTGGCGCAAGCCAACACGCCGATGCAGAGCGTCGACGATCGCGTTGATGACCGCTGGAGGCGCGCCGACGGCGCCGGCTTCGCCGGCACCCTTGACGCCCAGCGGATTGGCTGTCGACGGCACGTTATGCGTCGAGAAAGCGAAGCTCGGGATATCGCTGGCGCGCGGCATGGCATAGTCCATGAACGAGCCCGAGAGCAGTTGCCCGCTCTCAGGATCATAGACCGCCTGCTCAAGCAGCGCCTGGCCGATGCCCTGTGCGATCCCGCCATGGACCTGGCCCTCGAGCAGGAGCGGGTTGATGGTGCGGCCGAAGTCGTCGACGACGGTATAGCGTTCGATGCTGACGACTCCGGTGTCGGGATCGATCTCGACCTCGACGATGTGACAGCCGTTGGGGAAGGTCTGTGCCGGCGGCACGCGGTGATGCGTCGTGTCGAGCCCGGGCTCCATGCCCGCCGGCAGTTTCGCGGGATCGCGCGCCGCCCTGGCGACCTCCAGAAGATCGATCCGGAGATCGGTGCCGGGCACGGAAAATACCCCGTCGGCAAAAGTGATGTCATGCGCCGAGACTTCCAGCAGGTGCGCCGCGAGCTGTGAGCCTTTGCTGATGATCGTGCGCCCCGCCTCGTAGAGCGCGACACCGGCGACGGCGATGGCGCGCGAACCTCCGGTCAGCCCGGCCGGTGTGCGGTCAGTGTCGCCCATGATGACGTCGATGCGGTCAGCATCGACGCCCAGCTGGTCGGAGACAAGTTGCTTGTATGAGGTGACGAGACCGGTGCCATATTCCTGGTTGCCCATCACCAGCTCGACGCGCTCGTCCTTGAATTCGATCGAAGCGGTCTCGGGAAAGCCGCCGCCGCAGCGCTCGGTATAGGTCGCCATGCCGATGCCCCGCAGTTTGTCGTTGCGCTCGCTTCGCGCGCGGCGCTGCGGGAACGAGGACCATTCCGCCGCCGTCATGCAGCGGTTCATCACCTCCTCGAATTCACCGGAGTCGAGCAGGAGCTTGGTCGCCGATGTGTAGGGCATCGCCGACGGCGGCACGAAGTTGACGCGGCGGATGGCGTCGGGGCTCATGCCGAGCTCGCGCGCGGCGGCGTCGACCAGGCGCTCGAGCAGGTATGCGGCCTCGGGTCGCCCGGCGCCGCGATAGGCGCAAACCGGCACGGTGTTGGTGCAGACGCCTTTGACGTTCACGTGAATCGCCCCGATCGCGTAGAGACCGGAGACGAGATCCGTCGAGCGGGTTGGCACGAAGCAGCCGAACGGCGAAAGATAGGCGCCAAGATTCGCCAGGATCGAAACACGCAAGCTGAGAAAGCGGCCGGCATCATCGAGCGCCAGCTCGGCGCGCGTTGTGTGATCGCGGCCCTGGTTATCGGAGACAAATCCCTCGGAGCGGTCCTCCTGCCATTTCACCGGCCGCTCCAGCTTGCGGCTTGTCCAGACGACGAGCGCGTGCTCGGGATAGACGAAGGCCTTCATGCCGAACGCGCCGCCGACATTAGGTGTAATCACGCGGAGCCGGTCTTTCGGGATCTTGAGCACTGCCTCGGCAAGCGGGTCACGCAGGAAATGCGGACCTTGCGTCGCTGTGTAGAGCGTCGAGCGGCCGCCTTCCCGATCGTAATCGGCAATAGCATTGCGCGGTTCCATCGAGTTGACCACGAGACGGTTGTTGACGAGTTCGAGCGCGACGACGCGCGATGCCTTGGCGAAGGCGGCCTCGGTCGCCTTGGCGTCGCCCATGTCATTGTCCCAATCGAAGACGATGTTGCCGGGAACATGGTCGAACAGCTGCGGCGCGCCCGCGGCGATCGCATCCTTGGCCTCGGTGACCGCCGGTAGCTGATCATATTCGACCTCGATGGCTTCAGCGGCATCGCGCGCGGCGTTGAAAGTCTCGGCCACGACCAGCGCCACCGGCTGACCGACGTGTCGAACCTTGCCCAGAGCAAGCACGGGCCGAGGGGTGTTATGCCGCGGTGTACCGTCGCGATTGATCAGGGGCATCATGCAGGGCACCTCACCGAGGCCGTCGGCCCGAACGTCCTCGCCCGTGGCCACAAGCAGTACCTCGGGCATGCGCCGCGCCGCGGTCGCGTCGATGCGCTTGATATGCGCGTGCGCCACCGGCGCACGCAGGACGAAGGCGTAAGTCATCCGCGGCAGGGCGATGTCGTCGGTGTAGCGGCCTTGCCCGGTGATAAGACGCAGATCCTCATGACGCCGTATAGGCTGACCGATGCCGAACTTCATGCCGTGTCCTCTATTGCCGCTCTGTCGGATACGCAGATATGGCGTCGATCAAACCGAACAATACCGATCCTGAATGCCCTTGTCGGCGAGCAGGCTGCTAGCGCCGGCGGAATACACGATCACGCCTTGGTCCATGATGTAGGCGCGGTCGGAGATTTTTAGCGCGCGTTCGACGTTCTGTTCGACCAGAAGGATGGTGATCCCCTGTGTCCGCAGACCGGCAAAAAGCTCAAACATTTCGTCGACAAGCACCGGCATGATGCCCTCGGAGGGTTCGTCGAGCATGATCAGCGCGGGCTTGGAGACCATGGCGCGGGCGATCGCCAACATCTGCTGTTCGCCGCCCGATAGAGTCTCGCTAATCTGGTCAAGGCGCTCTTTCAATCGCGGGAAGGTCTCGGCGATGCGATCGATCGCCTCCGCTTCGCGGCTACGGTTGGGCGCAGCGATCAGGCCGAGGCGCAGGTTCTCGCGCACCGTCAGGCCCGCGACGACGCGCCGGTCCTCCGGCACGTAGCCGAGCCCGCGGTGAAAGCGGATATGCGGAGCTTTGCTGAGAATCTCCTCGCCGCGGAACCTGACGCTGCCGCTGCGCTTGGCGATCAGCCCCATGATTGTTTTCAGCGTCGTGCTCTTGCCGGCGCCGTTGCGGCCTATCAACGAGACGATTTCACCCTCGCGTATATCCAGGTCGACCCCCTGCAAGACGTGGCTGCGCTGATACCAGGCATTCAGGCCGGAAAGCGTCAACATGCGATTAACCCGTCTGCCCGAGATAGACGCGTCGCACCTCGTCATTGGCACGGATGTCGCCGGGCGCGCCATCGGCCAGCAATTCGCCGTGATGCAACACGACGATCCGATCGCTGATCCCCATCACCAGTTTCATCTTGTGTTCGACCAGCACCACAGTGCGGTCCTCGGCCAGTTTGGTTATGAGGTTCATCATCATCATCGTCTCTTCGGGACTCATCCCCGCGGTTGGCTCGTCAAGCAGCAGTAGGCGGGGGTCGCTGGCCAGTGCCATCGCAATCTCCAGCGCCCGCTGTTCGCCGTGCGCCAGATTCTCGGCGCGACGCTCGCGGTTCCGGTGCAGCCCAACGAGATTTAGCAACTCGGCTGCCTTGGCGACCAATTCGGTCAGCCGGCGGCGCGGCGTCCAGATGTCGTAACGGATTTTCATCGCCTGAACTGCGATGCGCACATTCTCCGCCGCCGTCAGTTGCGGGAAAACGTTGGTGATCTGAAACGACTTGGCAATCCCCAGCCGGGCGAACTCGTGCTGGCGCCGGCCAGTGATATCGCGTCCCTCGAAAACGATGCGCCCCTCGCTAGGTGGAAAGGCGCCGGACAGGATATTGAAGAAGGTGCTCTTGCCGGCGCCGTTCGGTCCAATGATCGCCGTCAGGTCGCCCTTGCGGATATCGAGTGTGACATTGGCGAGCGCGCGG
Organism: Xanthobacteraceae bacterium; assembly: GCA_049512975.1. Lineage (GTDB taxonomy): Bacteria > Pseudomonadota > Alphaproteobacteria > Rhizobiales > Xanthobacteraceae > BOG-931. Next base: position 26,038 of record JBEKWO010000015.1, on the reverse strand, counting down.
AACCCGTCGAATTTCATGCCCACGTCAGCGGCACTGAGGACCGTCTCGCCGAGGATCGCGTCGCCGCTCATCGCCGCCCCGATCACCGTTGCACCCAGTGCAGCAGCGAACCCCAGATGCCCCGCGGAAAGAACAACACGAAGAACACGAACAGCGCGCCGACGAAAAACTGCCAATATTCAGTCCACAGCGTCAGCACGTCCTCCAGCAATAGGAAGGCCGCCGCGCCGATGAACGGACCGAAGAAGGTGCCCATACCGCCGAGCAGCGCCATCATCACCGCCTGGCCCGACATAGTGTAATTCGCGGTCTCGATCGGCACGATCGAAAGGTGGATCGCATAGAGTGCCCCGGCGAGACCGCAGAACATTCCCGAGAGAACGAAGGCGAGCCACTTGGTGCGCAGCGTGTCATAACCACAGGCGCGTGCCCGCTTCTCGTTCTCGCGGATCGCCTCCAGCACCGCGCCGAAGGGAGATTCGAGGATGCGCGAGAAAATCCACAACGCCAGCGCGACGAAGACCAGCATAACGTAGTACTTCGTCATCGGGTCGAGCAGGTTCAGCTCCAGACCGAGGATATTGACCGCCCGCACGCGGACGCCGCGCAGGCCATTCTCGCCGCCGGTCAGATCGGTCCACTGGTACAGAATGTAATAAACGCACTGAGCCAGAGCGAGCGTCACCATGGCGAAATAAATGCCGCGGATCCGAATCGCCAGTCCACCCATGATCATCGCGACAAAGCCGGCCACGATCGTGCCCAACGCTATTGCGAGCAGCCAGTTGACGTCGAATGTCGCAACCGCGATGCCGCAAGCATAGGCGCCAACCCCAAAGAAGGCCGCATGTCCGAAGGACAGCAAGCCGGTATAACCGTAGACTAGGTTGAAGCCGACGGCGTAGAGGCCGAACAGCAGGATATTGACGGACAGAGCCTCGTAGGGCGCGACCCAGGGCAGCAGCACCAAGGTGACGATAACCGCGGCTACTCGATGGCGGGCAACGCCGCGGATCGCGGTTGCCAGCTGGTTGCCGAAAACCCTGATGCCGATGTCACTCATGGATCCTCATTCCATCAGACCGCGGTGACCGAATAAGCCCTGCGGGCGCAACAGCAGGACGATCGCCATCAGTCCGAACATCGCGGCATCCGCCAATTGCGGCGCAATCATCACAGTGATGCTGGTCACCACGCCGACCAGCAGGCCGGCAACCACCGCGCCTGGGAGCGAGCCCATGCCGCCGACTACGGTCACCACGAACGCCTGGACCAGTACCGAGATTCCCATCTCTGGAATCACGCTTTGCATCGGCGCAGACAAAAAACCGGCGATACCCGCCGCCCCGGTCCCGATTCCAAACACCACCATCCAGACGCGCGAAACGTCGATGCCAAGCACTCGGACAATTTCGGGATCCCGCGCTCCGGCCCGGATAATCAGGCCGTATGACGTCTTCTCTAGGAACAGCCACAGCCCGCTGACGATCACGGCCATCGCGCCGATCAAAAACAGCCGGTAGAGTGGAAAATATCCGATGCCGATATTGACCGCGCCCTGCAGTACCGCAGGCGCGCTGAGCGGCAGGCCGACTTTGCCAAAAATCATCCTGATGGCGTCGACAACCACATAGGACAGGCCGAAGGTCAGCAGCAGCGGATAGTCGACGCCACGGCCATAGAGCGGCCGGAGCAACACCCGTTCGACCGCAAGCCCGATGGTGCCTACGATCAGCGGCACCGCCACCAAGCCCAGCCAGAAATTGCCGGTGAGGCCGAAGACGAATACGCCGGTATAGGCGCCGACCGTGTAGAAGGCGCCATGCGCGAAGTTCACGACCGCCAGCATGCCGAAGATCAGCGACAGGCCGACGGCGAGCAGCACCAGCACCGAACCCAGCGCGAGGCCAGTGAAAATCTGTAACGCCCATAGCTGCAATGGAATGTCGATGACAGCCAAAATCGGTTCCCACGCTAGAGCATTTTTCGGCGAAGTATGGAGTAGTTTGCTGCCAAATACGGAACCGCAAAGGAGCTGGAGCGCCGAACGGAACATGCTCCAGCGTTATCTCCAGCAGAAGAGAGCGCGCGTCGCTCGACCCTGACCGCTGCGGGGAGCACCTGCACCGGGTCAAAGACCCAGTTCACTGCACGTCCGCAAAATACCCTCGCCGGCCGGTTCGCTGTGCACGATCTTGAATACGTCGTAAGTGTTCTTGACCTCGGCCTGCGCCTTGGACGCGATTATGTACACTGATTGCACCGACTGATGGTCGCATTTGCGGAAATACTGTAAGCCTTTGTACTTATCGTATTTCAAGGCCTCGAGCGCCGCGATGACCTTGTCGGCGTCGGTGCTGCCAGCCGCACGGGTGGCGGCCAACAATGCGCTGACACCGCTGTAGCCGTACGCGCCGTAATCGGACGGCGGACTACCGTTGCTTAGCTTGCGATAGGTGTTGTTGAACGCCTTCGCCGATGGGATGCTGTTCTCGAGCTCCCAGTAGTAGTTGGTCCCGCCAACCACCCCGTCATAGGCTGCGCCACCGACCAGGCGTTGGGTGTACAGCAACACCGGAACGACAAGCTGCATGTTGTTCTTGAAGCCAAACTCGATCGCCTGCTTGATCGAATTCAACTGGTCGTATCCGAAGTTGCAGAGGAAGAGAACATCCGGCTTTGCGGCCTGGATCTGCGGCATGAAGGCGGAAAAATCCTTGGACGCGATCGGATGCTTCACCTCGGCGACAACCTCAATACCGTACTGCTTGCCCTCGCGCTTGAGGCCACGCACCAGTTCGTGCCCAAAAGCATAATCAGCAATCAGGAAGGCGATTCGCTTGCCATGCTTCGGAAACACGTAGCGGCCGACCGGACCCGTCGTCATGTGCGGGTTCATCGCCTCGTGGAAAGTGTATTTCGAGAAGTCCCTGACTTCGTTGATCTCGTCCGATTGGCTGATCGACATGTAGATCACGCCGCGCGCCTTGCAGACCTCGTTCACTGCCAGCTGCACCGAGGCCGACAACGAACCGCAGACGAAATGCACCTTATCCTTCTCGATCAGCTCCTGCGTGCGGGTTGCCGCCTCGCCGGGATTCAGCTTGTCGTCGCGAACCAGCAGTTCGGCCATGCGGCCGTTGAGACCCCCCGCCGCGTTGAACTCGTCGAGGGCAATCTGGGCGCAGCGTGCCTGCTCGCGCGCCTCCGTCCCATAGGGGCCAGTTAGCGGGACGGGCAAGCCAACCCTAACGGCGTCGGACGCACCACGGGCGATGTTGAACATGAACGGCGAGACCGCCGCCGCCGTAGCGCCCGCCGCGGCAATCTTCAGCACGCTACGCCGGGACGTCCGGGTTTGACCTTCATGGTAGTTCCGCCCGCTCTGCCTGTTCATGATAGCCTCCCATAAGTTTCCCCTGTCCCCCGGTCCGGGCCGGAGGCAGAGGGGTCATTGCCCCTTATCAATCTTGCCTAGAGCTTCCAGAATTCGCCGCGGGGTCGCCGGGATTGCAGTTACCTTTGCCCCAAGAACGCCAATCGCATCGTTGATCGCGTTGGCCACGGCCGCCGGTGCACCGGCGGTTCCCGCCTCGCCCGCGCCCTTGGCGCCGAGCACGGATTCCGCGGTCGGCGTTACGATATGGCCGATTTCGATATCCGGCATTTCTGCCGCCATGGGTACCAAGTAATCCGCCATACTGGCGTTCAGCATTTGGCCCTGATCGTCGTAGACGCAGTGCTCATAAAGCGCCGCTCCGATGCCCTGGACGACGCCGCCGCGGATTTGCTCGTCGACCAGGCGCGGATTGATGACGGTACCACAATCCTCGACCACCCAGTATTTGAGCAGCTTGACGAAGCCGGTCTCGATGTCGACCTCCAGCCAGCAGGCCTGGATGCCGTTGGTGAAGGCAAACGGATAAGCGCGTGGCGCGTAATGGCGTGTCGCCACCAATTCTGGCCTGACTCCATCCGGCAATTCGTTGCCACGGAAATACACGATCTTGCCCAGATCAGCGAGCGTCATGCGCTCGGCTCCGGTGTCGGCATCGACTACCGCGCCATTTCGGATATCCAGGCCTGCCGGGGCTGACTGCAACAGCGCTCCCGCGACCTCCAGAATATTGGCGCGCAGCGCCCGGCCGGCCTGCAGCGTCGCCTCGCCGGCGATGCCAGTGGCGCGCGATGCCCACGTACCGCCGCCATAGGGCGTGGTATCGGTATCGCCGGTAATCACGCGGACCTTTTCGAGCGGCACGCCGACGGCGCTCGCCGCAATCTGCGCGACGATTGTCTCACTGCCCTGGCCGGTCTCGGCGATGCCTGTAGCACAGGTGATCCCGCCGCTTGGATCCATGCGAATGGTGCAGCCGTCCTGCGCGGCGATATGCGCGCCCCCAACGCCATAGAATGCCGCGCTGGGGTTGGTCACCTCGATCATCGCAGCGAGCCCGATACCGCGGTAAATTCCGCTCTCGCGCAGTGCCGTCTGTTCGCGCCGCAACCCGTGGTAATCCATCATCGCGAGTGTCTTCGCGAGGCTCTGCTGGTGCGAAAGCTTCTCAAATCGGAGCCCGCTCGCGGCAGTATAGGGATAGGCGTCGTCGGCGATCAGATTGCGACGGCGAAATTCCGCCGGGTCCATGCCCAGCTTGCCGGCAGCCGCATCGACCAGCCCCTCGGTCACACTAAACGCGATGGGGTGGCCCACCGCCCGGTATTGGCACATCACATTCTTGTTCTGGAAAACGACGCGGCACCGCGCGCGGTAATTGGCGAAATCGTAGACCCCCCCGGTCAGGTTCACGACTTGGTTGGCCTCGACCCCGCTGGTGCGCGGATAAACCGAATACGGGCCGATGCCGGTGAGATCGTCGATCTCGATAGCGGTTATGCGGTCCTCACGGTTCACCGCCAGGCGCGCCTTGACCCGATGGTCGCGGGCATGGATGTCGGAGACGAACGATTCCAGCCGGTCGGCGACAAACTTGACCGGCCGCTTCAGCATAATGCTGAGCGCGGCGGCGGACATTTCGTCCGGATAGGTATGAATCTTGATGCCGAATGATCCGCCGACATCAGAGCAGACAACCCGCACGGCGTCCTCGTCAAGGCCAAGATGCTCCGCCAGGACGTGTTTTGTCATGTGCGGCGCCTGGCTGGACATGTAAACGGTGAGCTTGCCATCGCCGGCGTTGTAGTCGGCGAGGGTGATACGTGGCTCGAGCGTAACGCCGGTATGGCGGCCGAAATGAAAGGTTTCCTCGACCACGACCTTTGCCGTCGCGAAGGCCGCATTTACGTCACCCGCTTCGACCCGGCGCTCGAACGCCAAGTTGTCTCCGAGGTCCGGGTGGATCACCGGAGTTGCGGGGTCGAGCGCAGTCTCCATGTCGACGACAGGGATCAGTTCTTCGAAGGCAACCTCGACCAGTGCCACCGCATCCTCGGCCTGGGCACGGGTCTGCGCGACAACGGCAACCACAGGCTCGCCCTGCCAGCGAGCGCGGTCCACAGCCAGCGCGTATTGTGGCGCGGATTTCAGGCCCTTCAGATGGGTCAACACGCCGACCCATGGTGTGCAGTGCTTCGTCATCTCGGCACCGGTGATAACGCGCACGACGCCGGGACTTCGCTGTGCTGCCGACACGTCGATCGATGCGATCGCAGCATGAGCATAGGGACTGCGCAGAAAGGCGACATGTACCAGGCGCGGCAATTGGATGTCGTCGACATAGGTGCCGCGGCCTTCCAACAGGCGGCGGGCATTCGGGCGCGGCACGCTGCGCCCGATATAGGAGTTCGGCAAATCTTGGATCGACAGCGGCATTTCCTTCGACACACTCATGACGAACCGCCTGCCATCGTGCGGGCGGCATCCTCGACCGCGTCGACGATCGACTGGTAACCGGTGCACCGGCAGTAATTACCGGAGAGATATTGGCGAATCTCCTCGCGGCTCGGCGACGGATTTTCCTCAAGCAGTTCCGCTGCCGTCAATAGCATTGCGGGTGTGCAGAAGCCGCACTGCAAGGCGTTGTATTTGAGAAACGCCGCCTGCAGCACCGCGATTTCGCCGCTGTCGGAGATGCCCTCGATGGTCTGGATCTCAGCGCCTTCGGCCTGGATCGCGAGCGTCAGACAGCCGCGAACCAGCATTCCGTTCAACCGAATCGTGCAGGCGCCGCAGATGCCGTGCTCGCACCCCACATGCGATCCGGTCAGGCCAAGTTTTTCACGAAGGAAATCAACCAGGTTTTGACGCGGCTCGATCCGTTGGGTGACCCGCTCACTGTTGACCGTCAAAGTGACTTCCCGATCTGCGATCATGCACCGTCAGCCTTTGCCATCGCCGTCAGCACCCGCCCGACCAGCACCTGCGATAAATGGAGCTTCATCTGCCCCGACGCCTGCAGATCATCGGGCGGGTCCAAATCCCTGGCCAGTGCCGCCTTGGCCTCGGCCAGCACCGCATTGCCGAACGGCCGGCCCTCCAGGGCCCGCTCGGCAACGCGGGCACGGACCGGCCGGGTGTCCACGCCGCAATAGGCGAGCCGAACGTCGTTGAGCACCTCGCCGTCGAACCGCGCATGGGCCGCCAAGCCGGACATGGCAAAATCGCCGCTACGTCGCGCGAATTCGGAAAAACCGGAGCGATAATCGGCCCGGATCACCGGCACCTCGATCGCCGTCAGTATCTCGCCCGGCTTGAGGTCGGTCTCGAAGAGGCCGCGGAAGAAGTCGGCGGCTGCGATCCGACGGCGGCTGCCCTTCGCTGCGATTTCCAGTCGGGCATCGAGCGCGAGCATGCAGGCCGGCATTTCTGCCGCCGGATCGGCATGGGCAAGGCTGCCACCGATTGTGCCACGGTTGCGGATGGCGGGGTGCGCAATCCAGGATATTGCCTGGCTGAGCATCGGTGCGGCACGTGCAACCTCCGCCGATGCCTTGAGCTGCGAATAAGTGGTAAGCGCTCCGATCCGCAACACGCCGTCGCCGACGACGATGCCGCGCAACGCGTCCAGCCCGGTGATGTCGATCAAGATTGCGGGCGCCGACAGGCGCATGTTGAGGCTGGGAATCAGACTTTGTCCGCCGGCGAGCAAACGCGCTTCATCACGATACCGATCTAGCAGGTCGAAGACCCCTTCAACCGAATTCGGTTTGGCATAGTCGAACGGTGCAGGCTTCATTACTCCACGTCACCCCATCCCAGGACCGAATAGCTCGTAAGGTCGCGACGGCTCACCGATTCCCCGGCCAACATAGGTCACAATGCATGCTTTGCCGTCGAGTCGGAAAGATGTGGTTTCGACGTGTGCCATGCCCAACCGCTCACGTCGCGGCCTGCGCGTAAGGTACGTTACGGCCACCGTAGCGGCGCACGCGGATATTGGCCTGCTCGGCGTGTGCGACAAAGCCTTCGAGCATGCACAGCCGTGAGCAGTATTCCCCGATCATGGCGCTCGCTTCATCGGTAAGCACTTTCTGGTAGGTGCAGGTCTTCATGAATTTTCCGACCCACAGCCCGCCGGTGTAACGCGCTGCCTTCTTGGTCGGCAGCGTGTGGTTGGTGCCGATCACCTTATCGCCATAGGCGACATTGGTGCGCGGCCCCAAGAACAGCGAGCCGTAGTTCTTCATATTGTTGAGGAAGTAGTCGGGATCCCGCGTCATAACCTGCACGTGCTCGGACGCCACGCGGTCAGCCTCGCGCACCATCTCGTCATAATCGTCGCAAACGATCACCTCACCATAGTCCTTCCAGGCCTGGCCGGCGGCGTCGGCGGTCGGGAGGATTTTCAACAGCCGCTCGATTTCGGCCATGGTGTCGCGCGCCAGCTTTTCGGAATTGGTGATCATCACGGCGGGGGAGGTGGGGCCGTGTTCGGCCTGGCCGAGCAGATCGGTAGCGCAAACTTCGCCGTCGATGCTGTCGTCGGCGATGATCAGCGTCTCCGTCGGGCCGGCCAGCAGATCGATGCCGACGCGGCCGAACAGTTGGCGCTTGGCCTCGGCCACATAGGCGTTGCCGGGGCCGACAATCATATCGACCGGCTTGATGCTCTCGGTGCCGAGCGCCATGGCCGCCACCGCCTGCACGCCGCCGAGCACAAAGATTTCGTCGGCCCCGCCAAGATGCATGGCGGCAACGATGGCCGGATGCGGACCGCCCTTGAACGGCGGTGCGCAGGCGATGATGCGCTTTACGCCGGCGACCTTGGCGGTGACGATGGACATATGCGCGGAGGCGACCATCGGATAGCGCCCGCCCGGTACGTAGCAGCCGATCGAGTTCACCGGGATGTGGCGGTGGCCGAGCACGATGCCGGGTAGCGTCTCGACCTCGAGGTCGTGCATGGTCTCCTTCTGCTTCTGCGCGAAGTTGCGCACCTGCGCCTGTGCGAATTTGATGTCATCGAGGTCGCGCTGCGGCACCTGAGCGATGGCGCGTTCGATCTCCTGCGCGCTCAATTTGAAATCGGCGGGCGCCCATTTGTCGAATTTCTTCGACAGGTCCTTCACCGCCTGATCCTTGCGCGCGTCGATATCGGCGAGAATACTCTCGACCGTTTCGCACACCTTGGCGTCGGCGGCCTTGATCGCCCCCGCGTCCATTCCGTGCTTGAGCCAGCGAGCCATGGGGTTTTCTCCTGTCTATTCCTCCACGCTTCGCAGCGGGAGGCTGTTCTCATTTGATCGCCTGCGGATTGATCGGTGAGCCGGTGCCGCCGGTGATGATCAGCGGCGGGCCGCAGAAGAAGAACTCGTAGACCTTATCCTTGGCGCAGTCCTCCGCCAGCTCCTTGAGGTAGAAGATTTCGCCCATGCACAGGCCCATGGCTGGAATCACGACCCAGTGCCAGGGCTGATTGGCCTCGGTGGTCTCGTTCGGCCGCACCTCGACGCCCCAGGTATCGGTGCAGATGGCGGCCACCTGCTTGTCCTGGCACCAGTAGCAATTCTCGAACTTGACGCCTGGCGCGTCGCCGCCGGCATAGCCGCCCCATTCGCCCTCCTTTAGGCAGCGCTCCATCTGTCCGGTGCGCACGATGACGAAATCGCCGCGGCCGACTGAGACGTTCTGATCCTTGGCGCATTTGTCGAGTTCATCGTTGGAGATGCTTTCGCCGTCCTGCATCCATTCCACACCGCGAAAACGCGCGATGTCGAGCAGCACGCCGCGGCCAACCATCTTGTTCTTGGAATGCTCGATGCCGAGCACGCGCAAACCCCGGGAGTCGATCAGCTTGGCGTCGTGGCCGTTATAGGCCTTATCTTCGTAGAAGATGTGGCCGAGCGCGTCCCAATGGGAAGCGCCCTGAACGCACAAGGTGAGCGTGTCGTCGGCATAGCGGAGCTTGTTCCAGTCCTGCTGGCCGGCGATGGCGTCGGTGCCGGTGGCCAGCATCTGGTGGATCGGATTGAAGCGGCCGCCGAACAGGCCGGTCTGCGGGCCCGTGCGGTCGAGCGGGATGCCGAGCGCGAACACCTTGCCGGTGCGGATGAGGCTCGCCGCCTTGACGATATCCTCCGGCGTAACGTGATTGAGCGTGCCGATCTGGTCGTCCTTGCCCCAGCGACCCCAGTTGCTGAGCGTCTTGGAGGCTTCCGCGATCGCCTTCCTACTGACAACGATGCCCATGGCCGTTTTTCCTTGGTCGTTCGCGATTTGATATCCGCCGACGCGGACCGGCAATTCTCGTTTAACACACCCGGAATGGCAATCTGTGTGGTGATGATCAAAGGCGGAGATCATCGAGAAGTGTTAACCGCGGCCAACCGTTAGTGTCAGTGTCAGCGCTGACCAAAGCGCATCGGCGCTTCCGGGTGGCCACCGGCTTTTCCCCAGAGGCCGACCCAAACCCCAGACTACGGCCTAAACCAGAAGCTAACATCCACCGGCCGCTAACGGACCGGAAGAACTTCAGAACGTCAGACTTGCAGACGTGTCGGCGCGTGTCGTGTCGGTCACAGCCGACAGACTGAACTATACGCCCGATCCCCCCTTTTTTTTGGACTTGTGCAATTCGAGAACGGCGCGCGTGGGTAGATGGAATTCCGGGACGTGGAGGGCGAAGCGCCCAAGGTGGGGGATCCGCTCCGCATGCGCTTTCGTGTAAAATCGATCGATCGCAAGCGCGGCTTTGCGGCACCGTTCGATCGCCCCTTGCTGGAGAGTCCTTGTATCGATTTGATGTAGGTGAGCCATGAAAACAAAGCCGCACACTCCCGTCGACCATAATCGCCAGACCCATCTCGACGCCATCAGGCAGGGCGTTCGCGCGGTGGTGACGCGCTTCGATGACGAGTATTGGCTTGAGCGCGACGAAGACGGAGAGTTTCCGAGAGAGTTTCACCGAGCCATGGCCGACAATGGATGGCTCGGCATCACGATGCCCGAAGAGTACGGCGGCTCGGGTCTCGGCATGTCCGAGGCGGCCATCATGATGCATGAGGTTTCGAGCCATGGCGGCGGCATGGCGGCGGCTTCGTCGGTGCACATCAATCTGTTTGGACCACACCCGATCGTGGTTCACGGCACGCCTGAACAGAAATCCGAGTGGATACCCGGCCTGGTCGCGGGCGAGGACCAATGTTGCTTCGGCTTCACCGAGCCCGACGCGGGGCTCAACACCACGCGCATCAAGACCTTCGCCGAGAGGGCACCGGGCGGCTACATCGTGCACGGCCAGAAGGTGTGGACGTCGACGGCGCAGGTCGCCAACAAGATTATGCTGCTGACGCGTACCACGCGATATGAGGACGTCACGCGGCCCACGGACGGTATCACGATCTTCTACACCGATCTCGATCGCTCCAAGATCGAGGTGCGCAGAATCGCGAAGATGGGCCGCAAAGCGGTCGACTCCAACGCCATCTTCATCGACGGGCTGTTCATTCCTGAATCACATCGGATCGGCGAGGAAGGCAAGGGGTTCGGCTACATCCTGGACAGTCTCAATCCGGAACGCATTCTGGTCGCGATGGAGGGGATCGGAATCGGCCAGGACGCGCTGCAAAGGGCGGCCAAGTATGCTCGGGAGCGTGTCGTGTTCGATCGGCCGATCGGTAAGAACCAGGGCATCCAACACCCGCTCGCCGAGCGCTGGATGTATCTGGAATCGGCGTACCTCATGGCGGCGCGGGCGGCCGACCTTTATGACCGCGGCGAGCCGTGCGGCGCGGAAGCGAACGCGGCAAAATTCCTCGGCGCCCGCGCCGGCTACGACGCCTGCTTGCAGGCCGTGCTGACGCATGGCGGCTTTGGCTACGCGAAGGAGTATCATGTGGAGCGGCTGCTGCGCGAAGTGACGCTCACGCGCATCGCCCCGGTCACAGAGCAGCTCATTCTTTCCTTCATCGCCGAGAAGGTGCTCGATCTTCCCAAATCCTATTGAATGGCCAGATTTGAAGGCAAGTCCTGGAAACTCCTTGACGAGAGACGTTGAAAGATCGTGCGCATACTTAAGGAGCTTGCGACCGAAACCGCGACACCGAACGAAGACCACCCGCGAGTTCGAACCCCGCCAAACCGGAGTATTGGTCGACAGTCGGGAAATCTCCACCAATGACTGAGTGAATGGTGGGCGCACAAGGACTCGAACCTTGGACCCGCTGATTAAGAGTCAGCTCTTATATCTTTGATTTCAATCGCTTACCTGTAAACGCAATCCGAAGGACACCAATACAAAACAATCGGTTAGGAGTGAAATGTAAACCGTCTCCGGGCGCTGGCGGACGCCTTAGCGCAAAGATGTCAACCCTGATTTCCGGGCTTGCTCGACCGGAACACAGTCGCGCCGAATGCGACGGCACCCCGCCGGAAGAGATTAGTCGAGTTCTGATGGGAGATGGCGCGCGGCGTGTCGGTCGCGCGCTTCGGTCGCGCATTTTGCGGCGTGGGCATCGCGATTGATCATCCGAAGGTTGGGCAAGCCCCAATAATCGAGCAGCTCCGGCCATGGCGCATCCCGGTATTCGCTCCACACCCGAAACAGCGGGACGCGGTGATCCACCTCGGCGCTTTTCCACAGCCGTGCGCCGGTTTCGCTGCAACGTCGCGCCTGCAGGCGCCGCAGGATCCGGGCCTGGCCACTCGGCGCATTCCAGAATTGCCATGCGATCACGCAGGCGCAGTGCCAGACCGCATTCTTGTTGACGCCCGTGTCCCACAGATCGACATGCCAGCCGAAGCGATAAACCGGTTGCCCGCACACACAGCAGAAGCCGGGACCCCGCGCGTATGCGCGTTCGCGATAGGGCGCGGGTGCCGTTCGGAATGTGGCTGGTAATCCGTTCCTGCGGTCGTCGCCGAGCCGCCAGCTCCAGCCCTTAGGCGCTCCGCTGCGGGCGGCAAGCGCACGCGCCAGGCGATCGGCGCGAATCGGATGCGCCCGCCAATACGAATCGATCGCAAGCCGCGGGGTCGGCGGCACGAACGGGCGGCTGAGCGCCCGAGACAGAACGGATGGTGGAAAGATGCGCGGCAATGCCTTGGTGAGGCGCGCGAGCGACTGGCGATTTCTTTCCGCCTTCTCCTCTTGCCATTTGGACATAATCGGCTTCCCGGACCCGATGACATGGTGCCATCGAAGCCGTAAAGCCTTCGTCACCTGTGGGATGAAGCACATCCGGACTTCGCTCGGCCTATACGGCAAAGCTGGCCCATTCGATTGGCTCTAGGATCGAGGGATCGTAGTATTCAAGCTTGTTGATCCGCGCGGAGATCGGCCACATCCGCATGGTGTTTGGCGGGAACGGCCGAAGCAATCAGCCCTGCCAGCCGAAGGCGACCTTGTCGAGCACCCTCGTGCCGAATTTCTCCGAAGAGCGCGCAACTACCTTGCCACCGAGTGCGCGGTAGAATTCGACGGCTTTTTCGTTCTCCGACAGGACCCACACGATCAGCGATTTGAGGGCGTTCTGCGCCAGGTCACAGCGCACGGCCGTGAACAGACGGCGACCGAAGCCAAGCCCCTGGAATTCCGGCCGCATGTAGAGCTCGTAAATCTCGCCGTCATAGTACAAGCTGCGCGTCCGATTGTATCCGTAATTGGCGTAGCCGGCGATCTTATCGCCGAACTGGAAGAGCACAATTCGGCTCCCCTTACGTATGGCGTTCTCCCACCACGCCGGGCCACGGCGGTTTATGAGCTTTTCGAGTTGGGCGCCCGGAATAATACCCCGATAGGCCATCCGCCACGCCTCATCGTGAGCATCCGCGATCGCGCCGGCATCATTTGTCTTCGCGCGACGAATTTCGATGAGGACAGTGCTCATGGTGCGATCAAAGCAAGCGATTCCGCGAGCTTCAATACCGAAATTCACGTTCGGTTAACGATGGGGCTTATTGGTCGAATCGCGGAAGGGGCCTGCCATCGTTGCACGAGGATAAAAATGTGAGGCCCGCTATTTCAGCGGGTTTTATCCTCTCTCAATCATCGACTGAACTGGCAGGCTTGGCAGAACAAAGCGGTATTACCAAGTACAAAAACATGCAGTTGATCTCCGTATGTTCACGGATCGCGCAGACTCACACCCTTCCGGCAGGCGGGTAAAACACTTAGGTGGACGTTCTTGATATCTTTCTTCACCACCTCTACGGCGATTGCGACGTGCGCAACGGCAACAGGAGACCGCCATGCCGATCTACGATTTCAACGCCCGGCTGGGCACGGGCGAGAAGCGCCGTCTCGCCGACTACCGCGGTAAGGTGTTGTTGATTGTCAATGTTGCCTCGAAATGCGGCTTCACACCGCAATACATCGGCTTACAGGCCCTCTACGAACAGTTCCAAGCGCGTGGCTTTGAAATCCTTGCTTTCCCATGCGACCAGTTCGGCCATCAGGAACCGGGGTCAGACGCGGAGATCGCCACCTTCTGCGACGATACCTATGGCGTAACTTTCCCGCTGTTCGCCAAGATCGAGGTCAACGGTAAGAACGCCCACCCCCTCTATGTTTGGCTTAAGCAGCAAAAAGGCGGGCTGCTGGGCAACAGCATAAAATGGAACTTCACGAAGTTCCTGGTTGATAGGGCTGGCACCGTGCGAGCGCGCTTCGCGCCAACGACGAAGCCGGAAAGCCTCGCACGTGACGTGGCGGAGCTTCTGTAAGCGCGTGATCGGCTGCGTATGGCTTCCATGATATTGCGAGCCGGTGGCGGCAAAGCCGACCCCCCTAGCCGCTCGCCTGCCGCGCGTTTGCTGAATTAAAAAAGCGCGCGAATGAACCGTGAGCGACACGGACCCCGGACAGGGCGGGAGATACAAACCTTGGCTATCAGACATTCCTCGACGGCACGCTAAATCGAAACATCGTGCTCGACACGAGCTAGGTCGCCGCCATCTTCCCCCTAGATGTTCCTGGTTGCCGCGTTAACCGCTCATTAGCAAGAATTTATTTGAAATCAAATAGATACAGTGTCTACCCGCCCGAAATCGCTCCATTGATTTCTTTAGCGTTCTGACTCCGGTGTCTAACCTTGAAACGGCTTGCGGTGGGATGTTCGGCGGGACTACGATGTGAGTCGGTGAGAGACGCGCAATGTGGCGGCGCACCACGTTCGGGACGTGGGGGTCGCAGGTTCAAATCCTGCCACTCCGACCAGGCTTCTCAATATTCAATCAAGCGCGGGGCCTGATATGGGGCACGAAATGATTGCCAACCGGAAATAGGCGCGTGTCGACGTCGGGGTGGATTAGTCCTAGGCGGACCTAACCAGCAGCCGATCCACGAAGAAAGTCGATCAGCAGTGAACTGACCTCTTCAGGTTGTTCCTGCTGTACCCAATGCCCCGCCCCGTCGAGTAGGTGGACCCCGACCATCCGGGTGCACACGGTCTGCTGCATGCGCTCAAGCGCACCTGGTTGCTGATAGATGCCCCAGTCGCTCTTGCCCGAAATGAAAATCGACGAGACGTCGATCTTGCGACCCGAAAACAGCTGCAACTCATTGTCGAAGGCGCCGCCGGTCCGCGACCGGTACCAATTTAGCCCGCCTTGAAAACCGTTGCGTTGGTATTCTGCGGCGTAAACGGCGAGCTCGTGGTCGGGTAGCCATTTGCAGGCGCCGATCTCGCTGGCGGACGGCATCTCCTTAGCGACGGTGGCTGGCATGTCGTCGGCCAGATCCATGATGTAATAGGTCGGCATCTTTGCCAGTTCAGCCGCGCTCAATGAGGCGAGCCGATGCGGGCGGTTCTGCTTCCAGTCGGCGCTCTTGTGATGAAAATAGGCGCGGAGGAAATCGTGGACGCCCTGCCGACAATGCCACATCTGGGCATTGGCCGGCCGAGTCGAATAGTACCACTGGTAATGCTTGCGGGGCCGTGAAAGGGCAGCCAGCGCCTCGTGTATGGTCGGGCTCCTGGGCACTGTCAGCGGCTTGCCATCGGTATTGAATGGCAGCTCTGGTGGCCCAGCGAAGGGCGCGCTCATAAGCACCAGCGAGCCGAACACATCAGGCCGCACAAGCGCGCACCAGGCTGCGACCGCCGCGCCGAAATCGTGGCCAACAACCGCTGCGACCCGCCGGTAACCGAGTGCGGAGGCGAGACCCAGCGTGTCGCGCACCGCGTTCAAGAGACGAAAGGGCCTGAGGTCGGCGTCGTAATCCGCGGACCAGCCAGTCGTGCGGCCATAGCCGCGCAGGTCCGGCGCGACGACATGATAGCCGGCAGCGGCTAGCGTCGCCATTACCTTGCGCCAGGAATAGGCGATCTCCGGAAATCCGTGCAGCATCAATACCAGGTGACGGCCCGGAGCATCGAAACCGGCCTCAAGGATATGCACCTTAAGGCCGTTGATCTCGTCAACGAACCGCGAGCGGATGCCCGGTGGCAGGACGGGCGTCTCGAGCGGCTTCATTGGCCAACCTCATCCCGGCGGAAGCCCTATCAGCGGCTGCCTCTCAATTTGTCCCGTCGTTCGGCTAGTGCCTGAAGCTTCCCTCTAATAGGCGATTTGGCAACGCATGATCGCACGGTAACCTGCGGTTTCCTGCTGTCACCATTAATCAGCAGTTCTGAGCCAATCAGCTTCATCCGCCGCCGGTGGTATACTGCGCCGCACGAAAGTCGAAGAGATCGCCGAAGCTATCGCCAAGCTGCCGCCGGATCAACTCGCGCGCTTCCGCCGCTGGTTCACCGCATTCGAGGCGGGCCGCGCCGACCACGCCAAGGAGCTCGACTCCACTGCGACCAAACTTGGCCGCCTCGCTGGCCGCGCGTTTGCTGAATTGAAAAAGCGCGCGAAGGAACCGTGAGCGATACCACCGGCCTGACCGCGATCTCCACTCATCGAACCCGCGGCTCCGCGTATCTTTCCCGCTCAGTCACCGAAGCATCGTGGACATTGCCGACGACCGGAGCACACTGCTGCGCAAATGCAACACTTCAGAATATCTTCGCGTGACGGTCGCCGCGAATATCGGGTCAATCCTTTAAACGGCTGAAAAGCCGCAAAAATCTCGCGTAACCTCAATCTGAATGAGATTCACTTTTCGTCGGTCGTTGCGCGCCGGCAACAGTCCAGCCTCCATTTGTCTGTTACATTGTGAATCGACCAGTGAGAGGAAGACATGACCGCGTGTACGAGGACGGACCGTCGGCTCCTTGGCTTTGACGTGGGGGACTGGTCAATACTTGGCGGAGGTTTTGCGCTGGTCGGCTTGCTAACTTTGCTGGTCTGATCAGCTCTTTAGGAGCGGTTGAATAGCGGGTCATAAGTTAAGGGTATGGAAGAGTGTCATGTGCCGTGAATTCGCGAGAGCGGTTGGCGAGCTGTGGCGGATTATCGGTGATGCGTTCAGCCCCTACCGACCGGAATTGCACTATATGCGAGGCCCTGGCCCGAAATGTCGGGTCAAGCATCAGACATGCTAGCTACGACTGCGCTACCTCTCGCGCAAATAGAGCAAACGTTCGTGGCTAAAAGGACGCCCCGGCCTATGACCGGGGCTTTTTGTTATCGCTCGCTCGAAATCACGTCACGGATTTTGGAGGGTTTGGCTGGGTGTGGTTGAGCGGTGGGAATGCTTTGCCACACCAGCAAATCGATGACGATACAACGCGGACGGCGCCGCGCCTATCAGTCGTCATCAGGCTTGCCGATGTGATGCTGCGCATAGAGATCATGACCGAGCTTGGCAATTAGATCGAGCTGAGTCTCCAAAAAGTCAATGTGCTCCTCCTCATCGCGCATCAGGCCCTCGAACAAGTCGCGAGTCACATAATCCTTGTGCGAGTGGCAGTGAGTCGCCGCCTCTTCGTAGAGTGCGCGTGCATCTAATTCCGCTTGCAGGTCACGCTCGATTGCCTCTTTCACTGTGCGGCCGATATGCAGCTTCCCAAGTGCCTGCATATTCGGAGCGCCGTCGAGGAAGATGATACGTTCGATAATCTCATCGGCATGCTGCATCTCTTCAATTGATTCGTTGCGCCATTTCTTGGCGAGTGTCTTGTAGCCCCAATTGTCGAGGAGACGATAATGCAGCCAATATTGATTCACTGCGGTGAGCTCGTGACGGAGCGCCTTATTGAGATACTCGACAACCTTGGGAGCGCCTCTCATGTTACTTACTCCTGCTGCCGAATGAATTCGTAGTCCGGAAAGCTACGCGAAAGCATCCTTGACTCTAAAGCTTCATCGGCAGCATGGCCATCGGCCCGTTTCGCAAGCGCCCGCGTCGCGCCGACAGCGACAATAACCGCTGGATCTGAGGGCCATCTTTCAAATTCTTGGCCAACTGCCACAGCGCGGCGGCCCGCGGCGGTCGATATTCAACTCACAGCTCCGGTACGTGGTACCGATGTTTCGGCGGCTTTATGTGTGGCAGGAAACGCCTCAATGGGCGAGACTTTGGGAAGACATCTCGCAAAGCGCTATGTGGTCTGAGAGTCCGAACTAAGGGCGCTCGCTGCTGAGTCGACGCATAGGGTGACGGGTGTCGCCTCGCTTATTTTGCTGGCGGACATAGGCGATCAGCGCCTCCGGGCGCTGCACCTTAACTTTGAGGGCGGCGATCAGCGCATCTTCCGCGTCAACGACAATGTGTCCCGTTTTCCCCTCAAATTTAAAGCCGACCGCAAACTGCACCTGTGCTCTCCCGCTTTCAATGTTCAAAAGATAGCACAATTCAATTATGGGGTGTGAAGTGGGTCAAGCTCCTGCTTTCTCGAAACGGCGGTCGCTATGGGGCCTGATATGGGGAACGAAACTCCATGTCGCTCTCCCCGTCGCCGTATCAACCGGCCTTGTTCGGATTGATCAGATACTTTTCGCCGGTGGCACGCTTGCTGTAGTTGGCGATATTTTGAAGCTGAAGCGCCTCCTGCAATGACAGCACCTGCTTGTAATGGCTGGCAAACGTGGTCTTGAGTTCGGCGACGACTCTTTCACGCAGCTTCTGTGCCTCGGCCGCCCCGATTTTCTGCAGAAACGAGAACAGTAGCCAGCCGCCGACGCCCCACGCCGTTCCGAAGGCTCTGTCTAGTTCGATGGGGCGAGGATCGAGGCTGCCATAGATATAGACCTGCTTGTGCACCGTCGATCCGTATCGACTGTAGACCTTAGCGGTCTTGCTGGCGGCCGCCTCCATGCATGTCAGGATCTGCCCGGCGAGCTTACCGCCACCGATGGCGTCGAAAGCGAGGGTCGCGGCGGTTTCGAGGAGAGCCTTGGTCAGGTCCTCCATAAACGTCGGCGCGGCAGAATTGCACACATACTTCGCGCCGATCAGGCGCAAGATATCTTCCTGTTGCGAGTTGCGGACGATGTTAACGAGGCCGACCCGGTCCTTGAGACAGATCTTGTTCAACATCTGACCGAGGTTCGATGCGGCGGCAGTGTGCACCAAAGCCTTGTGGCCCTCCCGCCGCATGGTCTCGACCATGCCGAGTGACGTCAGCGGATTGACGAAGCATGATGCCCCTTCGGTAGGGGTCGTTCCCGCCGGAAGCAGGAGACAATCAGCCGCCTTCAGGCAGCGATACTGAGCGTACATGGCGCCACCGATGATGGCGACGGTCTTGCCGAGCAGTGTCTGGGCCGCATCGGAAACCCCAGCCTTGACGACGACACCAGCGCCCTCGTTGCCGACGGGCATCGACTCATCAAGACGCCCGGCCATAGCTTTCATCGCGGATTCCGGAACGGTCGCTGTAACCACTGGAGCGTCGCTGGTACCCGACAATTTGGCCGTCTTTACATCGGCTGCGCCCAGAAGAAGTCCCACGTCTGAGGGATTGATCGGCGTGGCCTCGACACGCACGACGACCTCGTCGCCGGCTGGTTCAGGGATTGGGACGTTCACCAGCGACAATTCGAGCTCGCCGCTCTTCTTGATCAAAGAGCGAAGTTGAAGTCCGGTCTTATTTTCGAAACCCATCTTAAACCTTCCAGTTTAGCTGCGTTGTTTCCACTGAATGTCCGCTGTACAAATGGCACGTCGTCGGACCGTGAGCCTGCCGACTGGCGGGAGTGCCACAAGGCCAGGCCCCCCCGCGCGAGCGCAAACTTGATGAGGCCCTTGGTGTGCTTCTGCCATTCCTTGGAATTTGACACCGGCAAGAGCGCTGGGTCGTGCGTAAGGCTCCATCGCTAGTGGAATAGAACTGCGCAACCGCCGCTTATTCAGTCTGGGTGGATACGTTGCCGCAACGTTAACCGCTGCGGCGTGATGCAGCATTGCAACTGCCGAGCGCGCTACATATTCTTAGCTAAAGGCCGACCGGGCGGCTCCCCATCCCCGACACCCTGCCGCCCGGCCCAATGAGCCTAAGTTGAGGCAACAAACTCCCCGAGCCCCAAGCGTGTAGACTGCTTGGGGTTTTTCTTTGCCGCAAGCCCGGTTTTTTCGAGGCAGCTTTAATTCGCGGAGCTGTGGCATTTTAAATACAGAACTGAGTTTCGATAGTCTTGCAACACGCCGTGCAGGGTAACGCGCCAAGGTAAGTGTCACTGTCCCAAAATCCCCGCTGCCTTGAGCCAGGGACAGCGGGAAGGGCTTTCGGCTGCTGCCCTCGGCAGGATCACTCGAAATGCAGAAACGCGAACCTCCAACCAAGCGGTTATGAGCGCGTTACCTTCACCGGAATAATCAATGATTATTGGCATTTTCGCGCACGTTCGTTGACAAATGTTCGCGTTTGGTTGCGGGGTTTTATTGGTTATCTATTGGTTGGGCCTGGCCCAGTGTTGAGCTATTTCGGGTGACTGGCCGGATCCATTTAGGTGGAACTAATCGCCAGCGGCTCCGGCTCAAATGCCCGCAGCCTCACCGGCTGACGGCGATGACCCCATCGGCCCGCCATGGCTTCAAACACACCATGACACCGCGTGTCACATTCAGCACATCCGCCGTCCACAGACAGATTCCACGCCGTCACGTCGTACTGGTCGCGGCCGATAAGCACGGCACCACATCCGTGACAATGGGTGGCCTGGCCAACGGGATCGTGGACATTGCCAGTGTAGACGTACCGAATGCCTGCATTCATGGCGATCCGCCGCGCCATGCGCAGCGTCTTCACTGGTGTCGGCAGGGCGTCCATCAACTTCCAGTCAAAATGGAAGGCCGTGAAATGTAACGGCACGTCGGGGCCGACGTGATCCATCACCCAAGCGCTCTCCGCTTCAATTTCGGCGGCTGAGTCGTTCTCGCCTGGAATGAGCAGGGTAGTGATCTCGAACCAAACGTTCGTCTCGTGCTTGAGGTACTCGAGCGTCTCGAGCACCGGAGCGAGCTTGCCCGAACAGAGATTCTTGTAAAAACCCTCGGTGAAGCCTTTGAGGTCGATGTTGGCGGCGTCCATGTGCCGAAAGAACTCGATCCGTGGCTCTGGCGAGATGTAGCCCGCGCTCACCGCCACCGTCTTGATCCCCCGCTCGCGGCAGGCCTGCGCCACGTCGACCGCATATTCAAGAAAGATCACGGGATCGTTGTATGTGAACGCGACGGACCGGCAGCCGCTGCGTAGCGCCGCTTCTGCAATCGCCTTGGGCGAGGCCAAATCCTGAATGCGATCGAAGTTGCGAGCCTTCGAGATGTCCCAGTTCTGGCAGAATTTGCAAGTCAGGTTGCAGCCGGCAGTACCAAACGATAGGACCGGTGTGCCCGGCAAGAAGTGATTGAGCGGCTTCTTTTCAATTGGGTCAATGCAAAAGCCTGACGAGCGGCCATAGGTGGTGAGCACCACCTGATCGCCTTGTCGTGCGCGCACGAAGCACAGACCGCGCTGACCTTCATGCAGCTTGCAATAGCGCGGGCAAACGTCGCACTGGATGCGGCCGTCTTCCAGCACGTGCCAATAGCGCCCGGGTTTGCCCTCGATGGGTTGATTCATGTCGCAGTCGTCTTAAGTTTCAGGGATTGCATCATAAATGGTAATCGGGCGAGAGCGGGGCAAGGTGCGAACGGGTTCGCAAAGCATGACAACCCGGCCCTCAGCGGTGGCAGGTTTGTTCTACGCCGATGATCCGGATCGGCTGCGGACGCAGGTTTTGGACCTGCTTGGCGATGTCGCGGCGTCTACAAAAGTTATGCCCAAGGCGCTGATTGCGCCGCACGCAGGCTATGCCTATTCCGGCCGGGTTGCTGCCGCGGCATTCGCGACGCTTCGGGATAGCGCGCAGACGATCACGCGCGTCGTGCTGATCGGGCCAGCACACTACGTTCACGTGCGTGGGATTGCCGCCCCTACGGTCGATGCCTTCGAAACTCCCCTTGGCCGCGTGCCCGTGGACCTGGAGGCCTTGAGCACGGTCGCCGACTTGCGATTTGTCACCCGGGCCGACGCCCCGCACGCTCGCGAGCATGCTCTCGAAGTGGAGCTGCCGTTCCTGCAAACGGTCCTGCCATCGTTCCAAGTGGTGCCGCTTGTCGTCGGCGATGCGGCTCCGCAGGACGTCGCCCATGTGCTGCGTCAGCTATGGCTCGGGCGCGAGACACTGATCGTCGTCAGCTCCGATTTGTCCCATTACCATAGCTACGAGGCCGCGCGGCGCCTGGATGCTTCGACCGCTGCCGCCATCGAGCACGGCGAATGGGCCAATCTTGGCCCGAACCAAGCTTGTGGCTGCCTCCCGGTAGCTGGCTTGCTAATCGAAGCCGAGCGCCGTGGTTTGCATGCCCAGCGGCTATCATTATGCAACTCCGGAGACACGGCGGGCGCTCGGGATCGGGTCGTCGGATACGGAGCGTGGATGTTCGCCTAGAGGGCCCCAGAATGTCAGGGATATAATGATCGGATGCACGAACTCGCTTTCTCGATAGGGTCGAGCGCTTGGCTCAACGGGTAGAGCGTTCCCTTCACACGCGAAGCTGAAGTTCAGATCAGACGTTCCCTTAGGCCGCCCGCC
The DNA here is from genome assembly GCA_049512975.1 of Xanthobacteraceae bacterium. Classification (GTDB taxonomy): domain Bacteria; phylum Pseudomonadota; class Alphaproteobacteria; order Rhizobiales; family Xanthobacteraceae; genus BOG-931. The sequence continues at coordinate 3,672 of JBEKWO010000015.1, read as the reverse complement.
AGTGATCAGGCTTCTTCTTATCATTCAGGTGCCGCACGCGAGCGACAAGAGGAGCGTGGCCGTTTCTTTTTGCCCAATCGATCGCTTCTCGCTGTGTTTTGAAGGTGCCGAGCACATGGTCCACATGGTCTTCGACAACATAATCGTCGATGGGGCTTCCCTGAGGCCGACCCTTGGGACGGGCCTCAATGTATACGTTGGCCACGATTTTCTCTCCCTAGGTAGTTTTGTCGGAGAAATGAGAATTACACAAAGCCTAAACCGCTGCCAGCCCTTGTACTTACATTCCGCCGCTCGTTGCCTGGCCGGTTCGTCCCAGCAAGCCACAAAATTAAGCCCCGTCCTTGGGGGCCAGGACGGGGCTTCAAAACCGGCGTAGATGGAATTAGAAAATCTGTTTTTCGGCTACCTGAAAAAACGAAGGACGTCCCAGCACAAATTGTCCCATGGCTCGTCGCTAGTGGAATAGAACTGCGGGACCGCCGCTTATTCAGTCTGGGTGGATACGTGGCCGCAACGTTAACCGCTGCGGCGTGATGCAGCATTGCAACTGCAGAGCGCGCTGCACATTTATTAACTAACGACCGGGCGGCTCCCCATCCCCCGACACCCTGCCGCCCGGCCTCAATGAGCCTAAGTTGAGGCAACAAACTCCCCGAACCCCAAGCGTGTAGACTGCTTGGGGTTTTTCTTTGCCGCAAGCCCGGTTTTTCGAGGCAGCTTTCGATAGTCTCGCAACAAAAGGCGGTGCAGGGGTAACGTGCAAAGGTAAGTGTCACTGTCCCAAAATCCCCGCTGCCTTGAGCCAGGGACAACGGGAAGCGCTTTCGGCTGCTGCCCTCGGCATGATCGTCTCGCTCGAAATGCAGAAACGCGAACCTCCACCCCTGTTGCGTCAACCGTCGCCTGGGTGTTTGCTTTTTCCATGCAGGCGGAGCAGTCAATCGTCGTTGATCCAAAAAGTCCTGGCGGCATCAACTCGCCGCACGGCCTGATCCTGCTCGACGGCGTATGCGTGCTATGCTCGCGCGGCTGCAGCTTCGTGAGCAAACGGGACCGCCGCGGCTATTTTCGCTTCGCTCCGATGCAGTTGGCAGAAGGACGTCCGCTCGCTGAGCAACTCGGCATCAATCCTGATCGCCCGGATTCCTTTGCGTTCGTAGCGAACGGCCAGGCCTATGTAAAATCCGAAGCTGTGCTGCGCATTGCGCACGAGCTTCCGCACTGGCAGTGGACATGGCTCTTTCACTTCGTCCCACGGGTGATCCGCGACGCGATCTATGAACTGGTCGCGCGCAACCGCTATCGCTGGTTCGGCCGTCGTGACGTTTGCATCCTGCCGAATTCGGATCGTTCGTGGCCATCGTAAACCGCTCCGCGACCGCCAACTGATGGGGCCTATCTGGGAGAAACACCATGGAATGGTTTAGCCGAAAAACATCGATAGCGGGCATGCAAATTTCCAATTGGATGCTCGTTATAGTGGCTGTCGTCGTAATCTGGATTATCTACAAATTCATCGCACATTGAGTTTTTGAGCTAGGCCGCGTCCTCAAGCCGCGCCGCATACGCGCGGGTCTTTTCTTTTGACCAACTTAGAGCTACAAGCATCCGCCCCTTATGGAGATTCGCATGAAAAATGGAAAAAAGAGACGCCCCTGGACATCAGTCCAGCTTCGCGACCTCAAGTCGCTCGCCAAAAAGAAAGTGCCCGCGAAGAAAATCGCCAAGTCTCTGAAGCGAACTGAGGGCGCGACACGTCAAAAGGCATTCAGTATCGGATTGTCACTCGACTCGCGCGCGTAACGTTCGGTTTCAGCTACGCTACCAACAAGCTTCGCCATTCACGTGCGCGGGGCTTTTCTTTATCCGATCAGTGCTTATATACTTACTACTCCCCTACCCAGATGTACTATCGATCAACGCCGTAAGGGCGAGTGTTTTTTTGGCATGATCGCCGCACAGGAGACATTTGACTATGACTTTAGATCAGGCCCGGCAACGGGCAGAAAGAAATTTCCAGAAAGAAGAGCGTCAGTTGGACGCACGAAAGGCGATGACGGAATATGACGCTCAAGCTCGCGCCACTCGCGAAAAGACCGCACGTTTGAAAGCGCTTCGATTAGCGGCGGAAGCCCAGGCGCAGACGGAAAACCCTGTCGAGCGTCCCACCAAGCCGACTAAGCGGCGCCCCGCACGCCGCGAGAAATAACAGCTCTTTGAACTTCGCAGCTCTGCGCAAGCTACGCTGCGAACTCAGCCCGGCCACACTTGCGCGGGGCTTTTCTTTGTCAGATTAGTGCGTACATATGGTACCCCCCTCCCCAGATATTATATCGATCAACGCCACAAAGGATGGGGTGTTTTTGCGGCACTGTCGCCGCACAGGAGAGATTTGCTATGATTTCAGATAAGGCCCGACGATGGGCAGAAGCAGTTTTCAAAAAGGAAGAACGCGATCGGGATGGTCGAGCGGCGATGACCGAATATGAAGTTCAAGCTCGCGCCATTCGCGAAAAGACCGCAGGTTTGAAAGCGCTCCGATTAGCAAAGGAAGCATCCAATTGGCGATTTGAGTGCCTGCTATAAGGATGACACAGCAAGGCCTTAGCCACCCGTGCAGGAGACCCGATGATGGACGTCGAGCACACCGAACCGCCGCCGCGGCATCTGCGTTTCTGGGAAGCGCGCGCCATCTACGAGCACGCGGCGTTTGTGAACCTTTTCCCTTGGCTCCAATTGCTGCCGGCAGGCGACGGCCATCCCGTGCTGGTGTTTCCCGGACTTGCGGCTAGCGACATCTCGACGGCGCCGATGCGGGCGTTTCTGCGCACCCGGGGCTACGCGGCATACGGCTGGGATCTGGGCCGCAATCGCGGCCTGCGTCCCGGGCTCAGAAACCGCAACATGTTGCGCCTGAAAGAAATTCGTGAACGGCATGGCCGCAAGGTCAGCCTGATCGGCTGGAGCCTGGGCGGCATCTTTGCCCGCGAGGTCGCGAAGGAAGTGCCCGACGACGTGCGGCTGGTTATCACGCTTGGAAGTCCGTTCAAAGGCCATCCCAAGGCGACCCGCGCGTGGCGGCGGTACGAGCAACTTGCCGGCCACAGCGTCGACGAAGCTCGCCTCGATGCCAACCTGCATCTGGCGCCGCCGGTACCTACCACGTCAATCTTCAGCCGCAGCGACGGCATCGTCGCTTGGCAGTGCTGCATGGAAGACGACCGGGCGCACACCGAAAATGTCGAGGTGCGGGCGAGCCATCTCGGTCTTGGAGCTAATCCAGCGACGCTCTACGTGATCGCTGACCGACTGGCCCAGCCTGAAGGGCGCTGGCTCCGTTTCGACCGCAGCGGGCTGCGCCGGCTGGTCTATCCTAATCCTTGGCGCGGCGTCCAAGAGGCGGCCGACGTGTTCAAGGTGGCGTCCTAGGACCGCTGGCTGGCGCCCTTGGACGACTGTTCAGTCATCTGCCTATTTTGCCAAGCCGGCGTTCGGCCGAAACGCCCAATGACGAGCGTCGGAAATCAGGCGGCCGCGGACCTTCGCCACGAAGCAGCAATGTGTCCGGAGATAGAAGCACAGCGGAAGCGCCTGGACCGCCGCACTATTTTTTTGGACGAGGATCAGGGACTCTGCACATTTGGTGGTTGAGACGCATAGTATCTAGCG
>JBEKWO010000014.1:0-60307 GCA_049512975.1 Xanthobacteraceae bacterium | reverse complement strand
CGGGCGCGGCTTGGATCGGTCTCGACTGGCTGGGAGACTTCGAGGTTTCCCAGCTCGTATGTCTGGGGCCAGAGCTCTACAATGGCGTTTCAGGCATTGCGGTCTTTCTGGCTGCGCACGCAGCGGTGACGGCGAGCAGACCTTCAGCCGAGCTTGCGCTATCTGGAATCGCGCATCTTCGCAACGAGCTGAGAGGTCGGAACGCGGCGCGCATGGCCCGATCCATCGGCATCGGCGGTGCCACCGGATTGGGCTCGATCGTCTATGCCCTGACGGTAATATCGAAATGCCTGCATGACGACGATTTACTCGCGGACGCGCATGTCGCGGCGGAGCTATTTACAGACGACCTTATCGCAGCAGACGCTCAGTTGGACGTTATCGGCGGCAGTGCCGGTGCGATCCTGAGCCTGCTTCGTCTTTATCGTGACACGCAATCTGCCGATGCGCTCAACCGCGCAACGAAGTGCGGCGAACATCTGATGGGTCAACGCCGGCTCGGAGCGGAGGGCCGCCGCAGCTGGGTCGGCCAAGGCTTGGGCGCGCAACTGCTTAACGGCATGTCGCACGGCGCCGCAGGCTTTGCCTACGCGCTGGCGTCGTTGGCGGCGGCGACGGGGCGCGAACGGTTCGCTCGTGCGGCGTCAGAATGTATTGCGTTCGAAAATTCCAGCTACGACGCAGAGCGCGATAACTGGCCAGATTTGCGTGGCGGCGGCAAACCGTCTTGGTCATGCCAATGGTGTCACGGCGCGCCCGGTATCGGTCTGGCGCGGATTGGAACAATCAAGCGAGGCAGAATGGATGCCAAGCTCCTGTCAATCGACATTCGGAACGCGATCGACGGCGTAGAGCGAGGCTGGTGGGGCGCCGTGGACACCCTCTGCTGCGGGACGCTTGGCGGCATCGAATTCTTCTGCGAGGCCGCCAATGCCCTTGGGTGCAGCAATCTTCGTGAACTTGCATCGCGGCGGCTGCTGGCGATTCTACAAACCGCCGCATCAACGGGCGATTACCGCTGGAACAGCGGAAAAGGCCAGTTCAATTTGGGTCTGTTTCGCGGCCTTGCCGGCGTCGGCTATACTTTATTGCGGCGTATCGATGGTTCTCTTCCCGACGTCTTAATCTGGGAATAGCCACGTTTACGCGGAATTCGGATTCTACTGAGGCTTCACTTCTGCGCACCATGCTGTCAGGACAGCCTTGAACATATCAAATGACTGGACTCCAACCTGACAGTTCGTCGACGGATCGAGCGCCACGTGAATGACGTCACCCGCGGCTGCGGGGTGCTGCTTACCGTTGATATTGATGTTGATACCCTCGTTCGTGGGAGAACCGACTAATCCAATGGTCAAGCGACCGCCGGCAACAATCCTCGCCTGATTGGGATCGATGTTGTACGTGTTCTCCGCAGGCTGGATTGCCCCCAATATAGCCTGAACGGTCATAAACTTGGATTGCAGTTCGACCAGTCTTCCATTTTGACCGTATAATTCCAGCTCCAGCTTCTGGATGTCGCTCTGGAGTTCCTGGATGGTCGCATCGCGCGCTAGGACGTCGCGAGCAGCCACCATCCGGCCGTAAATGTGGCTGCCAATTGCGACACCCAGAATGAGAATCGCCACAACGAACGCCAGTCGGAGCCTGCCGCCTCGCGTCATCAAGGCCTCATACAGTCGAGGGCTTATCCAGACCTCGACCGGGCGATCTGATGCAGGTCTTTCGCTCACTTTGCGATTCCTTGTCAATTTCTTGGTCTAGCACCGTCGCAGCCGCCGGGCGCGCATCTCGATGATCGCCCATTTGTAGACTGGAAGGCAATTCGAAAAATCAAGTGAGTCATGTCGTTCTCGGAGCACGGCATTCGGCCTTCTCCAAGGCACTTTTCGGCCCGGAGCGTCTTCTGAATCGGATCAATTAGTCGAACAAGGGCACAATCGCGGTTGTGTCGGAACGCCTTCTGACTATTGTCTCGGTTGTTCTCCTGTCCCAGAAGCCGGCGCCGATCCAGTTGGGCGCAAGACGCCAGAGATTTGGGAAAAGATAGATTCGATATCAAACAGGCCGCGCGCGCTCCACGAGCTCGGCGGTTTACCCGGGATCGTAGCAGCGGCGGCAGACAAATCCGCGGTCGCCGCTGGGTTTAATTCCGGCGGCACACTGTTACTCGATGACCCAGGTGCCGGCTTGGCATCTGTGGATCCGCCGCCGGTAGGCGTAGCGCCAGAATTCGGCGATGAAGCACCCGGCGGGGCTTTATCGGCCGCGCCACGCGAAGCTCCGGACGGCGGTGTTGTGCCGCTTGCGCCAGATTGCGGCGTCGCGCCTGACGCCGCGGGAGTATCAACGTTGCCGAGAATGATCGGCAGGCCATCCTTGCCAGTGCCGATGATTACGATTTTCGCATTGTGCGATTGCGCGAGTGCAAGGGTGGCTTCAATGCCACGCCAACGCAAGTACGAGTCCGAAATCCCTTGGCTGACCGTCTGCTGGAAGGCGGCTATGCCATTCGCCTCGATCTGTTTGCGTTTTGATTCTTGGGCTTCGCGCTCGACACGGAATTTATACTCCTGAATCTCATAGAATTGCTCTGTCTGCCGATTAATGGCGTCGACGATTGCTGGCGGCAATTCGATGCTGAGCACAAGCGTGTCGAGAATTTGGATCGAGCCTTGCAGGAAGTTATTATAATGTTTGGGATCTGGTTGTTCCATGGCCTCCGGCTGCACCAATTCGTTAAGATTGGCGCCCAGGCTCTTTCGCGCACTAGCTCGAACTTGATCTTGAATCGCCTCGCGTGACCTATACACCTCTTGGGCGGTGTACTGAGAGATGATTTGACGCGCTTGGCTGCCGATTTCAGGACTCACGACCGTCGCAAAGTAATCCGGACCGATAAATTTGTGAAGCACGGCGACGGAATTATGCAGCAGTTGAAACCGCACATTTATCTGAACGGTCACGCTTACTCCATCTTTGGAAATAGCGTTGTATGTTTGAGTTGCGGATTGCAGCCGCAGTTCATAAAGGAACAACCTGTTCCATGGCGCCATAAGGTGAAGACCTTCCTCCTTCAGTTCCCGGGGATCCAGGACGGTGCCTCGGCCAACAAAACACCAGCAGTACAGCTCAAACCCGAGCAATCTGTACCAAAGGACACCCACCTGTCCACTCGGAACCGTAATCACCACATAGGGCCAAAGCACGACGATTAGAAACAGCGTCGTCAACAAAGTGACGAATAGGCTCGGCAGATGGCGCCAGAGAAAACGCCGCCATCCGCGCCTCTTCGGCGGAGGTGGCCTTTCGTCAAGTGACTCTGGATCCTTTATCATCAGCCGTTCTCCATCGAACGCTATTGTCAGCGGTCCTGAATCGAACGCTCCTCGACAATACGGCCTTCGTCCATGCGAATCCTGCGAGCTGGCAGTCGCAACTCGTCGAGATACCGGTCATCGTGCGTGATCACCACGATGGTGGCGCCGCTCCGCATCATGTCCGGCAGCAGTTCGTCATAGAATTTGCGGCGAAATTCCGGGTCTTGTTCGGCGGTCCATTCGTCCAGCAACAGGATCGGACGTTTCTCAAGCAAACTTACAATGAGTGCAAGGCGTCTGCGCTGCCCGCCAGACAGATCGAGCGTGCGAAACTCGCCGCCCGAAAGGCCGGTCTTGTCTTCTAATCGGAACTGCGTAAGCAGTCGGTCGACCTCGGCCGGATCCGCGTCGGGCATTCCATAGAGCCGGTGGAACAGATGATAATCGAAGAAAATCCCCGACATCAACGAGCGATAGGTGTCGCGGGTGTGGTCGTTGATGCGCATCCCGTCGAGCGTGATTTCGCCGGAGTCGGGGGGATAAAGCCCGGCGAACACCCGCAAGAACGTCGATTTGCCCGAACCGTTGCCGCCGGTAATGAAGACGAGCTCCCCGGTACGCAAGGTGAAGTTGATCGGCCCCATCGTGAAGGCTTTCTCGGAAAATCTATCAAAGTAAGTAAACACAACGTTGCGCATTTCGATCTTATCGAAACGCTTCACTACCCTGGTCTCGTCGACTGGCTCGGTCAAAGCGGTCGCATGCAGGTCGGCATCCAATTGCTCCAAACGGCCTGCCGCGGCATTGGCATTCGAAAAGATCGGTATCGATTGCACCAAACCCAAAGACGCCCCGACCACGAACAACAGCGCCGTCGTGGTCTTCATGATGGACCCGCCTGTCAGTGTTTCGCTGAACAGCGGAGCCACAAATACGACGGTGCCGAGCAAAACGTAGACGTAGGCCTGGGTCGACACGATCTGCCTCAGCGTGTCGACCTGGGCGCCTATCTTGATGTTGGCCGCCGTCCTCGACACGGCAACGGCGTCGTCGAACAGATCCGAGCTTCGTGCGCTGTTGAGCCTCACTTCCTTGAACCCGTCCAGGAAGTCGGCCAAGCGATCGAATAACCGGCGCTCCTGCGCTGCCGCCTTCGCTCGCTCGGCGACCAGGCGGCGACTGCGGTAATGAAAGATTGTTCCCGCAGCGACGAGGATCACGACGCTCAGGACGAAGGCCACAAGCGATAAATACGCCACGTAGAGCGCTACAAAAAAGACGACCACGACGCCCTGCATTGTATAGCAGAGCGTATTACTCGCCTGCGTCAGCATCGCGGCATCGCTGGTTATCGCAGTAAAGATTCTCGATCGCCCGATCCGTTCTATGGCGAGAAGTTCCGAGCGCCTTACGTTATCCATAAGGCGCACGCGCAGTCGGTGGATGATGGCCTCGATCTCGGCGGTAACGATCGTGGTCACATAGACCTGAGTCCTGAGGTAAAGAAAAAGCGAAATTACGAAGAGTGTGGCCGCCCACAAACTGGGCTTGTGGGTATCGTCCACAGCTTGCGCACCGGTATTGATGGCGGCGAGAATCGCGGCACTGCTAATGCCGCCGATGCCGGACATGAACACCAGCTTCCGCAGTGAGCCGCGCGTTTCGCGGCGAACGAGCTGCAAGAAGGACATTACTGTGACGTCGTCCGTCTACTTTTCCCAGGCAGCCGCCGGCATTTCGGCAAGGGATACGTTTGACTATTCCGAACAGAAAGTTGGCCTACTCTCGCGGGCACCATTCGACGCGCCGGGAGGGTCCGATGAAGAACAGTACAGGCAACACCAGCAGCGGAGTGGAGGCAAGCGCGGGGACAAAGGTCCCGAGAAAACTCATCCGCCGGTTGACACCGCGAAATCCCGTCGGGACGCAGAAGATGATGTAGACGATTGCTTCCAGCACAGTCTCGTCGGTCAACTGCTGTCGCGCTTGGGCGGGCCGCTCCCCGATTGGCTGGCATAAGCCGCGGCGCGTCAAAGGCCGGTCGCCGCTCCGGTGGTCGTACTTGCAGTACGGCCGGAGGAGCTGGATGGAGACTCGGTGCTTTGCGCGTCTGCGCTGGAATGCGTAGATCGAGAGTCCCACATCTCCTTATGGGCCTTGACGAAATCACGGTAGTCAGGAGGATTGAAATCAAGCAGTGTCCCGCCCGATGCAAAGTGCTGAATGAAAGCCTTGCCGACAGCGTAGGTGGCTCCGGCCGAGAGCACCGGCATCACAAAGACGCCGACGATCGTTCCGAAAACAGGTACCATCTTGAGCACACTGGCGGCGCCGATGCCGCTGGTCGCCGGGATCGTCGATCCCACTAAGGCGGCTATCAGTGCTTTGCCTCTGTTTTCGGAGAACGGCACGTCGTAGATTTGCGAAATACGACGCAGCATCTGGACCTGGAGTCCGCCGACAGCAACGGCGTCAATAAGGGGTACCGGAATGAGTCCGGCAACGCCGGACCAGATGGCGAAACGATCGACCAACTTCGAAGCCAATTCGTCGCGAGGCTCGGCCGTCGTGTCGGCAGGCTCTGCCGCAGTCGTATCTGTTGCCGTAATGGCTTCGCTTTGCGCAGGACTTACCGACGCAGTCGGTTTCTGTGCCATACTGGATCCTTTCTCGGCATCCCCCTGGGCTGGGCCCCATCGATCGGGACGTTACGAACCCTTTCGCCAGCGCCAACCACGTGAGCGATAAAAGCCTATCATGGCGGGTAACCCATGCCAAGCGCTGGCAACAACTGTCTCGATGCGGCCATGGGGGGCTTACTTCCGGAGATCGTTTTGACTAATCGCTTGAGCGGTCTGCAAGCTCCGGATTGGCACGAGAAGCTTGAACGTCAGCGCGGCGAACTCGCGCACCAGATCGCCGAGCTTTCGGAGTCTGCGCTGGTGCGCCTGGTCGTCGACGTGGTGCGGCTTGAGAGTCGGTTAAAAGCTGGCCCACCGGCGGCTGGCACGTTGACCGAAATCTTCGAGCAATACAACCTCGCGCTCACGAGGGGCGTGGCGAGCGACCAGTTCCTTTGCTGGTTCGAATCGGTGAATTGATAAGTCTGGAAGAGGAAAAGTGCATGCAAGCATTACTCCTCAAGGGTTAGAGCGTCTTGCCCGAACCAACCCGCACAAAGCGCACCGACTCGCTCAACCCGTGTAGTGTGGCGCGGTCCTCGGTCAGGGTTCGCCCCGCTAGCGCCTCGCGCGCTTCGCTATCCGCCAGCGCCGCCTCGGATATGATTACCTCGCTGCCGCGGCACTGGTGTTCGAGCCGCGACGCCGTATTCACTGCCGAGCCGAAATAATCGAGCACGCCGCCGGCGGTGACGGCGATGCAGGAGCCGAGATGCAGCCCGAGCTTCAAGACGATCCCGCCATCGCTGCGGCCGCGATTGAAGTTCGCCACCTCGTCATGGATCGACAACACCGCCCGCACCGCGTCGGCCGGATCATGGAACGCGGCCATCACCGCGTCCCCGACGGTTTTGACGATGAAGCCGTTATGATGCTGGACCTGTTCCGACAGAAAGGCGAAATGGTCGCGCACGAGGCGGTAGGCGGTGGCATCGCCGAGGTCGTCATAGAGCTTCGTCGAGCCTTGCAGATCGGTGAACACGATTGCAACCCGGCCGATTTCGACATCGTCGCCGGGGCGCAACAGCTGTTCGGGACAGAGTCGCCTGAACGCCGGCATCGCAATCACTCTTTCACCAGTAAGCGCGTCCCGGGCCCAGTTGCGCTCCTCGACGACGAAAAACAGCGGCCGATCCGTATCGTTGTGGATAACGAGCTCGCCGCTGTTGCCGCACGGCGCTAACAGGATGTCGGAGCCGCTTGCCGTGATCTCCGGGATGATCCCATCGCTGCCGATTTCGGCGTCAGCCGCGGCCCCCGCCTCGATGGTGCGGAAGCGATAGGGGCCGGGCGGCGGCGTCAGCGCGAAGCGCTTGCACGAATGCGCCGCCACCTCGGCCTGAAACTTCACATGCGGTGTCGTGCTTTGTCCGAGTAGGCACAATTCTCCTTCGGGCAACGGGCGCAGCCACGGCTCGGGGTGAAAGGTCAGTTCCACGTTGCGCGTGAAATCGCGCCCATAATCGATGTTGCACGACGAACAATGCGCGCCCTGGGGCAAGTCGTGCAGATGCTCAACGCGCGATTTGGCACCGCGGCAGCGCGGACATAGCAAATCCCAACCCATAGCGAGAATGCCGAGGCGTTGCGCCGCGAGGAACAGCTCTACTGTGTCCGCTTCGGTCGCGCGCCAAAATCGCGCCATCGACAGGGGGCGAATGCTGCGCAGCGCCACCACCGGCGCATGGAGCAGAAACTCAGCGAGCTTGGGCGCGAGGCCGTGGCTCGCCGGATCGCGATGAAGATCGGCGATCAGGGCAGCGAGGCGGCGGCGAGCCGCCGGTCTCGCCACCTCCCGCGCGGAGGCGCCGGGAATATCATTCGGCATCTCGCCCTCGCCGATCAGCCTTTCGATCGCGGCGAGGCGCCTATCGCCTTCCCGCTCGATCTGACCGGACAATTTTGCCAACAGGCCCATCACGCCGACGCACTCAATCTCGGCCAGGAACACCAGTCGGCTTCCGGTACCTTCGGGATAGAGTTCAGTACCTGCCTGGAAGCGGCGAATGGGGCCGTTGATGAAATTGCGGACCTGTACCAGCCGGCGGTTTTCCTGCCATTCGCCGAAGCCCTCCTCCCACTTCAGCGGTATTGGGCCGAGCTTGGCGGTCGCAAAGCGGTGGATGCGGCCCTGGGCATCGGGGCGTTCCTCGACCCGATAGGTAGGCGAGCCCGATATCTCATTGATGCGGGCGGTATCCGCGACGAAGGGCCAAATCGCATCCAGCGGCTTGGCGAAATGCCGCTCCTTGCGGTAGCGATAGATTGTCTTCATGGGACGATTTCCCAACCGCTCGGCGAAGCCAGTTATGGGGAAGTACGCAAGTCCCCCCAAATGGTTTCGCCGCTCGTCGATCCACCAGCGGCGCCGCGGCGCTTACCATCCGCGGCCGCGCTTTTGGATCAGATCCGGCACCGACTTCGCCGCCTCGACGAACGTTTGATCCTTAGCAGCTCGGCGCCCCTCGGGAAAACTTCGATGCGGGCAACGGCAGTCAGGCTTGCAACGCCTTGGCAAAATCGCGCAAGCTATGCCCAACGGTGTCCAAGCGGGAAGCGACATTACCCGCGTTATTCAGCCACAAGTAATAGGGAGCCTGCCGTGAATCGCCGATCTCTGCTCAAATCGACCCTTGTTGCACTGGCCGCGCAGCGGCTTCCGCTGCCGCTCTGGACCAGCCGCGCGGAGGCGGCAGGTCCGGCGTGGCGGCACGGCGTGTCGGCGTTCGGGGAACTGAAATATCCGTCCGGCTTCAAGCAATTCGACTACGTCAAGGCGAACGCGCCGAAGGGCGGAGCGGCGCGGCAAATCGCGATCGGCACCTTCGACAACTTCAACACGGTGGTCGCCGGAATCAAAGGCGCGCTGGTCCTTGGCATCGAGCTCAATTACGACACGCTCTTGGTGCCGGCGCTGGATGAAGTATCGAGCGACTACGGGCTTCTTGCCGAGGCCGTGAGTTACCCGGACAACTTCTCCTCGGCCACCTATCGGCTGCGGGCGGAAGCAAAGTGGCACGACGGCACGCCGGTGACACCGGACGACGTGGTATTCTCATTCGATGCGTTCAAGAAACTCAGTGCGCAGGCGGCCGCCAATTTTCAGCACGTCGTCAAGGCCGAGAAGACGGGCGATCGCGAGGTCAGCTTCGTGTTCGATGCGCCGGGCAGCCGTGGGCTGCCGCAGATCGTCGGCCAGCTTATAATCTTGCCTAAGGCGTGGTGGGAGGGAACCGACAAGGACGGCAAGAAGCGCGACATCGGGTCGACCACGCTCGAGCCGCCGCTCGGCTCCGGCCCCTACCGTATCAGGGAGTTCGCGCCCGGCCGCAGCATCGTCTACGAGCGCGTCAAGGACTATTGGGGCAGCGCCGTCAACGTCAATATCGGCCGCGATAATTTCGAAGAGCTGCGGTTCGAATATTTCCGCGACACCACGATCGCGCTCGAAGCGTTCAAGGCCGACTCGGTCGACTGGCGCCTCGAGAACAGCGCCAAGAACTGGGCTACCGGTTACGACTTTCCGGCGGTCGCCGACAAGCGCGTCATCCTCGAGGAATTCCCCATCAACAATGTCGGCGTGATGCAGGCGTTCGCCTTCAACATCCGCCGGGAGAAATTCCAGGACCCCCGGGTGCGGCTGGCCTTTAATTATGCCTTCGATTTCGAGGAGATGAACAAGCAAATTTTCTTTGGCCAGTACAAGCGCATCGCCAGTTATTTCCAAGGCACGGATCTCGCCGCCACCGGCTTGCCGAGCGGCCGCGAACTCGAACTGCTGCACACGGTGCGTGACCAGATTCCCACCGACGTCTTTAAGAAGCCCTATTCCAATCCGGTCAGCGGCACTCCCGCGGCGGTGCGCGATAATTTGCGCGAAGCCGTGCGGCTCTTGAAAGAGTCGGGCTACGACATGCGCGACCAGCAATTCGTCAATCGCAAGTCGGGCGAACCGTTTACGGTCGAATTCCTCGGCAACAATCCGGTCTTTGAGCGCGTCTTCCTGTTCTACAAGCCCTCGCTCGAGCGCCTCGGCATTACCGTGTCGGTGCGCACCGTCGATGAGGCGCAGTACGAGAACCGGCTGCGCAGCTGGGATTTCGACATCATCACCTTCGCCTGGCCGGAGACGCAATTGCCCGGAAACGAACTGCGCGACTATTTTGGCTCGCAAGCGGCAGATCAGTCCGGCTCGGACAATATGATCGGCATCAAAAATCCGGCGGTTGATGCGATGATCGAGCATGTCATCTTCGCCAAGAAATACGAAGATCTCGTCGCCGCCGCCAAAGCGCTCGACCGCGTGCTGTTGTGGAACAATTACGTCGTGCCGCAATGGAGCTACAACAAAGTGCGCACCGCGCGCTGGGATCGGTTCAGCCATCACGACCCGTTGCCGAAATACGGCATGTCCGCGTTTCCGAACTTGTGGTGGTGGGATGCCGACAAAGCGGCCAAGACGGCGAGCCGCGGCTAAAGCGACGCCACTGCTCGCGCGCAGGCGGTTGGGTTCAGGATCAATTCGTTGTGATGGATGCGCGGCGCGCCCTCACGGCGACGTGCCTTGCCGCAGTATGACCTAGTGCTTACCTCAACGCGGGCGTCGGTGAGCGAGACTCTCCCATGAGCGAGGCCGAGGCTCTTTTCAGCGTGCTGCGGCAATCGGCCGATTCCGATTCCGCTGCCGCCATTGAGCGAACGATCCGCGAGGCATCGGATCATGAGCTTTGCCGCATCAACGTCCTCGCCTTTGCCGCCAAGCACGGTCTCGATGAAGAACGGGCCATCGCCGCCTTCCTGCATGGCGCGCGCCTCGGCCTGTTTGAATTGTCGTGGAACGTGATCTGCCCCGGCTGCGGCGGCGTGCTCGATGCGGGGGCGACGCTCAAGACGGTCAACCACGAGGAATACGCTTGCGGGCTGTGCGCCTGCGGCTACAAGCCGACTCTCGACGAGATGGTCGAGGTGACTTTCACCGTGAGCCCGCGGGTGCGCCGCATCGCCGCTCACAGCCCGGACACGCTCCCCGAAGTCGAATACTACCGCCAGATTTTCTGGGGCTCCGGCGTCGATCTGCCGGAGACTTTAGGAGACAGTCTCGCCGAGTTCACCATCGATTCGATCGAGCTGCCGCCCGGCGAAAAGGCGGTGCTGTCGGTGCAGCTGCCGAATGATTTCGTCATCGTCTTCGATCCGGTAACTCACGGAACGCAATTCATCGACGTCAAGGGCGAACCGACGCGCGAGCGGCAGACGCTTTCGATGGTGTTCAACAAGGTGAAGGTGCCGGTCGGAACGGTCGAGATGCGGCCGGGGCCGCTGCGGTTGTCGCTCGAGAATCAAACCGACCGCCGCGTGCTGCCGGCGCTGTGGGTCGCCGCCGATCCGCTCCACCATCTGCTCGGCAAGCGCCGGCCGTTTCTCACGGCCAAAAGGCTTCTCACCAACCAGACGTTCCGCGACGTCTATGGCACCGATACGCTCGATGTCGATCAGCGGCTCAAGATCACCAGCCTCACCTTCCTGTTCACCGACCTCAAGGGCTCGACCGCGCTCTATGAGCGCGTGGGCGATCTTGTGGCCTACGACCTCGTCCGCCAGCATTTTCACGTGCTGTATGAGATCGTGTCCGCGGAGGCGGGGGCGGTTGTGAAGACGATCGGCGACGCGGTGATGGCGACATTCCTGACGCCCGACCGGGCGCTGGCGGCCGCATTGCGCATGCGCGAGGAAATGGCGCGGCTCAACGCCGAGCGCAAGAACGAGGATTTGCTGCTCAAGATCGGCATCCACGAGGGGCCGTGCCTCGCAGTCAGGCTCAACGACCACCAAGATTATTTCGGCCAGACCGTGAACCTTGCCGCACGCGTGCAGGGCCTCGCCTCCTCACGCGCCATCTTCGTGACCAAGCCGGTGATGGAGGATGCGAAGACCGCGAAAATCCTCGAGAGCGCGGGCCTGCAGCCGACGATGCAGCACGCCGCGCTGCGCGGCGTCGCCGACGAGACGACAGTGTACGAGATTCCCTGATGCAGCCGGTGCGTCGGGCGCCGTCGAACGGTGCCGAGCACTCACCTCAATTTTATTCGGGCCTGCTCGATTTCGCGATGTCGAGCGACATCGACTCGTTCTCGAAATGCTCGAGAAAGACCAAGCCGATGCCGCGGGTTAGTGCGCCCGCGGAAATCGCGGACACCGCCAGGCCAAAAAGCGTGCTTCCCGGAACGACGAAGACGAGCGTCGAGGCGGTTGCCGCCCCTAGGCCGGTGGGCACTGCGCCCCCCATGAGCCCAATGATCATCGATCGCGTGCGGTCACGCTCGAACGGTACCCCATAAAGATCGCTCAGTTGCTTCACCATCCGCATGTTGATGGCGGTCACCCCGGCGATATTGACGACCGGCAGCGGGAACAGCCCGCCCACCGCCGCGTAGGTTCTGTGGCGCTCGACGATTTTTCGTGCCGCGGACCGCCGCCCCGCCGCCCATCGTTCGGCAGAGTTGGGAGCCGCCGGCAATAGCGATTTTTCCGCCGGCGGCGCGGAAGCCGCAGCGGCGGATCCGGCCTTGACCGCATCGTGTGGCAAAGCGGACTGCGGCGCCGGCGCCTCTTCGTCGTGGGCCGGGCCGCCGGCGATCGCCCGTAGCTCGTGGCTGGTTTTCCTGATAGCCTTCGGCAGCTGTTTGCGGGTCATGCGGCCGCCTGTTTGGCTCCCAGCACCATGTCGAGCTCTTCGGCGATAGCGGCGATTTCCCGCGCAGCAGGTCCTTTCCAGCTAATAAGGCTCGGCGTAGCCCCCCAAAGCGTGGCCTCCGGATAGGCGACCCGGTTCGTCATCTCGCTGTGCAGCACCGGCAGGCCGGCCTCGGCGAGTTCGGATCGGATGTGCCTGGCGATGATCGAATCGCGCGTCGTTTGTGTCAGCAAACAGCGAAACAGCGGCCGCCGGCCATCACGCTCCGTCAGGATGCTCAGTGTATCCAGCATGCGGTCAACGTCGAATGGCGACGGCTTGACCGGAACAAGCACAAAATCCGCCGCCGCCAGACAATCCAACGTCGTCTTGGAGCGAAATCCCGGCGTGTCGATGATCACGAGGCCACCACCTTGGGCGAGGCGCCGCGCCGTCTTCGAGGCCTCCTCGGTCGCGTCTTCCAGCAACGCGACGCCGCCGAGAGCCCGTTCGCGTGCGGCGAGCCGCATGATGGAGCGCTGCGGATCGGCATCAATGAGGGTCGGACGCCGGCCCCTGAGATGCCAATGCACCGCAAGGCAGCTGGCAAGCGTGCTCTTGCCGCTGCCGCCCTTCATAGTTGCCACTGTGATGATCATGCTCGCCTCCCCGGCCTTCCGCCAAGGCCGCGCGCAGTGATTCGCCCGCTACGCAATGGTAATGGATTTGGGAAGAACTGCCTATCTGGATGTTTTCGGTCGCCCAGCTACGCACGGTGAAATCGACGCCCAGTGAGCGTTCTATCGGCGTAAGGCGCGACTTCGGAATCGCGGTAGGGACGTCCATTACTGGCCGGTTTTCCGATCCCGCGCTTTTCGCGGTTGGCCGTCGCATGGCGACCGAACTCGATCAGCCGGGTTTTCTCCGGATGGAGCGACAACGCAAACTCCTTGAACCGCTCGCGCATCGCGTCGAGGAAGTGACGGGCGTCGTCCTCGTGCTCGAATCCGGCCACCACATCATCGGCATATCTGACGATGATCATGTCGCCGATGGCCTCGTGCCGTCGCCAGCGCTCAGCCCAGAGATCCAACACGTAGTGTAGGTAGATGTTGGCAAGCAGCGGTGAGACCACCGATCCTTGTCCCGTCCCCCGCTCACTGACCGTCACGCGTGCTTTGCTGGTCCACGTTTCCCTCGGCCCCCGGCCACCGCTCCACCGACTCCGCGACTGGTTGCCCAGTCTTGTTCGTCGATTTCACAGCTACTATGGCGGGATCTGACTTCCCGCGTCCGTGCATCATCGGCTTCGGCTCCTCGCCTCCCCGATGCGGGCCAGGACGGTTTGCTGTTGCTGGCCGGACGCAGGATCTCCGAGGTTCCGGCGCGATCCCTTCGTGCGTGGTGGGGTCTTCGACCTCGGCAGGGAACTCCCAGCTGTCTTTTTAATAGTACGTATTGCTGCTTAATAGTACGTATTGCTGCGGGTGCCCCGCCTATGCCGCCACGATCAAGGATAAAGCGGCAACAATAATCGCACAGCATTTCTCGGGGTAGTTGCCACGGCCAGATCTGCCCCGGCCTTGACTGGAATGCCGGCCCGCGACAGCCGATAGCGCAGAGGCGCTAACGAACGAAAGGATTAATGCCATGAACGACATCGAAATCGACCTCGATCAGACCGACGAACAAACCCTAACCTACGAAGTCTCTGACGAGGCGCTGGAGAATGCAGCGAATACGGGGAACGCGAAAGCGGGGACCCTCACACTGGGCTGTACAGGACCTTTGCACACGTTCTGTTGATGATCGCCAGATAGTAATAGGCGCCGATCACGCTTGCCAGCACGCCGATCACGGCCAGGATGTAAAGCCCGGCCTTGATGGCGGCAAGAAACACATAGAACTTGGCAAAGAAGCCGGCGAGCGGCGGCACGCCGGCCATCGAGAACAAAAGCATCGCCAGGAAGAACGCCATGGCCGGGTGGGTGCGCGCAAGCCCGGCAAGCTGGTCGATCGACTCTACCATACCGCCCTCGCGCTGCATCAAGTTCAGTCGCTTTTTGTAAACGCTAAAAGGGCGATCAACTCCGCCAAGCTGCCGGATGGGCTTGGCAAATCGTCATCGGGCGGAAATAGTGAAAAGAGGCGCCCTCTACCTGAGTAGGGCGTCACTGCGAGTCCTGTGTCTACACTCATCGGGCGAAAACCGCGGCCGGAAAGCGCATTAGCTTTGCGCAGATAGTGCGGATCGCCGAGCTGGGCCGATGAGATCGGCCGCGCGTACCAACATGCCCCCTTTGCTGTCGCCATCGTTGGCGCCATGAGATGGCGGGAAGCGCGTGAACTCGATAGCATTGGCGACGCGAGTTGCGTCGACGGCTACATTGTTGATGCCTCCGAAAGCGACCGAATTGCTGCGCCGCCGCGAAACGGCGCGATGGGCATCTCCGGACTCATGCACTGCAACAAAATCGAGGAGGTTCAGCGGGAAAAATCTGCCAAGAACTGCCTTCAGCCAATAATGGTCTCGTCGGCGCGGCCGAGCAGAAAATAGGTTTCCATAGGGCCCTTACCTTTAATGTCGACGCTGCCGTGCCGTTCGAGCCGAAAGCGCTTTTGGAGATGTCGATGGGTCGCTGCCGAGATCTGGATACGATTCGGCAAACTGTGCGACTCCATTCGGCTGGCGATGTTCACCGCATCACCCCAGATGTCGTAGACGAATTTGTGCGTCCCAATGACCCCTGCCACGACGTCACCTGAATGAATGCCGATGCGCATCTGCAGGGGCACCGGCAACTCGCGATTCATCCGCTCGACCGTTCCCACCATCGCCAACGCCATGTCGGCGACCGCGTGCGCGTGGTCCGCTCGCGGCTCGGGCAAGCCGCCAGCGACCATATAGGCGTCTCCGACCGTCTTGATCTTCTCGACCCCAAGGTCGAGCGCCAACCGGTCAAACTCCGAAAACAGTCCATTCAAAAGACGAACCAAATCCCCGGCCGAAAGCCGGGACGAAAGTTTGGTGAAGCCAACGAGATCGGCAAACAGGATCGTTACGTTCGATAGCTGATCGGCAATCACGGTCTCGCCGCCGTTCAAGCGTGTCACGATCGCCTACGGCAGAATGTTGAGGAGGAGTCGTTCCGACCGCTCTTTTTCGATCCTCAGCGCCTCAACCATCTTCCGCTCGCGGTCTCGTAGATGTTTCTTCTCAAGCGATGAGCCAACGCGCGCTCGAAGGAGAGTGGGATCGAACGGCTTGGCAAGGTAGTCATCGGCTCCAGCCTCGATGCAACGGACGATCGAGTCGAGTTCGCTCAGCGCCGAGATCATGATGACGGGGATTTCCCGGAATCGGGGATCACCCTTAAGCAACGCGAGGACATCATAGCCGCTGATGCCGGGCATCATCAGATCGAGCAGGACGAGATCGAGGGCCTCTTTTTCGACCATGGCGAGCGCGCTGGCGCCGTCCTCAGCTCGAAGCACAGTATGCCCCTGACGTTGCAGGCGCCGGGTCAGAAGGTCTCGATTCGACGCATTGTCGTCCACTACCAGAATCCGGCTGGGCTGTACGGCCGCGAGGTCCGCTTCCTTCGCCGTAATCGGGCGAACCGCCTTCAGCAGGCTCTCGACCATCTTCGCTGGGGCGGCAATCTCGTTGACGGTGGGATCTGTTCCATCCTGCGGAGCATCGCCACCGGAAAACGTCACCAGACCATCGATCCGGTCGAGCAGCAGGGTCGCCTCTCCCAGGAGCTTGTCGAGATCCGCAACCCACGTTTCCGCACCACCGTCTGCCGCGTCTTCGCGCAGCATTTCCCCGTATCCCTTGATCGCGTTGATCGGCGTGCGCAGGTCATGGCGTAACGTCCGGCGATACTCCGCCATGTCGGCGTCGCCATCGGCGTGGTGAATGGTCGCTGGATCGAGCAGGCTGAGTATGAGGCGATGGAGAGTCCGACTGGCATCGAGGATGCGCTGAAGATCGTCGATGAGCTGCCCGCGGTTGGCTTGCACCGCGTCGTCCATCAATATCTCGGCATAGCCCATGATAGCGATCGCGGGCGCGCTCAATTCCTGCCGTACATAGGCAACGAGCGCCCGCTCCGTTCGGCGGTCGGCTCCCTGGTCAGTTAGATCGGTCGTGACGCTACCTCCCCATCGCAACGCACCAGCGCCGTCGCTGCTCGCTCAGGCCGCACTGGGCTTGAGGAGCGCCGCAATCTTACCAAGCAAGCGCGTTATTTCGACTGGCTTGGTGTCGTAATCTTCGCAACCTACTTCCATCGCCTTCTCGCGATCGCCAGCCATCGCGTGCGCGGTCAGCGCGATCACCGGGATTTGCCGCGTGGCATCATTGGCCTTGACCCGACGGGTTGCCTCCCAACCGTCGATTACCGGCAGGCTCATGTCCATCAGGATGAGATCCGGCCGCTCCGACAACGCCATATCGACGCCCTGTTGGCCGTCAATCGCGATGACAACCTCGTAACCGTTGCGGACCAGCCGGCGCGAAAGCATGTCGCGGTTCATTTCATTGTCCTCAACCAACAGAATCCTTGCCATGTATTTTCCCGTTGTGTCGGTTCTTCAGTTGGCGACGCGCTCCGCTTCACGGGCGCGTTGTCGCGCCAGGCGCCCGCGCACGGCAGCGGCCAATTCGGTCAGATACGCTTGATCTTTGGCGATGATCTTTTCGGTCTGTCCGCCCAGGATGCGGACATCCTCCGCGGTCAGCTCCTTCGCCGTCACCACGATGACGGGGATTTCCACGAATGCGGGCATTTTGCGCAGCTCCCGGAGAAACTCGAAGCCGTCCATCTCCGGCATCATCAGGTCGAGCAAAATCAGGCTTGGAGCCGGATGGTTGGCAAGCCAATCCAAGCCGCTCCGGCCATTGACCGCCACATGGGCTATATATCCCATGCTTTCCAGTGTCCGACAGAGCGCCTCCCGGATCGGCAAGTCGTCTTCGACGACCAGTATCGAGGCGCTGCTCGGACCGGCGCAATGGTCCCGCAGGATCGCCACCAGTCGCTGCCGATCCACTGGCTTCGTCACGAAGTCAGCCGCGCCCAACGGAATCGCCATGCCACGCTCGTTGAGAACGGTCACCATGATCACGGGTATTTCGCGCAGCTTGGCGTCGGCCTTGAGTTCCTTGAGCGCTCCCCAGCCATCCATCTGCGGCATCAATACGTCGAGCGTAATCGCCTGCGGTCTGTGCTCGCGTGCAAGCGCCAGTGCTTCGACGCCGTTGCCGGCAGATATGACGCGATAGCCCTCCTTCTCGAGCGTCTTGGCCAGGAGGCCGCGCACCGACGGATCGTCGTCCACAACAAGCACAGTCGCGCGCCCGTCTGCCGCTGCCGCCTCTGGCACAGGCGACTCTTCGGCAGCCGGGGCTACGCCCTGATCCGGAAGCCTGATGATGAATGTCGAGCCCGCGCCGGGTGTGCTCTCGACCGTCACGTCGCCGCCCAGCAAGGTGCAGAAGCGCTTGGTGATGGCGAGCCCAAGACCCGTGCCGCCAAAGCGCTTGGTGGTCGAGGCATCGGCCTGACTGAACGCCTGGAATAACCGGCCGACCTGTTCCTCCGTCATTCCGACGCCGGTGTCCGAAACGCGAAAGCAGACCCGCGAATTGTCTTCGCGCGTCACCGTCAGGGTCAGCGTGCCCTTGCTCGTGAATTTGTTGGCGTTGCTCATCAGGTTGAGCAAGCATTGCTTGACCTTGGTCTGGTCAGAGCGAAAGCTGCCGATATCGGCCGGGCAGATCACTTCGATGGCGTTCTCACTCTTGTCGGCGAGCGGCTTGACGATCGAAAGCACCTCCTTAATCAGGGCTTGAATGTCGACTGGCTCGATGAAGACATCCATCTTCCCGGCCTCAATCTTCGACAAGTCAAGGATGTTGTTGATCAGCCCTAGCAGGTGCCGGCCGGCGCTTTCGATCTTCTGCAAGTCGGCGATCGACGCCTTGTCGTCCTTGTCGGCGGCGTCCTCTTGCAAGATTTCGCTGTAGCCGATGATCGCGTTCAGCGGCGTGCGCAACTCGTGCGACATATTGGCGAGGAAGCTCGACTTGGTTCGGTTGGCTTCGTCGGCTGCATCGCGCGCAGCGGTAAGCGTCTCCTCGTAGCGTTTGCGCTCTGTAATGTCCGTATAGATGATGACGATTCCGCCATCCGGCAACGGATTATGGCGGATCTCCAGGAACGTTCCATCAGGACGAGATCGTTCGAACGTGCGATGCTGCCCGGCCTCGGCCGTCAAGCGCTGAACCTCGGCTTCGACATCGACGGCGCCGTACTCACCCCGTTTGGCGAGGAGGCGAATGAAGTCCGCAAAATGCGGTTTACCGGCAAGAAAGGTATCAGGTAAATCCAACAGCTTTATGATTTGTCGGTTCCAAGCGGCCACTTTCTGCTCGCGGTCGAACATCAGCACGCCGTGAGCCATGTTGTCGATGGTGACGCGCAGCACTACGCCGCGCTGCTGTAGTTCGGCGGTACGTTCTTCCACCTTGCCTTCGAGTTCGGCATAAGAATCGCGTAGCCGGTCCGCCATCTGATTGAACTGGTCCGCGAGCCCTTCGAGTTCGTCGCCGGTGGACACGCTGATGCGGTGATCGAGGACACCGCTGCCGATCTGCGCGGCGCCTTCGCGCAGCAGCTGGATCGGTCGTGCTATCCGATTGGCGATGAAGCCGAGTGCGATCAGTGTGACGACGGTAAGCAACAGACCAAACCCTGCCACCGTCAACACCGACATTGTAAGTGCTGAACGCAACGGTCCGAGCGGGGCCATCACGCCGTAGATCAAGGTTTGCCCGCCGATGTCCGCGGTCGTCGCCGCGCCGAGATAGGGATCATTGCCGATGCGGAATTCACGCGTCGGCTCATCGGCGGTGCCCGCAATGGGCGGCTTCTCTACTGGCAGATCCGAATATATGATCCGGTTACCGGCCCAGATTTCCGGGTGCGAAACCCGCCGCTGCTGCAAGGCCGCAATCAGCGCCGGCCTGGCGATACGGACACCACCCAACAGGTAGCCGAGATGCTCAGCCTGCGGGCTACCGACGCTCGCATCGCCACGATCCGCTTCTCGTCGTCGATCGACCGGCAGCACGGAAACCAGGTACGCGACGCCTTCACAATTTGCTATCGTCAGCGGTTGCTGCGCAACGGCACAATCCAAACCCGAGGTGTCGGCGGATCCGGTCAGTCGCCATTGCGCTCCCCCAGGCTGGCCCACCTCGGCGCTGAATGACGTCAATCGCGCATCAGGCTGATAGGTAGCAAGAAAGTCGATGTCGAGAATTTCGCGTTGCTTATCGAGATAGCGCGTCAACTGCCCGGCGATGCCAAGATCTAGTGTGATTTGCAGCGTGTTGTCGGCGGCCATGCGTGTCACGCCTTTGGCGAGACTGTCTTCGCTGTCCTGCAGGATCAGGGAAAAAGTCTCTAGCTGCGCGGCGAGATTGTTGGCAAAGATGTCCCGCGTCTGACGATCGAGTTGGCCGCCGAGGATCAGGCAGGCGAAAAGGGATGGAACTACGACGGCGAGTGCGACAAGCAGCGTCAGTTTCGTCTTGAACGAGCGAAACCGACGCGTCGGCCGGCGGGCCGCAGCATTCTGCAACGCGACGTCCCCGGCTGCTTGCGAGCGCACCGTCGTGAGCTTGGGCGGCATTAGAATGACTTGATTTCCGGGTCGTATAGAAGCGGCCGACCTTCAAGCGGCAACAGATCGTCTTTGTAGACGGCGTCGGCAGCGGTCAGCAGCGCCGTCGGTATCTCAATACCGAGATCATGCGCTCGCTTAAGATTGAATATGATCGCATATGCAGGCGCATCCTCGAACGGCAGGTCGCCGGCCTTGGTACCTGCGAGGATTTTCGCAGCCTTCTCGCCGGCAAGTCTGCCCATAGCGCCGAAATTTACCCCGGCGCCGCCAAACAATCCCATGCGGGCAAAAAAGTAGTTGATCGCCATCTCCGGTTTTTTCGAATGCGCCAGTGTCCAGTCGTAGATGTGCGCCGCCGAATAGCGCTTCCCGCCCGCGGCCGGTAGGGTCAGCGCTACGGGGTAAATCGCCTTTACCGTGGGATCATCGTTCAATGCCTGGATGAGCGCGGTGTATTCGTCCCAGTCCTTAACCCGCCGTACCTCCCACCGCGGTTGGGTGATTTCCTTAAGCTCAATCTCGAACTGCTTGGTGAGTCCATTCCCGGTCGGTGAATAGTCGGTAATCATTACCACCTTTGCTTGGCTCAAACCCGGAATGGCCTGAACCATCACTTTCACCGCCTGCGCGGCGTAGAGTTTTTCGTAGACGCCGGTAACGTTGCCACCCGGATGCGCTCGGCTGTCCATGAAGTGCTTGCGCTCGTTATACATCTCGGGCTGTCCGTTCATCCCGGAAACGACGACCGAGATATCTGTGCGGCCGATGAGCGGCATCATCACTTGCGCATCCGCAGCGTCGTCGTTCGCAAACACGATATCGGGCTTGAATTTGGCGATTTCGGCAAGTGCGTTCTCTCCCTCGCGTTGCATTGCTTCCGGCGTCGTGTTGGTGCGGTAGGTGTCCATATAATAGGTGCCGACCGTAAGGTTTCGACCTACGACCCAGCCCGCCTTAGCGAGTGAGGCGAGTTCACCCTCCGCCTGCGGCTCGCCGCACACGTGGCCCTTCTCGTAGCTCTGCACGATAAATACACGCTTGGGCTCATTCTCCGCCCTTGCGCCCGCGGTAACGAGAATGAGCGTCGTCGCGTAGAAAGCGATCTTCGCAAGTTTCGTACAGTTCATGGCTTTGCCTCTGTGGTTATGGTCGGCGGCGCAATCGGCAGCCAGACGGTAAATTAGGTGAACTCGCCGACCCAGCGGTCGAGAGAGATCGTGCCGCTGTGCCGGGTGACCATGTGATAACTGATCGACCGGCCAAGACCGCTACCTTCACCGGTCGGCGAACAATGGCGGCGGCCTCCACAAAAATCAACATTGTCCCGATTGCTGCGATGCACACTCCGCTTCCGAGAAGGGGTCATTTTCGACCTATCCGGCCAGTCTTGCCTGTCGGTTGACGTCTGCTTCGCTGAAAGCGGACGTGAGGCTGCCCGCGACAGGCAGAAAGCGCGTTGAGGTGGCCGCACGCCTGTGATTCGAGCTCCCAAACTGGGGAGCTTCGAATCATGCGCTACGAACTTACAGACTACGAATGGGCTGCCATCAAGCCGATGCGGCCGAACAAGCCGCGTGGCGTAGCACGGGTGAACGACCGGCGTGTCCTCAACGGATCTTTTGGGTGTTGCGCGTAGGTCACTGCAATGTAAGGGTTCTTTAGCGCGTCAAACGTCAGTGCAATGTTGGA
This sequence comes from Xanthobacteraceae bacterium, assembly GCA_049512975.1. Classification (GTDB taxonomy): domain Bacteria; phylum Pseudomonadota; class Alphaproteobacteria; order Rhizobiales; family Xanthobacteraceae; genus BOG-931. Next base: position 38,246 of record JBEKWO010000014.1, on the reverse strand, counting down.
TAACAGCCACACCCCGAAGAACAGGACGGCAGCCGCAATGACGGCCGCGACGAGGCGGATCAGCAGGTCGGGCTTGCCGGCGAGCAGCAAGAGGGGCGCGAACCACTTGAACATTCTGCGCGTCCAATCCCGGATTTCGTAAGACCATGAATATGATGGCATCTGGGCAAGGCGACCAGGGGCTACACGCAAAGCACGTGGACGTGGCAGATCGGCTTCTTGTTCCAGCGCTCGGCAATGGCCGAGCGCACCGCGCGCCGCACTGCCTCGGCGACCGCGTCGGGGTCGCGCCGGCGCGGCCGCGGCATGGACGCGAAGGCCCCCTCGACGGCGCTCCGCGCGATCTGGCTCATGGGCTCGCCGGCCGCATCGAATTCCGGAATGCCGATCAGCTCGATTTCCGGGTCGGCGGCCAGCGCGCCCTGCTCGCTCAGCGCCAGCGCGACGGTGGCGATGCCGGCAAAGCTCAGCCGCCGGCGCGATGCCACGGTGCGCGCGTCGGCGGCGACCAGGATGGAACCGTCTTTATAAAGCCTCCCCGAGGGGATTTCGTCGATGATGGCCGCCGGTCCGGGCGCGAGACGAACCAGATCGCCGTTGCGGCAGACCAGCACCTCGGAAACGCCGGCCCTGCGTGCCAGTGCGGCGTGTTCGGCAAGGTGCAGCGCTTCGCCATGGGCCGGAATGAGGATCTTCGGCCGCACCCAGCCGATCATATCAATCAGCTCGGCGCGCCGCGGGTGCCCGGAGACATGAACGAGATGATTTTGATCGGTGATGACCTCGACACCCTGCGTCACCAAGCCGTTGATGACGCGCGCCACCGCCTTCTCGTTGCCGGGGATGGCGCGGGAGGAAAAGATCACGCGGTCGCCCCGCCCGAGGGTGACCTCCCGATGCTCGCCCTCGGCGATGCGGGCGAGCGCAGCGCGCGGCTCGCCCTGGCTGCCGGTGCATAGAGCCAGCACCTTGTCGGGCGGCAGATAGCCGTAGCTCTCGACGCCACGGAAGTCCTGCACGCCGTCGAGATAGCCGGTCTCGCGCGCGACCTGGACCACCCGCTCCATGGCCCGGCCGACCAGCACGACTTCACGGCCTGCGGCGCGCGCCGCGGCGGCGACGGCGCGGATGCGGTCCACGTGCGACGCAAACGTGGTGACCGCCACTCGGCCGGGCGCCGTGCGAACGAGTTCGGCAAGGGTCTTTGCGACCTCAGCCTCCGACGGCGATCGACCGTCGCGAATTGCGTTTGTTGAGTCGCCCACAAGCGCGAGCACGCCCTCGTCGCCCAGCACGGAGAGCCTCGTCGCGTCGGTGACCGAGCCGACAAGCGGGGTGGGATCGATCTTCCAGTCGCCGGTATGCACCACCGTCCCGAGCGGGGTGCGGATCGCCAGTGCGTTGGATTCGGGGATCGAATGCGCAACGTTGATCAACTCGATGGCGAACGGGTCGAGCGCCAGCCGGCCGCGGAGCGGAACGACGTTGATCGGGATTTTGGGCGCGCCCGGCTCGGACAGGCGGCGGGCCTCGAACAGCGCCGCCGTAAACGGCGTGGCATAGATCGGCACATTGAGGCGCGGCCACAGGTCGATGAGCGCGCCCATATGGTCCTCATGGCCATGGGTGAGGACGAGGCCGACGATGTTGCGCCGCTCCTCGATCAGATAGCGGATGTCCGGAAGGATGAGATCGACGCCGGGCAAATGCTCCTCGGCCGCAAAGGACACGCCGCAATCGACGATGAGCCATTTGCGCCGCCGGCCGTCGCCAACGCCGTAGATCGAGAGATTCATCCCGATTTCGCCGACGCCGCCGAGCGGCGCGAACACGAGCTCGCTAGCCATCAGTCCACGCGCCCCGTGGCCGGCGGGCGGGCGGGCGGCGGCGCGCCGGCCAGCGGGAATACCTCGCCGGCGGTGATCGCCTGCAAGCTGCCGTCGGCAAGGCGCAGCAGCAATCGACCCTGTTCATCGAGCGCCTCGAAGCGTCCGAAAAACTCGCGGCCGGAAAGCCGCACCCGCATCTCGCCGCCGATGCCGGCGGCGCGGGCCATCCAGTCGGCGCGAACGGCGGCAAAACCGGCGCCTTTTGCCCATTGTGCGAGCCGTTCCACCATCCTGCGGGATAACGCCGCAAACAGGTTTTCGGCCGAGATGGGGGCACCGGCGGCGGCCAGATCGGTCGCCGGATAAGCGGTCTGTTCGGGATGGTGCAGGCAGTTCACACCGACACCGATAGCGACAGCAAATTTGTCGGCAACGCGCTCGCCTTCGATCAGGATACCCGCAAGCTTAGCGCCGCCGCAGAGAATGTCATTCGGCCATTTCAACGCCAGGGCATCGCGCAGGCCGGGAGCGAGCTCCACGATGGCGTCATGAACCGCGAGAGCGGTGACGAACGACGATTCCGGCGCGTATTCGGCCGGCGCCGGATCGCCCAGTAAGAGCGTCGCGTAGAGATTGCCGGGCGGGGAGACCCACGCGTTGCCGCGCCGGCCGCGGCCAGCCGTCTGCCGCTGCGCGGTGATCCACAGCGGACCGCGCTCGCCGCGACGCGCCAGCGCCAGGGCTTCCGCATTGGTCGAGCCCAAGGTCTCATGGCTCGCCAGCCGATAGCCTGCCGCAGCCGCCGCGGCATCAAGCTGCATCAGAACAGCGAATGGGCGGCGGCGCTGGCGACGCCGACGAGCGGTCCCGGATAAACGAAGAAGAGAATGTTGAACAGGCCGCAAACCCCGAGCACCAGTTTGAGCTCATTCGGCATGCTGTAGAACGGCTCCGCCGGCTCCTCGAAATACATGACCTTGATGATCGCCAGATAGTAATAGGCGCCGATCACGCTGGCCAGCACGCCGATCACGGCGAGGATGTAGAGCCCGGCCTTGATGGCAGCAAGAAACACATAGAACTTGGCAAAGAAGCCGGCGAGCGGCGGCACGCCGGCCATCGAGAACAGGAGCATCGCCAGGAAGAACGCCATGGCCGGGTTGGTGCGCGCCAGCCCGGCAAGCTGGTCGATCGACTCCACCATGCCGCCGCTGCGCCGCATCGACAGGATGACGGCGAACACACCGAGCGTCATGGTTAGGTAGATCGCCATGTAGACCAGCACGCCCTGCACGCCTTCCGAGGTCCCGGCGGCGAGCCCGATCAGCGCAAAGCCCATATGACCGATCGAGGAATAGGCCATCAGCCGCTTGATGTTGCGCTGGCCGATCGCGGCGAAGGCGCCGAGCAGCATCGAGGCGATGGAGACGAAGACCACGATTTGCTGCCATTGCGCCGTGATGCCGGGGAAGGCAACGACCGTGGCGCGCACGAACATGGCGATGCCGGCGACCTTGGGCGCCGCGGCGAAAAAGGCCGTCACCGGGGTCGGCGCGCCTTCATAGACGTCGGGCGTCCACATATGGAACGGCACCGCGGAGACCTTGAAGCAGAAGCCGACGAACAGAAAGACCAGGCCGAAGATCAATCCCGAGCCGGCGTCCGCGGCCGAGTGCGCGATGCCGACGAAACTGACCGTGCCGGTGAAGCCATAGACCAGCGAGGCGCCGTACAGCAGCATTCCCGAGGACAGCGCGCCGAGCACGAAATATTTCAACCCGGCCTCGGTCGAGCGCAGCGAATTGCGGTGGCTCGCAGCCACGACGTAAAGCGGCAGGCTCATCAATTCGAGGCCGACATAGAGCGCGATCAGGTCGGCCGCCGAGATCAGCATCAGCATGCCGAGGGTGGAGAGCACGATGAGAATCGAATATTCGAAGCGCTGCTGGCGCTCGCGCTCGGCATGGTCCATCGACATCAGAATCGCGGCGGCCGAGCCGATGACGGCCAGCACCTTCAAGAAGCGAGCGAAGTCGTCGACCACGAAGCTGCCGTCGAAAGTGACAAGCTTGCCCGCGGGCAGCGCCAGCACGATCAGCCCGGCGATGATCAAGAGCGCGACCGAGGCGTAGTCGACGGTCCGCACCGACCGTTCGCCGCGGTAGACCCCGAACATCAACAGCGCCATGGCGCCGAGGCCGAGCACGATCTCCGGCAGCAGCGGATAGAGCGCGGGAATGGTCAAAGCCGCATTCATCGCCTCACCTCGCCAGCCCGGCCGATTGCACGCTCGCGACCGCGTGCTGGAAATTGTCGATCAGCTGCGTCACCGACACCGCCGAGATATCGAGCACCGGTTTCGGATAAACGCCGAACACGATGGTCAGGATCACCAGCGGCGCCAGCACCACCATCTCGCGCCAGCCGATGTCCTTGATGTGGAGCAGGCTGGGCTTCGTGAGCTTACCGAAGATCACCTTGCGGTAGAGCCACAGCATATAGGCGGCCGACAGGATGGTGCCGAGCGTCGCCAGCGTCGCCACCCAGTTGTTGACGCGGAACGTGCCGATCAGGGTCAAAAACTCGCCGATAAAGCCGGACGTGCCGGGCAGTCCGACGTTGGCCAGCGCAAACACCATGAAAGCAAAGGCGTAGATCGGCATGCGATAGACCAAGCCGCCATAGGCGGCGATTTCCCGGGTGTGCATGCGGTCGTAGATGACGCCGACGCAAAGGAACAAGGCGGCCGAAACGATGCCGTGCGAGATCATCTGGAAAATGCCGCCGGCGACGCCCTGGGTGGTCAAGGCGAACAGGCCCATGGTGACGAAGCCCATGTGCGCCACCGAGGAATAGGCGATGAGCTTTTTCACATCCTCCTGCATCAGCGCGACCAGCGAGGTGTAGATGATGGCGACGATCGACAGCGCGAAGATCAGCGGCGCGAACTGAACCGAGGCCTCCGGGAACATCGGCAGTGAAAAGCGCAGGAAGCCGTAACCGCCCATTTTCAACAAGATAGCGGCCAGGATCACCGAACCGGCGGTCGGCGCCTCGACATGCGCGTCGGGCAGCCAGGTGTGGACCGGCCACATCGGCAGTTTGACCGCGAACGAAGCGAGGAAGGCGAAGAAGGCCCAGGTTTGCAGTGCGCGCGGGAAGGCATGGTGCAGCAGCGTCGGGATGTCGGTCGTGCCGGCCTCCCAGTACATCGCCATGATGGCGAGCAGCATCAGCACCGAGCCGAGCAACGTATAGAGAAAGAACTTGAAGCTGGCATAGACCCGGCACGGACCGCCCCACACGCCGATGATCAGGAACATCGGGATCAGGCCGCCCTCGAAGAAGATATAGAACAGCACCAGGTCGAGCGCGCAGAAGGTGCCGACCATCAGCGTCTCGAGCACCAGGAAGGCGATCATGTATTCGCGCACCCGGCGCTGGATCGCGGTCCAGCTTGCCAGGATCGAGATCGGCATCAATGCGGTGGTCAGGATCACGAACGGCAGCGAAATGCCGTCAACACCCATGGCGTAGGTGATGGTGCCGCCGAGCCAGGGCCGTTTTTCCAGGAATTGGAAGTCGGCCGAACTTGGATCGAAACGCCAGACCAGGATCAGCGAGATCGCAAAGGTGATCAGTGTGGTCCACAGCGCCACCCAGCGCGCGTTGCGCAAACCCGCCTCGTCGTCGCGCAGGAACGCGATGAACAGCGCGCCGGCGATCGGCAGGAAGGTGACGACGGAGAGGATCGGCCAGCTCGTCATCAGCGGACCCCTGCAAACATGAACCAGGTGACGAAAGCCGCTACGCCGATCAGCATGGCAAAGGCGTAGTGGTAGAGATAACCGGTCTGCAGCCGCACCACGTTGCGGGTGACGTCGAGCACGCGCGCGGAGATACCGTCAGGCCCAAAACCATCGATGACGAAACCGTCGCCGCCCTTCCAAAGGAACCGGCCGAGCCGCATCGTCGGACGAACGATGAGGAAGTCGTAGATGCGGTCGAAATACCAGGCGTTGAGCAGAAAGCGGTAGAGCACGGGTTGGTTTCGCGCCAAGGCCGCCGGCAGATCGGGCCGCCGGATGTAGAACTGCCAGGCCACCAAAAATCCGCCGACCATCATGATCGTCGGCGCCAGCGAGGTCAGCAGCGGAAGATGCTCCATGTCCTCGAGCACGGTGTTGCCGGATCCGAACTTCAGCGACTCGCGAAAGAATTCCTCGGCGCCGTGACCGGTGAAGAAGCTGAGAAACGGCCAGCCGGCGACGATCGAGCCGATCGCCAGGATGGCGAGCGGAACCAGCATCACCTTGGCGCTCTCGTGCGCCGCCGCGTAGTGATGGTGATCGTGCGGCTCGCCGTGAAAGGTCTTGAAAATGAGCCGCCACGAATAGAACGAAGTCAGCGCCGCGGCGGCGACCGTCATGACGAAGCCGTAGACCGCCATCGAATTGCTGCCGACGGCGGCTGCCTCGATGATAGCGTCCTTGGAGTAATAGCCGGCGGTGAAGGGAAATCCGGTCAGCGCCAGCGTGCCGACCAGCATGGTCGCATAGGTGAATGGAATTTTCCGCCACAGGCCGCCCATTTTGCGGATGTCCTGCTCGTGATGCATGGCGAGGATCACCGAGCCGGAGCCGAGGAACAAGAGCGCCTTGAAGAAGGCGTGGGTGAACAGGTGGAACATGCCGACCGAATAGGCGCCCACGCCCATGGCGACGAACATGTAGCCGAGCTGCGAGCAGGTCGAATAGGCGATGATGCGCTTGATGTCGTTCTGCACCAGCCCGACGGTGGCCGCGAAGATCGCCGTGGTGGCGCCGATGAAGGTCACGAACGCCGCGGCCGTCGGCGCCAGCTCGAACAGCGGCGACAGCCGCGCCACCATGAACACGCCGGCCGTCACCATGGTGGCGGCATGGATCAGCGCGGAGACCGGGGTCGGACCCTCCATGGCGTCGGGCAGCCAGGTATGCAGCAGGAACTGCGCCGACTTGCCCATGGCGCCCATGAACAGCAGCAGGCAAATCACGGTCAGCGCGTCGGCGTTGAAGCCGAGATAGTGGAAGCTCTTGCCGGCGAGCGCCGGCGCTTGCGCGAAGATGGTGTCGAAATCGATCGATCCGGTCAGCAGGAACACGGCGAAAATGCCGAGCGCAAAACCGAAGTCGCCGATGCGGTTGACGACGAAGGCCTTGATCGCCGCCGCATTGGCTTCCGGCTTGTGGAACCAGAAGCCGATGAGCAGATAGCTCGACAGCCCGACGCCCTCCCAGCCGAAGAACAATTGCGCGAGATTGTCGGCCGTCACCAGCATCAGCATGGCGAAGGTGAAGAACGACAGATAGGAGAAGAAGCGCGGCTTGTACGGATCGTCCGCCATGTAGCCGATCGAATAGAGGTGGACGACGCCGGAAACCGTCGTCACCACCACCAGCATCACCGCGGTGAGCGGATCGATGCGCAGCGCCCAATCGACCTTGAGGTCGCCGGAGACGATGAAATTGAACAGCGGGATCCGCGCCTCGTGGCCGCGGATACCGGCATCGACAAAGGCGAAGCAGGACAGCACCCAGGAGATCGCAAGCAGCGTCGTGGTGATCAGCTCCGCCGCCTGCGAGCCGGCGGCCGGCTCGGCGAGCTCGGTGTGGGCGGATTCTGGTAGCGGCGCGCCGTGGGCAGGGTCTTCCGGCACCAGCGGGGCGGCATGATCGTCATGCGGCGGCGACGGATCGGCCCCGGGGTGCCGGTTGCGGGCGCCAACGAGCGCGATGACGCCGGCGATGATGGCGCCGAGAAGCGGCAGGACGACAATGGCTACGTACATCTTGGAGTCCGCCCCCGTCTAACCCTTCATCAGATTGATGTCTTCCACGGCGATCGAACCGCGGTTGCGGTAATAGGCCACCAGGATCGCCAGCCCGATCGCGGCTTCAGCCGCCGCGACGGTGAGCACGATCAGCGCGTAGACCTGGCCGACGATGTCGCCGAGAAAGGCCGAGAACGCCACCAGATTGATGTTGACGGCGAGCAGGATGAGCTCGACCGACATCAGAATGACGATGACGTTCTTGCGGTTGAGAAAAATACCGAAAATCCCCAGCGTGAACAGGATCGCGGCGACCGACAGATAATGGCCGAGCCCGATCGTCATCGCAGGCCCTCCCCCGACTTCACCTTGACGACATCGATTGCGTTCGCGCGCCGGCGCGCGACTTGCGCGCCGACGTTTTGCCGTTTGACGTCGGGCCTATGGTGCAGCGTCATGACGATGGCGCCGATCATGGCGACCAGCAGGATCACGCCGGCCGCCTCGAAGAAATAGACGTAACGGGTGTAGAGCACGAGGCCGAGCGCTTGGGTGTTGCTGATGACGCTCGACGCAGGTATCGGCGCGACGATCGCCTTGGGCGCGCCCGGCGCGATCACCCAGGCACCGACGATGAACAACAACTCGGCCAGCAAGATGGCGCCGACCAGAAAACCGACCGGCAGGTAGTTGAGGAAGCCCTGGCGAAGCTCGGCAAAATCGACGTCGAGCATCATCACCACGAACAGGAACAGCACTGCCACGGCGCCGACATAGACCACGATCAGAATCATGGCGAGAAATTCGGCGCCCAAGAGGATGAACAGACCGGACGCGTTGACGAAGGCAATGATGAGAAAGAGCACCGAATGCACCGGATTCCTGGCGGTGACGACCATGATCGCCGAGGCGATGCACGTGGCGGCAAAGAGATAGAAGAAGATTGCGGTGATGATCATGGGCGGTGCGGCTCACCTATACGGCGCGTCGAGTTCAATGGCCTTGGCGATCTCGCGCTCCCAGCGGTCACCGTTCGCCAGCAGGCGGTCCTTGTCGTAGTACAGCTCCTCACGGGTTTCGGTCGCATACTCGAAGTTCGGACCTTCGACGATGGCGTCGACCGGGCAGGCCTCCTGGCACAGCCCGCAATAGATGCATTTGACCATGTCGATGTCGTAGCGCGTGGTGCGCCTCGTGCCGTCGTTGCGGCGCGGACCGGCCTCGATGGTGATGGCCTGCGCCGGGCAGATCGCCTCGCACAGCTTGCAGGCGATGCAGCGCTCTTCGCCGTTCGGATAGCGCCGCAACGCATGCTCGCCGCGGAAGCGCGGCGACAGCGCGCCCTTCTCGAACGGATAATTGAGCGTCGGCTTCGGCCTGAAGAAGTAGCGCATCGACAGGACGAAGGCCTGCGCGAACTCGGTGAGGAAAATCGAACGGGCGGCCTGATCTAACCCCATGTCAGCCTCTGATCACTTCCAGGACACCGGCAACGATCACCACCATGGCAAGCGAAATCGGCAAAAACACCTTCCAGCCCAACCGCATCAGCTGATCGTAGCGATAGCGCGGCACGAACGTCTTCACCATGGAGAACATGAAGAAAACGGCGCCTGCCTTGAGCACGAACCAGACAACGCCGGGAATCCAGGTGAACGGCACGACCGGAAACGGCGGCAGCCAGCCGCCGAGGAACAGGATCGTCGCCATGGCGCACATGGTGGCAATCGCAACGTACTCGCCCAGCATCAACATCAGGTACGGCGTCGAGCCGTATTCCACCATGAAGCCGGCGACCAGCTCGGATTCCGCCTCGACCAGATCGAACGGCGGCCGGTTGGTCTCGGCGAGCGCGGAGACGAAGAAGATGATAAACATCGGCAGCAACGGCAGCCAATACCAGCCGAGGAAACCCCAGGCGCTGTTCTGCGCCTGGACGATGTCCGAAAGGTTGAGCGAGCCGACGCACAGCAGCACGGTGATGATGACAAAGCCGATCGAAACCTCATAGGACACCATCTGCGCCGCCGAGCGCATCGCCGCCAGGAACGGATATTTCGAGTTCGACGCCCAGCCGGACATGATGATGCCGTAGACGCTGAGCGAGGAGATGGCGAAGACATAGAGTATGCCGACATTGATGTTGGCGATAACCCAACCGCTATTGACCGGGATCACCGCCCAGGCGGCGAGCGCCAGCGTACAGGTGACCAGCGGCGCGAGCAAAAACACGCCCTTGTTGGCGCCGGCGGGAATGATCGGCTCCTTGAGCACGAATTTGAAAAAATCGGCGAACAACTGCAAGAGTCCCCAGGGACCGACCACGTTCGGGCCGCGCCGGAGCTGCACCGCCGCCCAGATCTTGCGATCGGCATAGATCATATAGGCGATCACCATGAGCAGGATCAGCAGCAGCAGCACGCTTTCCGCGAGTATGATCACCAGCGGCCAGATGTAGTCGAACCAGAACGCGGCCATCGTCGAGTCCTCTATTCCGCCGCCGTCAGGGCCGCGCGCCCTTCGGCGATCGCCGAACATTCCGCCATCACGGCCGAACAGCGCGCGATCGGATTGGTGAAGTAGAAGTGCTCGACGCTGGAGCGGAACGGCGCCTTGTCCGCCGTGCCGCCGCGCGCGGCGAGCGGCTCCATGTCGGCGGGATTGGCCGGCGCTATCTGGCCGACGCGCATGAAATGCGGATAGGCCTGGTACAGCGCCCGGCGCAGCGCGGCGAGCGAATCGTAGGGAAGCCGCTTGCCCAGGACGTCCGACAGCGCGCGCAGGATCGCCCAATCTTCGCGCGCGTCGCCCGGCGGGAACGAGGCGCGCGTCGCCATCTGCACCCGGCCTTCGGTATTGACGTAGGTCGCCGACTTTTCCGGATAGGCCGCGCCCGGCAGCACCACGTCCGCCCGCGAGGCGCCGCGGTCGCCCTGGGTGCCGATATAGACGACGAACGCGCCCGGCGCGATGTCGATCTCGTCGACGCCGAGAAGGACGGCAACGTCGAGCGCACCGGACGCCGCCATCTGCCGCGCGGTCAAGCCGCCATCGCCCGGCACGAAGCCGAGATCGAGCGCGCCGACCCGCGAGACGGCGCTGTGGAGAACGCTATAGCCGTTCCAGCCGTCCTTCACCGCGCCGAGATCGATGGCCGCCTTCGCCGCAAGCGAAGCGATCGCCGCGCCGTCCGGCCGCGCCAAGGCACCCGCACCCACCAGAATGAGCGGGCGCTCGGCCTTGCGCAACGCGTCGGCAAAAGAGTGGCTGGCGATCGCGGCAAGCGTTTCCGGCCCGGCGCCGAGATAGTCGTAAGTGTAAGTGAGCGGCACCTTCGGACCGATGACGCCGATGGGAAAGCTCTTGGCGTTGCGCCAGCACTTGCGGATGCGGGCATTGAGCACCGTCGCCTCCCAGCGCGGGTTCGATCCGACGATCAAGAGCGCGTCGGCCTGATCGACCCCGGCGATGGAGGCGTTGAACAGGTAGCTGGCGCGGCCCCATTTCGGATCGAGCGCCGAGCCGTCCTGCCGGCAGTCGAGATTGCCGACGCCGAGCCGCGTCATCAGACCCTTGAGCGCGAAAATCTCCTCGACCGCGGCGAGGTCGCCGACCAGCGCGCCGACCCGCTTGGGATTGGCCCGATTGAGCTTGGCGGCGATCGCGGCGAAGGCTTCGCTCCAGGTTGCCGGGCGCAAGCGGCCGTTCTCGCGCACATAGGGCTGATCGAGGCGCTGCGTACGCAGGCCGTCGACCACGTGCCGGGTCTTGTCGGAGATCCACTCCTCGTTGATGTCGTCGTTGACGCGCGGCAGGATGCGCATCACCTCGCGGCCGCGCGTATCGATGCGGATGGCGCAGCCGAGCGCATCCATGACGTCGATCGACTCGGTCTTGTTCAGCTCCCACGGCCGCGCCGCGAAGGCGTAGGGTTTCGAGGTCAGCGCACCGACCGGACAGAGGTCGACCACGTTGCCCTGCAGTTCGGAGACCATCGCCTCTTCAAGATAGGTCGTGATCTCCATGTCCTCGCCGCGGCCGATGGCGCCCAATTCGGGCACGCCGGCGACCTCGGTGGCGAAGCGGATGCAGCGCGTGCATTGGATGCAGCGGTTCATCGCGGTCTTGACCAGCGCGCCGAGATATTTGTCCTCGACCGCGCGCTTGTTCTCGCGAAAGCGGCTGGCGTCGACACCGTAGGCCATGGATTGGTCCTGCAGGTCGCATTCGCCGCCCTGGTCGCAGATCGGACAGTCGAGCGGATGGTTGATGAGCAAAAATTCCATCACGCCTTCGCGCGCCTTGCGCACCATCGGCGAGCGCGTCTTCACCTCCGGCGGCTCGCCCTTGGGGCCGGGCCGGCAGTCGCGCACGCCCCAGGCGCAGCTCGCAATCGGCTTCGGCGAGCCGGCGAGCTCGACCAGGCACATGCGGCAATTGCCGGCGATCGACAGCCGTTCCTGGAAACAGAAGCGTGGAATCTCCGCACCCGCCGCCTCGCAGGCCTGGAGCAGCGTGTACTCCTGCGGGACGTCGATCTCTTTGCCGTCGATGATGAGCTTGGTCATCGCGTTCTCACTCCGCCGCCTCGGGTACCGACGGATCAAGCACGCCCACCGTGTCGGGATTGGCGGTATATTCGTCGATGCGGCGCTCGATGTCTGGCCGGAAATGCCGCAGCAGACCCTGCACCGGCCAGGCCGCGCCGTCGCCGAACGCACAGATCGTGTGGCCTTCGATCTGCTTGGTCACATCCCAAAGGGTGTCGATCTCGCGCTTTTGCGCGCGCCCTTCCGCCATGCGGGTGAGCAGGCGCCACATCCAGCCCATGCCTTCGCGGCACGGCGTGCACTGGCCGCAGCTCTCGTGTTTGTAGAAGTAGGAGATGCGCGCCATCGCCTTCACGATGTCCGCCGATTTGTCCATCACGATGACCGCGGCCGTTCCCAGCGCTGATTTCTTCTGGATACAGCCGTCGAAATCCATCAACAGCGAGTCGGCCTGATCGGGCCCGGCGGGCACCAGCGGCATCGACGAGCCGCCCGGAATGACGGCGAGCAGGTTGTTCCAGCCGCCGCGCACGCCGCCGGCATGCCGCTCGATCAGTTCGCGCAGCGGAATGCCCATCGCCTCTTCGACATTGCACGGCCGCTCGACGTGGCCGGAAATGCAAAAGAGCTTGGTGCCGGTATTGTTCTGCCGGCCGATGCCGGCGAACCAGGCGGCGCCGCGCCGCATGACGTCGGGCACTTGCGCAATGGTCTCGACATTGTTGACGGTGGTCGGGCAGCCGTAGAGCCCCATATTGGCGGGGAACGGCGGCTTTAGCCGCGGCTGCCCCTTCTTGCCTTCAAGGCTCTCCAAGAGCGCCGTTTCCTCGCCGCAGATGTAAGCGCCGGCGCCGTGATGCACGAGGAGGTCGAAGTCGTAACCGTGGATGTTGTTCTTGCCAATGAGCTTGGCGTCGTATGCTTGATCGATCGCGGCCTGGAGGCGCTCGCGTTCGCGAATGAACTCGCCGCGAATATAAATGTAGCCGGTGTGCGCCCCCATGGCGCTGCCGGCGATCAGGCACCCCTCGATCAACAGATGCGGATCGTTCCGCATCACCTCGCGGTCCTTGCAGGTGCCGGGTTCCGACTCGTCGGCATTGACGACGAGATAGTGCGGCCGGCCCTCGGACTGCTTGGGCATGAACGACCATTTCAGCCCGGTCGGGAATCCGGCGCCGCCCCGCCCGCGCTGGCCCGACGCCTTCATCTCGTTGACCAGCGCGTCGCGGCCTCGTTCCAAAATCGCCTTGGTGCCGTCCCAGGCACCGCGCGCGCGGGCACCGTCGAGGCCCCAATCGTGGCGGCCGTAGAGATTGCGAAAGATGCGGTCCTTGTCGGCGAGCATTTTTCTAATCCGCGAATTGTTCTATCCACGTCTCGGGTCGGTTGCGTCGGCGATCGGCGGCTTTGGCAGCGGCGCTTCGTGGACGTTGGCGGTTGCGCCGGGCTTCTTGGCGTCGCTGTCGCTCAACGGGCCGCCGGCCTGCTTTGACTTGCCGTTGCCGGCGTAGAGCGACGGATCGGTCAGCGTCGTCTCGCCGCCGACCGGCGCCGAGAGCTGGCGATCGATCTGCGGACCCGGCTGCGGCGTTTTGCCGGCCGCCAGGTCGTCGAGGATGCGGGTCAGCGTTTCCGGCGTCAGATCCTCGTAATAATCGGCATTGATCTGCACCATCGGCGCGTTGACGCAGGCGCCCAGGCACTCGACCTCGGTCCAGGAGAACGTGCCGTCGGTGGTGACGTCGTTCTCGTGGCCGATCTTGTGATGCAGGACTTTCTTGAGCTGGTCGGCGCCGCGCAGCATGCACGGCGTCGTGCCGCAGAACTGCACGTGGAAGCGACCGACCGGCGAAAGATTGAACATCGTGTAGAAGGTCGCCACTTCGAGCACGCGAATCCTCGCCATGCCGAGCATCTCGGCGACCGCTTCGATCGCCTTCTGCGGCAGCCAGCCGCCGGCCTGCTGCTGCGCTCGCCACAATAGCGGGATCACCGCGGATTGCTGACGGCCCGGCGGATATTTGGCGATCTGCGCCTTCGCCCATTCCAGATTCTGGGAAGTGAACGCAAAGCTCGGCGGCTGTTTTTCGGCGAGGCGGCGCACGCTCATCGGTCGACCTCTCCGAACACGATGTCGAGACTGCCGAGGGTCGCCGACACGTCGGCGAGCATGTACCCGCGGCACAAGAAATCCATGGCCTGCAGGTGGGCAAAGCCGGGCGCGCGAATCTTGCACTTGTACGGTTTGTTGGTGCCGTCGGCGACGAGATAGACGCCGAACTCGCCCTTGGGCGCCTCGACGGCGGCGTAGACTTCGCCGGCCGGCACGTGAAAGCCTTCGGTGTAGAGCTTGAAATGGTGAATGAGCGATTCCATCGAACGTTTCATCTGCGCCCGCCGCGGCGGCGCGATCTTGTTGTCCTCGACGAGGACCGGGCCCTGGCCGTCCGCAGCCCGTAACTTTTCGATGCACTGCCGCATGATGCGGACCGACTGGTGCATCTCTTCCATACGCACGCAATAACGATCGTAATTGTCGCCGTGCCGGCCTATCGGGATGTCGAAATCGAACTCGGAATAGCACTCGTAGGGCTGCGCCTTGCGCAAATCCCACGCCGCACCGGAGCCGCGCACCATGACGCCGGAAAATCCCCGCGCCCAGGCGTCTTCCAGCGTCACCACGCCGATATCGACGTTGCGCTGCTTGAAGATGCGGTTCTCAGTGAGCAGCACCTCGAGGTCGTCGCAGGTCTGCAGGAATGGATCGCAAAAGGCCTCAATGTCGTCGATCAGTTTCGGCGGCAAATCCTGATGCACGCCGCCGACGCGGAAATAGGCCGCATGCATGCGCGCGCCCGAGGCCCGCTCATAGAAACCCATGAGCTTCTCGCGCTCTTCAAATCCCCACAGCGGCGGCGTCAGCGCCCCGATATCTAGCGCCTGGGTCGTGATATTGAGGAGATGCGACAGCAGACGGCCGATTTCGCTGTACAAGACGCGGATCAGCTGCCCGCGTCTGGGAACCTGGATGCCGAGCAGCTTTTCCGCCGCGAGGCAGAACGCATGCTCCTGGTTCATCGGCGCCACATAGTCGAGCCGGTCGAAATACGGAATCGCCTGCATATAGGTCTTGTGCTCGATCAGCTTCTCGGTGCCGCGATGTAAAAGTCCGATATGCGGATCGACGCGCTCCACGACCTCGCCATCAAGCTCGAGGACGAGCCGCAATACGCCGTGCGCCGACGGATGCTGCGGGCCGAAATTGATGGTGAAGTTGCGCTGTCTCGTCTCAGCCATCGTGCATCCCAAAGCGACCTATGCGGCCGGCGCCGCGACCTGTTTCACGACCCCTGCCCGCCACCGTTCTTGCCGGCCTTTTCGTCGCCCGGCAGCACGTAATCCGTCCCTTCCCAGGGCGATAGAAAATCGAAGTTGCGGAATTCCTGGGCCAGCCGCACCGGCGCGTAGACGACGCGCTTGAGCTCGTCGTCGTAACTCACCTCGACGAAGCCGGTAAGCGGAAAGTCCTTGCGCAGCGGATGACCCTCGAAACCGTAATCGGTGAGAATCCGCCGCATGTCCGGATGGCCGGTGAAGAGGACGCCGTAGAGATCGTAGGTCTCGCGTTCAAACCAATTGGCGCCGGGAAACACCTCGATGATCGAATCGACCGGCGTCGTCTCGTCGGTCTCGACCTTCACGCGCAGGCGCACATTGTGCTTGGGCGAAAGCAGATGATAGACGACATCGAAGCGCCGCTCGCGGCCCGGCCAGTCGACGGCGGTCACGTCGGTGATATTCCAGAACTGGCAGCGCGGGTCGTCGCGCAGGAAGCGCATGACCGCGACGATGTCGCGGGCCGCGGCCGTTACCGTCAGTTCATGATGCGCAACCGTATAGCCGAGCACCGACGGGGCAAGCGCAGCAGCGATCGTCTTGCCGAGGGTGTCGAGTGAATCATCCATGATCAGCGTTCGATCGTCGCGGTGCGGCGGATTTTCTTTTGCAGCAGCAGCAGCCCGTACAGCAGGGCCTCGGCCGTCGGCGGACAGCCCGGCACGTAGATGTCGACCGGCACGACCCGGTCGCAGCCGCGCACCACCGAATAGGAGTAATGGTAATAGCCGCCGCCGTTGGCGCACGATCCCATCGACACCACGTAACGCGGCTCCGGCATCTGGTCGTAGACCTTACGCAGCGCCGGCGCCATCTTGTTGGTGAGCGTGCCGGCGACGATCATGACGTCGGATTGGCGCGGTGAGGCGCGCGGCGCCAGACCGAAGCGCTCGGCGTCGTAGCGCGGCATCGACATCTGTATCATTTCGACGGCGCAACAGGCGAGCCCGAACGTCATCCACATCAGCGAACCGGTGCGTGCCCAGGCGACGAGGTCGTCCGCCGCCGCGACGAGAAATCCCTTGTCGGCAAGCTCGGCGTTGAGACCGGTAAAAAACGGATCGCTGGCACTCACCGGCTTTGCGGTGCGCGCGTCAACCAATCCCGGACGCTGAGTTTGGATCGCGGGTCCGCTCAGTTCCATTCGAGCGCTCCCTTCTTCCACTCATAAATAAACCCGATCGTCAGCACCGCAAGGAACAGCATCATCGAGCAGTAGCCAAACAGGCCGAGCTTGCCGAAGGCCACCGCCCAGGGGAAAAGAAAGCTGACTTCGAGATCGAAAATGATGAAGAGAATCGCGACCAAGTAAAAGCGCACGTCGAATTTCATACGCGCATCGTCGAAGGCGTTGAAGCCGCACTCGTAGGCCGAAAGCTTCTCCGGATCGGGTTGCTTGTAGGCGACGAGAAAGGCGGAGAGGAGGAGCGCCGTCCCAATCACAGCCGCTACCGCGATGAAAACAATGAGCGGCAGATAGCCGAGCAAAAATTGATTGAGCGACTGAGTCACCGCGCACCCTCTTGGCCGCCGTCACCCGGCAGCCGTCGTCTTCCACGCGTCAAGATCAAGGCCCCAACGCGCAGGGCGGGACCGCGCCGATTTGCCCCCAAATCTCGCGGTTCGCGTTGGAAAACGAACTGGGCGTGACCCTTAGCGCAGTGCACAAAAAGGCGCAAGGCGGGCTTGTGGGTTAAGCCATGCGCGCGACGCTGGCGTGCCCGGAGTATTGTGAGGATGCGCCAAATGATGGAAAGCGTGGCGGGAGCGACGGGAGAACCACATCCCAGTGTCGTCAATGGCTTACGTTGCCAACCTGCCGCTAAACCCCCTTTTGGCGCTAAAAGGCTTTCTGAAAACTGCCAACTGTCGCTTACGACTTCTCGGTCGGGAACAACGCCAACGTCTTGGCCATGCCTGCGGTCGCCATTTTTGCCCTGTTCGCCGCCGCGACGTACCTTCGGATCTCGCGCATGTCCGTGTGACCGGAGATGCTGGCGATGTAGTCCTCCGAGCAACCGGCTTCCGCCATGCGCCGCAGGAAGGCTTTGCGCAGCCCGTGGGCGCTGCAGTGGGGCAGTCCCGCCTCGTCGCAACGGGCGCGAAACCAGTTGCCGAAACCTGCCGCTGTGAACGGCTTGCCGTACTCTGTCACGAGGAAGGTCTTGACGCCGACCATGTTCGTCGCGGCGATCGTCTTCGCGAGCGGCTCGGCGATCGGGATATCCATGACGCTGCCGGTCTTGGATTGCGTGAACCGGAGCCGGGGTTCTCCGTTCTCGCCGACGCCGATGTTTGGCGGCCCGAGTTGCACAACGTCGCTCCGGCGTTGCGCCGTGTAGAGCAGCAAATCGAGAGCGAGGCGCGCCTTGGTGCCGATCGGATGGCGTTCCTCGTACTGGCGAAGCTCATCCTCCGTCCAACTGTGAAAGCCGGTGGTCTTGATCGCGTCGAGCTTGACACCGAGCGCCGGATTGTCGCGGCGCAGCTTCTCGCTCACCGCGAACGCCAGGAGCGCGCGCAGCACGCGCAGGAGGTTGCGCTGCGCCGACGGCTTGCCCGCCTTCTCCGCGAGCATCGCCTCGACGTGACGCTGTTCAAGGAGCGCGATGCGCTTGTCACCATGCCGGACGCGGAATGCTTCAAGGATATTGCGGTCGGTCGCCTGCGTGATGGGCCTGTTCTTGGTGAACCGATGGCTTTGGTGTAGCGCCGCGATCGCCGCGTTGACGGTGCCCGGCACACTGCGGCTGGCACCGATCTCGACCTTTGCCGCGCCGCCGTTGCGCAGCGCCCAATAGGCCTCCATAAATTCCGGCGAGTTGTACGCGCCGGGCAACGGCGTCCGCTTGCCCCGGCGGCGAAAGTAGAAATACAGCTTGCCGTTCTGCTTGGGGACCGCCTCAATGAATTTCAGGAGCCGCGCCATTGATCCAATCGTCCCATTCGTTGACCTCAACAGCATTATCGACCCCGGGCTTGCCGGGGACGACGATGATCTTGTCCGGCGCGACTTCGTAGCGGGCAACTGCGATGCCCGCTCTATCCGCTTCCTTGCGCACGGCGGCGAGCGTCGGCCTGCGGGCGCGGCGCGTTCGCTTCATGCCACGGCGGCCAAGCTCCACGCAACCGGCACCGCGCGGCGCTTTCGCCGTCAACTCTTCGATGGTCGCGCCGCCCCGGAGAAGTTCGTGAAGCAACCGGACCGGCAACGCGCGTTGGGCGTCGTCATTCATTCTGCGACGATTCTATTTGCGCGCCGCCGCAAAAGCAAAGGCCGGCGGTGCCGCGGCCGCGCCGACGCACATATTTCTCGCCGATCGCGCCGCGCGCGATTGCGGAGCCGCGCACGCGCGGATCGCGGCGGCGATGTGGCGGCGGATTTGGCGGCGCCGCGCTGTCACCGGTGCGCGGGTGACGCCAGCGGGCGTTGATTCGCGCGCTCAATATGGCGGGGAAGTGGCCATGTCCGGCGCGCGATCGACGCGCGGTTTCGATCTCTGAAACACCATGAAAAAACGCGCGCGGAATACCTTAACGCGCCCAGATGGTTACGCCCTGCTTCGAGACAATTTGTCCGAAAACTGATGTTATTTCAATGGCATAGCGCGCGCCGCCTATTGACGGTGGCGGTCAGCAGGAGGTAGCGCATTGTCTAGCTTTTAACTGATACCGGACAACGGAAAATGACCGACATAAGCAATACCGACAGCGCCCTGTACCGACGCGAGCACCGCCACGTCCGCCTCGACGACGACATCCTGATTCCACGACGTGAATTTGCTCGTGATGAGCTTTCTGTCTCTGACAGAACTGCCTCGCGGATGCGCCTGCCGACGACGTATCTCTCGAACACCGCCTATGTCGCGCGCAATGCCAGCATGAAAATCGTTGCAGGAAACGTGCGCCGCTGCAAACCGAAGGAGCGCGCTACCTAAAAAGGAAAACGGCCGGACACCTTTGGACGAGGTGACCGGCCGCGAAACTTAAACCAACCGGCGTTGAAGCGCCGTAACAGAAGAAAGGAAGTTTACTATGCCCCCCCAAAATAACAGTAGTCCGCTTGCTGGTCAAGCGGACTACGAATCCGTCGATGTCTCCGAGTTCACGGCGGAAGCGCTCTCCGAGCATTTTGAGTCTAGCCCGAAAAAAGGTCGGGGCCGGGCCAAGAAGTCCCTTGAGCTGATCGATGCCATGTTCGACATCGCCGAGGCCGCGCAGCCGATCACCGGCCGCGGTGTGGGCTACAAGCTGTTCACCAAGGGTCTAATCCCGTCGATGAGCCGACAGGACATGAACGCCGTTTACCGGCTGCTCAAGGAGTCTCGCGAGGAGGGCATCATCCCGTGGGAATGGATTGTCGACGAAACCCGCGAACTCGAAAAGGCTGCGGCGTGGGATAATCCAGATTCCTTCGTCCGCACCCTGGGCGCATCCTATCGCCGGGAATTCTGGAACCGTCAGCCAGTGCGTGTCGAAGTGTGGAGCGAGAAGGGGACCGTCCGTGGAGTTCTTGCTCCTACGCTCGACAAGTATGGCGTGGGTTTCCGCGTGCTGCACGGCTTCAGCAGTGCGACAACCGTCATGGATGTTTGCCAGGACAACGACAGGCGCCCACTCATCATGCTCTATGTCGGCGACTATGATCCGTCCGGCATGTGCATGTCGGAAGTGGACCTGCCGAAAAGACTTGAGAAGTATGAGGGTGATCATGTGGCCATCAAGCGGATTGCCATCACATCCGACGACTTCGCTGCTGGGCTGCCGTCGTTTCCGGCATCAGACAAAAGCAAGGACACTCGCTACAAGTGGTTTGTCCGCAACTTCGGAGACCGGTGCTGGGAATTGGACGCAATGGACCCGAACGATTTGCGGGCCAAGGTCGAGGAGGCAATCAAGGAACGCATCGAGTGGCAGCAGTGGGAACGGGACACCCTGATCAACGAAGCCGAGCAAAAATCATTGCGGACGGTTTTGAAGAGCTGGGGCAAGACGCCCACATGGTGGTGAGTATTTTGAGTCCAGCACGAAAATACTCCGAAGCGCCTGCCGCAGCGTCGAATACAAGCGCGAAAACACTCCCATCGCAACTGTGCCGATACAGCGACGGCTCCATCCATTCCGGCTTCGTCATTTGGCAGAAGGTCTATGCCGATCGCGGGATTGCGACATTCCCGGTCAGGATCGGGACCACGAAGAAGCCAATGGTCAGGGGCTACCCAAAGGTCGGCCCGGATCTAAGCGCCGAATGGGCCCAGGAGTTTCCGTTCGCTCCGGCATTCGGATTAAACCTCGGTCCCAAAGAATGGCACACCAACCGACGAGGCGAAAGGCTACCACCGGCGAGCGGCCTCACAGAGGTGGATATCGACACCCCGGCCGAGAATATCCTCGCCGATGCCCTCGACCGCCACGGCGACACGCCGATCGTCATCAGGACGGCAAGCCGTAAATTCAAGGCGTGGTATCGGCACAACGGCGAGAAGCGTCTTATACGGCCCTTCCCGGGTTTGCCGATTGACCTCCTCGGCGGCGGCTTCACAGTCCCCCCGCCGAGCTTCAACGCTGATCTGTCGGCGCAGTATGAATTCATCGCCGGAAACCTCGACGACATCGGCCGGTTGCCGGTGATGCGCAACCTTGATCCGGCGCTGTATCGAGTTAAGGCTCCGCGCGAACGTGCCAAGAAGGCGGACAGCCTTGCCAGTCCGCTCAGTGGCATGCGGGATGGCGACGGTCGCAACAATGCGCTGCTCCGTGCGATCGGGCCAACCGCAAGAGAGATCTACGCCGAAGGCGGGACGCGAGAGCGGCTTTTGGAAGTCGCCGTAAGCCACAACAACGAGAGCGCAGAACCCATGGCAATCGAAGAGGTCAACCAAGTCGTCGGCAATGTGTGGAAGATGACCACGGAGCACCGCAACTGGATCGGGCGCGGCGGCGAGCGGCGAACGGAACTCGCCAGCTTCAGCGGCGATGTCGATGCCTGGTTCCTGCTGGAGTTCCTGCGGGTCAGTGAGGGGGCATCGGCCGTATTCTGGATCGCTAATGGTCTCGCCGAGAACTTCGGGTGGACGAGGCAGCGGTTTGTCCAAGCCCGCGAGCACCTCATTGACCTCGGCTACATCGCAAAGATCAAGAAGGCATGGAGCACATCGCCAGCGGAATACATCTGGGCATAAAGGGGGTGGGTGTACGAAATCGTACAGCTATTCTTACTTACCTATCCTCTCACACTCCTCTTCCTCTCTCGGTGCATACCGAAAAGGAGCACACCCTACGGAAGTGCATAGCACCATGAAATCCCGATCCGTTGTGCATAGCCGTAACGTAGGCGTTGCACGTA
Source organism: Xanthobacteraceae bacterium (assembly GCA_049512975.1). GTDB lineage: Bacteria > Pseudomonadota > Alphaproteobacteria > Rhizobiales > Xanthobacteraceae > BOG-931. The sequence continues at coordinate 16,310 of JBEKWO010000014.1, read as the reverse complement.
TCCGTCGTTGCGTGCGGTGTTCGAAGCCACTCGCTCGGCGGGCGCGCGGCGACGCGAAATATTGCTCGGCCACGTGCCGAGTCGCGCATTGGCACAAGCGGGCGCGCACGGCGCTCGCCGTCGCCCGCAAGTGCGCCGTCTGCCGCAAGCGCCTGCCGCTCGGGCAGCGGCTTGGCGCGCGCTTCTGCTCTGTGGCCTGCCGACAGCGCGCGTACCGGCGCCGCAAGGCCGCTGCTGCGCCGTCGAAGGCGAACCTGCGGCTGATCAAAGACAAACATGCTGCTGCCGATGGATGTTCTTTGCTCCCGCCTGATATTTGCAGCGCCGTCATCCGACCGATCCCACTAGCGACCGCCGCGGAAATCATCGGCCGCTTTGAGCCGATGCCCGCCGTCGCCCGCTACAGCTTCGGAATTTTCTTCGCCGATTCGTGCGAGGGAGCCGTCGTTTACGGCGACGAGTACGGAGAAAACCTTGGCGTCTGGGACGCCTACGGCTACCGCGGAAAAATCATCGCGCTCCTGCGCGGCGCCTGCACGCATCGCGCACCGCTGCATGCGGCGAGTAAACTGGTTCGTCGCTCAATGAAATTGCTGCCGGCACATTTTCAGATCGTGACAGCGACGGTCGACGGCACGCTCGGCGAGGTCGGCACGATCTATCAGGCGTGCGGATTCGACTTTGTCGGGGTGATGCGCCAAGGCGGGCGCTCGCTAATCCGTATTAACGGTAAGCACGTTTCGGAGCGGCAGGCGGGGCGTCTCGCTGGCACGCGGGGCGCCCGCGCGCTGGCGGCGCTCGGCTTTGATGCCGTCCCGGTGCCGCGCCGCGGCCGATATTTCGCCTTTCGAGGCAGCAAGCATGACCAGAGACGCAACCGCGACGCCATCGCCCACTTGGTGCTGCCCTATCCGAAAAGAAGCACTGAAGCTTAGAAGATACCGCGGCGGCCTACGTCCCGCCCTCGGCTCACGGCGTTGTCGCCACGTCGCCAACTGGCGCTATGGATGCTTACCGCTCCCCCTTGGAAGCTCCACAAGCTCATGGCGGTGATCAATGCGAAGGCAGCGAGGGCGGCTGCAGTACCCCCCACGGGGAGACCTGACGTCGGGGCAAAGACTTCCGGAGAGTCGGAAGTCTAGCGCCCGTCAGCGCCCCTCCCGCGTCCGTAAGAGGCGGCTGAAGTAACCCCGCCGCATTCTGCCGGTGGAGGAGGACTGACCGAGGGTCGCACAGGCCGACTTGGATGGGGGGGCGGGCGTCCAGCCTCGAGGCAGAAAAAAAGCAGCGCCAGAGCAGCGCCAGTTATGGGCTTTCCGGCATCCCGCACAAAGTGCCCTCGGGGCATTTTTGCATCGGGTTTTTTGGCGACCCGATGCCCGGTAGGTTGGCACGACCACTGGCGAAGCGGGTCGGCTCTTTCGGGCGCAGTTTTTGAAGCCCCGCCCGAAGAAGGGGCGAAATGGTCAGCATCGCTGACTTATCTGGCCGCGCGCCGCGGCATGGCAGCCCGGCCGTCCAGCCCCTTGACCTCATCGGCTTTGCGAAACTTTCAAGTTTCGCAATGTTGCCGCTTGACGCGGTTTTGCTGGGGTTTATATATTGCGAAAGTTATTTGCGAACCAGAGGGACGAGAAATGGCCATCCTCGGCTATGCCAGGGTGTCGACGCAGGGCCAAGACCTGACCGCGCAGCTCGAGGCGCTGAAGGCGGCGGGCGCGACGACCGTCTACCGCGAGAAGGTGAGCGGCGCTCGGGCCGATCGGCCGCAGCTCGCCAAGCTTATGGCGTCGCTCAAGGCCGGCGACATCGTCGTGGTGGCGAAGATCGATCGCCTCGGCAGGTCGACGCGCGAGTTGCTCAACCTCATCGACGCGATCGGCAAGGCCGGGGCGGCGTTCAGGTCGCTCGGCGATCCGCTCTGGGACACAACGACGTCGCAGGGACGGCTGCTCTCGGTGCTGCTGGCGGCAATCGCCGATTTCGAGCGTGACCTGATCCGCGAGCGGACGGGTGAAGGTCGCAAGCGTGCGATGGCAAACGGCATCAAATTTGGCCGCAAGCGAAAGCTGTCGGAATACCAGCGGGCCGAGGCGCTCAAACGGCGCGGGGCTGGCGAGACGCTGGCCTCGATCGCCAGATCCTACGCGGTCGACATCAGCATGATCTCGAGGCTGTAAGGCCATCAGCGTCCGCGACTCGCGCCGAAGCGAATCAGCGTAGGTCGTTCGCGAATCAGCGCGACTCAGCGCCACTCGTCCCCTTATGAAAGTTAAGTTGTTGAGGCGAATCTCAACAACATTGGCAACAGCCACATCGTGCCGGTGACGTCAGCATGCGAGCGCTCGCGCAGCGCTTCAAGGTCAGCACCGGCACGGTGCAGGCCTGCGTGAACGACGGGACACACTGATGAAGCTCGACTTTTGCGTGGCTTGCGGCGCTGCCGTTGCCGTCTGCGACGTTTGCGGCGGCCTCGAAGACCCTGCACCGCCACCACCTCCGCGCGCCTATGGCGGCTCGGACGTGCACCGTCCTATTGACACCGCGTGTCAAAGGCCTGAGAATCGCCAACGAAATCATGACGAATCGAGATGGTGGAACTGCGCCCAAAAATGCGGACACTGTTTGAACAAGCTTTTTATAAGCTGTTCCGGGAACGCCGACGGCAGGCGCGACGACTTGGCCAGCCGTTCCCATCCTACCTTCAAGCTAAGGCGCAACTGATCGCGGCCTTTCAGATAGCCCGATGGCGCGGCGATGACGCTATCGACATCGATGAGTTCTGGTCGGACGTTTTCGCCACCTAAGCCCGCCACCTTCACAATCCTCTGAAACCACCCGAAAGCGCTGCGCCCCAGCGCTTTCTTCACCTATGGAGAAACCCACATGCAGACAATGAGCAATAGAATCGTTGTTCTGTGCGACGACGAGATGATGGCCGCTATCGATCGCCATCTCGCCCGGCGCCGACAGGCCGCATCTAGCTGGCTGCGGGGCTTGGCTGCCGACAAGCTCGCCGAGATCGAGCAGGCGACGCAGCCGGCGCGCGAGCGCGAGCAGCGCGCCGAGGCGTAAATGAACGCCAAACCGTTGCCCGAAAGTGGCATGGTCGTTAGGCCTTCGTCCGCCCCGCAGCGCCTTCCGTCCGGCCAAAACGGGCAGTCCGTCCCGAAGCGCCAGAAGTCGCGCCAGAGGTCGGCGGTCACCAACGGCACGGCCTTGCTGGTGGGCGTGCCGAACACGAACGCATGGGCCCGGCGCTGCCGCGACATCCTCGGCGAGCACCTCTCCGACCTCGGCGGCGAGGCCAGCTCCGCTGAGCGCTCGCTTGCCAGGCGCGCCGCGGTTTTGACGACAGAACTGGAGATGCTCGAAAGCCAGTTCGCGCTCGACGGCAAGGCCGACGTCGGCAAGCTCGACATCTACGTCAGGGGCGTCGGCGGTTTGCGCCGGCTGCTGCAGACCATCGGCCTGGAGCGGCGGGCGCGAGACCTCGGCCCGACGCTGAGCGACTTCCTGCCGAGGGCGCCGCGATGAGCGACGTCGACATCGAGCTGACCGTGAAGCCGCACGCCGAGGACGGCCTGCTGTACGCGGCCTGCTGGCCCGACGGCGACGGCGCGGTCGTGCACCACATCCCCGAGATATTCCTCGACCTCGTCCCGTTCCTCGCCGCGCGCCAGCTGGTGGACTGGGGCTACGGCCTCGACCGCAAGCTGGTCGTGCGCCTGAGCGGCGCCGACTACGACCTCATGCGCGGCGCCACGCTCGGCCTCGCCGCCGCCACGCCCCTGCTGAACCCGGTTCCGGTCAAGTATCCGGCGCACGCGGCGGCCTTGACCGAAGCGGTGGAGCGCGGGCAGGCGGCCCGCCGCAAGGAGCCGAAGTCGTGACCGAGGCGCTCGCCCGCTGGCGCTCGTCGCCGACGGAGTTCATCGAGACCGTCCTGCATGACCCCGAGACAGGCTCGCCGTTCAAACTGCTGCCCGCCGAGCGCGAGTTCCTCGCGCATTCGTTCAAGCTCGATGCTGATGGAAGGTTATTGTACGCCGAGCAGGTTTACAGCTGCCCGAAGAAAAGCGGCAAAACCGCCTTCGGCGCGTTGCACTTGCTAACAACCATCTTGTTGTTCGCCGGCAAGTTTGGAGAGGGCTACGCGGTCGCGAATGACCTAGAACAGGCCATATCGCGAGTCTTCCAGGCGGCGAAGCGCATCGTCGAATGCTCGCCGCTCCTGAAGCGCGAGGCGAAGATCACCGCCGACAAGATAACCTTCCCCGCGTTCGACAACGCAGCGCTTTGCGCCATCGCCTCGGATTATGCCGGGGCGGCTGGTGCAAATCCGAACGAGACCGTGGTGGACGAGAGTTGGGCGATTTCCTCGGAGCGCGGCTACAGGCTTTTCGACGAGATGATACCGCCGCCGACGCGGAAGATCGCGTGCCGTCTGACGGTGACCTACGCTGGTTTCAGTGGTGAGAGCGTGCTGCTCGAAGCGCTCTACAAGCGCGGCATGGCGCAGCCCGAGGTCGGCCCGAGCCTGCGCGCGGGCGACGGCATCCTGATGTTCTGGTCGCACGAACCGGTCGCGCCTTGGCAAGATCAAAAATGGATCAGCCAAATGCGCAGAGATCTGCGGCCGAACCAGTACCTGAGGATGATCGAAAACCGCTGGGTCACCAGCGAGGCCGCGTTCATCTCCATGGAGAGTTGGGACCGCTGCGTCAACCCCGCGCTCGGCCACGCGCCGACCAACTCGTGGCTGCAGGTGTATGTCGGCGTCGACGCCTCGGTGAAGCACGACTCGACCGCCATCGTCGGCGTGACCTACGACGCCAAGTCGCGGCAGGTGCGGCTGGCCTTCCACCGCGTCTTCCAGCCGACGCCGGAGGAGCCGATCGACTTCGGCGCCATCGAGGCGGCGCTGGTCGACCTGTCCAAGCGCTTCCGGCTGCGCAAGGTGCTGTACGACCCATACCAGATGGCGGCGAGCGCGCAGCGCCTGGTGAAGCTGGGGCTGCCGCTGGAGGAGTTACCGCAGACCTCGGCGAACCTGACCGCGATGTCGCAGAACCTATACGAGCTGATCCAGTCGCAAAGCCTGGTCTGCTACCCCGACGCCGCGATGCGGCTTGCCGTCTCACGCGCCGTCGCGGTGGAGACGCCGCGCGGCTGGCGGATCAGCAAAGAGAAGGCGTCGCACAAGATCGACGTCGTCGTGGCGCTGGCGATGGCCTGCCACGCCGCCGTGCAGAGCCAGAGCGAAAGCTTGTTCGTGGGCTTCGGTGCCGGCGCGCACAACTGGATCGACGGCCTGGACTTGGACGCCGACGAGCGAGGAAGTGGCGGCCAGTCCTACGCGGACCACCGGCGGGGCGAGGAGGGCGTCAACTTTCCTCAATGGTACCTCGAGGCGCTGAAAAGGGGGTGACACTATGTTCGAGAAGCAGGTGGCGGCTGATGCCGCCAAGCCCAAGTCCGAACTCGAAGCCGAGAAGGCCGAAGCAAATCGCCTGTGGCGGCAGCGGCAATACTTCCGACAGGTGTTCGGCGGCGACATCGGCGACCGCCGGCAAGCGCTCTGGGGGCCGCGCCAGATCGACTGGTCGCGCATGCCATGAGCGACGACAGAACCACCACGACGGATGAGCTTCTACGCAACGCGGTCGCCGCGCTCGCCGTCATCGTCGTTATCGTGGCGCTCGCTGCCGCCGCGCACTTCGCGGGATGGGTGATGTGATGATGCCGCAGTTCCAGCACCTCACGCTCGGCCAAAAAGAGCGCATCCGCGCCGCCGCCGCCCTGAAGGTTTCGCCGGAAACTAGGGACGTGTTTTTCGCCGACTGCGAGTACGCCTTGGCGGCCCTCGCCTGCCAGCCGCCGACCGATGACGATGTCTCCGACGTCCTGCGGAAGCTGCTGCACGTGAACATCTACACCGACGACGCGCTGAAGCGGGCGCGCAAATGAACTTCTCGTGGGCCGAAAACCAACTGAAGAAGGGCCGCGCCGTGCGCCGCGCGTCGTGGCCCGTGGAGATCATCGACGCTGGTAGAGTGCTCCCGGGCGCCGGCGGGGAGTTCGTCGCGCCCACGACGTACGCGCGCACTTGGCACCTGTTTATGGCGCCGCCGCCCGGTGCGGGCGGGACGTGGCGCGGCGGCATACTCGCCGGATGGGGCGGCGCCATCGGCGGCACCGCCGACGACCCGAAGGACGGGATGCCGTACGCGCCGACCGTGGCGGACGGCGTGGCCACGGATTGGGAATCCCACTGAGGCGGCCGTGTGCTGAATCTCTCGTCGGCGCATCGGCTGCAAATCCAGGCGACGGCCCGGATGGTTCGCGCCCCAGAGGTCTTCGTCGCTTCCGTCATGGCCGAGTTGGCCCGGCACCGTCTTCCGATCACTGACGCCGCCGTCGACGCGGCGATCGCCGACGCGCTCTCGGGCGACGGCGACGCGCGATGCTACTTCACCGACTCACAAGAGGAGACACCCATCATGGGCAGAACGTTCAACGTCGACGAAATCGACGACGACGGCGACATTCGCTTCATCCTTCGCTCAGGCGACAAACTCAGGGTGCCGATGGCGCTCATGGACGAGTCGCCGACGGGCCGAGCGGCGATCGAGGCGGCCAAGCGCAGCACATACCGCGCCGGAGAACGGCTCGGACTTCACAAGCAACAAGGAGGAAACAACATGCGTGACACACGTTTCGCGGACGGCTCAGCAAACAGGCCGGGCTTCCGTTTCGCCGACGGCAAACCGCGCGCCACGGACCATTACGCCCAGTACGACGCCGACCTCGAGGCAGCGTTCAAGCGGGGCGACGATGTCGTCGGCTTTGGCGAGCGCGGCACAGTGGGCCAGCGCGACGGCGACCTCTGCACGATCGACGGCCGCTCCGGCACCCTGCGGACGGTCGACGGCAAACTGAAATGCGTGGCCAACGACGACAGCACCAGCGACGCGATGTCAGCGAAGGATCACCAGCAGCGGATGGCGAAACTCTACCAGCTCCGAGACGCGGAGCTGCGCGAGGCCTGGCGAGCTGGCAAGAACGAGCCCCGCGATGCTTCGCCCGTTCGCGCTACCGACGGCCGCTCGCATCAACAAACGATGGATGAGCTTTATCGCGCCAGAGATGCCGAGCTGGCCAACGCCTGGCGCTCGTAAAAGGCCATGCCATCACCGAGCGCGTTTACGCAGAACAAACATATGGATATCTAGGAGGAGAACCATGAGCGATAAAACCATCGAAGTGCGCATCGCCGATGCGTTGAAAAATGACACCACGGCGGCCGATCTTGCCGCGCTCCTCGTCGAGGTCGAGCAGGCGCTCGCCACGGCCGAGCAGGATGCTGCTGCCACAAGCAAAGCGGCAATGGATGTGACCATTACGCCCGATCCCGATAGAGCGCGAGCATCGATAGAGCTGGCCACGCTTGTGGTTGGCCGTCTGCAGACTGCTCTATCGCACTTGCAGTCCCGCTATCAGGAAGCTGAAGCGAGTGAGTTTCTATCGCGCTGGCAGGCTGATCGTGACCGGGTCGAAGTGCGGCGCGACAAGGCGGCGGCTGAGTTTTCGAAATCTCGTGAGTTGATCGAGCGGCTCGCTGCCATCTTCAGCAACGCTGAAGCGGTCGATCGCGACGTGAGCCGCATCAACATCTCGGCGCCGTCGGGGCAACGACACCTTCAACAGGTGGAGTTGATCGCGAGAAACTTAGCAAGCTTCAGTTCCTCCGATCGTAGTATCGCCGCCTCGACCACGCTTCTCGGTTTTGATGGCAAAACAGCATGGCCGCCGCGCCAGCAGGGCCTCGGCGTGGCCATGGCGCAGGCGATGGTGACGTCAGCTCACGATGCCCGCTATTCCGACAACTGGCACGGTGCCGCCGATGCTCAGCAGCAACAGCTAAGTCGCGAACAGCAGCGCCTTGCGGCCTGGCATAAAGAGCAGGAGCGACTTCAGAGCGCGCGGTTGCGGCACGAAGACCTCGAAAATCGCAAACGCCGCACGGCGTAAGACCGCGCGGTGCTTCCTGGCTGGGATGGCAAGCCCGCGTGGCCGCCGCGAAGGCCGAGCATGGCCTCGATCGTGGCTCCGCCGCGCGAAAGCCGAGGCGCTGCGCCGCTCCGCATGAGTTTACCCGCGCGCGTTTTTCCTCCCGGTATCGCGCGCGGCGAGGGGCCGTCGTCTCGACTCGATAAGGGCCGAGCACCAGACGGTGGCCCAACTTACCTCCCGCGCGTGTTTCGCTCCTTTTCCACGCGCGGTTCGCGGATGGCCCTTCCGCGACGGCCTCGTCGATCAAGGGCGTCACTATCCGATCGACGAAGGCTGTTTTGTTGGCCACGGCTCACCGCGCGTTTCTTGTCCTTCTGCCGCGCGGTTCGAGGCGCCCACGGGCCGAGCCGCATGCCCTTTCGGCTAGCCGGGGGCCAGCCAACTTCTCCGGCCTCTCGGTGTTCAGGGCCGGGCGGACAACTCGGTAAGTGTCCGCAACAACCCCGAGAGCCCGCAGCCGATCTCACTCGGCGTGGCGGGCAGCGTGGACTGCAAGACCGAACCGGAATCCATCAACAGCTTGATGTAGATCAATGCACCCCACGGCGCGAGGGTATTACGAGGCAAACGGAGGCTCGACTGGGTCAATGCTGCGGGCCTATGTAGCGCGCCATAGATATGTAGCGCGCCTTCGATAGAGTCGATACTGGAAAACTGAAAGCCCCCGCTAGCTCCGGAGCATCGGACGCTTTTAACACCAAGCCGAAACGGCTGAGTGGGGGTGCGCTATGGCTACGTTTCCATTCGCGAATGATCCGCAGTCACAGATCGAGGCCCTCTACGTCGGATATTTTGGTCGTGCGGCCGATCAAGGCGGTTTGACTTACTGGCTCGACGAACTCAATTCCGGCGCGATTAACACCTCACAGATCGCAGCGTCATTCTCCGTGCAGGTCGAGGCCGAGGCGGAGTATCCGTTTCTCGCTAATCCGCTGGTCGCAACGACAGCCGATATTCAAGCGTTCATCACGCAGGTTTACCAGAATCTTTTCAACCGGATGCCCGATACTGGCGGACTGGCCTATTGGCAAAATTATCTGTCTGAAAATCTAGGCAACCCGAAAGTGGTTGGCGATTTTATCCTGGCGGTAATCGATGGCGCACAGAGCACTGACCAGACGACAATTGCTAACAAGATAAGTGTAGCGAATTTCGTAGTGGCGACCGAGGGAATAAATTTCACGGTGGCTGCAGCCGAGCTGACGAACACTGACATTGCGGGGGTTACGGCAGACCCCACGACGATGTCGGTCGCCGAAAGCGCAATAATTTCGGCCTTAGATCCGCCGCCGAACACACCCGCATCGCCGGTAATCAACGCGCCCGCATCACCGACGACCAATGTCGAGCCGACGATCACCGGCAGCGCACCTGCCGGTTCAACGGTAACTCTCCACCTGAACGGTAGCAGCACCGCGTTGGGAACCGCACCGGTCGGAGGCAACGGCCAGTGGACCTTTACACCCTCAAGTCCGCTGCCTTTGGGTGTCGACACTTTGTCGGCAACGGACACCGAGCACGGCGTCACATCGACGGCATCTGCCGCTGTTACAATCGACGTGCTGCCGCCGCCGCCGCTGATCAATGCGCCCGCATCACCGACGACCAACGTCGAGCCGACGATCACCGGCAGCGCACCTGCCGGTTCAACGGTAACTCTCCACCTGAACGGTGGCAGTACCGCGTTGGGAACCGCACCGGTCGGAAGCAACGGCCTGTGGACGTTTACACCCTCAAGTCCGCTGCCTTTGGGTGTCGACACTTTGTCGGCGACGGACACCGACAACGGCGTCACATCGGCGGCATCAAGCGTTGCCAGTGTAAATATAATTTCAGATCCCCCCGCGACTTACACGCTCACCCTTGGCGCGGACAACATCAATGCCGCTGCAAACAATGTTCAGTTTAATGCGCCTTTGGTGGCGCAGGTTGCGACGCTCCAAACAGGTGACTCAATCGTCGATACCGGGACAGGCGGCACGCTGAACGCTTCTTTCAATCCAGTGACAACTAATCTTTTGGGTGCTGCGATCCACGGGGTGTCTACTTGGAACCTGACGAACGTCGGAACGTGGGATGCCCCTCAGTGGATCACCGGTGGTTCGCTGGTATCGGGTTTGCTGACACTCAACGACGTCAATTCAAACGCCCCGCTTGTCGTAGGCGTCACTGGAGCATCGTTGCAGAGCGCGCTGACAACGGTAGGTCTAACCGACACCGATTCCTCCCTCACTGTCCTCATTGCTGCGTCGGCCCTCTCCGGCACCAACGATTCACTCGCGCTGAATTTGGACAACGCTGGAATTGTAGGGCCATACGCCCAACTGACGGTCGAACCCGATGGCAATGCGACTAACGGCTATGAGAACTGGCACATCAACATTACGGGCAATAACTTAGTTGACCTTTACGAGGGGAGCGCCACATCCGCCAAAACGATGACGCTCTCCGGTTCAGGGAACATAACACTATATACCGAGGGTTTCGCAAACCTAACCACCATCGATGCATCGTCAACAACAGGTAATGTTCTCATATTGGGTGGTTATTCTGACGCTGGAAACGCTGGCCTTCTCACTGTCGTCAAGGGCGGATCAGGCAATGATACTTTTGATCTATCCGCCGCCGCCTACACGCCTGTTGTGATCGACGCAATGACTACTCTTAATGGTGGTGGTGGAACGAATACCCTAATTGTGAACGACGCGACGCTAACGACAACAATTCCACTTACCACCCCAGAAAATTTCCAAATTTTTGAAGGGTCTGCCAGCGGCACCATCAACATGGCTTTGTTGCCCAGTTCTGTGACCGAATTAGAACTAGGCGGCTCCTCGACGATTATCAACGCGCTCGCCACATTCACTCTCGCTCTCGAAGGAGGAGGGCCATACAGTATCGATGCCCTCAATGTGACAGCTACCACGAATGAGTTGATTGTTGTTAATCCTGACACCTACGGGTCGCTTGCTGCGACGGGATATGGAATTATTAATATTATCTCGTCCGGCAGCACTGAGAACTACCTCGGGTACAACGAGTACTCTCGTTTTGACACTGCCGCGATCAACACCTTTACAGCGAATCCAGATGGATCGGAGATAGTGAACATCAGTGGAACTGAGGCACTAACTACCGGTCTACTGAGCCTTTCCGGCACCAGCACTACGATCAACGACACAGACACTGGCCTTGTCACAATTTATGGTGCGGCGGCGGGGGTCATCAATGCTGCATCTTCGGGCGGGCTTGTGATGGTTGGCCCCGACACGAATGTAAATGGCACCACAGGGGACATCATTACAGGTTCGACTGTGCACGCAAACACCCTGGTCGGATCGCTGGGGAACGACGTGATAACTGCGAGCGAGGTGGGCGGGGATACGATTAACACGGCCGGTGGTGCTGATACGATCTACCTGAATGGTCACACTGTCAGCGACACCATTCAGTTCAATGGGTACCAATTGGTCCTCTCTGAATTCGGAGACTTCTACTCCACAAGCCAAACCATCGTGAACTCCAATGACCAGATTCAGCCGGGTTTCTGGGGCGTTCCACCATCCGGTGTTGGGGGTGGCATCGTTCCGGCCGCAAGCACCAGCGTTGACCAGTCTGTCATTACGAACTTTACACCCGGTTCCAGCTCTAATGCAGACATCCTCCAATTCTCGGTAGGGGCATGGGGTGTTGGTTACGAGTCTGGTTTTGCTAGTGTGGGCTTGACACCTGGAAATGGCATAAATTACAGCATTAATGACGGTATATCCGTCGTCGATGCCGTGACTCCCGGCGCGACGCTTTCTGCGACGGCAGATGTCATTGAAATCACTGGCGCGACTTTCGCCAATGCAGCGGCACTCGCTACCGCACTTGGAAGCACGTTCAATCTGACCTTCGCCGGTACAGGCGTGAATGCCAATACTGATGCTCACATGTTATTCCTTTACAACGATGCAAGCGGCAACGCTCACATCGCCGATGTTGATTTCGAGAATGGTGCAAACGCAGCCGCAGCAACCACGACGTCTGCGGTAACCAAAATTGTCGCCTCGGACATGGTTGAGCTAGTTGGCGTATCGGAGGCGAGCCTGACGGCAAACAATATCCATTTCGTTTATTAGCGTCACCCGGCGAGAGCGAGGTAGATCGAGACTCTGGTTATGCCGCAAGTGGGGGCTGCGGTGAATGGATTCAAGCGGGAGCAACTTTGGCACCATCGCATTAGCCGACTAAGGCCGCAGTCGCTTTTTGCCTGCCTATGCTTCCTCATCTGCGCCGTGTTGGTTTCAGACTACACGCTCAATCATTTCTACCGAACGGGCGCATATTTTTGGGACAGCGGCGAGTTCGCCTATCTCACCTCGTTTTCAACGTCGTGGCCGATGTTGCTGCCGCCGGTATTTGATCAGCACGTCGCGTTTTTCACGATTCACGTTATGCCGATCTTCTACGTAACTTCCGCGCTGCATCAGGCCTTGTCGTTCATCCCGGCCGCTGCATATTTCTCGCTTCTTCAAGGCGTGTGGGTGGGCTTGCTGGGATCGGCCGTGTTCGTCGCCTGCATGCGGTCGGACAATCTCGCGCTAGCGGCTATCACGGCCCTCGCCACCGCCTTCTGCGGGCCGGTTCTTTCGACAATCGGCTTTCCCCACGTCGAAATCGCGATCCCGGCTTTATTGCTTCTCTTTCTTGCGCTGCGGTCTACCCGCCACCGGATAGGCGCATATGTTGCGCTCGGATTGTGCCTGTTAGTTCGCGAGGATGCGGGCGTTCACGCAGGCTTGGTGCTCATCCTATTGGCGCTAGCGCAGCGGGTATCGGGAGACTCGTGGGAGTCGGTGCGCGAGAATGCGCTTATTGCGTGCATTTGCTTTGGCTATTCCTTCGCGGCGCTCGCCTTTCAGCATTTCTTTTATCCCGCTCCTTTAAGCAGATTAAAGGTGGTTTATTTGGGTGATCCGATTTTTTCGCATCTGAGTTGGTCGCTTGTGGGGCAACGATTGATCGTATTGCTCACGGCTAAGGCTTATCTGACGTGGCCTTTGATTTTCTTATTGACGACGGCTGTATGGAAGCGAAGCGTTATTCTCGCAGTCGGACCAATCGCGGTTTTGCCGTGGATTCTAATGTCGTTGCTCGCTGCGAGCGGGTATGCAGGCGCTCTTGCGAGCTACTATTCATTTCCGATTATTGTCGCCATTGCGTGGCCGAGCATTGCATTTTCCATGAAACGGGCACGCATGAACCTGCAACTATTTACCTCTGTGCTCTCAATCGTGCTGTTTGTTTCATTGGGCCGGGGGAACCTTGGCAACGCCCCTTGGGAAGGGCTTAGCGTTCCAAACTTTGGCGCAATCGGAACCTACGAAACGGCACTGCGAAATGTCATCAACAGACGCAAAGAGTTCGGCAGACTCATCGTTGACGATGCTGTGGCCTCGCTCGTGCCAGAATCTCTAATTCGGGACGAGTGGCTTTATCAATGGTCTGTCGATCGGCTTCCGAACCCGGATGTTGTTATCTATAAGGATCGCGCATGGGATTCCGCTAGCACCGAGCGTGCCGTAGAGGCATCAGGGCTGACACACAGATGTCAAATTGAGAATACGCCGTTCTTTGTCGCGAGCCGCGAAGGGACATCGCGATCCTGCCCGTAGGATGCCTAGCGCATAGTCCTGAATCACGTCCATGCCGCCCGCGCGCCGCTTCCCGCCGCCGTGGATCGTCGAGGAGCACAACAACGCGTGCTTCATCGTGAGGGACGGTACCCGGCTAGGCGTGTGATCGTTTATTTCAGCCGGACAAACCGATCTTGCGATCCGGCGAGATCGTATACGAACCCCTGCCAACCTGCCCTCTTCGCGGTCGATGAAAGTGGCACGCGCGGACGAAACATCGAGGGCTGTTGAACATCGGCGGGAAGGTAAAATATTGCATATTTATTTTTTGCATCTACCAAAACGAGGAAAAGGGGAAAGTATATACCCGATCCCATCCGCTCCTTCTGCGGAGCCCACGCTGCGCCAAGGATGGTCTTCGGCACAGCATTTATGTCCTTTGTTGTTACGGTTTTAACCTGCCCAAGGTAGCCGCAGAAGTCGCAGATCACATCCGCGCATTTGAAGTTGGACGGCAACCGTACAAGTGTACGAAAGCGCTTGCAGCGAGGACAGCCACAATCCTGAACCACCCGCTCTTCGCCAAATTCCCCAAGTTCCTGCTTCGCTGTAGCCATGGAATCCTGATGATCGAGGCTTTCGGCAGTTGATCGCAACAACGCCCGTAGTGGGGCAAATCATGCGTTTAAGTCGCCTTGGCAACTGATATGCCGGTACCAAGCGTCAGATTCGGATCACTAGAGCTAGCCTGCACCTGACAAGATTGCAAAAAGGCGTGATTGAAAATAAGCGTTTACTTCTTCAACCGCGTCCTGTACCGGCCACCCGAAATGTTCGTCGAGTTCCGAGCCAATGAGACTAAATGGCTTTGGTATCGAACATTGGCCGTAATAAAAGATGATGTGACTGAACGCTTCCTTCACATCAAGTCCGCGCTGTTTCCCGTAAGACTTTAGCAACACCTGCACGCAGAGCACGTCCCTGAGCATTGATCGACGCTTACCAGAGTCGTGCAGGCCAGCGCCGCGTTTGACTTCATAGGCCTTCAAGATGCCGGTGTTTTTATCAAATACCAAAATATCAACCTGAAGCGTGCGCTGACCATCGGAATAAGGATAATCCGTACCAATCAATTTCGTTGCGGCGACAATCGAGCCCTCAACGATGTGGTCGACGGTCGATGGCACCTGAAACAGCTCATCTCGCCATACTTCAAAATACGGGCACTGCTTGAGGGCTTCTAACAGTGCGTGTTCAAGTATGTATCCATGCCGCTTGTAGGCCGAACTGAGAATGCTCGTGATTTTTGAAAAATGACGGCCCGCTATCGGGTCGGGCGTGAACTGCTTAGTGTTTAGACGCTGAATCGTTTTCTCAACCTCATCTTTAACGAGATTGAGAACTTCTTCCCCCATCGGTCTTCTCAAAGAAGAGGTCGCCCACGTCAGACTTGTGAAGTGGGAGTACTATAGCAGACGTTCGACGCTTAGGCATAGGCGGCGACTGCTGGTAGTCGCCATCGCGCTCTAATAGTTTGCGGCATGGCGGTATCCAGACGAGCCTGGACTTGGCCGGACGGTCCTTTTCCCATACGAGCCATCCGTAGCCGGTAGCCGTCGACGCCTTCTTGTCTACTCGCCCCTTCACCATGGGGACACGCTCGACAAATTGAGCAAACGATGTCGGCGGCCTCGGCCTGAACAGCCGCTCGTAGCGACCGACGCTTTCGATAAAGACCGTGCGCGTCAACATGGCAACACCATGCCGCGCTATCTTCATAGAGCGCTCGATAAAATCTTCCGCCAGCTTGAATGGCGGGTTGGTGATGACCCAGTCGAAAGATCCGGCATCGTGCTTCGTTTTTAGAAAATCGGCGACGCTCCCAAAGCCGTAATCGAACACGTCGTAGGAGACGACATCGCCAAAGTATTCTGCGAGCGCCACCGACATGTGGCCGCGTCCACAGGCGGGCTCCAGGCAAGTCATCGAACCTAGGGCTCCTTTGGCCGATACTACATGCTCCACCAGCGCCCGCGTCGCCCAGGGGGGTGTGGGAAAGTCATCGAGGCTGGTTTTACCCTCGGAGCGCTGGGCCATCACTGCGTGCGATGTGTTTTGCATTCAACGCTCCAACCAGCGGCGCGCGTGGCGAATCAGCTTGTCTAGTGTTCTTTATTTGTTCTGACGCGTCAACGGGGGTGCAGAAACTGCCAGATTAAGCACTTTGATGGCTGAAAAACTGCGCTTTTACCGTGACTTACGAATGTCCGATACCAGGCCGGTTAGTTCCGCTATGGGCATACAACACTCAGGGTTCTTGTGGACAACTCGATGACAATTCGGGCACAGCGGCACGACCAGCCTCAGTGCATCAGTAACTGCCATACGCCACCCGACGCCGGATCGAAGATAAAGCGGCTCTGTGTGGTGGATTTCGATCATCCCTCGGGCGTCGGGTCCGTAGGTTATCTCGGCGCGAAAGCCACAAGGGATCGCCCCGGTCTTTGTTGAACTTTGTGAAGCGGGCGTTGCCGTGAATGACGTTAAGCGGCTTTCGCGTTTTGGACAAGAGCGGAGTTGTTTGTTTCCTTTTCGTAGTGAGCGGCAAGCGCG